>JAWKPW010000012.1:0-82444 GCA_041390465.1 Desulfobacterales bacterium | reverse complement strand
AGGGATCTGCCGGAAACGGTTCCATCAGACAAAGCGGTTTTGGCTTTTTCCGGATCGGATCGCCACAGCCGGATCCCCAGATAAAACAGATAGCCCACGCCAGTCCATTTGAGTATGGCAAAAAGCGTGACAGATACAGACAGAATCGCTCCCAACCCCAGCAGGGAGAGCGTCATGGCCGCAAAATCTCCGCACATGACACCGATGACAAGGGGAACGACAGATTTTCTGCCATGCACAATGGCCTGACTGACCACCAGAATGATGGTCGGCCCGGGTATAATCAGAATCACTGCCGCAGCCAGGGAAAAGGCAGCCCAGAGTTCAATGCTCATTGTTTTTGCCTTCTTTCAAATCCGCATGAAATTTTTTCCGGAAATGCTCAAATTCACCTGCACAGATGGCCTCCCGCATGTCTTTCATCAGATTCAGGTAATAGTGAATATTGTGAATGGTGTTGAGCCGGTAGGAAAGCAGTTCTCTGGACAGGTACAGATGCCGCAGATAGGCTCTGGAATAGTTCCGGCAGGTATAGCAGTTGCAGTTGCTGTCCACCGGGCCGGTATCACTGCGGAAACGGGCATTGGTGATATTCAGGGTTCCGCAAGGGGTGAACAACTGCGCGTTGCGCGCATTGCGGCTGGGCATGACACAGTCAAACATATCCGCGCCCCGCGCCGTGAGTTCCACCAGATCTTCGGGAGTACCCACTCCCATAATGTATTTGGGTTTGTCATCGGGCAGCAGGGGCAGCGCATATTCCGCCACATCATACATCATTTCCTTTGGCTCCCCCACACTCAGTCCGCCCAGCGCATATCCGGGAAAATCCATCTCCCCCAACTGCTCTGCGGACTGCCTGCGCAGATTCTCATACATTCCGCCCTGCACAATGCCGAACAGAGCATTTTTCCGCCCGGTTTTTTCCTCCCAGGTCTTTTTGCACCGCCGCGCCCATCGGGTGGTCAGTTCCAGCGCATCTTTGGCCTGCTTTTCCTCTGCCGGATACGGAATGCACTGATCCAGACACATGAGAATGTCCGAATCCAGACAAATCTGCACTTCCACAGATTTTTCCGGTGTGAGCAGATGCCGGGAACCGTCAATATGGGACTGAAAATTTGCCCCTTCTTCTGTGATTTTCGTGAGTTTGGCAAGGGAAAAGACCTGAAATCCGCCGCTGTCGGTGAGAATGGGGCGATCCCAGTTCATAAATCTGTGAAGTCCGGAAAAAAGATCAATGACTTCTGTTCCGGGACGCAGGTACAGGTGATAGGTGTTGCCCAGAATAATCTGCGCGCCGGCGTCTTTGAGTTCCTCCGGGGACAGGGCCTTGACAGTCCCCAAAGTTCCCACCGGCATGAATATGGGCGTATGCACTGTGCCGTGAAGCAGTTCCAGTTTGCCTGCACGTGCCTTTGTGTTTTCCGATTTTGAGACAAGAGTGAAAGAATGTGCCAAGTTTTTCTCCTGAAATAAAAAAATACTGTGGTTTATCGCACAATTCTTTCATAAGGTCAATGGCAGATAAGCCAGACCGATAAAAAGGGGATTCCGGCAACTGCCTGACTTGTCATTGCATATCTTCTTGCTTTCTGATGCAAAATTTGCCATTATTCATGAAATGCCATGTGCATTTTTAACCACAAAGGACACAAGGAATGCACAAAGTGCACGGAGAAAACCTTGTGTCCCTTGTGAAACACCTTGTGAACCTTGTGGTTAAAAAAATGTAATCTTGCTGCTGAGGGACATAGCAGCCGCGGACAGGGCGGAAAGGAAACAATTCCCATGCGCAAAAAATTCAACGACACCGGACTGTGCGTGCCGGGATGCCTTTTTTAACCACAAAGGACACAGAGAATGCACAAAGTGCACGGAGAAAACCCTGTGTCCCTTGTGAAACACCTTGTGAACCTTGTGGTTAAAAAAATGTAAAAAAATGCAATCCTGCTGCTGGGGGGATTTGAATTCAAGGAGCCGAATGCTGGGGATGAGCGCAGGATGGATATTGTCATCACACACCAAAGCAGACGCTGTGCTGGAATTCAAACGCTGGTACGGCGCAAAAGCCCATCAGGAAGGACTGCGGCAGTTGAGTGCTTATCTTGACATGTATTCCCTGAAACAGGGGTATCTGCTGATTTATGATTTCAGCAGAAAAAAGGAATATAAGCAGGAACATATTGTGTTTGGGGACAAGCAGATATTTGCCGTATGGGTGTGAATCCGGCGTTGATGCGGGAGATGTAACTGAAACAAAATGCTTATCCTGAAATTTGATCCGCAGTGTCTGCGCTGCTTCAAACCGTTGCGCTGCAATCCGCACAAACAGGAACAAAAAAATCAGGCCGGACAGTTGCGCAGGTTTTGCAGAAAGCATTCTGCGGGGATGTCCTTTTTTGTCTGTCTGTAAAAAGGGGAAATATGGCGCACCTGACCGGTTTCATATACAACCAGAGTTTCGGCAAATGCGTCAATGTCTTCCGGATCATGGGTGATCATAATCACAGGAACCTGAAACCGGGACTGAATTTCCAGCAGTCCGTTTCGCAGTCTTCCCCGGAGCAGGGGATCCAGAGCGGAAAAAGGTTCGTCCAGAAGCAGCAGATCCGGTTTGCAGATCAAAGCCCGTGCCAAAGCCACCCGCTGCCGCTGGCCTCCGGAAAGATCGCGGGGCCAGGCTTTGGCAAGGGGAAGGATTTCAAAAATTTCCAGAAATTCCTCCACCCGTTTCTGATCCTGGGCACAAAGACACCACTGCCATCGTTTTTTCAGGCCAAATCCAACATTTTCCGCCACATTGAGATGGGGAAACAGGGCATAATCCTGAAACAGATAGCCGATTCCCCGAAGACGGGCCGGCATGTCAATCCTTTTTTCCGAATCAAACAGCACACGGGAGCCGACCGCAATCCTGCCTCCGTCAGGCCGGAGCAGTCCGGCAACCGCTTTCAGTGTCAGGGTTTTTCCGGAGCCTGATGGGCCGAAAAGCACAACGAATTTTTCTTCGGAGACAAAAGCGGATTCCAGTGTGAAATGCCGTCCGCGGGACACCAGCTTTTTTCTGATGCTGATCTGAATTTCCATAAGGGACTTTCTTTTTCTCTGTGGGAAACAAAAATGCACGACGGTACAGGTTTTTTTGTTTCCCACAGAGTTCACAGAGCTTTCACAGAGAACACAGAGGATTTTGCACAAAAACCATCTGATTTTTTTGAATAACCAACAGTCTGCGGATCTGCTGCTATTCCGGCCTGCTGAAACCGAATTCCGCAAATACGGCCTGTCCCGCATCGCTGAGGATAAAATCCGTAAAACGCAGACCTGTTTCCTTTTTTCCGCTTGCAGACACAAGGGCAATGGGGTAGATGATGGGTTTGTGTTTTCCCATTTCCAGCAGCACTTTGATTCTGTCACCTCCCACAACCGCATCTGTGGAATAGACAAATCCTGTATCCACCTCGCCGCGTATGAGATAATCCAGAACCTGTCGCACGGAATTTGCATAAATGAATCTGTCTGCCAGCACATCCCACAGCCCATACCCTGTCAGGGATTCACGGGCATATCTTCCCGCAGGCACGGTTTCCGGATTTCCCAGAGCGATCTTCTTTATTCCGCTCTGCTTCAGATCCTCCGGCGATTTCACCGTCAGAGCAGCGTCTGCGGGAGCAGCCAGCACCAGTGTGTTTTTGACAAAATTCTTCCGGGTTTGGGGCAGTATCAGTTTTTCCGCCTCAAGCATGTCCATTGTTTTCTGATCTGCGGATGCAAACACATCCACAGGTGCGCCGTTGCTTATCTGCTGCTGCAGAGCACCGGAAGATGCAAAATTGAATATCACCTTTATATCCGGGTTGGCTTTTTCAAAAGACTGCCCGGCCTTTGTCATGGCATTGGTCAGGCTGGCCGCAGCAGATACAGTGATTTCCTCAGCCCCGCACGCAAGGCAGGGAATCAGAAAGACAGCCAATACAGCCAGCAGGAACTCTTTTGCCTTTTTCATTTGTCTTCTCCTTTTCGTTCCGGAAATCCGGATTCCGGGTTTTGTTTTTTTTCTCCAAATATGGAAATTCAGATCCCATCCTTTTTCAGCAGTTTTCCTGAAGCAAAAAGAATCAGCACGCACACCGAGGAGGTAATCAGCACAAGGATGGTGGCAAGCTGATCATTTCCGGCCTGCACCGCATCATAGACGGCCATGGAAAGGGTCTGGGTTTTTCCGGGCAGATTTCCGGCCACCATCAGGGTTGCGCCGAATTCCCCCATGGCGCGGGCAAAGGCCAGCATGGTTCCGGCCAGTATGCCGGGAAATGCCAGGGGCAGGGAAACCCTGAGAAATACACCTGTCTCAGATGATCCCAGAGTGCGGGCCGCATTTTCAAGATTTGCATCCACTGCCTCAAACGCGGAACGCGCGGATTTGAACACCAGCGGCAGGGAGACGATGGCAGAGGCAATCACAGCACCCTGCCATGTGAAAATCAGGGATATGCCAAAACTTTCCCGCAGCCAGGAACCGATCCAGCCCCTTCGTCCGAGCAGCACAATCAGGTAATAGCCCAGCACTGTGGGCGGAAGCACCAGAGGCAGGGCCAGGATTGCATCCAGCCAGTCCCGTCCCCATATCTGTTTTCTGGCAAGCAGAAAACCCAGCCCCACACCCGCGAAAAGAGCCGCTGCCGTGGCAAAAGAGGCCACTTTCAGGGTCAGCCACAAAGGTGCAAGATTCAACTGCGCGGGAACCATGTTTTCTCCTGATACTGCTGTTTGTCCATTCCCTGTCCGGAGGCGATGTGGTTATTTTCGGTAATATCCGGTAATCTTCTGTTATAAAAATATTATATTTACATTTTATACCATAAAGAACCTTTGCCGTAAAGCAGGAATCTGTGAAAGAATAAACAAATTCCGTGCCAATGCGGAAAAAAAACGGGGATGACTGTCTGACTTTTTTATGATTCAGGGGATTATCCAATTCTGATTTTTTTCTGAATCAAAAAAACATATCTCCGCCGATTGTCCGGATATTTCATTTATGTAATTTTTAATATTTTAAGAAACAATATTGTATAATAATATTTTGTCATGCAAGAACCCCCCACTGAAAAAACGAGTGCCAAACTTTCCCTTTAAATCCCTCCTGTTTTATGGGGATTTCCGGACGGGGCAGCAAAAAAAGCCTCCTTCCCGAAAGGAAGGAGGCAACAAAAAAACCATCTGTCTTACTTCCGGATTCCGGTTTTTTTATTCTGACACAAGCATCACCTGCGTTGCCTTGATCAGGGCGGTTGCATCGCTCCCGTTTGCCAAGCCCATACGTTCCGCAGACTCGGTTGTTATTGTGGAGACAATTTCCAGTCCTTCCGAAGTCTTGATTATCACTTCCGAATTCACCGGCCCTTTTTTCAGAGATACAATCTTTCCCCGAAACACATTTCTTGCACTGAACTTCATGTTTTCCTCCTGACTTTTTGAGTATTATGTTTTTATTCCAACTGGTCCCGGCATAAAACCGGGCAGACGAAAATTATTGTGTATAAAAAAGTTGTTTTTTTCAGACAAATCGGATTTCAGAAAAAATTATGCATGAAAACATACGGAAAATTAGCGATTTTAACCATGTTTGGAGAATATGCTGTAAAGTTTGTCTTGTCAAGCTGAATGTCCTCCGGGTGGCATAACATTATTTTCTCCAAAGGGATGGCAAAAAAATGTGAATCCCAAAAATTCCCTTATCCAAATGTGATGAACCTGAAAAAAAGTCCGAATTTCAGATTTGCTGTCATTCCGTTGAAAGCCGGAATCCTGTATTTTCAGATGGTTCTGACTCATGCATTTTCCGGAGTGACGGAGTTTTTGACTTTTTGCAGAATCAGCAGAATCATCAGACGGATGAAAAATATCATCCTGCAGATGGGTATTTCCGGCATATACCGGGCTGTGAAGAAAACTGCTTGTTTTTTTTCATGCAATATCATAAAAATGGCAAAAATAAACAGGATATTCTTTGTTTTTTACATATAAGCGATTGATTTTGAATATGATACAAATACAAACCCAATCTCCGGAGCAGACCTCGGCACTGGGAGAAATCATCGGAAGGCTCGTGAAACCCGGCACTGTGATCGCGATGACAGGAGAAATGGGCAGCGGCAAAACCGCGTTTGTCCGGGGACTGGCGCAGGGGCTGGATGTCCCGGCAGAATATGCTGTCACCAGCCCCACCTATACCCTGATCCATGAATATCCGGGACGCTGCACCCTTTTTCATATTGATCTCTGGCGGCTGGAAAACAATGCGGACTTTGAGGACATCGGCCTGTATGACATCTTCAGGGAGGATGCGGTTGTCGTCATGGAATGGGCTGACAGACTTTACAGTGGGGAACTGAAAGATTATCTTGCCATTCATCTTGAAATATTGGATGATAATATACGCAGCATCACATTCGATCCGAAGGGGCATTCGGAAGAGAACCTGCTGCATGATGTGGAAAAAAAACTGAAGGAGCAGCAATGGCTTTAATTGTACAGAAATACGGCGGCACATCGGTCGCAAATATCGAGCGCATACAGAATGTGGCAAAACGGGTGGCCCGAACCTTTGATCAGGGAAATGATGTGGTGGTCATTCTGTCCGCCATGTCCGGGGTTACGGACAAACTCATTGGAATGGCACAGGAAATTTCAAAACGGCCGGACAGACGGGAGTTGGATGTTCTTCTGGCCACAGGCGAGCAGACCACATCGGCTTTGCTGGCCATGACCCTGATTTCCATGAATTATCCAGCGCAGTCCCTCATGGGTTTTCAGGCTGAGGTGCGCACAGACTGCGCGTACGGCAATGCCCGTATCAATGAAGTGGGGGCCAGGTGGATCAAGGATCTGGTGGAAAACCGGAAAATTGTTGTGGTGGCCGGATTCCAGGGCATGGATCCCGGAGGCAATATCACCACTCTGGGACGGGGCGGATCCGACACATCGGCCGTGGCCATTGCTGCGGCCATCAATGCGGATGTTTGTGAAATCTACACGGATGTGGACGGGGTTTACACCACAGATCCCAATATCTGCGCCAAAGCCCGAAAGATGAGCAAAATCACCTATGACGAAATGCTGGAAATGGCCAGCCTGGGAGCCAAGGTGCTGCAAATCCGCTCTGTGGAGTTTGCCAAAAAATTCAACGTGCCTGTGCATGTGCGTTCATCATTTTCCGAGGAGGAGGGAACAATGGTTGTCAATGAATATACAGATATGGAAAGACTGGTGGTGTCCGGCATCACCTGCAGCAAAAACGATGCCCGGATCGTCATCAAAGGCGTTCCGGATCAGCCGGGGGTTGCGGCCAAAGTGCTGACCCCCATTGCAGATGCCGGCATTGTGGTGGATATGATTATCCAGTCCGCTCCCAAAAACGGAACCAATGACATCGCGTTCACGGTTCCCAAAATCGATCTGGATCGGGCTCTGGAAATTGAAGAGAAGGTGGCCAAAGAACTTGGGGCCAAAGAGGTTCATGGCGACAAAGGCATTGCCAAGGTTTCAGTTGTGGGCGTGGGCATGAAAAACCATGCGGGTGTGGCTGTGAAGATGTTTTCCACTCTGGCTGCGGAAAACATCAACATCCGCATGATCAGCACCTCAGAGATTCACATCTCCTGCGTAATTACGGAAAAGTACGCGGAGCTTGCCGTCCGAGCGCTGCACACGGCCTTCGGACTGGACAAAGAATAATCCGGTGAGAAAATTCAGTTCCGAACAAATGCTGATGCTTCTGACAACAGGGGCGGTGATCACTGTCCTGATTCTTTTCCGGGCACAGGGGGCATCCCTTTTCTGAATCAGAATTATGAACAAAAACGGAAGGATCAAAACAGTCTGCTGCAAAATCTGAGGGTTTTGAAAACCCTCAGATTTTTTTCGGGCAGAAACACAGACCTGCCTCAAACCGCAGGTCAGCTGCGTCTCTGCCCTTAACCCAATGATACCAATTCTCCATTGAAAAGATACTTGCAAGCAGGAAAAAAAGAGGTTTCCGTGTGTTCAAAAAACCGGATTTTTCGGAAAAATCCGGTTTTTCTGAAAAACTTGTGTTTCAGATCAATGGAGAATTGGTATGACAGTGTCCCATGATTCTGCACTGCACATTTTCCTGTTTTTTTCAAAAACATTTTCTCTTTCTTGCATTTTTCCGCAGATTGCGATAAAAATAAAGATATACAAAAAAAGGATTTGCCGATCTGCCCTCTGAGAGGCGGAATCCGCCTGGATTTCACTGCTTTTTCAGGAAAGCCTTTCTGATGGCATTCACCTTGAAAAAATGCAACAGGAGATGCCCATGAATTTGTTTCACAGGTATCATGGAGGAAAAAGACCGCTCTTTGCCGCCACAGTGCTGTGGACTGCCCTTTTTTTCTGGGGCTGCGGCAGAGAGGAACTTCCTGTCAGGGAAATTCAAAGATCCCTTGCCCATGTTCCGGACTATTCCATTGTTCTGGAGGATATGAAGGAAGAAGGAAATTTTTTCAAAGACTATTCCCATCGCTACCGGCTGGTTCAGGCTGATACGGCGGTGGACAAAGGCTGGTTCACGGTTCCGGAAAATTTTTACCGGGCCAATGAGAACTTCCTGGGCATGGTTATCGCGGGCAGAAGGGACGGGAACCTTCTGGAGTCTGCGGTTCCGCTTGTCTATCAGTATGTGGGGAATCCCCGTTACGGACAGTGGCAGAGTGACGGACTGGGCGGTCAGATTTGGGGATTCAACCCCGGAATTCCGCTTTTCGGGGAACTGGATATTGACCTTCATTCCCCCATACACCGCAGACACTACGACAGTTACAAGCATTCCCTGTCCAGAAAAATCCCCTATTACGGTTCCGAAAACCAGTACGGCACGAACGGAGCCTTCACAAAGAAAAGCAAACCGGATTTTTTTGCCCGGCGCATGGCAAAACAAACTGCCAAAAAAGCTTCTTTTTCACAAAAGGTGGCCAGCCGCGTGGGACGGACAAAGACAGCAGGTTTCCGGGGCAGATCCGGGAGCAGCGGAAAATAGACAGGAGAAAAAAACATGAATCTTGATTCTCTGCTTACAGCGGCAGTTCTCATTGCAGCCTTTTACCTTGTGTTCTTCATCGGCAAAGTGGTCAACAGTCTGATTCACCGGGAATATGATCTGACCCATGAACTGGTGCAGAGGGACAATCCCGCGCTGGCCCTTGCTGTGGGCGGATATTATTTCGGTCTGGTGCTGGCCATTGGCGGCGCACTCAACGGGCCCGGACTTGGCATTGCTGATGACCTCATTGATCTGTTTCTTTACGGTTTTCTGTCCATCATTCTTCTCAATATCTCCTGGCTGCTGTGTGACAAAATCATTTTGTACAAATTCAAAACCAGCGAGGAGCTGATTCGGGATCAGAATCCGGGAACAGGTGTTGTCATCTTTGGCATCTGTGTGGCTTCCGGACTGGTCATTTTCGGCTCTGTGACAGGTGAGGGCGGCAATATCTGGACAGCCATTGCCTTCTGGGGCATCGGTCAGGTTATGCTCATGCTGGCCGGACGGGTCTACAGTCTGATGGTTCCCTACAGCATCCATGAGGAAATCGAAAAGGACAATATTGCCGCAGGGGTCAGTTTTGCCGGGGCACTGGTGGCTGTGGGCGTGATTGTGGGACTTGCGGCATCCAGGGATTTTCATTCCTGGGCGGATGATCTGCCGGAGTTTGCCATCATCTCCCTTTCCGGACTGCTTATGCTTCCTCCTGTGCGTTTTCTGACAGACAAAGTGCTGCTGCCCACAGTGAAGCTCACAGATGAAATCGCCAGACAGGAAAAACCCAATGTCGGAGCCGCCTATATCGAGGCACTTTCCTATATCGGAGCAGCTTTTGTCATCTGCTGGTGCATCTGATACCTCCCGGCTCGGGTTTGTTCTGAAAACAGCCGTTTTTGCCACAGGATGCGCGGGAATCATTGCGGAATTTGTCCTTTCCACCCTGGCTGCCTATCTTGCGGGCAATGCGGTTTTTCAGTGGACCATTGTCATGTCCCTCATGCTCTTTGCCATGGGAACCGGCAGCCGTATCAGCCGCTTTTTCCATGAAAATCTGCTGGACACCTTCATCATCACTGAATTTGCGCTTTCGGTTCTGTGCGCGGCATCCTCAGCTCTGGTCTACAGTGTGGCCGCATATACCGAATATACGCAGTTGCTGGTGTATCTTCTGGCTTTTGTCATCGGAAACCTCATCGGTTTTGAGATTCCTCTGGTCACGCGCATCAACGGAGAATATGAGGAACTGCGGATCAATATTTCCGGCATACTGGAAAAGGATTATTACGGCTCCCTGCTGGGAGGCATGGTTTTTGCCTTTGTGGCTCTGCCTTATCTGGGACTGACCTATACGCCAATTGTTCTGGGAGCGGTCAATTTTCTGGCAGCTTCCCTGATTCTGCGGTATTTTTTCTT
This sequence comes from Desulfobacterales bacterium, assembly GCA_041390465.1. Classification (GTDB taxonomy): domain Bacteria; phylum Desulfobacterota; class Desulfobacteria; order Desulfobacterales; family Desulfococcaceae; genus JAABRU01. Next base: position 71,961 of record JAWKPW010000012.1, on the reverse strand, counting down.
TCTGATCAAAAACAGAAAACTTCTGCTGACACTGTTTTCTGCGGCTCTGCTCTTTCTCCTCTGCCTGGCTTTTCTCGCAAAACCGATTATCCTGTACGGGGAACAGCGGAAATACAGGGACAAAATCATATATTCCGCGCAGACCGCGTATCAGAAAATTGTCATGACCCAGTGGAAGGACTGGTACTGGCTCTATATCAACGGTCAGCAGCAGTTTTCCACCTTTGATGAGGAAAAATACCATGAGCCGCTGGTGCATCCGGCCATGAAACTTTCCCACAATGCAGAGCATGTTCTGATTATTGGCGGAGGAGACGGACTGGCGCTGCGGGAAGTGCTGAAATACAAAGATGTCCGCTCAGTCACCCTTGTGGATATGGATCCGGTTATGACGGATCTTGCACGCACACATCCCGTGCTCACCCGCATCAACAGCGGAAGCATGAATGATCCCAAAGTCAGGATAATCAACCGGGATGCGGTGAAGTTCATACAGGAGACCTCTCAGTTGTACGGCGTGATCATAGCGGATCTGCCGGATCCGGATTCAGCGGATCTTATGCACGTGTATTCGGTGGAGTTTTACACTCTGGCGCGGCATCATCTGACAAAGGGAGGCGTTTTTGTCACCCAGGCCACCAGCCCGTATTTTTCCCGAAAGGCTTTTCTGTGTCTGATCCGCACCGTGGAGGCTGCGGGTTTTTCGGTTCTTCCTTATCACAACCAGATTCCCACCATGGGAGAATGGGGCTGGATTCTGGGTGTAAAAGCAGAGGATGCGGGAGACAGAAATCTTAAAGCCATGCTTATGAAAACAGATTGTTCGGATATTGAAACCCGTTTCCTCAGCCGGGATGCGGTGATTTCCATGGTGCATTTCGGCAAGGGGGTTCTGGATGCAAAAGAAATGGAAGAAATAAAAATCAATACCCAGATCAGCCCGGTTCTGTACCCGTACTACCGGGAGGGAACATGGGGAATGTACTGACAAAAACCGGGGAAAAAGGGGCAGGTCACGGCAGGAAAATCCTCCCTCTGCGTACAGCTTTTTCCCCAATTGCTGATTTTACAAGGTTTATACTCTGCTTCGCTGTCATAAATTTACTTGACAAGTGAAGGTGTTTTGAATAGGTAAGGAATGCAGGGGCAGGTTCTGCAAAATCAGGAGACAAACCTGCCCATGCCGGAAGGATGATTTTTTGCACACGTCACGGGACATAAGAGGGTAACAGGCGGTTTATGAAACAAAAAGGGAAGGTTCAGAACCTGTCCCCTGCAAAAGCAGCATGTTTGTAAACCGTAAACCACAATGCAGGATGGAGAACGGAGAGAATCTATGGGTGAGAAAAAAAATTTGCACTGGGGAATTCTGCGGACAGGGTTGCAGAAAACTTTTCTGCTTTTTTGCACCATTCTGTTAACGGTGACGGGCTGCTCCACAGTGCCTTCGCCGCAGGAAATGGACAGACAGAGGGAAGAAAACGCGAGAAAAGATGTGGAAATGATCAAGCCGGCCATGAAATACGGCAATTTCGGCGAGAGCGCGCTGACCCTGGAGGATGCCATCCGCTATGCGCTGGAAAACAACCTGGAACTTCGGGTCCAGCGGCTCAAGGAAGAAATTGCCAAAGAGTCAACCATGGTGGAAAAACTTGGCATGCTGCCCAGTCTCAAGGCTGATGCCTCATGGCGGCGCCGGGATGTTCTCAGAAAAAGTGATGTGTACAACTGGCTCATTGATCAGGATCAGCCGGATTACACGGTTTCGGAACTCAAGGAGAACTGGTGGGCCAACCTGGTTCTTACCTGGAATGTGCTGGATACCATGATGGCCTATGTCCGGGCAGGCGAGATGGAGCTCAAGGAAGAGGTGCTGAAACAGCAGCGTATCCGGCAGTCCCAGAATCTGGCTCTGGATGTGACGCGTGCCTACTGGCATGCCGCGGCTGTGGAAGATGCTCTGGACTATGTTCATGTGGTGGAAGACAACCTGAAGAAGGTGAAAGCAAATATGGAGAGAGCCATGGGCGCGGGGAGCATTGATGCCATGGCTGCAAAAGATGCGGAAATGCGGCTCAAGGAACTGGAACTGACCATCCGGCAGTTGCAGTCCAATCTGTCCAAGGAAAGACTGGAACTGGCACAGTTGATGGGACTGAACCAGAATGTCCAGTTCACCCTTGCCAGACCGCCCATCAAACCCATTATCTCGGCTCTGCCCCATACCAAGGAACTGGATATTGACAGACTTGAGGAATACGCGCTGCTGCACCGGCCTGAACTGTTTATCAGCGATCTGGAAGTGATGATCCAGAAAGAGGAAGCCAAAAACAAGATTCTGGCCATGTTTCCGGGCATCAGCATTTTTGCCGGAACCCATTATGAGGACAACCGTCTGCTGCTTTCCAACAACTGGAACACCATCGGCGCAGGCGTGGGTCTGGAACTGCTGGATCTGCCTGCCCGCTATGTGGCCTACAAAGGCCAGCAGAAATCTGTGGAAATGGCCAAAGCCCAGCGCCTTATGACCACTGTGGGTGTTATCACCCAGGTGCATCTGGCCCTTCTGGACTATGCCGTAAAGGTGGATCGCTTCCGTCTGCTGGATGAAACCTATTCCCTGGCCACCAATCTTTTCGAAATGGCCCAGACCAAAAATCAGGCAGGCCGTCTGCCGGAACTGGCTGTGACCCAGCGGCATCTGGAGGAAATGGCGGCAAAACTCCGCCGGGACGAGTCGGTTGTGGACATGCTGGTGGCTCACAAACGGCTGTGTGTCACCATCGGCGTGGATCCGCTGGAATGTGACAAAGGGGTTCTGACCTCGGGCAGACCGGGAACCGGATATGACTACACCCCGACAACCGGTCTGAAAAAATGGAAATGTCTGGAATGCGGTTACATCCATACCGGCTCCGAACCGCCTGAGACCTGTCCCATCTGCGGTGTGGGCAGAGATGCCTTTGTGGAAGTGACGGATGACACAGGCACCACTCCCATCACTTCATCAAATCTTCCCGCTTCCTCTGCGAATGTGGAAGATGTATCCGGATGGGGAGAGGCTCCCTCGGTACTGCCGGGCGAGGATGTGTCCAGAGGAACAGGCAGCCCGGGCATGGCAGGGCCGGCTTCTGACCGTTTTCTCTGGAAGGTGCAGATGGGAGCTTTTACGGAAGCAGGCGGACCCAATAAACGACTCAGCGAAATCAAGGCTGTCGCAAGCCGTCTTTTTGACAGCAGAGACACGGAAATCACCACAACACGGGTGAACGGAAGACTTTTCAACCGGGTGCGTGTGCTGGGACTTGCGGAATCTCAGGCCAAAGAACTGGCACGGAATCTGGAAGCGCAGGGCATTGATGCGTGGGTGATTCCGCCCCACAGCTCACACTGGTAAAATTCAGGGAACAGTTATCAGTTATCAGCAAACAGTCCAAACCTGATAACCGGTAACTGATAACTGACAACTGAAAAAGGGGAGGTATATCATGTTGAATCTGATCAAACTGGAAAGCAGAATTGTTCTGGATGGCGCGGCTGTGGGGGAGGCGCTGGATCATGCAGCCGACCATGAGGCAAATATAAATGCGGAGAATGCCCAGGTTTCGGATTGTGACGCGGAAAGTCATGGTGATGTGGCCGGTGCGGCAGCTCTTCTGGCTGAACCGGACGCGTCTGCCCAGGCGCTGGATATTATCCTGATTTCTGATGACCTCCCCGATTATCAGCAACTGGCCGATGCCGCAAAACCGGGAACAGCAGTGATTGTTTATGATGCGGATGCAGAATCCGCTCAGGATGTGATTGGCCGGGCTGCCGCCCTTTCGGAAAGCGAAGGAAAAGAGATCAGTTCTCTGACCATCCTGTCTCATGGCGGAGCCGGTTATTTTGAACTGGGAAATGAGGCCGTCAAGGCGGAAAACCTGAACAGTTTTTCCGATGCATGGACAGCACTGGATGCAGCCATGAAAGACGACGGTCATATCTATATTTACGGATGCAGCACGGCAAACGGCGAAGGACTGTCTCTGCTTGACAGTCTGGCTGAGGCCACCCATAGCCGTGTGTTTGCCTCTGATGACATGACCGGCGGCTCCGGTGACTGGGATTTGGAGACTGCCTCGGAAAATAGCGGTGATGAAAATCCTGCTCCTCCCCTCAATTTTGATCTGCTTGCGGGTTATGAAGGAGAGCTGACGAAGATAGCGGTTCCCACTGCCATTACTTCAATTGAGGATCAGCCGGGACTGTTTGGTATTTTTATTTACGGAACCGGAGAAAATTCGGGCAGCCGGGATGCAGACAGTGTCACACGTACCGGAACCCTTCCTTCGCTTCTGACAAATGCCAGTGTTCATTATGACGGATGGATAACGGATCAGCCCATTACCATTGAAGGACAGACCATCACAGAATACCACAGGTGGTCTGTAAATTACACTCCTGCTCAGGATGCCTTCACAAATGACGGAACATACAGCAGCGCCATGCTGAATTTTAAAATTGCGGAAGAGAACCAGACATTTACCACAGATGTAACCATCCTTCCGGTAAACGATCCGCCTGATTTTGAATACAGCGATGCGGATCAAAGAGTCAGCATTGAGGACGGCACAGTTACGGTAACTGTGGATGAGGACAGCGGAACCAGCGGGCTGGTGACAATTGACGATTTTGCCACAGACATTATTGCCGGGCCTGACAATGAAGCCAGCCAGAAAGTGAAATTCATAGTTCAGGATGTCACGGTTGAAATTGATGGTGATGAGGTGGACAGCAGTGAACTGTTTGATGTGCTGCCCTCCATTGCGCCGGTGAATTATTCCGGTCTGAGCGCTGCCAGCGGAAATCTGACTTTTACGCTGAAGGACAATGCCTACGGCACAGCGGTGGTTTCCGTTCTGCTGCAGGATGATGGCGGCACATTGTATGGCGGAGATGACACCAGTGCGGTAAAAACCTTTGTCATCAATGTGAAACCGGTCAATGACAATCCGAATGCACCGGAAATCAATGACGTGTATATTTATGAAGACAACGGAAATCCGGACAATGATTATGCTCCCACGGCCGAAGCACAGGTGGAAGGCTTCCGGGTGGATGAATTCATTGAATCCATAACAGACCCGGATGTGGGCGGTGAGATTCCCATTGCCATTGCCATTACGGACATCAGCACGGATATGGACGGAGACGGGGATTCGGACGGAAAATGGCAGTTTCAGATGGCCGGAACCACCCAGTGGACCACCATCACGGAAAGCAGTCTGAGCGGAGACAAGGCGCTGCTTCTCACGGCTGATGACAAAATCAGATTTATTCCCAATGCAGATTTCAACTCGGAAGAACCAAGCAGCGCGACAGAGCCTTACCTTACTGTCAAGTCATGGGATCAGACTGGAGCCAGCGCAGGAAAAGAGGGAACCTATTACAGCATTGCCAGCACAGACACAGCCTTCAGCAAGGACGCTGTGGATGTGCCGTTGGAAGTGAAAGCTGTCAATGATGCGCCGGAACTGTGGAAAGACGATGCTTTGATGCCGGATACAGACGGCCCCTACAAAGCCAATAACGGGACAGTGGTTATTGAAGACATATCTGTAAAAGATGTCGATATTGCACGCGGAGAGGGAGACAAGCGCGTACAGGTGACATTGGATGCGGAACTCGATGCCGGAAAGATTTCTCTGGGCACCACAACAGGGCTTACCTTTGTCACAGGGGACGGCACAGATGACAACAGAATGGTGTTTACCGGTCTTCTTTCCAATGTGAATGCCGCCCTCAGTTCCCTGACCTACAAATATGACGGCACTGTGACCGCTCCTGTCACCACAGATACGGTGACACTTGAAGTGAATGACTTGGGAAATTACGGTGTTCCGGGAGCCAAGACCGATACTTCTCTTATCAAAATCGATCTGAATCAGGGCCCCGGAGTCGGTGAAGTGGATGAAATCTTCATTGAAGGCTGCGCAGCGGTTCCTGTGGCAGATGGAATTCAGGATGCGGAAGGGGATGATATCCGCTCTGTCACCATCAGTTTCAAAGACAGCACCTTTGTTGCAGGTCAGGATGTTCTGCATTACAGCACGGCAGCCGCGAGCAATATTGTGGCAAATTACAATTCTCAGACCGGAACCCTGACACTTACTGTGGCAGGCGGAGGCACGGCTTCGGCAAGTGACTTTAAGAACGTGCTGGATACTGTCACTTATGAGAACACTTCTGACACACCCAATACGACACAGCGCAAATTCAATATTGTTTCTGTGGATGAGTACGGCAACAGCGGGACAACAGAATCTGTTGTCAGTGTGGTTCCGGTGAATGATGCACCCATTGCAAATATGCCGGATTCCGTATCCACGCTTTCCGACACATCAATAGTGATCAGCAATATTTCTCTGGGGGATGTGGATATGTCCGCCGGATTCGTCCATATGGTGATTCAGGCTGATCATGGAGCCCTGTCCATTGGACAGGATGCCATTTCCCGCATTGTCAGCAGCGGGGGGAGTGTAAACGGCAATGGAAGCGCATCTGTCACGATAACTGCCAAACTCGCGGATGTGGCTCCGGGAGGAACCCTGACAGCGCTGACGTATACGCCGACAGCCGGATACAGCGGAACAGACGGCATAAAATTCACGATCAACGATCAGGGATATACGGGATTTTTCAGGGAAGGTGAGATTATCTGCCAGCTTACCGGTTATCTGAGAACCATACTGGACGAAAACGGCCAGTTGCCCGAAAATCCGGATGACGGCACACCGAGCGATCCGGATGCCCAGGAAATTGAGGATGTGATCCCGGTTATCGTAATCCCGCCCAATACACCGCCGGAAATTGATCTGGATCCGGACGGGGACGGCGGTGACGGGCCGAATGACGGAACTGTCGGGCCTGTTGAACCGGATACCAATACACCGCCCTATCTCAATGATCACAATGTGTATTTTATTGAGCCCACTGTGAAAGACACCAATGGTGACGGCACACCGGATGAGGTGATTGACTGTACACCGGTGCATATTGCGGACATCACTGATCCGAATCCCCTGATTGTTGATGCACAGGGAGATAATATTGCATGGATGGAAATCCGGCTGACCAACCCCAAGGACGGGGATACACTGGCTGCGGATGTCGCCGGAACAGGGATTACCATTGTATCCAACGGAATTGAAGCCGGAACCGGGCAGTTGGTGCTGAAATTCAGCGGAGAGGCATCTGCGGCGCAGTATGATCAGGTGCTGCGTACTGTCACGTTCGACAATGAATCAAATAATCCGGATCCCACATTGCGGGAAATCAAAGTCACAGCCAGTGATGTGAAAAATGCTGTGGGAGCAGTGGCCACCTCCAGAGTGGCTGTTGTGCCGGTCAACGACCCCCCTGTGAACACTGTACCGGGCGAACAGGGAACCACCATTGACACTGCCATTGATTTTGAGGGCAATATCCATGTGACAGATCCGGATGCGGGAACCGGAGACATTCGGGTGGAGCTTTCCGTGGAAAATGGAACACTGAGCCTGAAAACAGCCAATTCCGGCAATGGAACCTCCCAAATTGTCATTGTGGGAAAGGTGGATGAGGTCAATGCACTGCTCAAGGGGCTGGTCTATACCCCCAATTCCGGTTATACGGGAACGGATATTCTCACCGTAAAAACCACTGACCAAGGATATACAGGTGTCAGTCCGGATTTTATTTCCAAAAATGCTGCGGGCATCTGTGTTGTCGGAGAGGGTGTGGATGGAAACGGATACACCTTTGCCACAGGGCCGAACGGAGAGACAATTCTGCTGCTGACGCCCACTGGCAGTGTCATCCGGGATCCTGTCAACGGAGGCACTCCGGCAGATTACAATGCCCAGACAGACATTGATTATGTTCCCATTCAGGTTATGAAATCCGGGCCCCCGCCTGTGGAGCCACCGCCCCAGCCGCCCACACCGCCCGCTCCGCCCATTGTTTCTCCCGGAGAGGCGGAACTGGGAGGCATTCCGCTGGAAGCTGTCCGGCTGCCCGGCGCATTTGGCATGATTGAGGGCGAAAGGAGGCCGGGGCTGAGCATCCGGGCGGAGGGCGGGATTTCTTTGACTTCTGCTCTCTGGAGGAGCCTGAAAATCGGATGCCGTTTTGCCAACACCCGTGATCCTGAAGCCCAGTTCAATTCGGTTTCCTGGGATTTTCTCACGGATCTGGGTTGGACAGAGCCCTGGCTGGATGAGGAATTTGATCTCTACAGCCGTCTCTTCCTGCGCCAGAAAGGTGATCCGGGCTTCAATATTCCGGCAGGCGCGTTTGAAATTGATCTGGGCAGTCAGCCCATCCAGAAGCCTCTGGTCTTCCAGCAGGGCGGAGGAGAGATTTCAGCTCCTATGGCCCGGTGAACTGAAAAGGCTTTCTTTTCCGGCCGTGAAAATCTGGACAGAACCGGAAGAGGGCCTGAACCCAGACCTGCAGGATAAATTCTTTCAGGGGCGATTACTGTCAATTTTTCGGCCCCGGCAGGTTTATGTTCCAAAAAAAAACCTCGGGGTTTTCAAAACCCTGAGGGTTTCAGACCTGAAATCCTATTCTTTAAGAATCTTATAAACAGTGCCTGTGTATTCAGGCACTGTTCGTTTTTTTGGAATATCTGCCGCAGAATGAAATTCAGAAGATTGCCATACCCGATTCCATCTGTCCCATAAAAAAATATCCAATCACAGAACACAGTGAAACAGACCGGAACATGAACGCATCCATAAATGAAAGAATTGAAAATTTTACAGCATTTGCCAAAACCCTTGAAGGTTATGAAAAAGGGGAGGCACAGACTTTTTTAAACCGGCTGTTTCAGATCTTTGGTTATGCAGACTGCCATGATGCGGGAACCCAGGTTTGAAAAACGGATCAAAATAGGAAAAAGCACAAAATTTGAAGACCTTATTTTTCCCGGCAGAGCCATCATAGAAATGAAATCAAGGGAAAAGACCTTGCGGATCACATCCTGCGGGCCAAGGGAATACTGGGACAGAAGTTATCAGGAAGAAAACCCCCTTTGTTGTTCTGTGCAATTTTGACCGCTTTCCTGATATTCAACTGGTTCATGCAAAATTCTCCGCTGGATTCTCTGACAGTGGAAGATCTGAAAACCGGATGGCGCGCGCTGGCTTTTCTGTCCAAAGAGCCTGTTGAACCGATTTTTGAGAACAATGTTGAAAAAGTGACGGCAGAAGCGGCTGAAAAACTGCTGAAAATATACCATTCACTGATTGACAGGGGGGAAGACAAAAAAAAGGTTCAGAAATTTGTGCTTCAACTGCCTGTCTGTCTTTTTTCCCAAGACATCGGTCTGTTCCCCATTGCGGATTATTTTCTGGCTTTGGGGCAGGAAGGCAGGAAAAATCAGTCTGCCAATGAATGGATTGCCTCTCTTTTCCGGCAGATGAACAGTCCGAAAAAAGCCGAACACGGCAGATTCAGGGACGCAAATTATTTCAACGGGGGAATATTCAGGGAAATCAGTCCTATAAAACTGAATGCGCAGGAACTTGATCTGCTGGAGGAAACAGCAAAGTTTGACTGGAGCAGAACAGAGCCTGCCATTTTCGGGAACATATTTGAATGCAGCATGGACACCAGGGAGCAGCATGCCACCGGCGCGCATTACACCTGTGAAAAAGATATAATGAAAATCGTAAGACCGGCAATCATCACTCCGTTTATTGAGAAAATAAACAAAGCATCAACCCTTGAGAATTTATTAAAAATAAGAGATGAACTTGGCAAAATTAAAATATTGGACCCGGCCTGCGGGAGTGGAAATTTCCTCTGTATCGCATTGAGGGAATTAAAGACTCTTGAGATTGAAATACTTTCAAAAATCAGCGAAAATTTCAAAAAATACTGCATACAGGATGTTTATTCTGTCATCAGACTGAAACAGTTTTACGGAATTGACAGCAATCCCTTTGCTGCGGAGCTTGCAAAAGTCACTTTGTCCATCGGCAAAAAGATATGCAATGACCAACTGATTTTCTTTGCAAAAAAGAACCAGCTTTCACTGGAGTCTGAAGACAGAACCCTGCCTTTTGATGATCTTGACAAAAACATTGTCACAGACGATGCGCTTTTCTGCAAGTGGCCCAAAGCGGATGTTGTCATAGGCAATCCGCCCTTTCTCGGGGGCAGATATCTCCGCACCGAAAGAGGGGATGAATACGCGGAAAAAGTGTATGAAGCCTTTCCGGATGTGAAAGGCCAGCCGGATTACTGCGCACTGTGGTTCCGCAGGGCCCACGACAGCAGTGCGAAAAGAATCGGGCTGGTGGGCACGAATTCCGTGTCCCAGGGAGTGACAAGAAAGGCAGGGCTTGAATATGTCACTGAAAACAGGGGAATCATCACAAATGCCGTTTCCACGCAGGTGTGGAGCGGAACCGCAAATGTGCATGTGAGCATTGTGAACTGGGTGAAAAACAGAAAAGATGTTCCGGATGAACTGAAACTTGATGATGCAAAAGTGAAATTCATCAATTCAAGCCTGAAAGCGGAACCTGATTATACAGGAGCCCGCCGTCTTGCTGAAAACCGCAACCTGTCTTTTCAGGGATGTGAATTGTCAGGGAAAGGATTTTCTGTATCTGCTGAAACCGCAAAAAAATGGATGGAATCTGACCCCAGAAACAGAGAGGTTCTCAAACCCATGATGGACGGCAAATCTTTGGTGAATCCGGGAATTGAGCCTGATTGGGTGATTGATTTCAATGACATGCCATTGGAGCAGGCAGCCGGATATGAAATGCCTTTTGCGCATGTTGAAAAATATGTGAAACCTGTCAGAGATACAAACAATCGGAAAGCAAGAAAAATATACTGGTGGCAGTTTGGGGAAAAAAGGCCGGGAATGCGAAAAGCCCTGAACGGTCTGAACTGTTATTTCTGTCTTCCGAAAATCGCAAAATACACCTGTTTCCGCGCCATTGACATTTCCATTCTGCCCTGCGAGGCCAATATGGTGATCGCAAGTGATGATTTTTTTGTTCTTGGTGTATTGAATTCCAAACTGCATCTGGATTGGGTGGCAGCGCAAAGATCAACACTGGAGGACAGAACCAGATACACCAGCACCACCTGTTTTGAAACTTTCCCTTTCCCGCATAATGCAAAAAAAATTCATAAAGAAAAAGTAAGAGAAATAATGGGGGAACTTGAAACATTCAGGACAGAAGAGGCGATTTCCCGAAAATGCAGCATAACGGTTCTGTACAACAAATTTTTCAAAGAACCTTCCAGCCATCTTTCCAAACTGCACAAAAAACTGGATAAGGCAGTGTGTGAGTGCTATGGATGGAAATACAGTGAAACCGGTTCTTTTAATGAAAACCTGTTTCTGCTGAACCGTCAGAAAGCGGAATCTGAGACAGATTTTGGAGAGACGATTCCCGGTGAAATAAAATAATCTCTGTCTTTTCAAAATTTTTTTGGGATTTGAAACAAGTTATTTTTATACATCTGTGTAATTGTGGTATTGAATAAAAGACAAGAGGCCGTTCTGCCGGGTCGGACATGCAGTCTTTGATTGGACAATTGAAAGGATATTATTATGAATACAGTAAGTTTTGAAAGCAGACTCTTATCGGACGGGCATTTGTACTGTCCAAAGGAATTTGCCCAAAAGGACAATGTCAGGTTTAAAGTGATTGTCCTGTTTGAAGAGCAGGAAATGTCTGAACAGGATATTGAACTTTCAGCCATCACTGACAATTCAACGGATTTTCTCACAGAAGAAGAACTCAACTATTATTTGATGCTGGAAAATCTGGAATAATTAACTCAAGTTGCCAGTTATAAAAAATCGTAACGATTTCAAGGGGCAGATTTTTATGCAGAAAACAGGTAAAATTTATAACTTTTTGTTTTGACAATATTTTAAAAAATTAAACTCCTTTATAACTGGCAACTTGAGTAATAATTAACCCAAGTTGCCAGTTACAAAAAATCCTAATGATTTCAACTGGCAGATTTTTATGCAAAAAACAGATTAAATTTATAACATTTTGTTTTAACAATGTTTTTAAAGTTACAGCCTCTTTATAACTGGCAACCTGGGTTAATTTTATAACTTCCTGAATGCAAAAATTCATTTTCATTTGTACAGCTTTGAAATCTTCAGCAGCGTGGGGTTCCATGTGATGTTTTCTGCTTTTGATGCAGTCACATTAAGCAGAATGCCGGGTTTTTCGCCGTCCATGCAAACCCCCAGCGTTACACCCCGTTTCACCAGTCCGGGATATCCGGTAACACTGAGTACCCGGTTTTCCCGACAGTAACGGATCAGACGATCTGTGTCCCCATGTTCTCCGATATACAGAACTGAGGGCGGGAAAGGAGGAATCTCCCTGCCCTCCCCAACAGACCGGATGACGGATTTCCCAACGGAAAGTCCCACTGCCTTCCGAAGTTCAGCCGCAGCCGCAGGTGCATTGACCACATAGATGGAAATATCCTCTCCGGTGTTGATCTCCCTGCTCATCACCAGAAGTTTGACAAAAAGAGCGGCCTGCAGTTTTTCCGGTATTTTTCCGTAACTTTCCGCATAAACCGGCAGGGCAGGAAGAATGAGCAGAACCGGAAAAAACAGAATCATATTTCTCTTTGACACCATTTTTTTCATTGCATCCCAGGCGTGTGCAGATAATTCATTTTTCAGAATTTCCATCCCACAGTGGCCAGAAAACTGCGGCTCTCGTCTATCAGCCCGTTTTCAAGACTTTGATAAGGATACCGAACCTCTTTATCGAAAATATTGGAAATTTTCAGGGCAGTGAACAGACCGGTTTTTTCATGATCATAGCGCAGATTCAGATTCGCAATGAAACAGTCATCCGCTGTCTGTCCCAATTGCACTTTTCTGTTGTCTTTTGTCATAATGTCAGGCTGATTCGGATCCATTTCATCCACATACAGTCCGCTGAGGCTGGTGGTAAAGCCGTTGCGCCGGTATGCCATTTTGGCCTTCATCAGCAGGTGGGGAGAATAGGAAATCTTCCGGTTTTTCACTGTCCTGTCTTCGGTATGCTGATATGCTCCGCTGAGTTCCAGCTCCAGATATTTGGCAGGCCGGGCAGTCAGTATCACTTCGGTTCCGTATGTTTCCATGCGTCCGGAATTGTCCAGTATGGGGATAAACACTGATTCGCCCCCATCATCCTCTGTTTCCTGAAAACTGAAGACCCGAAGATTCTGAATGTCATTTCGAAACAGACTGAAACTGAAACTGAAATCCGGATGGGAAAAAAGATAATTGAGTTCCATTGTCTCAATTTCCTCAGGTTCCAGATCTGTGTTCAGTCCTCTTTCAATATCCGTGAGATCCGCCTCTTCCGCTGTAAAGGGTTTGTTGGCCTCTCCGTACATCAGTTTGAGAATATGGTGATCCGAAAGTGAATATACAACTGCAATGCGGGGAATGAAATAGATTTTCTCATCCTCATTGTAGACGGTCTTCCTGGGTGTTATCACCTGATCTTTTCCGTATTCGATATGAATGTCCGTATCAAATTTTTTATACTGTTCCAGACGGGCTCCGGCTGTGATTTTCAGACAGTCAAAGGGACGGTAATTGATCTGGGCAAAGGTGGCATGGGTATCCCGGTCCGATATATCATATCCGCCGGTAATTATCTCCGGAGAAATTTGATATGCAAGGGAGGCTGGAAAATAAGCATCATAGGATGTGTCAAACAGCTTTTTGTAAAAAATTCCGAAAATCATATTGAAACTGTCTGCGGGTTTCCAGACCAGATCCAGTTCGGTTTCAAATCGCTGCTCTTTTCCATCATACGCGTACAGGGCTTCATATCCGTATCTGTCCGGAGGATAGGTGTCAGATTCCTCGTGCATCTCATTATGGCTGCAGGTCATTTTTATATCTGCATGAAAGACTTCCGTGAGATCGGACTGCCAGCCAATCCGGGCAGTGGCAGTCTGAATCTCCTTTTTGCTTCCATCATTGTAGGCAGGCTCTCCCTCAAACAGCCCGCTTTCTGTTTCATTATACTGAAAATCCGCATAAAAGCCTTTGTAAGCCGAGGAAAAGTTCAGATTCCCGTTTTTGCGTTCCAAATCTCCGTCCGTGCGTTTATGGGCCTGGGGATGGATTTTTTGATACTGTTCCGGACTCATCATATCCTGATAACTTTCCGCAATGCCGTCTGTTTTGTAAAAAGAGGCGTTGAGGCTGTATCCCAGTTCTCCTTTTTCTCCCGACAGTCTGGCAAAAACATTGTACGTGCCCGCGCTGCCGCAGGATGCGGAGATCATGCTCAGGGGCGCACCATAGGGAATCTCATTGGTGACAATGTTGATGGAGCCCAGAAATGCGCCGCTGCCATAGATCACGGACATGGGGCCGCGCACCACCTCAATGCGGTCTATGGCTCCGACCGGCATCATGATTTCGCTGATCTCACTGTTGTGCTGCACCACGCCGTTGATAAGAACAATCATGTTGTTTTCATTCAATATTCCCCGAAACCCCGCGATATCCTCATCATAGTTGTAAATGGTGTAAAAGCCGGGGATGTTCCGGATAACCTCCGCAATGGTACGGTAACCGTATTTCTCAATGTCTTCGCGCGTGACAATATGCACACTGGCCGGAATATCCCCCACTTTTTCCGCCATCTTTCCCGCGCTGGAAATTTCCCTGTCCAGCAACTGCTCCAAAGACAGGGCAAAGAGTTCCTCTGTCTCCATTTTCAGCAGTTCCTCTGTTTTTTTCGCATGAAGGGGCATGGCAAAACAGAGAAACAGCAGCAGGGTTCCGATGCTTTTTTTTTTCATTCCTGCCTCCGTTTTTCCCCGGCTGACGGCAGCACAAACCAGAAGGTGCTTCCTTTTCCCGATTCACTGTCCACACCGATTTGGCCTTCCATTGCCTCCACCGCCATTTTGCAGAAAGCCAGTCCCAGACCTGTGGAATATTTCTTTTTTTTGCCGCTGCTGTCTGCCTGTCTGAATTTTTCAAATATCTTTTCCCTGAATTCTTTGGGAATTCCGGGGCCCTGATCGGCAACAGAAATGCGCACCTCTGATTCCTGCGAAAGAGCGGAGAAAATGATATGGGAATCTGCCGGAGAGAAATGAATTGCGTTTCCCATGAGATTGACCAGAATTCTCCTGAGAATTTCACTGTCCGCGCGCAGTTCGGGAATATCTCCGGGCAGATTGATTTTCAGGCGCACACCCGATTCCTTCAGCAGAGGCGTCAGTCCCTCCACAGCCTGCCGAAGCACCCTGCGGATGTCCGTATTTTCCATGTTCAGCTCCATCTGGCCGGATTCCATTTTGGAAACATCCAGAATGGCCATGATCATATCCAGCATGGTCTGGGTGGAGTTGAGAATGGAGCCTGCATGGACAAAGGCTTTGGGATCTGCTGCAACAGTCGGGTTCATCCGCAGCAGATGGGCATAACCGCTGATGCCGCTGAGGGGATTTTTCAGATCGTGAATAATCATGCTGGTCAGGGTTTCCCGCATGCTTTCCAGTTGCTGAATCTTTTCATAGCGCTCTTTGAGTTCATCATTGAGGGATTTGATGTACAACTGGGTTCTGACCCGTGCCAGCAGTTCTCTTCCAATAAAGGGTTTGGTGACATAATCATAGGCTCCCAGATCAAATCCTTTGACCATACTGTCCGTATCAGCTTTGGCTGTGAGAAATATGATGGGGATGTCTTTTGTTTCATCCTGTTTTTTCAGATATTCACAGACCTCAAATCCGTCCATTCCGGGCATCATGATGTCAAGCAGAATCAGATCAAAACGATCCTGCCTGCATATTTCCAATGCCTGCGTGCCGCTGAGGGCAAACGCGGAGGGATAGCCTTCCTGACTGAGCAGATTGCCCACCACCTGAATGTTTTTGGGATTGTCATCCACAATCAGTATTCTGAATTTTGTATTGTCCATTTTTTCATGAAAGCCTTTCTCCAAACCGGAATAAGGAAATACTGATTCGCCATTGAAAACATGCTTTCTGTCAGGTTTGTTTTAACCGCAAAGGACACAGAGAGGGCACAAAGCTCACAAGAAACTGACAGGACTTTATAACTGATGTTACGCTTCCCTGTCACACCGGCGAAAGTCGGCATCCGGAATCTCCTGAAATTACCGTTTCCGGCTTGCGCCGGAATGACGGGGCAGGAGACTTTCCGGTCATTCCGGAGAAAGTCTGCATCCGCAACTGCTTAATATTGCCGGATTTCTCCTTATGCCGGAATCACAGTGAAAAAGACGGCGCAACATCAGTTTATAAAATCAACGGCAAATCGGCATAAGACAGCATAAATTTTCAGGTGCAGCGTTTTCAGAAAAACCGGATTTTTCCGGAAGAATCCGGTTTTTCATACCTGAAAGCTTTCGGTTGGGTGCTTATTGCCGGGAAATTCCGAACAATGCCAGTTCCCTCAGACAGTTATGCTTATGTCCTTCCCCTTTTCCCGGATCAATCGCGGTTGCGGGAAGTTTCAGGCCGTATGTCAGGCCAAGCCGATCCGCAGCGAGCACCATGCCGCACAGGCGGGAGAGTTTGTGTTCCGTGTTTTTTCCCTTCACAGCAGCCCAGTCCAGAAAAACCAATGCCCCTGCCTGTCCCACAAAGGTTTTGCTCATCAGGCCCTGTCCTTTGGAATAGGCCTTCCAGGAAATATGCTGCATGGGATCTCCGGGCTGATAGGTTCTGAGTCCCTCAAAATCATCCGCTCCGCGTCCCGCACTTTCTCCTGCATCCTGCTGTTCTCTGCTGTTTCCCCCGCTCAGGGAAAGAGAACTGTGCAGGGGTGCGGGATAAACCGGGCATTCCAGTTGCAGGTCAAGATTTGTCCATGTCCGGAAAAGCCCCAGAGGATAACGGGTGGAAACCGTGACCATACCGGGTTTCAGCAGCCCCCGTTTTTCTGTGGGAACTGACACTTCAATCAGACTGACTTTTTCCTGCGGAATATCTTCACACACCTCTTCCCCGCCCGGCAGAGAGAAGCGGACAGCCATGCTGCCAACATTTCCTCCGCGGACGGATATGCGGAACACAGCTTTTTCCCCCGCAAACACCGGAACTGCGCGCACGGAATGAATTTCGGTTCCCAGAAGGTTTCTGTGGGTGTGGAGCATGGACACAAAGGTCATGCTGCCCAGAAGGAAAGTGAGCAGAAATCCCAGATTGTTGTTGTAATTCACAGACCCCAGCAGCATGCCTGTCAGTACCGCAAGAAAAAGACAGCCCTGGGATGTGGGCAGAATATAGAGATGCTTCCGGCTGATTTGATGCGGAAGCAATACCGGGGGCGGTTTTCTGAACAGCGTTGTTTTTTTCAAAATATTCATGACAGGTTTTCGGTGTCAGGTTTTCGGTGTCAGGTGTCAGGTGTTCGGTGTCAGGTGTTCGATATTTATTTCCCCTGACACAGAACACCTGACAACTGCTTATGGAATCGGCACTTCCATCAGCATGGACATCAGCCGGTCTCTGGGAATTTCACCCAGATTTTCAGCGGAACGCAGCCGGTGTGAGACCACCCAGGGCATGATTTTCTGCAAATCTTCAGGAATCACATAATTCCTTCCGTGACAGCAGGCCCAGGAGCGGGACGCGCGCAGAAGGGCAAGACCGGCTCTGGGGGAAAGTCCCACATGAAAATGAGCACAGGTGCGGGTGTAAGCCAGAATGTCCTGCAGATAGGCAATAAAGGCATCCGAAGCCTTGACCTGCTGCACTTTTTCCT
This sequence comes from Desulfobacterales bacterium, assembly GCA_041390465.1. GTDB lineage: Bacteria > Desulfobacterota > Desulfobacteria > Desulfobacterales > Desulfococcaceae > JAABRU01. The sequence continues at coordinate 54,173 of JAWKPW010000012.1, read as the reverse complement.
GAATTTCCTGCACATTTCCCGTCATCAGGCAGGAATCCATTTTTGCCAGAATATGATCAGCGCCTTCGCCGGTCAGCAGTTTCTTTTCCGCGCCCCGATTGGGATAACCCAGCTCAATGCGCATGAGAAAGCGATCCAGTTGAGATTCCGGCAGGGGATAGGTTCCTGCCTGTTCCAGAGGATTCTGGGTGGCTATGACAAAAAAAGGGGCTTCCAGAGGACGTGTGGCTCCTTCTGTGGTCACCTGCTGTTCCTCCATTGCCTCCAGCAGTGCGCTCTGGGTTTTGGGTGTTGCCCGGTTGATTTCATCTGCCAGCAGAACCTGGGTGAAAATCGGGCCCGGATGAAAGACAAAGGAATTGTTTTTCTGCTCAAACACGGACACGCCCAGAATATCTCCGGGCAGCATGTCGCTGGTGAACTGCACTCTCCTGAAACTCAGCCCCAGACATTTGGACAAAACCTTTGCCAGCGTGGTTTTGCCAATGCCGGGCAGATCCTGAATCAGCAGATGCCCCTGCGCAAAAAGGCAGGTCAGGGCCAGGCGGATCTGATCCTCCTTGCCCAGAATCACGGTTCCGATCTGTTTTACGATATTCTCAAAATCAAAATGCTGCATGTATTTTCCCTGTGCTGTGAAAATTTTCTGCCCGCTTTGTTTCTGAGGGGAAAAAAAGTGGGACAGGGTTTCCTGCCCGTCACAGGCCGAAAACCTGAACGGAGAATATCACAATCTGAGGGATTAGTAAACAGAAGTTCCTGCAGGGAGTTACAACGGTCATTCTGAAAACAGCGGGCGGGCAGTTTTTTTCAGCATGGCTTTGTCCCGTGCTTTGTCAATTTTGAATCTGTGATCGGCAAAAACAACCGGATTTTTCCAAAAAATCAGGTTGTTCTGTGAAGTGAAATCCCGGCATCAAATTTTTTTGTGAACTTTGTGCCGGTCTTTGTGAGCTTTGTGGTAAATCCGTCAGAACAAACTTGGCAGCGACTGTTATCAAAACAGGTCAGTTGGGTTGAGGAACGAAATCTTGGAAACCGGCAACGGCGGAAGGATTGAAAAAAAGCCCAAACCGTTGACGGGGACACTTCCGTGCATGTTCATGCCTATGACGGCGCAGACCGCCGGCTCACCGTGACAAAGGACGGAATTTTTACCGAAGAATACCGCTACAATGCGGCCGGTTTCCGGGTGTATGAAAAAAGCACACGCCGGAGTATGGAAAGAACCCCGGCTTATGACGCGGAAGGCCGCCTGCTGCCCGCGGTGGACAATGTCTGTGATAAGGACTCGTATCTGAAAGAAAAACAGACGCTACTCCAAAAAAATTGTCTTAAAAGCTGCAGAAAATTTGGATTTTTTATACCACATTAAGCCCCCGGAATCCGATATGAGCCATCATCATTTATCCCTTGATCACGGCCATGGGTCTGAGTCTGGCCACTTTCCGGGAAATGCCCGCGCCGTGTACCACATCAATCACTTGGGAGATGTTTTTGTACGCATCCGGCATTTCCTCTGCCAGAGTGGCCCGGCCTGTCCATCGCACCAGAATGCCCTTATCCTCCAGTTCCCGGTAAATGGCTCTGCCCTTTGCAGCTTTTTTGGCAGCGGTGCGGCTTAACACCCTTCCTGCACCGTGACAGGTGGAACCAAAGGTTTCTTCCATTGCTTTCTGTGTTCCCACCAAAACATAAGAGGCAGTGCCCATGTCACCGGGAACCAGAACCGGCTGCCCCGTGTTCCGGTATGTTTCGCACAAAGCCGGATGCCCCGGAGCAAAGGATCGGGTTGCGCCCTTGCGGTGCACGCACACGATGCGTTTTTTTCCGTCAATGACATGCTCCTCTTTTTTGGCAATATTGTGGCAGATGTCATAGACCAGCCGCAGCCCCAGATTGCGCGGGCTGATGCCCAGAGTTTTCAGCAGAATCTCTTTGGCATGGTGCATGAGAATCTGGCGATTGGCCCACGCGTAATTGGCCGCGCAGGCCATGGCCCGCAGATAGCGCTGTCCCTCTGCAGACTGAATCATCGCGCAGGAGAGCTGCCGATCCGGCAGGTAAAAAGGCAGATTCTTGACATGTTTTGTCATAAAAGCCAGAAAATCATCACAGATCTGGTATCCCAGTCCCCGTGAACCGGTATGGAGCAGCACGGTCACCTGTCCCTGAAACAGACCAAAGGCCCGTGCTGTGTCCTCATCATAAATTTCATCCACCACCCCGATTTCCAGAAAATGGTTGCCCGAACCCAGGGTTCCCAACTGCTTTTTGCCCCGATCCAAAGCCTTTTCGCTGATTACCTCCGGGTCAGCATCCGGCAGGCATCCTCCCTCTTCAGTCAGACGCAGATCGCTGTCCTCTCCGAATCCCTGCTTCACAGCCCAGCGGCTTCCCTCCCGGAGAACTCTTTTCTCCTCATCCCCGGAAACCCGCACGGAACCTTTGGAACCCACACCGGAGGGAATGTTCTGATACAGCGCATCTGCCAGATCATCGAGTTTGGGGCGCACATCCTTTTCCTCCAGATGTGTACCCGCGAGACGCACCCCGCAGTTGATGTCATATCCCACGCCACCGGGCGAGATGATTCCCTCGTCCCAGTCAAACGCTGCCACCCCGCCAATGGAAAAACCGTATCCCTGATGCACATCCGGCATGGCAAGGGAAACATTGACAATTCCCGGCAGGGAAGCCACATTTGCCACCTGAACCAGAGTTCCCTCTTTTTTCAGATCATCGAGCATGGATTCACTTGCATAAATCCGGCCCGGAACCCGCATGATTCCTGTTTGGGGAAGCTCCCATCTGTATTCATCAATTTTAATCAGTTCCTCTGACATGTTTCCCCCCTTTCCAGTGCATGTCTTTCACATATCAATTCGAATTAAAAGTAAAAATTTCAGAATGAACAAAAACAGACTGTCATATGTCCATGCAGGATTTGACAGTTTTCAGAAAGTTGTCAAATCCTGTCGGAATCTGACTTTTAATTCACATTATCAGAGCAAAACCGGCAGAATGCCGGTTCCAAACATTGCAGAGCAGTTTTTTTGACAGTACGGCACGTCTCAATATATTACAGGAAAGAAACAAGGCAAATCAAGTGAAATCCGGATTTATATTCTCAGCATTTCGGTGTCATGTCTGAAGATCTGTGTCTCCCTTGATTTTTGCAGTCAGACAATTTCCGGATCGGAATTCTTTCAGATCAGCATTAATCTTCCGGTTTGTGTCTGCAGCAGCACAGACCGGAAGTCTGTGCTGCTTTGACGGGATATTCTTTTCCTGAAATCACCTTAAGCTCCGGAAGCAGCACTGAAAAAGCATCCGCCAGGAGAAGTGTTTATATTTTTGTTTTTTGCGACTTGTCAAAAGCGCTGTCTTCTGATAAGTAACCCTTTGCATATTTTTCATGTGTAATTTTATATAAAATTCGGTTTTTCATAATTTTTTTTAACACAGCAGCACTTCCGACTGCTTATCCGGCAACTCCTTATGAACAAAAAACATCAGCACCCCTATCTGATTCTGGCCTCTGAATCCCCTCGGCGGAAATATCTTCTGGAACAGGCCGGGCTTGACTTTGCCGTCATCCCCAGCCGTTTTGACGAATCTTCCGTGCACCTCAGCCAGCCGGAGGTCTATGTGAAAACCCTGGCACAGGCCAAAGCCGCTGAAGTGGCTGAAAAATATCCCCAAAGCTGGGTGATTGGCGCGGATACCATTGTTCTGATTGGAAATGCCATTCTGGGAAAACCGGGTTCCAAAGACGAAGCCAGAGACATGCTTGGCCGTCTGAGCGGTCAGACTCATCAGGTTTTTACCGGATACGCGATCTGCTGCAAATCCCGAAACAGGCTTTTTTCCGATGCAGTCCGAACCGATGTCTGCTTCAAGCAGTTGAGCAGAGAGGAAATTGAATGGTATATCCATACCAAAGAACCCTTTGACAAAGCCGGCGCATACGCGATTCAGGGGCTGGGCACATTTCTGGTCAAAAGCATAAACGGATCGTATACCAATGTGGTGGGGCTGCCGGTCTGTGAGGTGATTGAAACCCTGATCCGGGAAAAGATTCTGGGCCTGACACTGGAAAACGGGGCAGGATACTGTCCAACTCCCCGGTAATACCGAATTTTACCACAAAGGGCACGAAGATGGCACAAAGGTCACAATAAGCTGACAGAACTGCATAATTTCAATGGAGAATTGGTATAATTGGGCACAGCGGATTTTGTGAATTTAACCGCAAAGAACACAGAAGGCAGGCACAGATTCGTCCGTTCAAAAAAAGACGGACAGACAATTCTTTTGTGCCCTTTGTGCCATCCCTGTGCTCTTTGCGCTTAAAAATGTTCAAATCCGCAACAACACAGCGGAAAGAAAGATGGTTTTTGCATGGAAAACGGAAAAGGCCCCAAAATTCTGGTGCATATGTGCTGCGCACCCTGCGCTGTTTATCCTGTCAGGGTTCTCCGGTCAGAAAATTTTCACATCATGGGATTTTTTTACCGGCACAATATCCATCCATATACCGAATGTATGAAACGGGAGGAGACCCTGAAAACATTTTCAGAAATTGAAAATTTTCAGGTAATTTGGCAGGAAGGATATGAACCTGAGGAATTCATCCGGAATGTGGTGTTTCGGGAAACTGACCGCTGTGCCTACTGTTACCATGATCGACTCAAAAGCACTGCCCTGCTGGCAAAAAGGGGAAAATTTGACTGCTTCACCACCACCCTGCTTTACAGCAAATTTCAGAAACACGAAATGATCCGGGACATCGGAGAATCTCTGGCAAAATCCGCAGGTGTCCCTTTTTGCTATCATGATTTCCGCGAAGGCTGGAAAGAAGGGATTGCGGAATCCAAAAACCTGAATCTCTACCGCCAGCAGTACTGCGGCTGCATTTACAGTGAAAAGGAACGCTATTTCAAAAAAGTCAAATCCTGAACCTCACATTCAACAGCAAGCAATATTCATGTTCGCAAATTTCCTGTATTTTATCATTGTCCTGCTCATTTACGCCACGTATCAGCCTTCGGAAACTCCGAATCTGCCTTTGGACGAAACCCTTGAGCTGTTTCTTTTTTTCATTCTTGTTTTTTTTCTCCTTACCCGTATCCAGTTCAGCATGTTGGAAAAAAAGATTCGGACACAAGGTTTTCCCCTTTTTGATCATGTTCTTGAGAACAGTTTCACCAGCCTGCTGAGCCGGCAGTCTGTGATGGCTGTTTTTTTGTTCACAGTGGATGTTTATATCCTGAATCTTCCTGATTATATGGATAAAATTGGATATTTCAGAATTTTTCCCACGCTTCCGGCTCTGCTGTTTCTCCTGCTCTTCGTTTTTTATCTTTCCCTTGTCTGGTACTGCGCGCATGACACATATCAGAGAGTTTATTCCAGCCGCATATCCCGCAATGCCTATATTCTGTCCAATATATCCTTTGCCGTGCCTGTGCTGCTTCCCTGGGTTCTGCTGTCCGGAATCCATGATCTTATCATGGTACTGCCTTTTGAATGGCTGAAAAAATTCATGGCAGCCGGGGAAGGGGAAACACTTTTCTTTCTGATTTTTCTTTTTGCTGTGGCCCTGACAGGTCCGCTGCTGATCCAGAAATTTTGGGGATGCAAACCCCTTGGGAAAGGCCATGTGCGGGAGAGGATTGAAACTCTTTGCGAACGTGCGGGAATGGAATATGCAGACATCCTCTGCTGGCCCATCTTTGAGGGCCGGATGATTACAGCCGGTGTCATGGGACTGGTGAAGAAATTTCGCTATATTCTTGTCACCAAAGCCCTGCTGGATCTTCTCAGCCCGGAAGAGGTGGATGCGGTCATTGCCCATGAAATCGGGCATGTCAAACGCAGTCATCTGATATTTTATCTTTTCTTTTTTGTAGGATACATGGTGCTTTCCTATGCCATCTTTGATCTGATTCTTTATCTGATCGTTTTTACCGAACCCCTGTACCGTTTTGTCATCCACTCCGGAGTCAGCCAGACCTCTGTCACATCCACTTTGTTCACCATTTTGAACATTTTTATTTTTCTGGTTTATTTTCGTTATATCTTCGGATATTTCATGAGAAATTTTGAACGTCAGGCCGACTGTTATGTCTATACTTTTTTTGATACTGCCGGGCCTTTGATCTCCACCTTTGAAAAAATTGCGGCCGGCAGCGGACAGGCTCCGGACAAACCCAACTGGCATCATTTCAGCATTGCAGAACGTGTTGACTATATTCTGAAATGTGAAAAAGACAGATCATGGATAAAAAAACATGATCAGAAAATCAAAAAAAGCATTGCAGTCTATCTGATCGGAATGATCCTGATCGGCTGTGGGGGATACCTTGTCAGTTCCGGAGAAACAGACAGAAAACTCATCGCGAATTTTGAACGCATTCTTTGGGAGGAAATTGAAAAAAATCCGCATAACCCCAAACTGTACCATCTTTTGGGGGATCTGCATTACAGCCGCAATGAATATGCCCAAACCATCGGTGCCTATCAGAAAGCCCTTGATCTGAAAGCAGATGATCCGGAAGTGCTCAACAATCTGGCCTGGCTGTATGCCACATGTGAAACCCTGCCGCTTCGGAATCCGGAAATGGCTCTCCGGCTGGCCCTTCGCGCTGCACAACTCTCTGATGCTCCGCATGTGCTGGACACCCTTGCAGAAAGTTATTATGTCAACGGCATGTATGAAATGGCTGTTCAGACAGAGGAAAAAGCTCTGGCCCGCTCCGGAAAGGAGCGGGCTTTGTATGAAGCTCAGTTGGAAAAATTCAGAAAAGCAATGGAAAAAAGAGGGAAAATCAGTTGATGCAGACCTTTCTGACCTGCATGAAGTCTGTGTGCCCGGCAAACACCTTGGCAATGCCGTCCTGTTTCAGGGTTCGCATGCCATCTTCCAGAGCCTGGGCCAGCATCTCGGCCACACGCGCCTCGGTCTGGATCAGACGTTTCATCTCATCCGTACCGGCCATCAGTTCGTGTATACCCATACGGCCCCTGTATCCTGTCTGGTTGCATTTTTCACAGCCCCTGGGTTTGTACAGCACCAGGTCTTTGTTATAAGGATATTTTTCTGACAAATCCCTTTCAAAAATATCTTTGCCGTACTCTCTTACCAGTTCCTGATACTCCTCTTCCGAAGGGTTGTATTCCTCTTTGCAACTGCTGCACAGGGTTCGCACCAGACGCTGGGCCAGAATGCACAGAAGAGCGTCCGCAAAGTTGAAGGGGTCCATGCCCATATCCAGCAGACGCACCACGCTTTCCGGTGCGCTGTTGGTGTGCAGTGTGGAAAAAACCAGATGGCCGGTCAGGGAAGCCTCAATGCCGATGGATGTGGTTTCCTTGTCACGCATTTCACCCACCATAATCACGTCCGGATCGGCACGGAGAAACGCTCGCATGGCACGGGCAAAATCAAAACCGATCTTGGGATGCACCTGCACCTGGCGCAGTCCCTTCTGGGTGATTTCCACAGGATCCTCAGCCGTCCATATCTTGGTTTCGGTTTTGTTGATATAGGCCAGAGCCGAGTGCAGGGTTGTTGTTTTACCCGAACCGGTGGGTCCGCAGACAAAGATGATGCCATAGGGCTGACTGATGATCTCTGTGAATTCTTTGTAATTGCGCTCTGAAAATCCCATCTTGGCCAGCGGAATGGGCTCTCCGGCGGCCAGGATACGCATGACAATATCCTCCATGCCGCCCTGGGTGGGAATGGTGGCCACACGGAGCTCGATGTCAAGCCCCCCGAATTTCTTGAACTGGATTTTTCCGTCCTGGGGCAGGCGGCGTTCCGCAATATCCAGACCGGACATGATCTTGATACGGGACACCACCGCATTTTTGTAATTGTAGGGAATGGTCTGATACACGGTGCATGCGCCGTCAATGCGGATGCGCACCAGTGTGTTCTGTTTTCCGGGATAGGGTTCGATATGAATATCCGATGCTCTCCGGGCAAAGGAGTCCAGAATAATCTTGTTTACCAGTTTCACCACTGCGCTGTCTGAATCATTGACCTCATCAACATCCTCTTCCACTTCCTCTGCTTCGGCCTGCAACTGCTGAAGAATTTCATCAATATTGGCCTGCTCTTTTTCATCAGAGGTAAAGAGTTTGATAAATTCGAGAATGTCCTCTTTCAGAGCCACAGAGAAATCCAGCGGATTTTTGGGAAAAAGAGATTTAATCAGATCAATTTTCTGCAGATTCTGGGGATCATCCACCAGAATCATGATCTTCTCTCCGTCACTTTTCAGAGGAACCCACAGATTCTTCTTCAAAAAAGGAATTTTGAGGTTTTTCAGCAGTTCGCCGGGGATGGGCGTGCTCTGGTTGTAAACAACGCCCGGAACTTCATAATACTTGGCCAGAGATTCCACAATGTCAGTCTTGGGAATCTTGAGGTTGGACATCAGATAGGTTTCTATGGACTCATTGCGTTTCTTGGCTTCGGCAATGGCATTCTGCAGTTCTTTCTGGGTCACCAGATGTTTTTGCAGCAGATAACTGAATTTGTTCCCTGCCTGCCGCGCTGCCCGTTTCTGGTTGTACATGGCAATTCCCAGTGTTTTGGCCAGCTCACGGACAGACTGTTCATCTCTTTTTAAATAGGGTTCTCCGTTTTTGCGGTTGATGAGCTGGATGGCGCCCAGCAGATATTTGTGGAAAAATATGGGGCATGTCAGCATCTGTTTGCTGACAAATCCTGTTTTTTTGTCCCAACTGCTGTCAAAGCGGATGTCCGGTCCGATCTGACGGAGTTCCTCTTCATCATAAACATTTGCGATATTTATGATTCTCTGCTTATAGGCAGCATAACCGGCTATGCTGCCGGTGGAGACGGGAATCCGTATTTCCCCCACATTGTTGCCGGTCGTCACCCGTGAAACCAGTTCCCGTTTCACACCGTCAATCACATACACAGTAATTCTTTCAGATTCAAACAACTGTGCTATTTCACTTTTGAGACTGTTCAGCACCTCTTCCAGATTGTGGGATGCCTGAATCTTGTTGCTGATCTGCTGGAATTTGATACGGAAGGCAACCTCCGGGCTGACTCTGGCCTTTGCCGGGACAGCATCGCCCGCCTTTACCATGAGGTGATCAGCCGTTTCTGTTTCCACTTTCAAATGGGTTACAGGAGCTTCTGCCTTCAAATGTGTCTCTTTTGGTGCAGTTGACTTTTTAATCATTTTTCAATGCAGTTGTCTGTAAAGGGTTTTTAGTGTTCTTCCGGGTCAGGTCTGTCCCCGGTGCGGGAGGGACGGGAATGCCCGTATATTTTCATTGCGCCTCCGCAGATGAGCAGAATGCCGACAAGGTAGAGGCTGAAATATACAAATACCAAACCAAAGCCTGAAGAAAAACATTCGAACTCCTGAATCCGGGGCATCACCTGAGGAATTCTGAAAAACATGCCAACCCCGAAAGATATCAGCAGCCAGCCCCATACCATCTGAATAGCATTTTTTTTACCGTTCATATTTTTTTACTCAAACTGCCGCAGTCCGGCGCGGCAGAAAAAATGAGACAGTTGCATCATTTCCAAAACAGGCCTGTTTTTTTGCTGCGCTTATCAGGTTCTGCTGACATTTTTATAACCACTTGAATTTACTGAAACCAATTTCTCCGCAATGAATCCGGCTGCTGAGAAACCGGCTGACTCATGCCCGGATCCCTGCTGAAACCGCAGGAAAAACATCTGTTATCCGTTTGCGCAGTTTTGGTGCATAAAGACCGGAATCTGACACCTTGTCTGACTCCATGCCCTGCTGTCAGTCCTGTCAGACAGCAGGAACCTCATAAGCAGCAGCCAAAACAGATTATAAACTGACTTATGTGGCGGTGTCAAATAATTAACAAAATAAATAACAGAAATAAAGCAAAAGATTCAGACAGTGGAAAATCAGGAAGTCCGCAGGGGTTTCTCTCTCAGACGGACAGCCAGGGGAACACCGAGATTTTCCCGCAACTGATCGGTGAGAGTATGAATCTGCTGCTCGATTCCCTTGATTTCATCGGAAAAGAGCCGATCATCCATGCAGATTCGGATTTCGAGCCAGTTTTTTTCCCCATAACGGGAAATCACAGAATGCTGAAAATCAGGGACAAATCCCAGTATCCGTTTTACAGCGTGCAGCACCTGGTTCCGGTGAACCTTGACACCGTTGACATTGAGAATATCATCTGTCCGGCCTTCCAGCCAGTCCATCCGCACCAGAGAACTCCCGCATGCACACCGGCCTTTCCTGAACCGCGCCCTGTCCCCGGTTCGGAAACGGATCAGGGGAAAAGCGCGGGTCATGAGGGTGGTCAGCACCAGTTCCCCGCTTTCGCCCGAAGGCAGCACCTCTCCGCTTATGGGATCAATGATTTCCGGAAGAAAATGATCCTCATGGATATGCAGGCCTTCATGGGCCGGGCATTCAAAGGCAATGGCAGGGCCGGGAACCTCACTGAGTCCGTAATGCATCCACGTTGTTACATGAAGCTGCTGCTCCAGACGGTTCCGAAGCTCATGCTCCGCAGGTTCCCCCACCAGAATCAGGTGCGTGAGATTCAGGGAGGTGGGATTGAGATCCGCGGTGAACATCCGATCTGCGAGTTGCGCGGCTTCGGACGGGGTGGTCACCAAAACCGAAATTTTGTAATCCCGGATGAGCATCATCTGTTTTTCTGGGGAAAGGGGGGTGTTGGGAATGACCGCGATGTCAAGAGATTCTGCTCCATCCTTGTAATCCCTTCCCCAGTTGGCCAGACCGGGGTCCAGACTGATCTGCAGAATGTCCTGGGAAGTGAGACCTCCGGCCGTCAAAGCCCGTGCAAGCATTTCCCTCCATATGCCCAGATCCTGACGGGTATAGCCGGTGACGGTGGGATGCAGGGTGGTGCCGGGTGCAGTGTGAATGCGCACAATATCGCGCAGCGGCACGGCAAAAAGACCGTAAGGATAATGTTCTCCCAGATGGCTGCGTTTCATAAAGGGAAGACGCGCAATATCCCCCAGATTTTCAATGATGGAAGGATCCCGTCCTGTCTGGCGGGCAATCTCATTCTGCCGGTTCCGGTGAAAGGGCACATTCCGGTAGGCCCTGTTCAGGGTGCTTTGCAGGCGTTCCAACTGCATTTGTCTGAGTTCCTGCGGATTGACGTTCAGGATGTCAGTTTTTCCCGTCATAAAATTCCTCATAATCTTTTCCCAGATAGGCCCGCTTGACTTCCACATCCGAAAGCAGATCTGCCGCAGCCCCCTGGAGTACGATTTTTCCGGTTTCCATCACATAGCCCCGATCTGCGATTTTCAGTGCGGCCTGGGCATTCTGCTCCACAAGGAGAATCGTCAGCCCCTGCTGTTTTTTCAGCAGCACCAGTGTATCCAGTATTTTTTCCACCATCAGGGGCGCAAGTCCCATGGAAGGCTCATCCAGCACCAACAGCCGCGGACGGGACATAAGAGCCCGTCCAATGGCCAGCATCTGCTGCTCTCCGCCTGAAAGAGTTCCGGCCGGCTGATCCGAGCGTTCCCGCAGAATGGGAAACAGTTCTGCCACCCTGTCCAAATCTTTTTCAATTTCCGCATGCTGTTTCCGGCGGTAGCGTGTGTAGGCTCCCAGTTTGAGATTGTCCAGAACGCTCAGAGGCGGAAAAACCAGACGCCCCTCCGGCACAAGACTGATGCCCTTTTTCACGATGGCCGGGGGATCTGCTCCTTCCAGTGAGCTGTCTTCAAACAGGATTTCACCTTTCCATCCGGGAAGGAGACCGCATATGGCCTCCAGCAGAGTGCTTTTGCCGGAACCGTTTGCGCCGATGAGGGTGATGAGTTCACCCTGACGCACAGACAGACTGACCCCTTTGATGGCCATGATTCGGCCATAAAAACATTTGAGATTTTTGATTCGCAGCATAGCTCACTGTGTTCCCAGATAGGCTGACATCACGGCCGCGTCTGACTGGATTTCCCGCGGACTTCCCTGTGCCAGCATCCGGCCCTGATCCAGCACCACAATATTGTCAGAGACCTTCATGGTCAGACTCATGTCATGTTCCACCAGCATGAGGGTAATCCCCCGTTCACGGATTTTTTCCAGCAAATCTCCCAGTTGCCGGGTTTCCACCGCATTGAGGCCCGCGGCCGGTTCGTCGAGGAGCATCAGTTTCGGTTCTGAAGCCAGGGCACGCGCGATTTCCAGCAGGCGCTGCCATCCAAAGGGCAGATCACCGCTCCGCCGATGGGCCTGACTTTCCAGTCCCACAAAAGCCAGAAGTTCGGCGGCCTGTTCCCGGGTTTTTTTTTCCTCTTTCCGCACTCCGGGCAGACGGCTCAGTGCGCCCAGAAAACCGCTTTTGGTGCGCACATGACAGCCCACCATGACATTTTCAAGAACGGTCATGCTTTCAAAAAGTTCCACATTCTGAAAGGTCCGGGCGATGCCAAGTTTTACAATATGATGCAGTTTTCTGCCGCGGATCTCTGCCCCGTCAAACAGAACACTGCCCTTTTCCGGTGCATATGCTCCTGTAATCACATTGAAAAGTGTGGTTTTTCCCGCGCCGTTGGGGCCGATGAGCCCCTGCACAATCCCCCGGGGAACCGCAAAGGAAATGTCTGTCAGCGCCTTCACCCCGCCAAAGGACTTGGATACTGCGCCAATTTTCAGCAGGGGAGAATGCTTATTTGCTGTATCTGTCTCTTGCATGTTCATACATATCCAGAAGCCCCCGTGTCAGTCCCCGGGGCAGCAGTATCATGACAACCATCATAATCAGACCGTAAACCAGCATTTCAAAATCCGCGAACGCGTGGAGCCATTCCGGCAGCAGTGTCAGAAGGGAAGCCCCGAGCAATGCCCCCCATATACTGGCCATTCCGCCGATGACCACCATGGTGACCATGCGGATGGAAGCCAGAAAATCAAAGGAACCCGGACTGATGAAACTGATGTAATGGGCATAGAGAAATCCGGCCAGCGCGCCTGTGGCCGCACTGAAAACAAAAATTCCCAGTTTCAGGTTCATGGTGTTGATGCCCACAGCCCGTGCCGCTTTTTCGCTGTCGTGGATGGAGCGCAAAGCCCGGCCTATCCGGGAATCAATGAGTCTTTGGCACAGAACAGCGGTCAGCAGCACCACAGACCAGACCAGCCAGAAATAATTCCGGGCAGAGGAAAAAGACACAGGGCCCAGTTCCAAAGGGGGAATTCCCACAAAACCGGAAGCACCGCCCGTGAGGGTGTCCCATTCCCGGAAAATGATAAAGGTGATCATGCCGAAACCCAGGGTTCCCATACCCAGATAGTAACCGGAAAGTTTCAGGGTGGGAAGTCCCACCAGAAACGCCACAGCCACAGCAAGAAAAACTGCGCAGGGCAGGGAAAGCCAGGGGGAAAAATGGTAATTGACGGTCAAAATGGCTGTGGTATAGGCCCCGATACCGTAAAATGCCCCATGTCCCAAAGAAATCTGACCTGCATACCCCATGAGCATATTCAGCCCCAGAGCGAGCAGCGTGTTGATGCCGATAAAGGTCAGCACCTGAAAGTAATAGGAACTTTCAATGAAAAAACCGGCTGCGGCAATTGCAAGAATAAAGACACCGTTGAGAAGTTTGTCTGCTGTCATGTCACAACTGCCTGGCCGAAAGCCAAAAACCTGCATGGTTTTTTCTGAAATTCAGGCAACAGTATCTGTGTATCATAAAAAAATCACTCCTTTGCGCGGACTCACGCCCCTCATGCCGTGTTTGTGCCAACCGGCAGACACACTTCGGGCATAGCGCTGATTGTTCCGAATTTTTTACATGCCTCAGTATCATCATACAGTTATAACAGTCAAGAGGGAAAAAGTGATGCGGATTTCCTCTGAACTTCGGATGATCTTTGGGGCCCTGAAAATTGCGCAGTTCAAATCCGGGATGCTGGTTTCCTTGTATGCAAAATTGTGTTTTATACAGCAAATTCAGATTGTTGGATTCAAAACAGCCAATTTTTCCATATTTTATAAATTATTCAATATGGCTTTGCAAGCAAAAAATATCCGCATGTCTGCAAAAAACTTCTGCAGGAAAGAAGTGCAGTGCGCCCTTTTTTGCCAATGAATCTTGCCGGATTTGATGTGGGAAGAAATCTGCAGACAAACAGGATAAGATGAAAATCGCTCAATTGATATTATTTTTTGATTTTGTTAAAAAAATAAGGCAGATCAACAAATATGCCCCACTGTCCGGAGTTCCTGTTTTTCAGAAGATGAACTGCGGCTTTTTTTATTTTTTGACTTTTCTGAAAAACTGTGGAAAGATTCAGAAGCAGATTTGAAAACGGAAAGTTTGGCAGATACAGCCGGATCCCAAACTTTCTTTTCGGGACTTGGGAAACAGGCATTTTCCTGCGGTTCGGAAGCAGACCGTATCAAAAAACAGAATGGAAAAAAATCATGTCCAGCAATTTCGGAAAAATATTCAGTGTCACCACCTTTGGGGAGTCCCACTGCCGGGGCGTGGGTGCAGTGGTGGACGGATGCCCCCCGCGCTTGGCCTTGTGCGAGGCAGATATTCAGAGACAACTGGATCGCCGCAAACCAGGGCAGAGTCGCCTGACGACAGATCGGAAAGAGGAGGATCAGGTCAGCATTCTGTCCGGTGTGGAAAACGGCCTTACTCTGGGAACGCCCATTGCCCTGTTTGTTCCCAACAAAGATCAGCGCCCCGGAGATTATAAAAAAATGTCGGACATTCCCCGGCCTTCCCATGCAGATTATACTTATCAGATGAAATACGGCATCCGGGCTTCCAGCGGCGGAGGCAGAGCCAGTGCACGGGAAACCATTGCACGGGTCGCGGCCGGAGCCGTTGCGGAAAAATTTCTTTTGGAAACCTTTGGCACAGAGATTGTGGCCTGGGTGTCTTCTGTCGGCACTTTGGATGCGCCGGAACTGGATACGGAACAGATTACGCGGGAAATGGTGGATCAGAATTTCGTGCGCTGTCCCCATCCGGAAGCAGCGGAACACATGGAAAAAATCATCACAGACGCGCGTGAGGCCAAAGATTCTGTGGGCGGCATCATTTCCTGTGTCTGCCGCAATGTTCCGGTTGGACTGGGGGAACCGGTGTTTGACAAACTGGAGGCCAAACTGGCCCAGGCCATGCTCTCCATTCCCGCAACCAAAGGATTTGAAATCGGCTCCGGTTTTGCCGGAACCCGGATGCGCGGATCAGAGCATAACGATCCCTTTGTTCAGAAAAAGGGCAGACTGGGAACCCTCAGCAACCGCAGCGGCGGCATTCAGGGCGGCATTTCCAATGGGGAACCCATTTTCTTCCGCGCGGCCTTCAAACCGGTTGCCACCATCGGGCAGGCACAGAAAACCTTTGATTTTCAAGGAAATGAAGTGATACTGGAAGCCAAAGGCCGTCATGATCCCTGCGTGCTTCCCCGTGCGGTTCCCATTGTGGAGGCCATGACCGCCCTTGTGCTGGCGGATATGGCTCTTTGCCAGAGAAGAATGTAGTGACTGTTATCAAAGTCAAGCAGTTTTTGGATTCCAGATTTGGTTGTTTTTTACCATAGCATTGAGGATAACCAGAATTTTTCTCATACATGCCACAACTGCGAGCATTTTTTTTGCCTTTTTTAATCAGGCGGTTGCAGAAATCACGGATGACCGGATTATGCTGTATTGCCACAAGAGTGGGCATATAAAGCAGGGTTCTGACTTCACACCGCCCGCCTCCGGTCATGCGTTTTCCCCGGCACTGCCCCCTGTCCCGGTTTACCGGTGCCGTACCTGCAAGGGATAAGAGACTCCCTCTGTTCAGGGTTCTGATTTCAGGCAGCCCGCTTATCAGACCGGCAGCAGTGCTTTCTCCGATGCCTTTGAAAGACTGAATAATTTCAGCTTGCTGTTTCAGATCGGAAGAAGATGTTATGAGAATACGGATCTGATCTTCGATCTCACTGCCGCCTGTGAACTCCGCCTTTGACCATATCCATGCAAAGACAGTTCCATCTGTTTTTTGATAGTGGGTCAAATCCGGTTGATTCGGATATGAAAACGGGTTGAAAAATCCGAAAAAATTGACATTATTACAGAAAATTTCTGAAAAACAAATCAGAATCCCGCGATGACATTGTCCGCCGTTTTGACCCGCTGTCCTTTATCTCTTTAATAAATCAGCAGATCACTTTATCCTTTGTCGGCCCCGGCAAAAGCCGGAATCCAGTAACTTCAGGCTGTTCCGGTACAGGCTTTCGTCTGTATGATGGCAGTGCATCATACTGTTTTTTTTAACCATTTTAAGCAGGGGTCAGGAGGGCAAATCTTTTCCGCCCTGATTTGTGTACATGGTTGCAGTATATTTCAAAAAAACAGTCAGGAGGCACAAAATGCGTGAATTGTCTGTGAACAAATTCCGTGCCAATATGAAAAAGTCTGTGGATCAAATCATCTCCGACCATGAACCGCTGAGGATAACCCGCAGAGGGGGCCGGGATTTTATCATTGTCAGTGCGGAAGACTTGGAAAGAGAACAGGAATCCCTGTATGTTCTTCAAAATACGTCTCTGATGAAACAAATCTCTGAAGCGTCTGCATCTCACAGGAACGGGAAAGGATACAGACCGTCAAAAGAGGAGTTGGATGAGATCAATCGTATTTGAAGGCAGCACGTGGAACCGGTATGAAGAACTATAGGCTTTAAGATAATATTTTTGGGGTTTTCTGTAGCGACTGTTATCAAAGTCAAGCAGTTTTCGGTTTCCAGGGTTGATTGTTTTTGACCATGGAGTTGAGGATCACCAGGATCTTTCTCATACAGGCCACCACTGCAACCATTTTGTTTTTACCTTTTTTAATCAGACGGTTGCAGAAATCACGTATGACCGGGTTATGCTGTGTTGCCACAAGAGTGGGCATATAAAGCAGGGTTCTGATCTCACAGCGCCCGCCTCCGGTCATGCGTTTTCCCCGGAACTTCCCGCTGTCCCGGTTTGCCGGGGCAGTACCTGTCAGAGAAGCCGTCTGCCCTCTGTTCAGGGTTCCGATTTCCGGGAGCCCGCTTATAAGACCGGCAGCGGCGCTTTCTCCGATCCCCTTGAAAGACTGAATAATTTCAGCCTTCTGTTGCAGATCGCAAGAAGAGGCTGTGAGCATGCGGATCTGATCTTCGATCCTGCATACCTGTTCCTCAATTGCGGAAATAACCGTCCGGATGCTTTCCCCGATGAAGTCATCCCGGATGTGCTCCGTGCGGTTTTTTTCGGCAGTCCGGACAGTTGTCAGTTGGCGCTTCCGGACGGTCAGGGCTCTGATTTTACGGGTTGTCTCATCAGCAGCCTCACTGGCCGGGGGTTGCAGTGCCGCACCGAACCGGGCTGTGGCGCGGGCATCGATTCTGTCGGTTTTGGCAGTCTGTCCGGGGGCTTTGGCAAAATTTCTGATCTTTTTCGGATTGACGGCCGCAGCAGGGAGTCCGGCTGCCTGAAGTTCGGTGGCAGGATCAGACTCATATCCTCCGGCGGCCTCCATGACAGTCAGATCCGGATCGGCAGAGCGGAACATGCTGACGGTCTCAGCGATGTTCTCAGGATTACAGTCAAAGCGGTGATCAGCTCCGCTGCTCAGAAAATGAACATCATATGTGTTTTTGGATATATCTGTACCTGTGCAGTTACTCATAAATATTTTCCCGTCCCTGCAGATGCGGGGTCATTTCTGCCCCATGCGACTGTCCGGGGTGGCGGATCCGGCTGCACACGGACTTGGGAATCCGGGGTTGGGACGATCTCGTCACCGCGGCCCTCCCGGCGGCCCGGGCCGCCGGGAGGGCCAAAAAACATTTTCAGGACAGCATCATAATTAATCGCATGGAACAGATCAAACCATGCCTCGCATAATACAACCGTCTGGTTTTTTTCAAATTATTGCCAAACCATGCGGCTGACATTTTATGCGCCTCATCCACAGCAATCAGATCCCAGTCTGTTTTTTTCAGTTTGGCTGTCAGATCTTCGGCGCGTGCCAGTTGATCAGTTCTGGCAATGAGCAGATTTTTTTCCTCAAAAGGATTTGCAGACCGGGCAGATTCCACCATTTCACGGGAAAAAATGTCAAAGAACAGCCCGAATTTCTGATCCAGTTCATCCTGCCACTGCTCCACCAGATTGCCCGGGGCAACGACAAGACAGCGTTTCACATCGCCCCGCACCATGAGTTCCCGGATGAAAAGTCCGGCCATGATGGTTTTGCCTGCGCCCGGATCATCGGCCAGCAGAAAGCGCAAAGGCTGCCGGGGAATCATGGCATCATAAACTGCGGTAATCTGGTGGGGAAGGGGTTCCACAGTTGAGGTGCGGACTGCCATGAGCGGATCAAAAAGATGGGCCAGCCGGATGCGGTGTGCTTCAGCGGCAATTTTGAAATCTGCTCCATTGCCGTCAAAACTCCAGGGACGGCCTGCTGTGACAGGGTGCAGATGTTCCTCATCCGCGCGGAAAAGCATCCGCTCCCCAAGCCCGCGCCTTTGGAATCCCTGTAAAAAACAGAAACCGCATCGTGTCCGATCCTGTCAGCATTTACAATGCTTACAGCCTGGCCAGAAACAATGCCGTTTAAAACCGAATCTTTTTTTATGTCTTCCAGTGCAGTCATTGTGTGTTGCCCTGCGGTTAGGTGATTTCTGACACGAAAACCTCAGGTCAGGCACTTATTTTGCTTCCCCGATGGTGTCATAAACCTCATGGGCTGTGTTTGACAGGAGCTGAAACAGATCCTCCCGGAGCCCGATTGCTTTGGCAGTTGCCCTGTTGAAGGCAATTTTGGGAGGTGCTTCACAGACCTGATTCAAATCGCGCGGTTTCGCGCCGTTGATGATTTGGGCCATAGTCGCGGCAGTGAAATTTCCGTAGATTTTCATATTTGAGCTCGAAGAGATGCTCAGCAGAGCCCCCTGCTGCACCTCTTCGGAACCGGACTGGGAAAATACGGGAACTTTGGCTGCGTTCATGGCAGAGATAATCAGGGGCAGGGTTTCCCGGTTCACACTTGCCTGTGCTGTAAGATACAGGGCATCAATTTTCGGGGCAAGTTTTTGGGCACATTCCACTGTCCTTGCGTTGGTTTCCGGTGTGGCCCCACCTTCGTATGTATGGCATTCCGCAATCTCAAAATTCCGTCTTTGCGCAATTCTCCTTGCATCCTCTATGGCTGCATAGCTTCGCCCGGTAACATTGTCCGTATAGATGATACCGAGTTTCTTAAATCCGATGACATCATGAAAGGCATAGATCTGTCTGAAATACCGCTTCGGATCCACACGCGCGTGGACATGATCAAAACCGGAATCCTCCGCACTGGGGATAATTTTCGCGGCTATCGGGTCAGAGACAGAACACACCATGGTGGGAACGGCATGTTCATTGTTTGCCAAATCCTGCCCGGCCCATGTGCCCATGGCTATCATCAGATCAATATCTTTGGATTCCCTCAGGCGTTTCAGAACGATCTGCCTGGTCTGTTCCCGAATGCTCTGGTCCCAGTTGTTCGAATAAAAAGCATCTGCCGCAAATTCAAGATACCTGCTTTTGACATTGGCGGCCAGCCATGCCCAGAACCGGGACATATCTTCTTCCGGTGAAGGGACAGTCAGGGGCTCTATCCAGCCAAGAAAGGCAAGGCCGTTGAGCGCGGCTGTCAGGGTTTTGGGATAATCCCTGTAGAAGCCGCCCTCATAATACCCAATCCGCCATTTTTTTGCCGGATTTTCAGGCGGAGATGTGGGATAATGTTTTTTTTCAGCGGCAAATGACATGGAAAATGACACGGACAGGATCAGTAAAAGAGCAGGCAGGAGCCTCATACGGTGAAATGCTTTCATTGTGTCCTCCTCTGATGCAAATTAAAAGTCAAAAATTTCAGACCAGACAAAAACAGACGGTTATCTCTTGTCAGAAGATTTGACAACTTTTCAAAAGTTGTCAAATCCTGCGGGAATCTGGGTCTTAATTCCCATTTGTGATTAAAAGCGCAATATCTGAAAGAGTTGAGAGCAGAAAATTTTCCCCGCGGATTGCGCGGCAAAGACAGCATCCTTTTTTCACACCGGATCCTCCCGGATACAGTCAAGGATCAGTCCGTAAAAACTGCGTCCGCCGCCGGAATGATACCGCCATCCCAGATGGGCAGAACAGTTTCCGCACAGGGCAAAGCGCCAGGCAAAGCCGGCAAACCAGGTGAATTCCATGGTCGGTTCCCCCCGGTTCACACAGCCCGGTGCAGAGGCAAAACATCCGATTTCAAAAAGATAACCCGCGGGATTGTTGAAAACATGGCTGTGGTGCCCGTTCATTTCGATCCGTTCTCTGGCTGTGGTGATCCCAAAACCGCAGTCTGCACATCGGATGGCCTTTTCCTTTTCTTCATCCACACCGGTCTTTTCCTTTTTTTCTGTCACATTCAGAAGTTTCCCTTCGGGAATCTGAAAGGTCTGAAAGGGGATCAGCCGGAATGCGGAGAATGCCGGGCAAAGGTTCATGACGATACTCCATTTTCAGGTTATCAATTTGAATTGACAGGAAATCTGAGATTTGACAACTTTTTGAAGGCTGTGAAATTCTGCCGGAATCTGATTCTTCCTTCGCATTGCAGACATTAAACCACAATCATCATCCGGAATCAATGCTTTTCACGGCAGGGACGAGAAAGATTCTGTTTCCATATTTTTTCAATCTTTGCTTGATATTTTCAGCGCTGTATGTATATATTCTGCAAAAATGCGGTTTTCGGAAAGAACACCGGGCAGTTTCGGACAGGATTCGGGCTGTCGGAAAAAGGATTCGCAGGGCCGGGACAGAAGTTGCGTCAGGGGACGAATCAGATTTCGGCCGGGCAGAAAACAACAACCGTTCAGTTCAGGAGGGGCATCATGAAACAATATGTTAGGGGATTTGCGTTGCTTCTGGCAGTTCTCGTTTTTGCACCCGCAGGTGTCATGGGAGCGAATCCGGGGGAGCATGACTGGTGGCTGCTGGGAACTGTTCAGGGAAACAGGATTGGGGAAGCCGTGATTACGCTTCGGCTGGTCAAAGACGGAGACAGCGCGGAGAATCATGTTTCCATCACATCCACCAACAAATACGGTCAGTATGCTTTTTCAGATCCGGGGCAGGGACTTCCGCCCTCTGCCTACAAACTTGTGGTCTATGTCGGCTCTGACAGGATTATGGAGGTTGACATTGACAGAGTGCCCCGGGGCGGACGGGTTCCGCCCATATCCATTCACTGGTGAAAACTTTTCTTGACAAAGGTTCAGGATAATGGTATCAGGCTTTTTATCTTTTTCACAGAGGCACGTAGCTCAGCGGGAGAGCACTACCCTGACACGGTAGGGGTCGTTGGTTCAAACCCAATCGTGCCTACCAAAAAAACAAAGGGGCTGCAGTTGAAACTGCAACCCCTTTTCTGTTTTCTCACTTTGCGCTGCTGCTCTGGCCGTCCATGCCCTGCAGAAGCTGCTTCATGTACCAAATCTGCTGATCAGTGGCTGTTTCCCCCTCTTTGAGAAAGACACTGCCATCCTGATAACTGATCGGGCCTTTGAAAAGATTGATGTTTCCCGCTCCCATCTCTTTGACAAAAGCGGCAAGTTCCTTTGCGGCTGTTTCGGAAAGCGCTTTGCCTTCTGCAAATCCGACTGTGCTGGTTTCGCTTTTGTTGATGTCAGACCAGTCCGGACCCAGAAGTATCCATTCCGATTTCCAGTTTCCGGACATGGCCCGTTTCACCATATCCGCATAGCCCGGCCCCCAGTTGAAATAGGGAACCCCCAGACAGACCTCCGGCGATGTTTCACAGGCTCCCCTGTAGTCATAGGGAACTGCCCAGACCTCTTTTCCCTCTTTGCGCTTCTGGCCTGCCACCACTGTGTTTTCCGTGGTGTCAATGCCGGAAATCACCACATCATAACCGGTATTGTAAAAGTTTTGCGCCACCTGGGTGGGATCGGCCGTGACTCCCGGAATATTGAACCAGAACCCGATCCATGTGACCTGAAATTTCAGATCCGCGGGATTTTTTTTCAAAATTTTCTCCCAGGCATATCTGGCTCCCAGATAACTGGAAGCGGCCAGTCTCCGGGTTTCCTCATTGATCAGAGGGCCAAGATAGCCGATTTTTCCGGTTTTTGTGGTCATGGCGGCCGCGAAGCCGGCCATCATTTTTCCATATTCCATGCGTCCGAAAAGATTGGCAAGATTGGCCGGAGCCTTGCCCGCAAGCACATCATCGCCGGAGCAGTGGACAAAGAAAATCTCCGGGTGCATGAGCGCGGCCTCCCGGATGCCGTCTTTCATGTCATCCGAGTTTGCAATAATGAGTTTTGCCCCTTTTTCCGCCATGTCATCCACAAGCTGGGGAATGGTGATGCCTGCACGGTCGGCCGGATTGACCTTGTCAATATAGATCATTTTGGCACCCGGCACCGTCTCCTCCACATACTTTCCTCCTTCATAATGGGCCTGACTGTAGCCATGATCATTGTAAGGTCCCACCAGCAGAAGACCAAAGGTGAATTCTGCTTCTGCTGCCAGGGCAGAGACTGTCCCGAAAAGCAGCAGACACAGGACCAGACAGATCGTTTTTTTCGTCATACGGCAGTTGCGCATGTTTCCTCCTTCATTAAGGTTTGGTTGATAAAAAATAAAAAATAAAAATCGGACTGCCGGAGCAGTCCGGAAAAGCGGGAAGACATGTTAGCAAAAAATATGCCTGAAGACAAAACATTTTCCGGGCATTTGTTCAGGGCAAAATTGGGGACATTGCGCAGGCAGTGCCGGAACAGTGTTTGCGTTGTGCCGCAATTTTTTATATTGATTTTGAATAAAAGGCAATATAAATTGATTTCCGGCACCTTGTTTTTGGGAGCATGGTTCCGGTTTTGCCAAAATACACAGGACAGCAGATCGAAAACCTTCCGGAACCGCATTCCGTATTGATCTGCTGAGAAAGAGATGAAATGACAGACAGTTGCGGAGAAAAGAGCCAGCCTCTGATTTCCTGTTCCATTACCAGGCACAAACGCACATGCAAACCCGGTTTCAGCGGTGTTTACCGCAATGCGGGATGGGAACCCTGTTATCCGGGATCGGGTGAATACCGCTTTACGGGCGAAGAAATTGAAAGAGAACCCATGTGTCAATACAAAATCAGTCTGGTGCAAACCGTCAGAAACAATGGTCAGATACAGAAAAAGCGTTTTCCTGTTGCCACAATTGCCTACTGGGATATTGTGGAAGATTTCCTGGACAGTCTGCGGCGCAGCCGGGCCTGGCAGAAAGATGTGCGGGGAATTCACGAAAGCAGGATTGTGGACGGGATAAAAAAGACCTTTCCCCATCTGGGTCATGGTCAATGCGCACAATATCTGAATCTGGTTTTTCAGAAATTTGAGACCGTCAAAAAACAGGTGCTTGCCGAGTACAGAAAATCAGAGGAGTATCCCCTGCAGATGCGCAAATTCAGGAAGGTGAACGGAAACAGCGGGGAAACCGATCCCCGATCTGCTGCGGACAGTGCTTTCCAAACCAAAGCCGGCGAAGCCCGGAACCGGCAGGCCCGATGCGACAGGATACTGAAAGATATTGTGTCATTCAAAAGCATTTCCAATAAAACAATGGCAATGGAAATCGTAACTTCGGGATATAAAAGAATGGCCCGGAAATACCATCCGGATCATGGCGGAACCGTTGAGGAAATGCAGGAACTCAATGCGGTGAAAAAAGAGATGCTTCGGCTTCTTGGCGAGTGAAAAGTTTTGTCTTGCTTTTGCCTCTGCATAAACAGTATAAAAGCTGTCAGAGACTTGGAAGAAAACCTGAAGTTTGCAAACCGTAATTTTTTCTCTGTTTTGAACCGGCTGAACATATGCCCGGGGTGAAGAATGAACCTTGATCTGCAGTCTCTCATTGACAAGTTGAATCCGGTCTGCCGCAGGGGGATGGAAAAGGCAGCGGAACTTTGTGTCTCCCAGACCAATTACAATGTGGAACTGGAGCATTATGTCCTCGCGATTCTTGACATTCCGGACACGGATCTGCAACTGCTTCTCCGTTATTATGAGGTCAGAACCGAGGATATCAAAAAAGATCTGACCCGTTTTATTGAGCGTTTCCGGAGAGGCAACAGCCGCACCCCCGCGCTTTCCCCCCATATTCTCCGTCTTCTGGAGCAGTCCTGGATACTTTCCTCGCTTCATTTCCATACCCCGAAGATACGCTCTGCTGCCATTCTTCTGGCACTTGTTGACCACAATGAGCTGCGCATGGTGATTTTTGAGTCCTCGCCAACACTCAAGCGGATTCCCCGCGAAGGGCTGAAAAATGACATCAGCGAAATCATCCGTCATTCAAAGGAGGAGGAAGGTGCCCCGCCCTCCTCCCTGTCTGAAACAGGTTCCGGTGATCCTCCGCGCGGATCACAGACCCCGAATCTTGATCAATATACCATTGATTTGACAGCACGGGCAAAAAGCGGCCTGATTGATCCGATTCTGGGCAGAGATATGGAAATCCGGCAACTCATTGACATTCTGACCCGGCGCAGGCAGAACAATCCCATCTTGACCGGTGAGGCCGGCGTAGGAAAAACTGCTGTGGTGGAAGGACTGGCCCGGCGCATTGCCAAAGGGGATGTTCCGCCTCCCCTGAAAAATGTCTCGCTCCGGCTGCTGGATCTGGCTTTGCTGCAGGCCGGAGCAGGCATCAAGGGTGAATTTGAAAAACGGCTCAAGGCAGTGATTGACGAAGTTGTCAACTCTCCGCTGCCCATCATTGTGTTTATTGATGAGGCACATACCCTGATCGGCGCGGGCGGCCCGGCCGGCATGGGGGATGCAGCGAATCTGCTCAAACCTGCGCTGGCACGGGGGGAACTGCGCACCATCGCTGCCACAACCTGGTCGGAATACAAGAAATATTTTGAAAAAGATCCCGCACTTGCACGGCGCTTTCAGGTGGTGAAGGTGGAGGAGCCGGATGAGGCCAGTGCGGTGGAAATGCTCCGGGGGCTGGCACCCCATCTGGAAGCCTATCACAATGTCCTGATACTGGATGAGGCTCTGCAGGATGCTGTGCGGCTTTCCCACCGCTATATCACGGGCCGTCAACTGCCGGACAAGGCCATCAGTGTGATGGACACAGCCTGCGCACGGGTGTCCATCGGTCAGAATGCAACGCCACCGGAAATTGAGGATCGGATCCGGCAGATCGGGCAGTTGGAAACAGAGCGCGGTCTCCTGTACCGGGAACAGGCCGCGGGACAGGAGCATGGGGAACGCATTGCGAATCTGGAAAAAATTCTGGCTGATGTCAGCAGACAAAAAGAGGAACTGGAAAAGCAGTGGGAAAAAGAAAAGGTGCTGGCACGCAGGATCATTGAGGTGCAGAAACGGATTGCAGCGGAATACAGCTCGGCTCTCGCGGACAAAAATCCTGGAAACAGTCCCCCAAAAGAAGCAGCGGAACTTGCTGCCCTCAAGGCTCAGCTTGCTGAGATACAGGGAAAATCTCCCATGATTCCCACCTGCGTGGACAGTGGAACGGTCGCACGGGTGATCGCCAACTGGACCGGCATTCCGGTGGGCAAAATGATGCGCGATGAAATCAGCACGGTTCTGGAACTCAAAGAAAAACTGTCAGAGCGCATCATTGGTCAGCCCCATGCTTTGGAAGCCATCTGCCGCAGAATCAAAACCTACCGGGCCCATCTGGATGATCCGGGGAAACCTGTGGGCGTGTTTCTTCTGACCGGGCCCAGCGGCATTGGAAAAACCGAAACCGCCATTGCCCTGGCCGATATTCTCTATGGCGGAGACCGGAATCTGATTGTCATCAATATGTCTGAATATCAGGAAGCCTATACCGTTTCCGGTCTCAAAGGATCTCCGCCCGGATACGTGGGACATGGAAAAGGCGGAGTCCTGACCGAGGCTGTGCGTCAGCGTCCCTACAGTGTGGTGCTGCTCGACGAGGTGGAAAAAGCCCATCCGGATGTCATGGAGCTTTTCTATCAGGTTTTTGACAAAGGCATGATGGAGGATTCTGAAGGACAGGCAGTGGATTTCCGGAATACGGTGATCCTGATGACCTGCAATGTGGGAGCCGCCACCATGCTCCATGCCTGCTGCAACGGTGCCGTACCACCGGAACCGGATCAGATACGGGAAATGATACGGCCCGAACTTCTGGAATATTTCAAACCCGCGTTTCTGGGTCGTCTGGTCATTGTTCCCTATTATCCGCTGACAGAAAACGCAACAACGGAGATTGTCCGTCTGAAAATGCAGAAGATTTGTCAGCGCTTTCAGGAACATCACCGCATTCACCTCTCCTGCGCACGGGATATGGCAGCCAATATCGCGGCCCGCTGCACGGATGGGGATACAGGTGCTCGGAATGTGGACAATATTCTCACCCACAGTCTGCTGCCTGAGCTGTCCGGGGAACTGCTCGGGCGCATGGCGCGGGGAGAAAACTGCGAGGAAATTCATGTCTATTTTGATCCGTCCGGAAATTTCGCGTATGAATTCCGGACAGAAGACCAGATTCCCCATACCCGTGCGATCAGGGAATTCGGAAGCTCCCTGCCCCGGTATTTTACAGACGGCATTCAGGCTGAAGCAGAAGAACAGCATCATCGCCCATCTCCTGTGCCGGAGCACTGCCCTGAACCCGAACTGCTGCACCCTGCATTTTCAGACTCGGAAACCGGAGACGAAAACAATGCCGGATTCCGGAAAAAACGCAAAAACTGGCTCGATATTTTCCGGAAACAGGGGACTTCCCGCGAAAAAATTCAGAAACAGTAAAGGGAGCAGGAAAATCAGGATGGCACAATGAGCAAAGAATACAATGCGACCAATGTATGGTTTTACATCACCACCCCGCTGGATGGCGCGGCCCGCAAATTCCATCTGGACAAAGTGAAAGGGCATGAACAGATATCCGGCCTGTTCTTTTACAAAGTCACCCTGAAAAGCCATGATGACAAGGTGGATTTCTCCCAAATCATGGGACAGCCCGCTGTGGTTCATATGGAGTGCATGGACGGGGAAAACACCCGTTTTGTCAACGGCACTGTCACCCGTTTCATTCAGGCCGGAACAGACGGGGAAGTGGTGACCTATTATGCGGAACTCCGTCCCTGGCTCTGGCAGCTCACCCTGTCCAAAGACTGCCGGATTTTCCAGAACAAAAAAACAACGGAAATCATTACCGAAGTTTTTAATGAACTGGGGTTTGCGGATTTTCAGGACAAGACCTCCGGGACATACACGCCCAGGGAATACTGCGTGCAGTATGGTGAAACTGACTTCAATTTCATCTCCCGGCTGATGGAGGAGGATGGCATTTTTTGGTTTTTTGAGCATACCAAAGAAAAACACACCCTGATTCTTGCAGACAGCAGCAGCACCTGCGAAGCCTGCAAGGGGTTTGCCTCTGTCCGGCTGCGGGACGTGGACCCGAAGCAGGATGATCTCGCGACAAAATGCGGTTTGGAACAGGAACTGGTAAGCAACAAATATGCAGCCAAAGACTATAATTTTGAAACACCGGAGACTGACCTGCTTACCAAAGTCAGCGGCAAGACCGATGGCAAACTGGAGGTGTATGAATATCCGGGCGGTTTTTCCAAGACAGATGAAGGGGAAACAGTGGTCAATCTCCGCATTGAGGAACTGGAGGTTCCGGGAAAAAGGCTCAGCGGTGAAAGTTTTTGCCGGGGATTTGTCACCGGATACAAATTCACCCTTGCCGAACATTACCGGGAAGACTGCAATGCCACTTATATTCTGCAGAAACTCAGCATAGATGCCACGGACAGGCTGTATAAAAACAAATTTGAGGCATTTCCGGAATCTGTGGTGTTCCGTCCTCCGCGGGTAAGTGAAAAAGCCAGAATTTACGGAACCCAGACCGCCACTGTTGTGGGCAAATCCGGTGAGGAAATCTGGACAGATGAATATGGCCGGATTATGGTGCAGTTTCACTGGGATCTGGATGGCAAAAAGGATGAAAAAAGCTCCTGCTGGGTGCGGGTGGCACAGGTATGGGCCGGAAAAAGCTGGGGTTCCTTTTTTGTTCCCCGCGTGGGAGCGGAAGTCATCATCAGTTTCCTGGAGGGAGATCCGGATCAGCCCTTGGTCATCGGCACACTGTACAATGCCACCCAGACGGTTCCCTACACCCAGCCGGATGAGAAAACCAAAAGCACCATCAAAACCAATTCCTCCAAAGGCGGGGGCGGTTTCAATGAACTCCGCTTTGAGGACAAAAAGGATTCGGAAGAAATTTATGTTCATGCGCAGAAGGATATGAATGTGGAGGTGCTGAACAATCAGACTATCACCATTACCAAAAACCGGACAACGACCATCAAAGAGGAGCATGAGACCCTCACCGTTGAAAAAGGGAACCGGACAACCGAAATCTCCAAAGGCAATGAAAGTCTGACTGTGAAAGAGGGAAACCGGACGGTTCAGGTGAGCAAGGGCAATGAAACCCATTCGGTCAAGGGAACCAGGGATCTCACGGTTACAGACAAGGAAAGCCATACCAATGAGGCGGATTTTGTGCAGACCGTCAAAGGCAGTTTCACCCTCAAGGTGGACGGGGATCTGACCATTGATGTCAAGGGAGCCATCACCATCAAGTCCGCAAAGGATGTCAAGATCGAAGCCGGGATGAACATGACCGGCAAAGCCGGAATGGATATGAAAAATGAAGCCGGAATGAATATGAACAACAAGGCTGGGCTGAATTTTGAAAACAAGGGTACGTTCATAGTCAATGATGCCAGCGCGAATCTGGACAACAAGGCCGGAGGCGTGATGAACAACAAGGCCAGTGCCATGCAGACCGTTGACGGCGGGGGGATGCTTATTGTAAAAGGCGGGCTGGTGAAGATCAACTGAGAAACAGGTAAGCTGCTATGCTCTGTATTGCAACAGAGTACAAAAAAAACAGGAAGGTTTCCAATTTTCTCGCGTGAACGCCCAGCTAAGCCCTTTGGATATGCTATTGTACACTGAACACCTGACACCTGAAGCAACATAAAAAAACGGAGATATTGCATGAAAAAAATAAATTTTATCGGATGTCTGGCAATTCTGCTGTCCGTGCTTTGCCTGTGTCCGGCCGCGTTTGCTGCGCCCAGTGTGGGGCAGACAGAGCAGAAACTGGAAACACCGATCACAGATATCCTGACTGTGCAGTTGAGTCTTGGTCAGGGAGGCGCGGGGCCTCTGGTGTACAAAATCACCTCCCTTCCCGCATTTGGCAGACTGTATCAGTTTGATCCTGCCTTTGCGGAGAACAAAGGAGAGGAAATCACCATGACCGGCACGGAACTGACAGACACGGAAAGACGCCTGATCTATGAGCCGGGCCTGCTTGATGCGGATTATGCGGATCGTTTTGCAGCCAAAGTCAATGACGGTGTTGAGGATTCGCCTGATTCCGAGACGGTGATCATCACAGTGAAATATGATATAAATGAACCGCCTGTGATTGGAACTGATCCCGCGAAAGACATTCGTCAGTCAAAAACCGGAAGCGAGAAAACCCTGGTCCCGATCCAGCTTACCCTGGGAACGGATCCGAATGCGGATGATGTGCTCACTTACCGGATCATCACCTTTCCTGAATTCGGGAAACTGTATCAATATGAAGAGGGAGGGAAAAAAGGCGATGAAATCACAAAAAAAGTGCCGGAGGTGGAAAATGCGGAGCGGCGTCTGATTTATGAACCGGTAAACCGGGACTCGGATTACACTGCCGAACTTTCAGCGAAAGTCAATGACGGAAAAGAGGATTCCCCCAATACGGAATTCGTCACCATACGCGTGTCTGCGGTGAATGAAGTCCCTGTGATTGCCAGTTCCCCGCCTGCAACCGTATCTTCTGAAGCCCTGTACACTTATGTGATTACGGCAGCCGATCCGGATACCAATGATCCGCCGGAAACCCTGATCATCAGTGCAGTGAAAAAACCGGACTGGCTCAGTCTGCAGAAAGATGAAGATGGAAACACAGTGCTTTCCGGCACTCCGGGCGCAGCCAATACCGGTATGCACACTGTTGTGCTGCGGGTGACAGACAACGGGGGGCTTTTTGATGCGGAAAAGGATCAGAAATTCACCATTACGGTCATTCCGCCGGAAGTCATGGAAATCAATGCTGCTGCTCTTAAAAATCAAATTGCAGCAGATACCACCTGGGACAGTGAAAAGGTGGTCATCACATCCGGCGGCGGCATGAATATCCTGACGGTTCTGGAAAATGCCACACTGGTGATTCCGGCAGGAACCCTGCTGGAATTTCAGGACAATATGAAACTTGTCATCCAGGGAGCTCTGCTGGCCGAAGGAAAGAGTGACAAAAAAATCGCATTCAAGGGAACCGAATGGGGCGGTATTCTTTTTAACGGAGCACAGAAACCCTCAGTGATGAAATACTGTCAGATTGAAGGGGTAAAAGGAATAGTGTCCGGCGCGGTCAGTGTGGTGAATTATTCGGATTTGCTTATGGAAAACTGCAGCATCAGCAAGAATGAGGCGGTTTACGGCGCGGGCATCTATCTGGTCAATGCCAGTCCCACTCTCACTGGAAACACAGTTTCCAGCAACAAATTCTGTGAAAAAGGCGGGGGCGTTTATTGCAAAGGCGGAAGCCCGATCCTGACCGGAAACACCATTACCGGCAATACCGAATGCAGGAAGGGAGGCGGGCTTTATCTGGAAAACTGCAATGCAAAAATGCAGGACAATGTCATCATGCAGAACATGGCGCATGACGGCGGGGGCCTGTACATTGAAGACGGAAGCCCGGAACTGGCAAACCTGATTATAGCAAACAACAACGGAACAGTGGACGGCGGCGGTCTGTATCTGCTCAATGCCGGTCCCACTGTAACCAACTGCACCGTTGCAGCCAATCTTTCGCTCAAAGGCCCTGGAATCTTCTGTCAGACGTCCTCTCCCGCGCTGAGAAACACGATTGTGCATGCAAACCATATTGCGGATGAAAAAGGCAAAGACAGCGGAAATCCTCAGCAGATATGGATCAGTGACAGTGGATCAGCGCCTTCCTTCCGTTACTGCAATGTGCAGGGCGGCACAGCAGCCATGGGCGGAGCTGCATTTGGCGGAGTGTATGAAAACTGCACAGAGGCAGATCCCCTGTTTTTCCTCCCGGCAGCCGCGGCAGGGGCAGAGGGCAGCGGAACCTGGACAGTGAAAGCAAAATCCCCGTGCATCAATACCGGTGATCCGGATATGAGCGGCGTACCCTATGCGGATATTGCCGGGATTGCAAGACCTTTCAATGCTGTGCGCGCGGACATGGGCGCATATGAGTTCCGGAACAATCCGCCGGTGCTGGATGCCGATTCCCTGCTGCTGGATGGCACGGATGAGAAAACCGGCATTGTTTTCAGTCTCAATGATCTGTTCACCGGAACCGATCCGGACGGGGATGAGGTGCTTTACAAAATTACATCTCTGCCGGAATACGGGAAGCTGTATCAGGTCAAAGACGGAAGCAAAGATTATGAAATCCAACTGGTGGACAGCAATACCGATATTTTTGTCTCTGATCCGGAAAACCGGCTGTTTTATGAACCGGCAAACCGCAGTGCGGATTATGCGGTCAGTTTTTCCTGCAGGGCAAAAGATGATTTGCAGAAAAGAGAGGATCTGAGCGAAGAGGATCTCCTGTTCCTGCCTCTGGATTCTTCTGGGGAAGTCCGAATCAGTCTTGGTGTGCGCGCAGAGAATGAAACTCCGTTTTTTGTCAGCACCCAGGATATTGAGGCAATGGTCGGAAATGAATACAGTTATGAAATTGAAGTCCAAGATCCGGATACGGATCATGCAGGGGCCTTTCTCGCCATCACAGCGGAAACAAAGGCCCCATGGCAGAGCCTTGCAGATAACAGGGATGGAACCGGCCTTCTTTCCGGAATCCCTGCGGAAAAAGATATGGGGCAGCATAACGTCAGCCTGCGCGTCACAGATGCACTGGCCGCGTTTTCCGATCAGAATTTTGCGGTTACGGTCATTTTCCCCAATGAACTGTCTGTAAACGCGGGAGAGGATCAGACCGGTGAACCCGGCACGCCCCTTTTTCTGACAGCTCTGGCAGAAGGGAGCGACACTATCATTTATGAATGGACAATTCTGGATAAAAACGCCAACGTGATCAAATCCGGCCAGGGCCAGATCTTCAGTTGGACACCGGAACAGTCCGGAATGTATACCGCAGTGGTCCGTGTCAGCGATGAACTGGGCAGTCTTCCGGGATCGGACAGGGTTCAGCTCGCGATTGCAGAAGGATTTGCACAGGTCGATGATGAGCGGCGGGAAGTCCCAACTCCGGAACAGTTGTCAATGCTTGACAGCCTGGCAGGCGCGGATGCCGCAGCCTCCGGTTTTGACAAAGAGGAAACCATTGCGGCTGTTTCAGAACTTTCACAGTTGAACCTGAGCGCGGATCAGCAGAATACGGTGCTGAAGGCAATGGAGGAAGTGCTGAAAGCCGGTGATTTGACGCAGGAGGAAGCCAACTGGCTGCTGGGCGCAGCGGATAATCTGATTGCTGAAAGTGCAGCGGAAGGCAGCAAACTGACTGCGGAACAGAGCAGCCGGATGCTGAATATTCTCAACACAATTGCAGATATCCCGGAAATGACAGAACCCCAGGTGTTCAAGATGGTGGAAACGATGGGAGAACTGCTCCGGCAGCAGGGCACGGACAGCCTGTCAGCCGGAGAGATCGGGCTTATTGATGAGACTGCACGGAAAACCTTCCGCAAAGCCCTTGATCTGAAAACCTCTCTTGCCGCAGACAGTTATGAATATGTAAAAATATATATACAGACTGTTGACACCTCTCCCCCTGCGTCTGTATATCTCGGCGGAAACAGGGCAGCAGATGCCCGGCTTGCGGTATCAGAGGCGCTGATCGCGGAAATACGGCAGAAGACCGGAGTGAAAAATCTCACAGCAGGTTTTCTGGTCAATGCCATTACAAAGGGGCACGGTGTGCTGGTGTCTGCGGAAATGACAGATGACAGTCAGGCTGTGCTGACCCTGCGGAATCTGGCAAATTCTGCGGAAATTGCCATACCGGTTGCAGATTCCTCCCGGCGTGCGCCCATGTATTTCAACGAATCTTCCGGTTTCTGGCTTGCAGACGGCATTTCTGTTATGACAGCCGGTGAAAAGATCGTGGTTTTTGCAACAAAGCATCTCACGGATTTTGCGCTGTTTGAATCACAGTCAGAATCAACCATCGGGGAAGATCGCAATGAGGGAGAAAAGGTTGTGGAAGCCGTTTCAGACATCGGGTCAGGCGGCGGATGTTTTATGGATATTCTGTGGAAATGATCGGGAAAGGATGGACGTGTATGAAAATCGGGTGTTCAGTGTCAGGTGTCAGGTGTTCGGTTTCAGGTCTCAGGGGGCAGGTGTTCGCACTGACGGTGATGATGATTGTCTCCGCTTTTGCAGATACCGGGTTTGCCGGAGGCCCGTTTTCCAGCAGTCCCGGAACCCGTGCCAGAGCAATGGCCGGCGCGTTTGCCGCAGTTTCCGATGACGCGTCCGCTGTATGGCACAATCCTGCCGGGCTGGCCGGAAAAAAGGAAATTGGCGGAATACTGGAATGGGCACAGGCTTCGGCCATTGAGGAAGAAAACGGGGAACTGGATTCCGGGGAGAACAACTGGTTTGCAGGTGTGTATTATGAGGAAAAGGAATACGGCATCGGCCTGTTTTATCACAGACCTTATACCATCAATTACTGGGCCTGTGACGGAAAGCAGAGGGATATGGCCTGGGGAGATGTGACCGAAACCGTTCAGATCTTTGCTGTTCCCATTGCGGTTGCGCTGCCGGTTTTTGAGGGCAGACTCAAATTCGGCGGAACTGTGGAATGGGTGAATCTTGACATTGGCAGTTCCAAAGTCGTGTACCGGGATCAGTCCGGTTTTGCCAACGGATACAGGGCCGCAGATGACAGTGATTCCGGGCTTTCCGGCTCGCTGGGGATGCTGGTCACAGCCGTGGACACGGGGGAGCTGAAAGTGAATCTGGGCGGGACATACCGTTTCAAATCCCAGACAGAAGCGGGCAAATCTGCCATGACTTCGGAAAGCGACAGGGGAATTGCAGAACTTTTTTATGAAAAACCGGCCAGTTTTGATATCGGGACTTCGCTTGTGAAAACGTTCAATGGAAAAACTCCCAAAAAATATGAACTCACAACCGGGATTCAATACGGCAGCACCGACTGGGAAATGCCCAGGAGTGGAACAGTGATCTGAAATATGACAGTTTTTCCTTTGGAACCGAACTGGCAATCAGGGATGAAGGAGGCCCGTATCAGCAGCATGGCGTTCCGGGCAGGATATTTTTCAGGAAACCCGTCCGGAGAGCCAAAGCTGGGACTGGCCTGAGGTATCCGGGATCACTTATGGATTTGGCATGAAAATGGGCAATCTGGGAATTGATGTCGCACAGGAATATATTGCATTTGAAAATGATTCCGGATATGATGACGATGTTTTTCTCACATCCCTTGCGCTGACACTGACTTTTTGAACCATGAGGAAATTTTTTCCTTAGCAGGGTGTGCAAAATCGCTTTCCGTACAGGGCAGAGCAAAGTTCCGACAGCGATTTTGCACACCTGCTGATGCGTGTCAGGTTTCACTCTGGCACTCCGGAAGATGAATCATACCGATTCTCCATTGATTTGATGCAGTGCTTTCTGCACAGCCGAAAGTTTTCAGGCATCCAAAAAACCGGATTTTTCGGAAAAATCCGGTTTTTCTGAGGAACCGGCAGAAAATATTGTATAACTTCAACAGCGATTTGGCATCAGTCCCATTTCAGGCGGAGGTCCCATGAAAAAGTTCCTGTTTTCCTTTCTTTTTCTTTCTGCAATATCCCTTTGTGCGTGCAGTACGCCCTCCTATGCCCCATTCACCTTTGAACACAGACTCCTGTTTGAGGGGAAACTGAATAAAATTCAGTACTATATCAATCAGGAAGTCCGGCTGAGAAGAAATCTGAAATTCGAGGAAAGGATTGTTGAAGACCGTACCCACAGAATCCGGATTGAAAGAAACAGGAAAATTCTGGAGATTACCGTTCCGCAGTATACACCGGGCATACTGGACAGAATCGAAGGCGATACCCTGTATATCCGGTTTGAAAACATTCCTGACGGTCTGGAACGGACGATTCCCTTTTCCCGTGCAAAAGATGCCAAGGGGGACCTGTATGAGTTCCGGGCGGACAGCATGGAATATGGGGGTGAGACTTTTGAAGTTTTCCTCACAAAACAGGATGTTCCGGTCAGCAAACAGGATGTTGCCGTATATGTGGGAAAAAGCGCTGAAACCGCTGAACATCAGATCCGGAAACATGCGTATCCTGTGCTGCTCATTGATCTGCTTGAAAAAAATTGCAGGGAAGAGGAAAGCCGGACAGTCCGGGGCGTGAAAGTGAAAAACTGAAAAGGAGCCGGATGCAGATGAACGGAAAACACGGGCAGGTTTCTTCTTCCCCTCCTTTGGATACAGATGAGGGCTCCAGACTGCCGGACGGACAGATAAACAGTTATGATGACAAAGGCCGTCTGCTGTCAGCAGCAGAGTTCAAAAAGGGAAAACTGGACGGGAGAATGCTTGTGTACAATGAAAATGGGCAGGCTGTCCAGCATTCCCGGTTTGGAGAAGACAGACTCAACGGGCTGTCAGTCTTTTATGATGACAGGGGACTGCTCATCATGAAGGCAAATTTTTTGTGCGGCAGGCTCCACGGTCTTATGACCGTTTATGAGGAAGGGCAGATACAGGCACAGTTCAATTATGTCAACGGCATAAGAGAGGGGCAGGCTGTTCATTACAATCTGAAGACCGGCCGGCCATCCGGGATTGAGCATTACAGAAACGGCAAACCTGACGGCAAGGCCCTGTGGTATGACGAAGAGGGAAATCTGCTTTCCGAAGCCATGTTCAAAGAGGGAAAAATGGAAGGGGAAAAACGGGATTACTACAAATCCGGTCAGATTATGCAGCAGACCTTTTATGTGGCCGGCAAACCCCATGGAACAGCCATCGGTTATTTTGAAAACGGATATGTCCGGGAGAAAAAGGAATTCCGGGATGGAAAGCAGGTGGGCGATACGCTTCAGTTCAACAAGAACTGGAAAAAGAAAAAAGAGGATATCTTTGTTGAATTTTCAGGAAAATGATCCGGTTTGGCAGGATCCGCTTTGCCTGATTTTTTTCACTCTGCCAAGAGTGCGTTGTCAGCATTGCAGTTTGTGAGCAAAGAGTTTGCTCTCATTTACAGATATTTTATTGAGGAGATTTCTTCATGTCACTTGCCGCAAGAATGACGGATATGGTGTTGCAGGATTCACCACTTGCCATGCGCCCATCCACCCCCGGCTCCGGTTCCCACACCGGTTCCGCATCCGCCTCTTCCTCTTACCATTATCAAAGGCACGCCTACTGTTCTGATTGGAAATATGCCCGCAGCCACATTGACAGGCACGACCACACCGTGCACCACAGCCCCATGTGTGCCTGCCGGGCCCGGAATGGTGGCAAAAGGTTCTGCAACGGTTCTGGTGGGCAGCTGCCTGCGGCCTTGTGGGGGATATGACTGCACATGCAAGCTGTGCTGCACCGATTACGGGCCCTGGGCAAGATTCTGCCGCCCGGATGTCCCACGGTCATTATCGGAGGCTGATTTTTTGAAACTGCTTCATTTTGAAAAACTCAACCCCCTGTGCCCGCGCTGTCTGCGTGTTTCAGGGCAGCATTTCCCCCTTGGGCTGGGAGCCCTGCTGCGCGGGGATCAGGAAGACATGATTGAGGGCATACTGCACTGCTCCAATCCCCAGTGTCTGAGCGAATATCCGGTGATTGACGGCATTCCCCTTATTCTGGCTGATCTGCGAGCCTATATTTCCCAGAATCTTCTGTCCATTGTCATGCGCGATGATCTCAGTGAATCTGCGGAGAGCCTGATTGGTGACTGCTGCGGCACTTCCTCGCCTTTTTACCTTTCCAGGCATCATCTGAGCACCTATGCCTATGATCGATATGGAGACAAAGATCCTAGAGGCATAAGAATTCCTCTGTTTCTCCCGGATCAGTATTGAAACTGCTTTCTCAGGGATTATCGGAACTGGGGAGAAAGCCGGAGGGACCTGTGATTGATATGGGATGTTCGGTGGGACGTGCCGCATTTGAACTGGCCCGGACTGCGGACGATATTGTGCTGGGCGTGGATATGAATTTTGCCATGCTCCGGCTGGCCTCCTGTGTGCTTCGCGATGGGAAGACAGCTTATCCCAGAAAACGGACAGGGCTTGTCTTTGATCGCCGGGAATTTCCCCTGTGTCTTGAAGGCCGTGAAAAAGTGGATTTCTGGGCCGCCAGCGACATCTGCGCCTGCCTTTTGCAGACAGTGTCTTCGGAGCTGCGATTTCACTGAATGCGCTGGATTGTGTGCACGCCCCTTATGAGCATTTGCGGGAACTGGAAAGGATTCTGCGGCCCGGAGCCCCTGCCATTCTGTCCACTCCCTATGACTGGTCTGAAGCCGCAGCACCTGTGGAATCCTGGATCGGAGGCCATTCCCAGCGATCCGTCAGCCGGGGAGACAGCAGAGAGATGCTGCGAACCCTGCTGGCCGGGGCGGAGAAAGGCCATTCCCATCAATTGAAGAGGCTCCGGATTGTTTCTGAAACCAATGAGATTCCCTGGTCTGTCCGCATACATGAGCGGAGTGCAGTGCAATACCTGGTGCATCTGCTGATTCTTGAAAAATCAGGGGAAATATGTGTATGAACGGAAAACAGATTTCTGTCAAAACCGGGCATTCATCCGGGCTGACAGTGGAAAAAAGCCGAATAATGCCCCTGACCGGAGCCTGTTTCCTTCTGCTTGCACTCTTTTTTGCTGCCGGATTTGTCATTGGATATGGAGGATATGCCAGACGTCACATATCAATGCCAGCTGCGCGGGTTTCTCCTCCGCCAATGCATCAGAAGGAATCACCCGCCCCTGTCACGCAAAGAGCGGACAGCGGGGCAGTGCCGGAAGAGCCGGAAATCAGACCGGATACTCCGGAAGCAAAGCCGGAGCCGGCAGCAGACAAAGGCATTCGGGAAGAAAACACAGTTCTTTATCCCTTTACCCTCAGACTGGCCAGTTACCGCACACGGGAAGATGCCCTGCGCGGTATGGGCTGGTTTCAGAACAAAGGACTGTCTCCCTATCTGATCCGGATTGACCGGGGCGGCAACGGCATATGGTGGAGCATTTATGCAGGGCATTATTCTGCAAGGGAGGAGGCCGTGTCAGCAAAGGACAGTCTGCACCTTCCCGAAGCCATCGTCAAAGAAATGCCCTATGCCAATTTTGCCGGTCTTTTTTCAAACTCTGCTGAAACAGAGGATATTTCCCGGCATATTGAATCCGTGACCGGGTATCGGCCCTATCCCATAACAGAAAGCAATGGCAGCATTCGGCTTTTTGCAGGCAGCTTTGTCAGCAGGGAAAGCGCGGAGGAACTGAATATGCTGCTGAAAAACAATGGCATCCGCACAGAGGTGGTGAAACGGTGAATCCTTATTATTCCTTTAACAAAAGAGAATCTGTCTTACTGCTCATTTCCTTTCTTGTCCTCATCCTGCTCATGCTTGCAGCCGGATGGATAATCGGAAACATGGCGCGTTCAGAATCAGCGCGGAAAAATACAGTTGTCAGGGGAAAGCCTGCTGCGGCTCCTTCTCAGATGGGAAATATTCCCGGTGTTGCCGAAGTGAAACAGGCAGGCGCATCCCTGAACAGTGCCCAAAAAGATGCTGCTGCACTGATTCCGGCCTCCGGCCTTTCCCCGGCATCCGCAGTGAAACCGGAAGAAAAATCTGTGAATGAAGATCAAACAACAGCGGTGGATAAAAACCAGTCACCTCCAGATTTCTTCCAGCAGAAGGATGATGCATCGCAAGCTGCTGCTGATACGCAGAAAAAGGACAGCATGGCAGAACCTGCTGCTGATGCACAGGAAAAAGGCAAAGCAGATTCCGCAGATGCCAGGTTTTGCGTGATTGCAGATACCTTTGTGGTAAAAAGCAAAGCCCTGAAACGGGTAAGTGAACTCAGGGAAAAAGGCTATGCCCAGTCGCTGGTGCTGCGTTTCCCCGCGTATGACAAAGACAGCAATATGATGAATTATCTGATACAGATTGGCAGTTACGAAAGCCATGCCGAAGCCGAGCTTGCCGCTTCCCAATTTCAGGAAAAGGAAAAAAGCCTTGCGGTTGTGCGCTCCATATCCCTTTCAGATCTGAAGGAAAAAATCATGAAAACGGAAAACAGGGAAGGCAAAGAATGAGTTTTTAAAATATTTTTTAAAAAAAACAGCGTATTGTATTGGTAAAAATATTTTTCCCTTGCTTTTTGCATAAATAACATTTATTCAAAAAAAAGATGAAATACAAAACTCAAGAGGGTGGATGAATGTGATGTTTCTGAGACCTGCAGAAAAAAAAGCGCTGAATTCCGCTTGCCCAAAACACTGCCCCGTCTTTCTGCGGTGTGCCATCTGTGCATGTTTCTGTGCGATGCTGGTGTCATGCGGTGTCGGGGTCCGCACCCGCTCCATGCTGGGCGGAAAACTGCATGTAAGCGTGAATATATCTGAGAAAGTCAATCAGAATGCACCCATAGCCACTGATCTGCTTCTTGTGCACAATGAAAAACTCTGTGATGAGCTGCTGAAAATGTCTGCAAAAGACTGGTTCCGGCAGAAAGAGCAGATCAAACGGGATTATATCGAAGGGGACGGGCTGGACTGCTGGAGCTGGGAATGGGTTCCGGGCCAGAAAATACCCATACAGAAACTGCCCTTGAAATCCAGTGCCAAAGCAGGCATTGTATTTGCAGATTACCTGTCTCCGGGTGCACACCGCATCCGCTTCAGTCCTTTTGAAGATATTGTCATCCGTCTTCTGGAAAAAGATTTTTTTGTGGATGTGCAGGAATAAGAACCGGTTCAGGAAACGGCAGGGGACGGCTTGAACTCCCCTTACCGAACTTTTTGATTTTATTGCCTATGAATCTGTTGAAAAACTGAGAAAAAATCTGAATCTGAAAAAAGCCGCTCCATTCACCGGAAGGGAAGAATCTGATTTATGTCTGATGCACGCGATATACCGATGGCAATCCAATGGCACGAGGGAATGCTGCTGGCACCTCAGCATTTTCAGCAACTGTCTGTCCGGAATGAGGAACTTCTGGTTTATCATCTGGCCTGTTCCGCTCCTTTTCACTGGGGAATACGGAAATTCAAACCGGATCAGACCCTTCTGAAGGAAGGCATCTTCAGGATTCAGGAAATTGAGGCCGTCATGCCCGATGGTCTCATTGTCTGCCACAATGCGGAAGATCAAAAAGAACTCCGTCTGGATCTGAGTCCGTATGACGAGGAAATGCGGCATGGCCCGGTCACGGTTCATCTGGCTGTTCCTGCCAAAAAAGGGGGGGATACCGCGTCCGCAAAAGGAATGCTTCCCCGTTTTGCTTCTGCGGAAGGCAGACCGGTTGCAGATGAGAACACCGGAGAGTCAGAGGTTTCCATTCCCCGCCTGCGTCCGCGAATCAGCCTTCTGGTGACTGACACCCCATCCAAAAAATACTCCTCCTTTCCCCTGTCAAAAATTCATTACAAAGATGAAATGATTCATGCCACAGATTATGTTCCGCCCATGCTGCAGGTTGGCACCGGAAGCCCTGTTTGGGAAATATGCGACAGTCTGGCCCGCAGACTGCGGGAAAAAGCATATTTCCTGTCTGAAAAAATTTCCGCTCCTTCTTCTCCGACCGCAGGCCCCATGATCCTGGAAAGCAAACTCCTGATCCGGAGCATGGTATCTGCGCTGCCTTTTTTTGAAAGCGTTCTGCATACAGGAAAATCCCATCCCTACCCCCTTTATCTTGCGCTGACCGGAATTGTGGGAAGCACAGCCTCTTTGGGGGCCGGCCTGGTTCCTCCGGTTCTTTCCCCCTACAATCACAATGACATCAGAGCCTCTTTTAAAGAAGCCGCAGATTATGTGAACAGGGTTATTTCCGAAGCCATTACCGAATCCCATACCCCTGTCAGATTCAAACGGGAAAACAGCGTATTCAGCCTTGATCTGAAGGAGGAATGGATGTCCGGCCGTCTGATTGTCGGAGCCAGAGCCGGGCGGGGCACAGATGAAAATCAGTTGACGGCCTGGATGAGGGAATGCCTGATCGGGTCAGAATCCCTGATTGAATCCATGAAAATCCGGCGCATACTGGGTGCAGCCCGGAGAAAAACCGAATCTGACGGCCAGCTTGTTCCCCTGCGGGGAACCGTGCTTTTTTCCGTTGACCCCGGAGGCTCCGGAGCGGAAGAAATCTTCATCAAACCGAATGAAAAGCTGAAAATTTTCAGAACCTCTGACCGGGGAAACGAACATATGCCCACTGAACTGATATTGTATGTGAGAAACAAATCATGAGCGATTCATCCTATCTGTCGGCACATCCGGGGCCACCTTTGGCATCACATCTGAAGGATTCCCTGCTCCTGCGGCAGTTCAGAGAATTCTGGCAGGAAGTGACTGTACGGAAAGAAAGTGTCCTGTCAGGGGGAGGCTTCACTTTTTCCGAAGAGCTGCCCGGAGGCAGAAACAGAGAAGAGGCATCACTGAAGGACGCTTTCTCTGAAAAGGAAGATCAGCCGGATTCCGGAGCTCCCCTGCCTCCTGCTCAAACCGGTACTCTGCCGGATTTGCAGACATCGGTTCCGGGATCAGATTTTCTTCATGCGGATCTTGTGCGTCCCATACAGAACCGGCTGCTGGCTGTTCTTGAAAATCAGGTCCCGGTTTCCCGAAGGCAGGGCGGGGAATACGGGGTCAGTTATTACAAAGAAGCCCAGTATGTCATGGCCGCTCTCGCGGATGAGGTCTTTCTCGGACTGGATTGGAAAGGACGGGAAGCATGGAATGACAATCTGCTGGAATTCCGTCTGTTTGGCACATACAACGCAGGGGATCTGTTTTTCGAAAAAACAGAGAAACTCCTCAAAGACCGGGACCCCGCGTATGGGGAAATCGCGTGTGTTTATTTTTTGGCACTTGCTCTGGGATTTCGGGGGAAGTACAAAGACAAGGATGACAGCGGTTATCTGGAATTCTGCCGCCGCCAGCTTTTTGCCTTTGTCTTTCAGAAAAACCCGGACATTGGAGCCGAAGGCAGAAAACTGTTTTCTGCTCCCTATGCGTATCTCATCACACAGGGGGAGCGTGCAGAACTTCCCTATCTGAAAGGCCGAATCTGGATATTTTCCCTCGTGCTTCTCCTGTTTCTGGTCTCTTCGACCGTGGTATGGGTGTATTTCACCGATGATCTGTTCCGATCTGTGGACAGCCTTATCATGCGCTTTACTGAAATGGCAGGTTGAGGACTATGAAGAAGATTGCCGTATTTTTTGCCGCAGTGGCAGCCGCTGTCGCACTGATGCTTTATTTCAGAAACAGTCTGTTTTCCACAGGCAGACTGCTGGAAGGTTTTGCCACGGTGAATGCCCTTGCCATCATCGTGATACTGATCATCATCAATGTGTCTGTCATTGTTTATCTTTTCCATGCAAATCAGAAGAAAGTCCGGGTTCCGGAACCGTCCGTTGTTCCGGAGGACAGCCTCAGAGGAATTCCGGAAGACCGGGATCGAAGAACCTCTTTTTCTGCCCGGACTCTCAAAAAATCTTTTGCAGACGCGATCACCACACTCAAACGCAGAGTTTCCGAAGCAGATTACCGCTACAGCATTCCCTGGTATCTCCTGCTGGGCGAAGCGGATTCCGGAACCACAACCGCGCTGCATCAAAGCGGTCTGCATCTTCCTGCCGGAAGTCCCTTTTCCGGCCTCCATGCCGGGGAATCTGTGGAAAAACAGCCCTGCAACTGGTGGTTTTTCGAGCGGGGAATTGTTCTGGATATTGCCGGGGACATATTTCTGAGAACGGATCTTCGCAGTATGGATCGCTATACCTCTGACAGCAGGATGTGGCAGACTCTGATTCGCCTGCTGCAGAAATACCGTCCCAAACGTCCCATTGACGGTCTTGTGCTGACCATTCCCTGCACTGATCTGCTTCCCCCGGAGTCTCCGGACAGCGGAGATGCCTCGGCAATGCTTCACAGTCTGACCATCAAGGCTGATCTGATTCACAAAAAACTCTGGCATCTCCAGAAGGAACTCGGCATCCGCTTTCCTGTCTACATTATGGTCAGCAAATGCAACAGCATAAAGGGATTCAGCAGTTTCTGCAAGGAAATTCCGCCTGCTTTGGCCGGAAACATCTTCGGATGGTCCAATCCCTATCCCTTTGACCGGATCTATTCTTCGGACTGGGTGCGAGAGGCGTTTGAACAGATCGGGACAGAACTGCTGCGTATTCAGTATGAACTCTTTGCCGAAGGTGCTGAGCCCCAAAACCGGGACAGTCTGTTTCTGCTGCCCGGAAATTTTCAGGCAGTATCGGCCTCCCTGCAGATCTGTCTGGATCACATTTTCGCTCCCACTGCGTATCATGAAATGTTCATCCTCCGGGGAATTTATTTCATCGGTGAAGAGGGGTTCTTTGTCAAAGATCTCTTTGACGGGAAAATCTTTCCGGAATCCGGCATTGCACGGCCCCTGACGCGGACCTTTTTGTCCCGCAACCGCCGGGTGATTGCATTCCAGACTGCGGCAGCGCTGATTTCACTCCTTCTTTTTGCAGGGCTGCTGCGGGACAGCACCAGGCTGGCCCGCAACACAGGGGAACTGAAAAAATTTGTGGAAAAAATCAGTGACAATGCCCAAAGACTGGAAAAATTTGTCAGCAGGCTCAATGACAGTCCGGGCCAGGGGACAAAACTGAAAACATTAAGCGGGGCGGAACTGTATGCCATTTTGCAGGATTCAACGGAAAGTCAGGTGTTTACAGGCGCAGCAGAGCAACTGATCAAAGGACTGTCGGAAGTGAGCAGCCTCAAGCATCCTTTTATTCCCGCGTCCTTTTTCAGTGAGATTCACGAA
Organism: Desulfobacterales bacterium; assembly: GCA_041390465.1. Classification (GTDB taxonomy): domain Bacteria; phylum Desulfobacterota; class Desulfobacteria; order Desulfobacterales; family Desulfococcaceae; genus JAABRU01. The sequence continues at coordinate 9,942 of JAWKPW010000012.1, read as the reverse complement.
AAAAATGAAAAGGCAATGGCCCTGGCCTACAATATCTTCATCCTCAAAGGCATGTATCTGCGGCTGGTGCAGAAAACCTCCCTGATGTTTGACAGGCTGAAGCAGAGCGGACCTTCTGCGCGGGCCGGAAAATATGAAGTGCTTTTCATTGAGGAATTTCCCGAGTTTGTGCAACTGAAAGCGTTTGCTGAAGATTTCAGGGAACTGGAAACTTATTCCTCTCTTTATTTTAATCTGGATAAATCCCGCAATCTGAGGGAACTGGGCAGAACGATACAGTATCTTTATGACATAAACCTGTCTGAGGATTTCTATCAGAGCGGGAATTATTATCAGAAAGCTCTGGGAGAAGCCAGGTTTGCGGATAAAATCTCTCCCATTTTCAACTTTTACCACAGAACAGTCACCTTGCCGAAATTCCGGGAATTGTATGAGAAAATTTTCCTATCCAATGCCCTTCTGCTGCATCTGCAGACCCTTTCCCTGCAGTTGAAGAATTTCGGGGAAAAAAGCCGAAGCTCCGCATATGATGAAGAACTGATTCGCGACGTTCTGAAAACCATTGCACAGACCCGGACAATGCTGCAGCGTGCAGAACTGAAATGGATCTTCAGCGAACATCTGAATTTCACGGAAGCCTTTGATAACCTGCTGAAATCCTATGCTGAACTGAAATCCTTTGAACCCGGTTTTCTGCAACTCCTTGAAAAAGAAAGAAAAGAGAATTTCAGGGAACTTCGGGAGAATCTGGCTCTACAGGAATCCGTGCTGACCGGTCCTTTGCTGAAACGGGAGGGCGGAGAAATTGTCAATGAACTTTCTCCGGCCGCCCTGGCACTCAGGTCAGATTTGGAACGTCTGCTGGAACAGAAATTCATGGTCATGGAAAAAGCGCAGAAATATGATGTCATGATTCCTGCGGGAATGAGAATATTCTGGAATATCAGTGTGCTCAATGAAGCAGTGCAGTTGTTCAGGCCCTATGAGGAGTTTATGAAGATTGGTCTGAAAAACTTTCCAAAGGAACTGCGGAATTCTGTGCAGAATGTGGCCCGATCAAATCTGGAAAAAAGCCTTCTGGACAAAGTTGGGCAGGCCATCCGCACAGAACCGCTGCCTTTGGAAACGGCCGGATATTTTCAGGGCAGTGACGTGAGTGCGGAAATAAAGAATTTCAAAGAGGCAGCAAAACTTCTCAACGCGCTGCTGCTGTATTCCAGACACCTGGATCTCACGGATCTGCACTGGATTTTGTCAGATATTCTGTATGCGCAGCCCATCCGTCTGCTGAAAATTGTGGATGAGTATCTGAGCAGGGAGAATCTGTACAATGCCAGAGGCACAGATTTTTCCTGGTGGGACGGTCAAAGCCCCCTGTCTCTGGCCGCTTTTGATGTGGCTGATGAGGAGGAACTCAAACATTATCTGAAACTCCAGAGAGAACGCGTTGCCCATCTGTCCTTTGAATACGCGGAACCGGTGGTTTCCTTTCTTTCTGCCAGCAATATCGCCAAAAACCGCAAAGAGGAAAGGCTGTATCTGAAATGGAACCGGATTCTTGCGGAACTGGACAAATATGAAAACAAAGAACCGGAAAACACCCTGACTGCTTTGGAAAAATTCATTCTTTTTGATATGGGCAGCACAAGGGTTGAAAATTATTTTGAAAAAATTGCACAAGCAGATGTGGATGTCCAATCCGGTGATATTTTTCTGCAAAAGAGAAATGAACTCCGGAGAAAGATATTTTGGCGGTGCAAAGAACTGTCCGCGGATGTCACCATCGCGAAGTACAATGCTGTCAAAGATCTTTTTGATGAAAAACTCGCAGGCAGATTCCCCTTTTCCGGCCTCGGAGACTCTGATCATGTCCCTGAAGTGTCTCCGGAGGATATTCGCGATTTCTACCGTGTGTTTGACCGGGAAGTCCCGGACATTCTTGCGGCCATTGGCAAAGAGGGAAAATTTGGGATATCTGCTCAGCACACGGCAGAATTTCTGGGACAGATGAAAACAGTCCGGCAGTTTTTTGAACATTTTCTGAACCCCGCAGTCCCTGTGCCGGCTCCCTCTGCACAGTCTCCGGAGCAGAGCAAAAATGCGATTCCGGAGGCGGCGGATGGAACAGTTGACAGGGGGAAACTGTCTGATATTCCGGTCTTTGCCTTTGACATTGGGTTCCGGGCAAATCAGGGGGCGGAAATCATGGGCAACCGGATTATTGAATGGAGATTCACCTGCGGCGATCAGGTGATCCGGTACGGAGATGAGAAAACCGGTGGATACTGGAAACCGGGCAGTCCCGTCACACTGTCTCTCCGCTGGGCCAGGAATGGAATGGATTATCCTGTTTTTGCAGGAAAATTTGGACAGACCGACAGCGAGGCCAGAACGGTTTCCTATCTGTTCGCAAATCAGTGGGCTCTGCTGCGTTTTCTCAGAACCTTTGCGGATTCTTCCGCTCAGACAGTTCCGGGTTCCGATGTCCGGAAAGATCATCTGCTGGCTTTTCAGATCAATGCAGAACGGCTGGGGGAGGATTTGCAGATTGCAGACCGGTATCTGACAAAGGTTTTTCTGCGCGTGGCTCTGGAAGTTCCGGGAAAACCCGGACAGATCCTTCTCATGCCCTCTTTTCCGGACAGGGCTCCGGCATTGACTGCGGAAACACAAAAGTGAAACCGGGTGCCGGTGGTGACAGGGAACCTGTTTGCCTGATTAACGCAAGGGCTTGTAAAAAAATAACCTGTACAATTTTCCTGTCCGGAAATCCGGAGGGTTTTGGAAACCCTCAGGTTTAATAACAGGTTATTTTGATGCAGACCCTGAGGAGCGAAAGAACGTCAAACTTCCAGTTTGGCCTCCGGTGAACCAGACTGCAAATTTGGCACTCCTCACAATGCCGGAAGCAACGGATAACAACTGGGGATAAGGACAGAAACAGATGAATCCGGAACACGAAAAAGAAGCAGTGCACGTTTTCTCCGAGGATGAAACCGCCCAAAATCGGGATGCCGGTCATCTGCATTTTGATATGGAACGTCTTTTGGAACCGATTTCCGAAGATCGCCCTGCCGGAGAGAATCTGCGCTATGAGGGCACATATGACAGAATTCGGGAGGCCAGAAGAGCGGATGATCCCAATCTTCCCCAAGGCGTATGGGAAAGGGAACTGAAAAAGGCTGACTGGAACAAAGTGCGGGAGATTTGCATCCAGGCCCTTGCCATCCGCACCAAGGATATTCAGATAGCCGTATGGCTTGCGGAAGCCCTTATGCAGACAAAGGGATTTGCAGGTCTGCGGGATGGTCTCAAACTGCTCAAAGAACTTTGTGAAAGATTCTGGGATACGCTCTATCCCGAGATAGACAGAGAAGACGGCCCTGAGGCCAGAGTTTCGCCTTTTGTGTGGATGAACGAAAATCTTTCCATCAGCATGAAGATGGTTCACATAACCCGGCCGGAGAATTCCATGGAGGCTGTGCCCCATTCCTTTTCAGACTGGGAAGAGGCTGAAGAACTGGAAAAAATCGAGATAAGGGATAAAAAACAGTATGAGCAGGAGGTTGCCAAAGGCAGAATCACCCGTTCCCGTTTTTTGGCAAGTGTCATGTTTTCTTCCAAATCTTTTTATGAAATGCAGGCTGCCTGTCTGAATGAATCCCTGTCCCTTCTGGCGGCACTGACACAGTTTCTGGACAGACAGTGCGGGAAATTATCTCCGAGTCTGGGAAAATTCAGAGATGTTCTGATTCGGATACAGGGATTGACCCAGAATTTTTTCCAGGAAAAACAAACAGCCGATGGAGAAGAAGACAGCAGGGAATCTGAGATCCGGGAGAATGGGGAAAGCGGGACAGCGGAAAGCCGCGGCCCGGTTTTATCCGTTGCCATCCGCAGCCGCTCGGATGCCTACAGGATGCTGTCAGCGGCTGCGGATTATCTGCTGATTCATGAGCCCCACAGCCCCACACCCTATCTGGTGAAACGTGCAGTCTCCTGGGGCCATATGCCCCTCACTGAACTGCTGCAGGAACTGATTATGGATGAGCATGATCTGAATCAGATATTCAAACTGCTGGGACTCAAGGGGCAGATGTGAGAATTCAGGTATCAGTTGTTCACCGGTTCCCCCAAAAGTTTCAGATGAACAGGTTTTACTGTGCCATATGATTGCCAACATGAGCATACAGACAATAACAATAAATAAAAAGGAGAAATTATGTCAGAAAGTACACAGCACAAACTGAGCCGTGTCCGGCCGCCCCGTGTGCAGATCACCTATGATGTGGAAATCGGGGATGCCATTCAGATGAAAGAACTTCCCTTTGTGGGCGGGATTCTGGCTGATCTGTCCGGAAAACCCGAAGTGCCGCTGCCCAAGATCAAGGATCGCAAATTTGTTGAAATTGACCGGGACAATTTCAATGAAATCATGGGAGCGATTGGACCGCGTCTGGCCTTTCAGGTGGAAAACCGGCTGGCCGATGACGGCAGCAAGCTCAATATAGAGCTGAAATTCAAAAATATGGATGATTTTGATCCGGTCAATGTTCTCAAACAGGTGGAACCGCTCCGGAAACTCTATGAGGCCCGGCAGAGACTGTCGGATCTGCTGACCAAACTGGATGGCAATGATGAACTGGAAGGGCTTCTCAAAGATGTCGTGGTGAATACGGAAAATCTCAATGAGTTGAAATCGCTCACAGAAAAACCTTCAGATCAGGAACAGGCGTAAGCAGGGCAGATCAGATTTTGTGGGAGCAGGCCGCCTTAAGGCAACTCCGGCAGGCAGACCACAGACAGAAAATTTGCAACCAGGTGTATGAGGGAGGTAGCTATGGCAGAAGAACAGGTTGAACAGAGTGTCGCAGTGGCGGAAGCCGAAGCGGAACTGAGCCTTCTGGATAAAATTGTCCAAAAAGGCAAAATGGCCCATGATGAATCTCAGGTTCCCTATGCACGGGATCTCATCGGAGAGCTGGTTTCCCAGATTCTGGATGAGGGCATGAGCGTCAGCGCGGATACCGCAGCCATGATCAATCAGCGAATTGCGGAAATTGACAATCTGCTGACAAAACAGTTGAATGAAATCATGCACGCGCCTGAATTCCAGCAACTGGAAGCCTCATGGAGAGGAATGAACTATCTGGTGATGAACACCGAGACCGGCACACAGTTGAAACTGCGCCTGCTCAACATCACCAAGGCTGAACTGCTCAGGGATCTGGAAAAGGCTGTGGAATTTGATCAGAGCCAGTTGTTCAAAAAAGTCTATGAGGAGGAATACGGCACTTTCGGCGGTCATCCCTACAGTGTGCTGTTCGGAGACTATGAATTTGGCCGTCATCCCCAGGATATGGCTTTGCTGGAGAAAATATCCAATGTGGCCGCAGCCGCGCACGCTCCTTTCATCGCAGCAGCCAGTCCCAAGCTTTTTGACATGAAATCCTATACAGAACTGGGGGTCCCCAGGGATCTGGCCAAAGTGTTTGAAAGTCTGGAACTCATCAAATGGCGTTCTTTCCGGGAAAGCGAGGATTCCCGTTATGTCACCCTGACACTGCCCCACATCCTTCTGCGTCTTCCCTATGGCGAAAAAACCGTTCCGGTGGAAGGGATGAAGTTTGAGGAGGACGTGGACGGCAGGGATCACAGCAAATATCTGTGGGGCAATTCCATGTGGGCATTGGCCCAGCGCATCACCAACGCGTTTGCACTTTACAAATGGTGCGCAGCCATACGGGGCGTGGAAGGCGGGGGGCTGGTAAAAGGACTGCCCACCCATACCTTTAAAACCGATGAGGGGGATATTGCCCTGAAATGTCCCACGGAAATCGCGATCACAGACCGGAGGGAAAAGGAACTCAATGATCTGGGATTTATTGCACTGGTTCACTGCAAGGGCACAGATTACGCTGCCTTCTTCGGCGGACAGACCACCCAGAAACCCAGGGTCTATGACACCAACGCAGCCAATGCCAATGCCAGAATATCCACTGTATTGCCCTATATTCTGGCTGCATCCCGCTTTGCCCATTATATCAAGGCAATCATGCGGGACAAAATCGGCAGTTTTATGACGGCTTCCAATGTGTCGGCATTCCTGAACCGGTGGATTGGCAATTATGTGCTGGCCCAGGATGACGCAGGCCAGGTGACCAAATCGCAGCATCCGCTGCGGGAAGCCCGTGTGGATGTTACAGATATACCGGGCAAACCGGGCTGTTACAAGGCTGTGGTATTTCTCCGGCCCCATTTCCAGCTTGAGGAGCTGACCACTTCCATCCGTCTGGTGGCAGAACTTCCGCCGCCAGCGGCATGATGCGGCATCATTCACGGATGACCGGAATTCAGGTGTCAGGTATTTTGTCCTGACACCTGAGAACTGATTTTACTGTAAACATAACCATTGAAAATAAGGAGAGTTGCATGGCGACCAACATGTATCTGCTGCTGAAAACAGAAAAAGGCAAAGCTGTAGACGGGGAAGCCGAGGATGAAAAACATGCCAAGTGGATTGAGGTTCTTTCCTGGAGTCACGGTTTTTCACAGCCTGCGTCCCCCATCCGAAGTTCCACCGGTTCCACCATTGAACGGGCCAACCATTCGGATTTGTCCATTACCAAATACTTGGATTCGGCCACGGATGATCTGCTGAAGGCCTGCTGGTCGGGTGATCAGTTTGCAACTGCATCTCTTGAATGTTTCCGGGCAGATGGAAACAATGAACCCATCAAATACCTTACCATAGATCTGGAGAATGTGATTATTTCCAACTTCTCCATTTCCGGGGGTGGGGGTGATATTCCTGTTGAGAATTTCTCTCTGTCCTATTCCAAAGTGACATACAGTTACAACTCAAAGAAGAAAGAGGATGCCGCGGCTGAGGGTGTTCAGAAAATTTGGCATGACCTGAAGATCAACAAGGTGGATGCCTGATAATCAGGAATAAGGGGCGGGTGCGGGTAAGCCTCCGCCCTGTTTGACATGACGCATGGAAACGAAAGAAATATTTCAGGCCAGAGCCTCTCTGCTGGATCGGCTTATGGATGATATGCCGGACAGAAGCCGTGAACTTCGTCCCCTGCGCACCCAGAGCCGAAAAAAATTCAGGGAATCCCTGCGCCGGGATATTCTGTGGCTTCTCAATACCCGGACATCCCTGCCGGCCGCAGTTTTTGATGATGCGGATCTCACTGTCATTGATTACGGCATACCGGATTTCGGTTCTTATGCAGCAGCAAGTTCCGATGATCAGCTTCGGCTGACCCGGCGCCTGGCCCGCGCGGTTTCCGCATTTGAACCCCGGCTCCGGAATATCCGGGTATACGCGGAACCGGTGAGGCCGAATGAAAAGACCATTGCGCTGACAATTGAAGCCATAATGGCCGTGGAAGATGTTCGGGAGCCGGTATCCTTCCGCACGGTTTATCAGGATGACACCGGGGAATGGGATATGGAATGATTTCTGCTTTGTGAATCTTTGTGTCTTCGTGGCGGAATGCTGCAAAGCCACGAAGATGCGAAGGAACACAAAGTCTGCTGCGGATGTTTTATTCAAAAAACCGGACAGATTTATGCCAAATCACATTTGATCATCAGGACCAGTGAATGGGACAGCCTTATGACCGCGCACGAAAACATGCTGGAATTCTATAAACGGGAACTGACCTGTCTGCGCCGGATGGGAGCGGAATTTTCCAGACAGTATCCCAAAATTGCAGGCCGCCTGGAACTGGAGGCTGACCGGTGCCCTGATCCCCATATTGAGCGCCTTATCGAATCCTTTGCCTTTCTCAGCGGCCGGATTCAGTACAATCTGGAAAGCGAATTTCCCCGCCTTTCCACAGCCCTTCTTGGCATCCTGTATCCGCAGTTTGTTTCCCCCACGCCGTCCATGGCCATTGCCCGGTTTGCGGTTGACCCGGATCAGGGCGGATTCACCACCGGTCATCTGATCCCGGGACATACTCCTTTGTTTGCCCAGAGTGAGCAGGGTGATATCTGCCGTTTCAGAACCTGTTATCCCCTTATGCTCTGGCCTGTGCAACTGCGTTACGCGGGGTTTGAGTCCCCAGGCCGGTATGATTTTCTGGATCATGTGCCCAATGCCGCTATCGTGCTGCGCCTTTGCCTGGAAAGTTTTTCGGTTCCTCTGGAAAAAATCAGCATGGATTGCATACGCTTTCATCTCAACGGCGACCGTATGACCGCTACCAGTCTGTATGAACTGATTTTTGTCCATGCCCTGAAAACAGCGGTGCTGACAGGAGACAGAGGAAAGCCGCTTTATCCGTTTGGGGAAGTGATCCGGGCTGTGGGATTCGGACCGGAAGAAAATGTGCTTCCTGATCCGCCCAACGCGCATGAGGGATACCGGCTGCTTCATGAATATTTTGCCTTTCCCCAGAAATACCTGTTTTTTGATTTGGATCTTTCATCGGTGCAGCTTTCCGGAAGCCGCGCGGATATTCTGCTGGTGCTGGATCAGATGCCTGCCAAAACCCTGATGATTGATGAAGACACCTTCTGTCTGGGATGCACGCCGGTCATCAATCTCTTTCACAAAACCACTGAGCCCATCCGGATTGACGGAACCCGGCCGGAATATCTGCTCACGGCTGACAGCCGCAGAGAGCGGATAACAGAAATTCATTCCATACGCTCTGTGCATGCAGTCAGGGGAACCCCTTATGAAGCAGAAACCGTGGAACCCTATTTCTCTTTCACACACGGCATGGAGGGGAATCCGGGCCGGCCCCGGTGGTACGCGCGGAGGGAAAAAACCGGCAGATCGGATCTGCCCGGCACACGGATATATCTTTGTTTTACAGATATGGATTTCCATCCGGCACGGCCTCCGGGAACAGCAGTCTTTGCAAAAACCCTGTGCACCAACCGCTGGCTGGCTGAACAACTGCCTGCCGGAACCCTGCTGCAGATTGAGGAGGCCGCGCCTGTGCTGCGGATTTCCGTGCTGCAGAAACCAATGGCCCAAATTGATCCGCCTTTGGACGGTTCCACCTTATGGCGTCTGATTTCCCATCTGTCTCTCAATTATCTTTCCCTGTCTGAGGGAGAAAAAAATTCGGACGCCCTGCGGGAAATCCTGATGATTTACAGCGCTTATGATCTCATGGACACCTGGCGCAGAAGTGACATTGCCCATCAGGTTGCCGGCATCCGGGATCTGGTCTGCCGGAAAGTGGTCCGCCGCATGGGTTCGGACGCATGGCGGGGATTCTGCCGGGGGACGGAAATCAGTCTGACGGTGGATGAAAGTCAGTACACGGCCAGCAGTCCCTTTCTTCTGGCCTCGGTGCTGGATCATTTTTTTGCCCTGTACACATCGGTAAACACCTTTACCCAACTGATCCTCAAAAGTCATCAGCGTGAGGGAATATGGAAGATATGGCCCCCCAGAGCCGGGGAGCAGATCATCTTTTAGAAAAACGGCTGTTTGCGGAAAGCTGGCGTTTTGATTTTTATCAGGCTGTGCGCCTGCTGGAAATGCTGCATCCGGACAGACAGGCTGTCGGGGAAACAGCGGACACGCAGAAAGAATCTCTGCGTTTTTGTTCATCCGTGGATTTGGATTTTCCGGCCAGTGATGTCTGCGCAATCAGCCAAAACGGATCAGATGCTTCCCCCATCCGCATGGAGGTCAGTTTTATGGGACTGGCCGGTCATCACGGCGTGCTGCCCCCGCCCTATACCGAACTGATTCAGGAACGGGTGCGGAAAAAAGACACGGCTTTGCGGGATTTTCTGGATATGTTCAATCACCGCTTCATTTCCCTGCTCTACCGGGTGCGGAAGATGAACCGCATTGCATTTGACGGGAAAAACGCGGAACAAAGCCATTTTGCCCGGTATCTGTTCTGCCTGATGGGCATGGGCACAGAGGGTTTGCAGAACCGCATGAGAGTCAAAGACCGT
>JAWKPW010000011.1:0-83867 GCA_041390465.1 Desulfobacterales bacterium | reverse complement strand
TGGGGGGCAAGCCGAAAGCTGCTGTCTGACAGCTATCATGTTGAGATGGTGATGGTCAGTCATGATGCGGAGCGTCCAAATTTTTCCGAAAACACCAATCTGTCCGAACTCATGTTCATTGCCCGAAAACGGCTGGAAAATGAGCCGCCGGGGGAAACAGTTTATGTGAATCTCTGGTACAATCCCCGCACCATTTATGAGGCAATGGCTGTGGCTTCACGGGTGAGGGAATGCAGACCGGCCCGGCTTGATTCGGAAGAAATAATATCCGCTGCCGGTGTGAAAGGTCACAAATTTGCAGAAGTCATTTCACTGCCCGCATCGCAGGGAGGCTGCCAGTGGATTGGTGTGCAGTTTGCACAGACATGGACGCTGCGGGCAGCCGTGCAACTGGAACAGGGACAACTGGCAGTGCCGGGCCAGGATCCGGTAGCGGTGCCAATGTGCAGACTGGGGAAGATTGGTGAGCTGGGACCGGACAGCAGACGGATACATGACGGATTCAAAGGATCGGAAACTGACTGGTCGCCATTTCCATCCTTTTTGCATCATGATGCCAAAAAAGTGCTGGGCATCAGGCAGAATCCAAATGCACACCTTATGCCCTGGGCGGAATCTCCTCGGGGGACAGATTACGGAAAACAAAGACTTTGGCCCCGTGCCGGGCGAATTTTGCTCATTGAGCGGGCAAGAACCACAACTCATCGGGTTACAGCCATTGGTTTTGAGGAACCTGTTTTGGGCACAAGCTGGTGGGCATTAAAAACAGAATTGTCTGTCCTGCAGGAAAAGACACTGTTATTATGGATGAATTCCACTGCATCAATATTGCTGCTTCTTTCCCGCAGAGTCTCAACGCAGGGCGTCTGGATGAAGGTTAAACAGCCTGCATGGGAAAACATGCCGGTGCTGGATGTGCGTTCTCTGCCGGATGAAGTCATCACACAGCTTGCCGGAAGCTATGATGCGATTTGTGAAAAGGAACTCATGCCCCTTGCCCGGCTTGACAAAGATCCTGTGCGTGCGGAAATTGACACGGCTTTGTCTGATGCTCTTGGACTTCCGGACATGAAACCGCTCCGTCAGCTTCTTGCACGGGAGCCGGGGCTGACCGGGAAATCTCTTCCGGCAAAAGCAGGAAAGACAGATGGCAGTCAGGCGATTTCCGGAAAAAACATCCCGCAGATTTGACAACTTCTGAAAGGCTGTAAAATCTTTCAGGTGACTGAACCGGCACATTCATTCTCACAGGTCACCCTGCAGAGTCTGACAGTCATGCCTTTGCAGAAACAGGATAACAATACTCTGATTTCACAGATTAAAATTTTTATATGGAACCTGCGTTTGAGGAACAGCAGAAAATGAAACAGGAGCACCGTCACAGAGAGGAATCCGTGAACACACAGCTTGCCCTGCTGCTGACACAGCACGGTGTGGATGCGGAATCAGAAACCATTCAGCACTCCGGCAGGCACAGACCGGATGTCATGTTCACTTTGGGCGGACTTCGGGTCATCATAGAGGGAAAGTTTTCCGATACCCCTGATGCGGAAAACACAGTTCTGTCCGATGCGCTGAAACGTGTGCAGATCGGCATCTGCCATATGGCTGTTGCCTTGGTGTATCCCAAAGATATCCGCACTGTCCCCACCGGTCAGCTTGGCAAAATCCTGTCAGGTTCCCGGCTGCGGTTTCTGATTGTCTCGGAAGCCGGACATACAGAATGGTCTGATGCAATTCCTTCGGAAATCCTTGCCGCGCTGCGCCGGGTGCATGAGGCCCTGATCAAAGATGACATTGTTGCGCAGTCCGCAAAACGGCTTTCCGAGAAAATTGAGGCCATTGCATCCTTATGGAGCGGTCAGACCGCGACCTGCGACCGGCTTTCCGTGCTGCTGGGCATGCCCGCAAAGCGCGGAGAAAGCGGTGAGGAGCGGAACGCACGGCGCACTGCGGCCGCCAGAGTTGCCTCTCTGGTGCTTGCCAATGCCATGATCTTTCAGGAACAGCTTGCCTCAAACGGCGGGGATATGCGGGTGGATTCCCTGCGCGCATATGACACTCCCGCGGATCCGATTGACAGACTGAAACAGCACTGGCACGGGATTTGGACAAAGATAAACTATGTTCCGATTTTTCAGATTGGCGAGGCCATTCTGCAGGAAATACCTGTATCCGCAAATGCCATATCCTATGTCCGCTGGCTTATGGCGGAAGCCAAGTCCATCTGCGCAAACCAGTCCGCACTCCGGCATGATCTGATGGGGCGCATCTACCACTGGCTGCTGCACCACGGCAAATATCTGGGCACGTATTACACGGCCACATCCTCGGCCACGCTGCTCCTCAAACTGGTGTTTGCGCACAAATGGGAGGGACAGGATTTCGGCTCAGCGGAAAAACTGGAGAATTTTGTGGTCGCGGACCTTGCCTGCGGAACCGGAACCCTGCTCATGGCCGCAGCACAGGCAATTACGGATCAGTTTGTGGTGTCACGGGTGAAAACAGGCAGAAAGCTGGGGGAGAAAAGTTTCAGCGGGCTGCACCAAATCCTGATGGAAAAAATGCTTTACGGCTATGATGTGCTGCCCTCGGCTGTCCATCTCACAGCCTCCACTCTGGGAATGCTCGCGCCCCATGTGACCTACCGGAACATGAACCTGTTTATCATGCCGATGGGCGTGAGAAACCGATCCCTGCGTCTGGGCAGTCTGGATTTTGCTGACCGCGACAGTGTGGACACCCAGATCACTTTGGACAACACCCAGATGGAGGACAGACAGACCGGAGTCAACGGGGAACACCGCACCAGAGCAAAGGTTCCCCAGATAAATCTCTGTGTGATGAATCCGCCGTTTGTAAGATCAAGCGGAACCACCAACCTGCTGTTCGGAAGTCTGCCGGATGAGGAAAGGACAAAACTCCAGACAGAACTGAAAAAACGCGTCCGGGATTTGCAGGCTTCGGTCACAGCCGGGCTTGGCAGTGTGTTTCTTGCAATTGCCGACAGACACCTGCTTGCCGGGGGCAGGCTGGCTTTTATTCTGCCTGTGGCACTTGCCACAGGTGAGGCATGGGGGGCAAGCCGAAAGCTGCTGTCTGACAGCTATCATGTTGAGATGGTGATGGTCAGTCATGATGCGGAGCGTCCAAATTTTTCCGAAAACACCAATCTGTCCGAACTCATGTTCATTGCCCGAAAACGGCTGGAAAATGAGCCGCCGGGGGAAACAGTTTATGTGAATCTCTGGTACAATCCCCGCACCATTTATGAGGCAATGGCTGTGGCTTCACGGGTGAGGGAATGCAGACCGGCCCGGCTTGATTTGGAAGAAATAATATCCGCTGCCGGTGTGAAAGGTCACAAATTTGCAGAAGTCATTTCACTGCCCGCATCGCAGGAGGCTGCCAGTGGATTGGTGTGCAGTTTACTGAACATGGACGCTGGAGCAGCCGTGCAACTGGAACAGGGACAACTGGCAGTGCCGGGCCAGGATCCGGTAGCGGTGCCAATATTGCAGACTGGGGAAGATTGGCGATCTGGGACCGGACAGCAGACGGATACATGACGGATTCAAAGGATCGGAAACTTGACTGGTCGCCATTTCCATCCTTGCATCATGATGCCAAAAAGTGCTGGGCATCAGGCAGAATCAAATGCACACCTTATGCCCTGGGCGGAATCTCCTCGGGGGACAGATTACGGAAAACAAAGACTTTGGCCCGTGCCGGGCGAATTTTGCTCATTGAGCGGGCAAGAACCACAACCCATCGGGTTACAACCATTGGTTTTGAGGAACCTGTTTTGGGCACAAGCTGGTGGGCATTAAAAACAGAATTGTCTGTCCTACAGGAAAAGACACTGTTATTATGGATGAATCCACTGCATCAATATTGCTGCTTCTTTCCCGCAGAGTCTCAACGCAGGGCGTCTGGATGAAGGATTAAACAACCTGCATGGGAAAACATGCCGGTGCTGGATGTGCGCTCTCTGCCGGATGAGGTCATCACCAGCTTGCCGGGAAACATATGATGCAGTCTGTGAAAAGGAACTCATGCCCCTTGCCCGGCTTGACAAAGATCCGGTGCGTGCGGAAATTGACGCGGCATTGTCTGCTGCGATGGGACTTCCTGACCTGAAACCGCTGCGTCAGCTTCTTGCACGGGAGCCGGGACTGACGGGCAGGGCCTGTCCCAAAAACCGGGGCAGATTGATCTGCCTGCTGCGGAATCCAAAACAGATGCAGAAATGCAGTTGCGCCTGATCTGAACAGATTGTCATGCTCTGTTTGGAGAATCTCCTCTTGGGAGGGGCAGGGGAATTTGCCAAATTTTCCGTTTGGCACTGCTGCTTTGCCAAAATAAAACTGACGGATACAGTTTTTTTGTGACCTTTGTGCCGTCTTTGTGACCCTTGCGGTTAAAATCCGTCAGAGCAAAGTTGACAAAACACTGCCGGAAGATTTTTTAATCTGCTGCACATTCATAAAAAGGAGAAGCTGTTATGATGAAATTTGTCAAACGCATTCTGGGAATCTGTGAAACACCGGAGGCAGATGGGCAAAGCTGGCGAGTTTCAGACAGTCAGATCATCGCTGATTTGAACAAGATTCCCGCTCTGTCCAAATCCGGAGGCGCAGTGCGGCTGGAAGGCAAAGGACTCGCGGACAGAATTCTGCTGGTGCATGGAACAGACGGAAAATATCATGCCTTTGTGAACAAATGCAGCCATATGGGAAGAAGGATTGATCCCATGGCCGGAGAGGCGGCTCTGTGCTGCTGCAGTGTGTCCAAATCCATGTACCGCTATGACGGAAACGCGATTTCCGGCCCGGCCAAAACCCCGCTCCGGACACTGCCTGTGCAGGTGAATCCGGAAACCGGAATTCTGATCGCAGGAATGGGATAAGACATGCCAACATATGGAAAAACAGGATGAGTTTCCCCAAAGCCATTTTTGAAATCATTGAAGAAAACAAATGTCCCTTTTATGAAATGGGAGATGTTTTTGCTCTGTCCGGCAAGGCCCTGCTTTTGGATCAGAAAGAGGAAAAAACCTTTATCAGCACAACGGTTATCCAACTGCCCAGGGGCAAATCCTCGTGCCGCATTATCATCGAGGATCTGTCCGAAATTCTGATCAAATACAAAAGCGTGGACAGGGTTCCGGGGTTCAAAATCCGCTGCGGCGGCTGCACAGGTTCTGTTCTGCTGCGCTACAAACGCCAGAAAGACTCTGTTTTGCCGGTATCTGACACAGATGTGGAGGTGTTTGAAAGCCTGCTGGGCAGTTTTTCCTTTTTTCAGGTTCTGGATGAAAATGATCTCCGGCAGTTTGTTCCCCTGCTGAAAATGGAAAAGTACAGCTCCGGAGATATTGTGCTCCAGAAAGGGGAGCCCGGAAAAAGACTGTATATCATTGTTTCCGGGCTGGTTGAGGTGATTGGCAGAAACGGGGTGAGCATTGCCTTTCTGGGAAAAGGGGAAGTTTTCGGTGAAATGAGTCTTCTGAGCGGAGATCCGGTGACAGCCACAATAAAAGTTGCAGAACCCTCAAAAGTGTTATATATGGAAGGCGATGATTTCCGAAGACTGCTGAACCGCTCCGCGTCCCTCCAGATGTATTTCACCCGTCTGCTTTCCCGGCGTCTGACTGAAGTGAATCTGATGCGTTCTGAGGAAGTTGATTCCGGAATGGTGGGGAACCTGACAGAAATGTCCCCGTCTGAACTGTTTCAGGCTTTGAACGTGAACCAGAAAACCGGGGTGCTGAAACTGCATCTGTCCGCGGGCCCATCAGAGATTGTCTTTCGTGACGGCAGACTTATCCGTGCCGAATACAATGGAAAACACGGAAGGCAGGCCTTTTACAGCATACTGAGGGAAAAAGAGGGACGGTTCCGGTTTATCGGGGAACTGCCTGCCCGGGATTTGGAAACAGAAGAATTCGGGGATTTCACATGGCTTCTTATGGACGGATTCAGACGGATAGATGAAGAAAAGGAACAGGTCTGATGCAGATTCCCAAAGCTGTCTTTAAAATCATAGAGGAAAACAACTGTCCTTTCTACAAATACGGAGATGAGTTTCTGCTTTCCGGAAAGGCTCTGCTGCTGGAACACAAAGGGGAGCGGAAGTTTATCTCCACTTCCATCATTGACATTCCGGCCGGCAAACCCGAATGTCCGATTCTTTACGGTGACATCAGCAATGTGCTGATCAAATACCAGTCTGTTGCCAAAATTCCCACCTATATCATGAACTGCAGCGGATGCACCGGAACCATACGACTGGAATATGACCGGGAAAAAAGAAGCGGCACGGCCCCGTCTTCCCATTCCGGCGAAACGCCTTCCGCTTCCCTTCAGAAAAAGAATGACATTGCGGAAATCCTGCGGGGTTTTTCCATTTTCAGGACACTGGATCTGCACAATATCCGGGAGCTGCTTTCCTTTCTGCAGCTCAAAAAATTTCCGAAAAACATGGAGATCATCCGCAAAGGTGATCCCAGTGAGAATCTTTATATTGTTGTCAACGGAAAGGTGGCAGTGGCGGATCAGGGAGGTGTGCTGATTGCCAGTCTGGGAAAAGGGGAGGTTTTCGGGGAGATGAGCCTGCTTAGCGGGGAACCCGCAGTTGCCACGGTAAAGGTGGTTGAACCCCTGAAAGCACTGTATATGCCGGGAAAGGATTTCCGAAGGATACTCAGCCGCTTTCCCTCTCTGCAGATGTATCTGGCCCGGCTGCTTTCCCAGCGTCTGGCCAAATCCAATGTCACCCTGTCGGCTGAAATCCGTTCCGGCATGATTGGCAAACTTTCCGACATGCCTTCGCCTGAACTGTTTCAGGTGCTGGGAGAAAACAAAAAAACCGGCATCCTGACCCTGACGCTTCCCCGGGGACCGGCCAAGTTTTTCTTCCGGGACGGAGATGTGGTACTGGCAAAGTACAACAGCAAAGAGGGAAAAGATGCCTTTTTTGAAGCCCTGGGAGAGCAGGACGGCCGTTTCCGCTTTGTGCCCGGTCTCCCGCAGGAATACAGCAAAGCCCCTGAAATCGCAAATCTGATGTGGCTGCTCATGGAAGGGCTGCGCCGGATTGATGAGCAGACAGACGGCCAGTAATAATGATGAATATTGAATGATAAATGAAAAAGGAGTGCAAGGGATAATGAAAGATTTTTTTGGAATTCTCAAAACTCTGGCATGGATATTGACGGCAGTCACTGTCATGTGCGGTTCTGCCTGGGGAACGGAAATCAGCATTCCCGCAGCAGAAGCCAGAGCCGGTCAGTCTGTGCGGATTCCCATCCTGATTGACAAAACAGACAATCTCGCGGGGGTCAAACTTTCCCTGACCTATGACAAAGAGATGCTCACATTCAAAAAAGCGGACAAAACAGAGCATACTTCTTCGCTGATGCACATTGTCAATGACAAAAATCCTGGCGTGCTGATTATTGTCATGGCCGGGGCCAAAGGTGTGAAAGGGGAACATTTTCCCATTCTTTTTCTGGAATTCGGAGTCAGCGGAGATATTGCGGAAAAAAAGACGGTGAAGATAGAGGTTAAGGAATCCCAGCTTATGAGCGATACCTTAAAGGATGCTGAGCATAAGGTTTCGGTTCATGCCCTGACACTTTTTCCCGCTCAATCTTCCGATATTTCGGGAAAATCCCCTTCTCTGTCATCAGAAACCGAAACCATGAACGCGGCAGATGCAAAATCAGTTGCGCCGGATTCAGCAAAGCAGAAGACTGCCGCTGATTCTCCGGAAACAGCAAAATCCGCCGAAAAGTGTCAGGGCAGTTCATCGAAAAAGAAAATCAGCACAGCAGACTGATTCCCAGAGAGATCAGGACAGAGACAATCAGCCAGAATGCTGTTTTGCAGTATTCAGAAAAGGACTGCCGGTGAACATCTGCCCATAAACAGATGGGCAGATGTTCCGAATCCTCCGGGGAAAGGAGGAAACAGAAGATATTGTGCAGAGGAGGTTTTCCATTGTCTGCTGTCATGTCAGTCTCCTTTTTTTATTTCCGGGCAAGCTCTCCCCTGCTTTCGGCAGTCGGGAGGACAATGCCGGGCAAAGGGGCAGCATTCCGCCCTGTGGATTTTCTCCGGATGAAAGAGGCCGGATGCGGGATTGTGTGTGTCAGAAAATACCACATCCCGCAGAGAATAACAGATGCAGTTTTGCTTATATTTCAGCATAACACTTTTTGAATCTTCCTGCTGTGCAAATCCGGGCAGAAAAGTCCGGGATTTACTGCCCTGAAGTTCTGAAGCAAAAAGCGGCAAAGATCGAGAACTGTCCAAAAAAACTTAGGGTTTTCGGGGAATACTCTTTATCTTAAAAACTATAGTAAACTGCCACCGCCAGAGGCGGTGGTTTTATCCGATAAATAAAGAATACAGCAAGAGAAACTGGGATAACTTCAGAAAAGTATTGGAAAAAAAAGGAACCATTTGATGGCGAGAATAAATCTCTGTAATTTGGGGGCTGTCCAAAGAAGCCCGGATTGAGTTGAAACCTCTGACTGTTTTTTATCGGTGAAAACGGAACCGGAAAAACATGGGCAACATACACAATTGCCGGTATTTTCGGAGAGTAGGATTCAATTACTATAAAAATGAATATATTGAGGAAAAACATCGTTTCGGTATGAACCCTTGGAAGAAACTGTTGCGATTTGCGGAAAAAGGGAATGCCAAAATTAATCTTATTGAATTTACGCAGAGTTTTATTGAAATTTATATGAATGAAACAGCAAAACTGGCTCCTGAGTGGATAAACAGGTTCATGGCTTCCAAAAGGATTGAATGCAATGATATAAAGATTCATATTGAACTGTCTCAGACTGTCAGACAAATTTTGACAGTCAAGAAGAATCCACACCAGTCAAGAATTGAGACCGGCATTGGAACGGATTCATCAGTTACATTGAATCTGTTAAAAGAAAAAAAATCAGATGAACTGTATTATTATACAAAATATGAACCTCATCATTCAGAGAATCCCTCTCCTGTTATCAATAAGGAAATAAGAGGAATTTGCTGTTTCAGAGAACTTTTGGAATGATTCGGAATTGATGTTTCAAAACACTCTGTTTTACAACAGAAAGGACAGCATTGATAACGTTTCCCTTTGCTTCCTCAGTTCCGTATAGAAAACGAAACATAAGAGCAGAAAAAGGAGCAGTCCAAAAACCGGTGAACAGTCATGGATTTCTGAACCTGTAGAAAAATTTTCTCTCAATTCTCAGCGCATCTTTGCTGAAAGAACGTTTTAACAGAGAAACAACAGAAATACAATCCCAAAATAATGGAATTTATTAATTTGGCGAATTTTCTTAATGATATTTTGCTTGGAAACATTGATTTTAAACAATATGGAATAGAATTTGAACTTATTTACAAAGTGTCAGAAAATACGAATCTGGGAATTAAATGTATCTTCTTCTATGGTGAAAAAGAACTTGCCCCTCTTGCACTTTATCTGAAATTTCTTGCCCAGCCGGGCGATTTGCTTGTTATTGATGAACCGGAAATGAATCTGCGCATCCTGCGGCTCAGGTGGAAATTACAGAATTTCTTGCAATGCTGGTGAGCGGGTCTGAATATTACTGATTACCACTCACAACCCATATATTGTGGATCATCTGCCAATCCTGATGCAGGCGGTAAAATCCGATGACAAAAGAAAAAATCAGGGAACTGTTTTATCTGAGACGGACAGATGCCTTTATTGAACAGAACAAAGTTTCCATCTGTCTGTTTGAAAACGGAACAGTCAAAGGTTATTGTGGATGAAAAGGGTGTGATCATTTGGAGTACATTTGGAAATGTTTCTTCTGATCTTGCTGCCATTACAGCAGTCTGATATAAAACTGTATCAATTTAAATATAATATTTTCCTTAGCTTTTTGTTCTTTAAGGATGGCTGTGCAAAAAAAACGCTTACGGCAATTTTTGCACTCCTTCCGGTTTTGCAGTGGACAAAAGTTGGTAAAAAAACTATAATTGTCCTGTTTTGTAAACAGGAATGTCAAAACCTGTATGGGAAGGACTGAGAATGCCATCATCTGAAAGATCCGGACTTGAATTTCTGCTGTTATCCCCATCTCTTATGCCCGGCGTAAAAGATTTTGTGAAAACAAAACATGTGTAAGTGCTGAGCCTGCACCGGATAAGGCAATTAACTTGCTGCACAGATGATCAGACAGAAAATCCTCATTGCCAAAATGGCAGATTCCGTCAGTACATGGGGAAAACAGAAGGATACAATCTCTGTGATCTGATTGTATTTTATGCAGGGAACAGAGGAAAGAATTATTTGTTTTGCAGAACTCAAAGACAATATTAAAGATGTGGGTCATACAGTGAAGCAGATTGTAAAAGTACATATAACAGTTTGAAAGAATATGAAACTCAAATATACGGCAAAGGCATTTATCTGTGCCTATTCCGGTTCAGTGCCGCAGGAACATCGAAATATCAGCAGGAACTGGAAAAGACTTTTAAAAAGACAATTTTGAATATAATGGCAAAGGTGATAAATTTATGGAATTTTTACGGGGTAAAGAAGAAAACTTCACAGGAAAACGCGGGAAAAACAGAAAGTAATCTGAAAGGAGAGATATTTTATGGCAATCAGCAAACAACTGCTGGATATTCTGGCATGTCCCAAATGCAAGGGGGATCTGAATCTCAATGAGAGCGAAGACGGACTGATCTGCAGAAAATGCAGACTGGTGTATGAAATCAGAGACAATATCCCCATCATGCTCATTGATGAGGCAAAACCCCTGAAAGAGTGACACCATGAGTATCCCCCGGCCTCCCCAGCCAGCCAAACTTGTCATTGGGTTTTTTATGCAGGACAAAGAGCTGTTCAAACCGGTCGGAGAAGAACTGTCCGCCAAATTCGGGCAGCCTGACATGATCAGTCCCTGGCTGGATTTTGATTATACGGATTATTATGCCCCGGAGATGGGCGATTCGCTGTTCCGGCGGATGCTGAGTTTCCGGGAGCTGATCCACCAGGATTATCTGCCGAAAATCAAATGGTTTGCCTATGAACTGGAAAAGAAGTATATGCAGGATGGCAGACGCCGTGTGAATATTGATCCGGGCTATCTGCTGCCGGAACGCTTTGTGCTGGCCACCGGCAAGAATTTTACCCACCGGATTTATATTGGCCGGGAAGTGTATGCAGATCTGACCCTGATATATACCAAAGGGGATTTTCAGACCCTGCCCTGGACGTATCCGGATTACGCGGATGAAAACATGCTTGCTTTTCTCCGGCAGGTTCGCAAACGCTATCTTTATGAAATAAAGGCAGGAAAACATGATCAGAAGCATGACCGCATTTGCCAGAGCTGAAAAAACAGAGGGAAATCTGACAGTCTCGGCAGAAATCCGTTCCTACAACAGCCGGTATCTGGATCTTACACTCCGGGTTCCGCAGATTTTTCAGACGTTGGAAGACAAAATCAAAACTCTGGTTTCTGAAAGAACCGCACGGGGCAGAGTGGAAGTGAAACTGCAGGTGCAGGATGTGTCTGAAACCGCATGTGCATATGAAATTGATGAAAGCAAAGCTGCTGCCTATTACCGGGCATTGTCGGAACTGAAAGAACGCTTTGGCATTGAAAGACCCATCTGCATAGAGGATCTCAGCCGTGTGAACGGCATTATCCGGCCTGCGGAAAACACTGTGGAACCGGAAACCTGCTGGCCTGTGATACAGCAGTGTCTGACAGAGGCTCTTGACGGACTGGAGGCCATGCGGAAAACAGAGGGAGCATATCTTGCACAGGATTTTGCAAAGCGCATGGATTCCATTGAATCTGCCATTGAAAAAATTGCAGCCGAATCAGACGGGCTGCTTTCCCATTATCAGGAACGGCTGAAAGCACGCATTTGTGCCCTGACCCAGGGAATGGTTGAAATTGATCCGGCCCGCATTGCCCAGGAAGCCGCATTTTTGGCGGATCGCAGCGACATTTCCGAGGAAATCGTGCGCGCGGGCAGTCATGTGCAGCAGTTCAGGGCCATCATGGCCTCAGATGAGGCCGCAGGAAGAAAACTCAATTTTCTTCTGCAGGAATTCAACCGGGAATTCAACACCATGGGATCAAAAACCGGAAATGCCGGGGTTTCGCACATGATTGTGGAACTCAAATCTGAGTTGGAAAAAATCCGGGAACAGGTGCAGAATGTGGAATGAATATTCAGATAAGAAACTGAGCGTGTTAAACTCCATCAGCAGCTTCTGTCTACAGCCGGAATATTCCTGTTACCAGTTTTGCCTGATTAAGAAAGGAAATTTCTGATCACTCAGCCGGACGGCGGAATAAACCCGCTGTCCGTTATGTCTTTGGTTAGGCGCAGAAGCAGGTTAGGCATTTTCATGTACAAATACACAATAAGACCATGCTTCAAGAGTACGGAATACCTTATCGAATTCTTCATAGACCAAATAGATGATGAGTTCTTCAAGCAACTATTCCAAGCACTTGAAGTAATTGATATTCAGGTAGGTGATATTCAAGACCTTTGGATCAATAATGAAGTACTCCTCAACTGCAATAGTAATATTGGCCAGTTCATGATCTCGATAGATAGTTGGGATATGGTTTTCATAATGGCATCTGATAATCAAGCAGCCGTACAGCAGTTGTCGGAACTGTTGAATACTCAAGAGAGCTTCATGGAGATTGAAGCAGATCACAGTAGATATCAGTAGTCATAAGGAAGAGCCTAACCAGTAGTTGCACCGGACTGAACTCGCTGGCATGCCTGTTGCTTTTGGCTTCGCCAGCAACAGTGCTGCCAGCAAGCTCGGGGGTGAACTTTGTCGATTAAATTTATCAGGAACAGGAACCTGTCATGAGGTGATGAAAATGTCTGCAAGAGACAATTTTCACAGCGCTGTCAAAAATGCACTGATCAGAGAAGGCTGGAAAATTACGCATGATCCTTATTTTATAAGGTATGGTGACACTGAATTTTATATCGATCTCGGAGCAGAAAAAATTCTGGCGGCAGAAAAAGAAGGAATAAAGATTGCTGTTGAAATAAAAAGTTTTATCAGCGATTCAACAGTTTATGAATTTCATACTGCTTTGGGACAGTTTATCACTTATCGCAACATTTTGGAGGAAACAGAACCTGATCGAATTCTTTATCTGGCGGTGCCTGCTGATATTTATGATTCATTCTTCAGAAGCCGTTTTGGGCAGATGTCGGTCAGAAAAAACCAGATCCGCCTGATTGCATACAATGCTCAGAGAGAGGAGATTGAATTATGGACAAACTAGAAAAATACAGAAGTTATATCACTGAAATAATAAAAAAATATGGAAGCTGTAAACCATCATTCGGGGAAGTGGAAGTGCAGACAGTTTCCGACAGAGAAAATGATCATTATCAGATACTGAACATCGGATGGCACAACAATAAAAGGGTTTACGGCTGTTCGCTTCACATTGACATAAAAAACGGCAAAATATGGATTCAGCATAATGGAACCGAGCATCGTATTGCACGTGAACTGACAGAATATGGTGTGCCAAAGGAAGATATTGTTCTGGCATTTCACGAACCCTACAGAAGACAGTTTACTGATTATTCAGTAAATTGAATTGGATAAGCAATTATTGAAACATATGGCTGTCACGGATGCTTAACTTCCTGACAATCGGATAACGGAACCTGAACACCCCAACCGGTGACTGATAATTGATAACTGATAATTGAAATTTGGAGGAAACATGGAGCAGGTTCTGCTCAATATCGGTTTTGGGAACACAGTGGTGGCTGATCGTGTGGTGGCCATTGTTTCACCCAATTCCGCACCCATGAAACGGCTTAAAGATGAGGCAAGAGACGAAAAGCGCATGATTGACGCGACCCACGGACGCAGAACCCGTTCCATTATTGTAATGGACAGCAATCATATTGTTCTTTCGGCTATCCAGGCAGAAACAATTTCCCAGCGCTTCACATCCGCGATGAAAGACGCAAAAGAAGAACAGATTCCATGACATCTGCATCAGAAAACAGGAAAAGAGGCATTCTTTTTATTGTCTCCGCTCCTTCCGGAGCCGGAAAAACCACCATGTGCCAAGCAGCACTGAAGCATTTCAGTGAGATCCGCTATTCCGTGTCCTACACCACACGCACACCCAGAGGCAGTGAAATTCACGGCAAGGATTATTATTTCATCAGCAAAGAGGAATTTGCCCGGGGCATTGCATCCGGCAAATGGGCAGAATGGGCAGAAGTGCATGGAAATTATTACGGAACCTCTGCCGAGCTGCTGGATCAGACACTGGCAGCGGGCATGGACATGCTGCTGGATATTGATGTGCAGGGAACGGAAAAGATACTCAAACGCTATCCGGATGCTGTGACAATTTTCATTATGCCCCCCTGTTTTGATGAACTGCGCATCCGAATGGAAAGCAGAGGCACGGACAGCCCGGAGGTGATTGCCAGACGGGTGGAAAATGCAAAAGGGGAAATTGCGCGCAAAGACAGTTACCTGCATATCATTGTCAATGACAATCTCTCTGAAGCCACTGCCCGAATGATTTCCGTGATTGAAAACTCCCGCAATGGAAAGGCAGAGAAATGAAAACAGAAATTCTTTTCGGGCTGCATTCTGTGCGGGAAGCCATGCGCGCGGGCCGGCGCAGGATGTTTGAAATTTATATCTGCAAAGATCGGCCTTCCCCCCGCATTGCGGAGATGGCCGCGCTTGCCGCCAGTGTGCATGTCCCAATAAAACAGATCACTCCCAAAGAACTCACCTCCCTGTGCGGTTCGGAATTTCATCAGGGCATCGGAGCCAAAGCCCAGAGCTATCCGCTCGCGGATCTCTCCGTTCTGCCGGAAAAACCGGATACTTTTCTTCTGCTGACCGACAGCATTTCTGACACCCATAATCTGGGCGCACTGATTCGCACTGCGCTGTGCGCGGGTGTGGACGGTGTGATTCTTCCCAAAGATCGCGCGGCATCCCCGGTTCCGTCCGTGTCCAGAGCATCTGCGGGTGCGCTGGAGCATATGCCTGTGGTGCAGGTTGCAAACTTGGTGAACACCATAAAGGAATTGAAGGAAAAGGGCATGTGGATTGCAGGCATGGCCGCAGACGGGAATCAGTCCCTGTTTCAAAGCGATCTGACCGGGCCTCTGGCCATCGTCATCGGCGGAGAGGAAAAAGGCATCCGTCCGCTGGTGCGCAAACACTGTGATTTTTTAATCCGCATTCCGCAGGAAGGACAGATTGATTCCCTGAACGCATCCGTGGCAGGTGCGGTGGTGATGTATGAGGCATACCGGCAGAGAACCGAACCGGAGAAATTAAAAACACGGAGATAAATGGATATTCAAAAAACCGGATTTTTCAGAAAAATCCGGTTTTTTTCTGTTACTGTTCTTTCAAACAGGTTTTCTAAAGAAGGCGGGTCAGCCATTCCGGTGTCTCGCCGCTTTTGCTCCTTGCCATTGCTTTTTCGCAAAACACAAGCCATTCCTCGGCGCTCACACGGCCATCATTGTTCAGATCAACGATTTTCTGAATTCCGTTCCAGGCTTTCTGTTTGGATTCAATCAGTTTTTTCCACTCGGCACTGTCATCGCTCCAGCCTTTTTGCATCTTTTTGTTAAATGCCTGAACTGCAAAATCCCTGAATTCGATGGTTCCGCTTTTGTCCGTATCCAATTGATTGAAAAAGGCCATAAATTTTTTCTTCTGTGAAGCTGTCAGCATAATCTCCTCCTTTATGTCCATGCGGCACAATAATGCCATTTCCGTTTGCAGCAGACAATGTATACACCAACACTGCCATTTTGTTTACATGATTTGTTTCCGCCTGTCAATGTTTGACAAGATTCGGTTACTGTCAATGATTTCCCGTGCTGCGCTTTTCCTGATTCCGTCTGGAGGGGTCAGTTTCGTGCCTTTCATCATTCCGGCGAAAGCCGGAATCCATAATAACTTTTGCAAAATGATTTAGGTTCTGTTGACATTTTTATAATTTTCTGAATTTATTGCTGCTGATCTTTCCGGCATGAACCTGACCGACCTTCACGGACGCTGCCTGGAATGAGGCATGGCACAGTCTCCAGATCGGGTTATCATTTCATTGGGAATATACACGGTATTCTCCCCTGAATAAAATTCTGTCTTTTCAAATGGTTTCAAGAGAAATATGCGGAACAATTCACATGGGGGAGCGCTGGAACTTTTCCCTATTCCCGGCGCTGTATAGCAATTTGCAAAGCCGGGGGCAGCGATTTTTTCAGCACCCGCGCAAGAAACGCCTTTTTGCTTTTGTAATCCTCTGGGAACTGTCTGTCGAAATGGGCAGCATAGGGCGTTTGCGTTTGGGAAACAGAATTCATCATAGGCGTTGCGCCACCGTCAAAAAATTAAAATTTGAATTCGGAAAGGGGAGCAAATGTCCAAGGGCGCGCCTGTTTTCAAAATAACTTGAACAATGTTTTATTGTATGTTATCAGCAAAATATGCAACTTAAAGATATCAGGGAAAAGCATGAAAGAACAAACACTCGTCCGGATGAAAAGTCAGGAAGACTTTGGTGTGCAAATGAAGCAGTTTCCATCGGCAAGGGCGGTGTCAGTCTTGTTTCCGAAACCCAGATGTTTCAGGAACAGCAATAACCAGAAAGGATCAAAAGATTGCCAAACAGAAAAGCCTGTGTCACTGAAAAAAATTTGCAGAAAAGTTGTCCCCAATTTCCGGGACAGTTCCTGCATCAAAAAATGTCCCGTTTCGGAGCTGGATGAAATATGGTCTTACGCTGGGAAAAAGTCAAATCAGGCATGGAGTTGGCCTGTCACGGAACATCAGAACCGGATAGTCTGTTCATTTGATGAGGAAAACAGAATCGTCCATGTACTGCGCATATGGTCACCATTATGAATGAAAACACAAATCATCAGGCAGAAATCTTTCAGGCTATGCAGCAGCCTGAATTTTATCCGCATCCCGCAGATTCCATACAGCAGGTGGAAACGCATATTTCCAAAGTGTTTCTGACCGGGAATTATGTTTACAAAATCAAAAAAGCCCTCAAACTCGGATTTCTTGATTTCAGCACCCTGGAAAAGCGCAGGCATTTCTGCACCCAGGAAATAATCCTCAACCGCAGGCTGGCTCCCCATGTTTATCTGGAGGTGATACCTATCACCTTCCATGAGGGAAAGTATTCTCTCAACGGCCTTGGCACAGCAGTTGAATATGCGGTCAAAATGCGTCAGCTTTCCGATGACTGCGCTATGCCCCAACTGCTGAAAAAATCAAAACTTGATGCGGAAAAGATCAAATCCCTTGCCCGGCGGCTGACGGAATTTTACAGCAGGGCAGAGACAAATGTACACATCAGCACCTTTGGATCGCGGGAAGCTGTGGCAAAAAATCTGGAGGACAATTTTGCGGAAATCCAAGTCTTTGCCGGTGAATTTCTGGATGAACGACTGTTCCAGATTGTGCGTGCAGCAACCGGTTCCTTTCTGCGCGGCCGGAAAGCGCTTTTTGCCCATCGAATGGAAAAAGGAAAGATCCGGGACTGTCACGGTGATCTCAAACCTGAGCATATTTATTTTACCGAACAGGGAATCTGCATTGTTGACTGCATTGAGTTCAACGCGCAGTTCCGGTATCAGGACATTACCTCGGATCTGGCATTTCTGATTATGGAACTTGAATATGAGGGATTTCCCCAACTGGGGCAGAATCTGCTTGATGAATATATTGATCTTACAAATGATTATGAATGTGTTCTCCTGCTCAGTCTGTACAAATGCTACCGGGCAATGGTAAAGTGCAAGGTGAACTGCCTTCGTCTGCTGGGATGTGATTTCGGGAAAGCCGCAAGTCAGAAACTTCTTGCCAATACCCGGAGATATATGGAACTGGCCTGCGGGTATGCAGAGCAGTTTAAGCGTCCGGTCATATGGGTTGTCTGCGGAATGCCTGCATCGGGCAAAAGCACGGTTTCCAAAGAACTGGCAAAGATATTTTGCATCAGAACACTGCGTTCGGATGTCATTCGCAAGCAGCTCTTCGGCATTGCGCCGGAAACTGCAGGAGACGCATCATTTGGCCAGGAAATTTATGCAAAGGATGCCACTTCCCTTACCTATGGAAAGATGCTGCTTCTTGCCCAGGAGGAGCTTGAAAAAGGCCGATCTGTCATTCTGGATGCCACATACGGAAGCAGACATCACCGGGAGAATGTTTTATCCCTTGCAAAAGATATGGATGTCGGTATAGTCTTTGCTGAATGCCGGGCTCCGGAGGAAGTGACAAGGGAACGTCTCATCAGACGTGAAACCTCCCCTTCGGTTTCAGATGCGCGGATTCATCATTTTGAAGACTTTAAAAAAAGTTTTGAGCCGCTGGATGAGATTGGGGCCGATATGCACATCTGTGTGAATACCCAAAAGCCTCTGGAAGAAACTGTGGGGGATATTCTGACACGGGATTATGCGCTGCTGTCTTCTGCAAAAAATGACAGCCAATGGATGAAAGGGGGAAAAATGTTCAAAAAAATACTGACTGCAACAGATTTGCCAACAGTTTATGATGCACCGGTTTTGAGTGCCGAGCGAATTGCGGAGCGGAACATGGCGGAACTGCGGATTCTTCATGTGCTGGAGTCTGCTTCGGCCGAAAACCGGCATCTTGTCAGGCATTTTGAAACAGGGGAGGAAATCATTGCTGATGCGGATTATGAGGCTCTGGTCAGACAGGAAATGGAGAAAAGCTGCGCGGATGTTTTGACATCTCAGACAAATTGCAGTATCCGTGTGACAACAGGTTTTCCTTGGGAAGAGATTGTCCGGATGGCAAGGGAGGTTGCAGCGGATTTGATTGTTCTGGGCCCGCATTCCGGAAGGGCAGAGGAAAAAGGCGTTGTGCGGGTGCGCGGAAAGATTGGAAGCACAGTGGAAGGGGTTCTTATGCGGGAATCCTGTCCTGTGCTCATTGTGAATCAGGTCATCCCGGAACACATGCTGGGGTTTCAGCATATCCTGGCCTGCATAGATTTTTCCAAATCCTGCGAATGCGCTTTGTATTTTGGCATAAAAATGGCCGCAGAATACGGGTCAAAACTTTCTTTGTTTCACATGATCCCGATTCCGCCTTATCCAAAATATTCTTCTGAAAATTATGAGGCGGATCTGGAAAATGCAAAGAAAAAACTTGAACAGTTCTGCCGGGAAGAGATTCCTGCCGGAACAGCGCATGAATATCATGTATGGGGCGGAGCACTGCCCCATCAGGAAATTCTGAAATGTGCGGAAAAAACAAAAGCGGATTTGATTATCATGGGATCCCACACCAAAGAAAGCGCAGGAAAATGGTACGCGGGAAGCGCTGTGGAGCGTGTCAGTTTCCGATCTGCGTGCCCGATAATGGCAGTGACCGATCCGGAGGCTCTGATTGAATGGGGAGAGGATATGGAAGCAAGATTGCAGCGCAGGAAAGATGCAGACAGACGGATCTGTGTTTACACCACAAAGACCCGGAAGTGAAAAGCTGTCAGAAATCAGTTTTAAAAATAAGGTGTTGAGCCCCTACACCCGAAGCGGGGGCAGTTCAGGGAATTTTCACTTTGGCGTATTCGCATGAACACTGTTTAAGATGCCGGAATCATCGTAAGCATTCCGTATTCAGCGCTTTCATTGATCTTCAGACAGCAGACAGGTGCGGCAGGGAAAGACCCGATCCCGGGACGGAGCATATCCCCAAAGGAAAGGCAGGATGTGCCCCTGTGAAATCCCAGGCCCGCTATGGCAAGGTCAAATCCCATGCCCGCCGGAAGATTTCCGTACAAATGAGAAAAGGATGCAACCGGCTGATTTTTTGCCAGATGCCGTTCATAGACTTTTCTGTCTTTCCGGTATGATTCCCGCTCACAAAGCACCGCAGCATCATCCGGAACCGGGATTTTCCCTTTTTCCGCGTTTCCCACAGCAGCTTCGCTGATATATCCGTACCGGGCCAGTTCCGGTCTGGCAGTAAGCACAAAAAACGCGCAGCCCTCTCCCACGGGAACCCGGAATTTTCCATCCCGTGCACAACAGTTATGTCTGTAATAGGCCATGACATTGGAAAATTCATCCACTCCCCCCACCAGTACAATTTCCGTGCGTCCTTCCCGCAGCCAGCAGCCGGCTGCCATTATGGCTGAGGGCAGAGACATGTCAAACTGATTGATGGAAAGATTGGGACCGCACGCGTTGAGAAAAATGGAAATATGCGCGGCTGCCGCGTTGTGAACCGAATTGGAAAAACGGGTGGGGGAGCAGATTGCGTTGTTTCCCTCCACAATATTTTCAAAATCCAGGGTATTGCAGGTGGAACCCAGACCGGTTGCCACAATAATCCCCATCCGGTTCAGATTGGCGTTCCTCAGCCCTGCATCTTCCAATGCCAGAAAACAGCCCAGCAGGGCCAGGCGGGTATAGTGATCATTTCTGCGCAGGGCCTTTTCAGGAATGAAATCCGAAATCCGGGCGGTATCGGCCAGCAGGGCCGGAACTTCCATGTCACCTTTTGCCGAATGCACGGTTGTGATCTGCGGCAGCACCTTTCCGCTTTCCAGAGCCGAACGCAGCGCAGACAGACCGCAGCCGAATCCGCCTGCCACACCAATGCCCGCCATCGCAATTTTCATTTCCGGTCTCCCGCGCCCAGAATCAGCACAGCATTGTTTCCGCCAAAGGCCAGTGTGTCAGACAGGGCAGTGGTGCCGGAAATCTTTGTATTTTCCCGCACAGGTGACGCGGGAAGTTCCGGGTCAGCCTCTGAGAACCCCGCGCTGGCCGGAATCCGTCCCTGCTCGAGGCAAACAGCGGTAAACACGGCTTCAATGGCTCCTGCCGCGCCCAAAGTGTGGCCCGTATATCCTTTGGTGGACAAAAAGGGGATTTTCGGAAACAGATCGGCAAAGACCTGGGATTCAATCCGATCATTGTCCCGTGTTCCTGTGCCGTGAGCATTGGCAAAAGCCAAATCCGGCGGCATTGCACCGCCGGATTTCATGGCCTCTTCAATGGCAAAACGCAAACCTCTGCCGTCCGGGTGCGGAGCAGTCAGATGATGAGCGTCACTCGCGGAGCCGTAACCCATAAGCAATGCTCTGGGAGATTTCTCCCTTTCTGTGAGCATCTCTTCAGATTCCAGCAGCATGATGGCGGCTCTTTCTCCCAGATTCAGTCCGTTCCGCCGGACGTCAAAGGGTTTGCACGGTTCTGTGTCGCTGTTCATCAGAGACATAAAACCGAAATAGGTGATTTCATACAAAGCATCCGCACCGCCCGCTAGCACGGCATCGCAAAGCCCCAGCCGGATCCAGGCCGCTGCCAGACCAATGGCATCGCCGCCTGCGGAACAGGCATTGACCACAGTCTGAAAAGGGCCGGAAAGGCTGAATTCTCTGGCAATATGAACAGCGGGATTGCCTCCGCCATAGCGATGCACAGGCAGAATATAGGGATCGCTTTCCGGTGTCCGGAAATGCTCCAGAAATCTGCCGCTCAGGCCGCCGCTGACATTGGTTCCCAGACATACACCCACCCGTTTCTGGCGCAGCAGTTCCCGTGAAATGCCTGCATCCCGGATGGCCTCAGCCGCGGCTGTCAGAGCCAGCGCACTGGTGCGGGGGACTTCTTTGTGCTGGAAATTTGCAGCCTGAAAAAAATCCTTTGTGATTTCAAAAACCGGATGGCTCAGAGACTGACAGTCCGCAAATGATTTGGGCGGGGCCGGAAAGCGTTTGCCTCTGAAAAGAAAATCTGTGCACTCTTTCACATTCAGACCGGCCGCGCACAGGCATCCCATTCCGCTGATGGCCACAGGGGGGAGTTTTTTCATGCGCCAAGCCGTTTCTCAATGAACGCGGCAAGGGTGCTGACGGACTGCAGTGCAGGGCGTCCTTCGTTCATGTTCCTGATTTCCACGCCAAAATGCTCTTTGATCTGAAAAACCAGTTCCACGGCATCAATGGAATCCAGACCGAATCGGTCACTGAAAAGGAGATCATCATCTTTGATATCTTCGGGTTCGATATCTCTGAGGTTCAGTTCCTCCACAATGATTTTTTTGAGTTTTGTTTTGAGTTCCGCTGTATTCATGGCGTCAGTCTTATCGCCTGCCTGTTGTTAATTGTTTACAATGCGATTCATGCAAGATTTGACAACTTTTGGAAAGTTGTCAAATCTGGGGGATGTTCTCTGAGGGGTGTTCTTTTGCGGAAATCGCCTTAAATTTGTCACACTTCCACAATAAAGGGCAGAATGACAGGTTTGCGCCGGATGGTGAAATTGAAATATTTCCGCAGATCCCCCTGAATTCTGGCGCGTATTTTCTCAATCCGCTCTTTGGTGTCAGGCCCAATGTCTTCTATGGCCTCCAGAACGACACAGATGGCATCATCGAGCAGATGACCGGTTTCGTTTTCAAACACAAAGCCGCGGGAAATGATTTCCGGCCCGTACATGACAATGCCGGTTTCCTCGTCAAAGGCCAGAGTCACAGCCACGAATCCGTCTTCAGACAGGGCTCTGCGCTCTTTCAGAAGGCTCATGCCCACATCCCCGATCCCTTTTCCGTCCACCAGAATCCGTCCGGTGGGAATGCTTTCCCGGATCCTGCCCCCGTTTTCGTCAAATTCAATGACCTGCCCGTTTTCAGCCAGAAGGACATTTTCGCGGGGGATGCCCATATCCTCAGCCAGCCGTGCATGAAGCACCAGATGCCGGTATTCGCCGTGAATGGGAATAAAATAACGGGGCCGGGTCAGGTTGATCATCAGTTTCAGTTCCTCGCGGAAGGCATGGCCGGACACATGGATGGCTGAGATTTTTTCATAAATCACATCTGCGCCCCGGCGGTAGAGGTTGTTGATGATCTTGGCAATGGCCTTTTCATTTCCGGGAATGAACTTGGAGGAAAGAATCACGGTATCCCCCTGCCGGATGCGGATCTGCTTGTGAATTCCCGTTGACATCCGGGCAAGGGCGGACATGGGTTCCCCCTGACTGCCGGTGGTGATGATGATGATGCGGGAATCCGGAAAATCTTCCACAGACTGAATGTCAATTCCATGTCATCGGGACCTGGAGATAGCCGAGCTCTTTGCCATCTGGGAGGTAACCTCAATGCTTCTGCCGTTGAAGACAATCTGTTGCCCTGTTCCCGGCACGTCCACGATCTGCTGAATCCGGGAAATGCTGATGCAAACAGGCCACAATGAAAGGTTCCCGCGGCGGGAAAAGATCTGGCGCAGACTTTCCCCAATTTCCCGGTCAGAGATGGTGTATCCTTTCCACATTGGTGGAATCCGAAAGCAGAGCCAGCACCCCTCTTCTCCGCACAAAGCGAATTTGTTCACACATCCGGGATCAACATGTCATCAATGGCCGTGTGACTGATTTTGTTCCGCGTGAATCACCAGCCCCATATGTGTAGTGGATCGCGACCGCAATGCCATCCACCACGCTGTGCCCCACCCGGATAATGTCCATCGACGTCACCGATAAAAGGTGACGCTGACCGGGCCGGATTTCCCGCAAATCAAATGGAAACAGAAAGCCATGCTCCTCCAGTTTGTGCCGGACCACGCCCATTGTAAAAGGCGTTCCATACACCGGCACATTGATTCTTCTAAGTGCAGAAGGAAGGGCAGAGTCTGATATGGTTCTGAGGGCATGGGTGAGAACAATTCTGGCCACTCTGGATTTGTTCCGGCGGATATAATCCATGTCCGGAATGACCAGATCCACGCCCAGCATGTAATCCTCGGGGAACATCAGCCCCGCATCAACAATGATCAGTGTCTCTATCCCACAACCATCATGTTGAGACCGATCCTCCCAATCCTCCCAGCGGAATAACCGGTGAGCATCGTCAGGGTCCTCTGAAACTTTCTTTTTCCTCAGTGCTACGTTGTGCCGAGCTTTCTTTGGCCTGTGATTTCGGAACACATCATCGGACAGCCTCAGATACGGATGTCCAGCTTCTCCAATATGGCATCCATGCAGTCCATAATCCAGTTGCGCTGCTGCGCATTGGCATATCCCATGCAGTCACAGCGCATCCGGTTCCGGGTGCGGATCAGCAGTTCGCAGGACACGCTGTTTTCCGCAAGTTCCAAGGCAAAACACAGGGGATGACAGTCCGCATGTTCCGCCTGCACAGGTGTAAGCAGTTCCGGATTAAGGGGAATCCAGTACAGATTGTCCACCCCGGACGCACCGAAGTTTTCATCCAAATAGGCTTTTATTTTCTCAAAATCCTGATATCTGAGTTCATCTATGATATATTGTTTCATAATTTTTGAATATATCACACTTGCCTTTTCTGTGCAAGTTGTATGTTCACACGGATTGCCTGAAAAGGTTTTCTGGACAAAACGCACAAAACATGGCAAAAAGAGGGTTCTGAAAAAACAGGTGTCGTTTTTTCAGAGAGGGAAAAAGGTTTGGCAGGGAAACAGTTTCTTCTTCGCAAAAAAATAAGGAGGTAACCTGATGAAAAATCTCAGTCTGAGTGTGAAAATCGGCATGGGATTCGGCATTCTGATTGTCATTGCCAGCATACTTGGCGGGCTGGCTGTGTGGAAAATGAACGGGGTGAAAATCCAGTCCGAAATACTTTCCGATGAATATATACCGGAACTTGCGGTATCCAATGACCTGGAACGGGCTTCCCTTAACACCATGTATCAGATGCGGGGATATGCGCTCAGCCAGGAAAAGGTTTATCTGGAAACAGGTCTGAAGCAGATGGAATCGGTGAAGGAACATTTGGAGCGTGCAGCAGAACTGCAAAACCGGTCTTCACATCTGGAAAAGCTGGCCGAAGCTCTCCGAAATATGAAACAGGCTGTGGATGAATATGAAAAACTGGTGGGCGAGACAGTGCAGGAAAATGAAAAAATAAGCAAAATGCGGTCTGAGATGGACAGTTCCGCAGATATGCTGCTGAAAAATGCTTCTGATTTTCTTGCGGATCAGAACCGGATGATGAAAGAGGAAATCGCAGCAAAGGCCGAGGCGTCAGAACTGTCTGAACGTGTGCTGAAAGTATCAGCAATAAATGAGATCATGGATCTGATCAATGAAATCCGGGTGGCCAATTTCAAGGCGCAGGCAATCCGGAAACCGGAAATCCTGCAAGACGCGATAAAGCACTTTGGTGATGCAGACAGAAAAATGGATCAAATCAGAAAAATCACCAGAACAGACAGCAATATCGCAGCCATTGACAAAATAAGGGGGGCCGCAGAAGAATACCGGACAGCCATGAGCACTCTGCGGGAATCATGGCTCAGACTTGAGGATTTGAACCGGAAAAGGGGAATTGCAGCAGACAGAGTGCTGGCAGAGGCAAAAAGCACAGCGGACAAAGCCATGGAGCATTCCCTGGACGTGGCAGGCGAAACCGTGAATGCCCTTTCCTCTGCCTCGAATGTGATGATTTTCGGTCTGTTTTTTGCCCTGATCTTCGGGATTGTTATTGCATTTTTTATCACCCGGAACATTGTCTCTCCCATGATCAGGGGTGTGGATTTTGCCAAAAAAGTTGCGGCCGGGGATCTTACTGCCCGCATTGATGTGGATCAGAAGGATGAGGTGGGAATGCTGGCCGATGCTCTCAAGGAAATGGTGCAGGGCCTGCGCGCTGTGGTTGCGGATGTCAAGACTGCCGCGCGAAATGTGGCCACCGGCAGTCAGGAACTCAGTGCCGGTGCAGAAGAAATGTCCCAGGGTGCATCGGAGCAGGCATCTGCCGCAGAAGAGGTGTCCGCATCCATTGAGCAGATGGCCTCCAATATCCGGCAGAATGCGGACAATGCCATGCAGACGGAAAAGATTGCCCGCAAATCTGCCGAAGATGCTGTGGAAGGCGGCAAAGCCGTGGCTGAAACGGTTGCGGCCATGGAAAATATCGCGCAGAAAATATCGGTCATTGAGGATATTGCCCGCAGAACAGATCTGCTGGCCCTGAATGCCGCTGTCGAGGCAGCGCGCGCCGGAGAAAGCGGAAAGGGTTTTGCCGTTGTGGCCTCGGAAGTGCGGAAACTGGCTGAACGGTGTCAGATTTCCGCGAATGAAATCGCCTCTCTTTCGGCCTCAAGCGTGTCCATTGCAAGAAAAGCAGGCGAAATGCTGGAAAAAATTGTGCCGGATATCCGCAGGACTGCGGAACTGGTGCAGGAAATCAATGCAGCCTGTGCAGAGCAGGACACAGGCGCGGCACAGATCAACAAAGCTGTGCAGCAGCTTGATGAGGTCATTCAGCAGAACACCTCTGTGTCCGAGGAAATGGCCTCCACTTCTGAAAATCTGGCGGGACAGGCTGAATATCTGAACAGAGCTGTGGCATTTTTCAAAGTGGATGACAGCAGATCCGGAAAGAGCGGATATGGCAGGGGGAATGACGGGCAGGATGAATACGGGGAGGGAAAAAGCAGTCATTCCGGATACAGGATTCTGCATATCAGTGAGAAAAGGGATGCGGAAAAAAAGCATGACAGATACAGACAGGGAACTGTCCCTGCAAAAACAGGGCATCTTGCCCTGGATGAGGACAATCATCATGCTCCGGTCAAAGATTCTGATTTTGAACTTTATTGAGGAAGCACAGCGGTTTTTCCGTCATTTCCGGAAAGCCGGCATTTGATAAGGTCATGGATCTGCAGGATTCAGGGATGACATTGCCAGTCGATCTGCCCCGCTGCCGTTTTCTTTCCCACAGGGAACACAGAGGTTTTCATACCGAATCGACACTGATTTGATCCAAACATAAGCATGTTTTCAATGGGGAACCGGTATCACAGAGGACACAGAGATTTTTCTGTCTGAAAAAACGGCAGGGGGTCAAATCCGCTGATCCGCCTCTGGTTCCGGGGCGGAAAAATCCGAAGAGATTGTGATATTGTCACAGAGAAAAGAACCAAAAACAAACCGGAATCCCGGAAGGGAAGACAGTGTCAGGTGATCTGACCCGCTGTGAAAAAAGGAAGGCATTGCCGCAAATCAATGGGGGCACCGGCATAACATTGCTCAGTTCATATGCCGGAAGAGTGTTCCGTCATTGTTCGTTTCATGATTTTCTGCACCAGAGCAGAGGGATCATGCAGCACAGACAGATGCCGTTCGGTTTTCGGACATGCCAGATCCGCAAAACGGGTATCCACAAATTTTTCCAGATCCACCAGATTTCCGATGCCCATTTTCTCCTTCATGTAACGCTGCATTTTTTCCAAATCCTCTGTCACCGGATAGAGATCATCTGTTCTGATGCCGCATGGTTCACTGAGAACCTGGGTAAGCATGGGGACATTGAGTTTGAGTTCCTCTTCGGGATCAAGAAAATCCACGGCTATTCGGGCAGCGCGTTCCGGATTCTGCTCAATGAACATCCCTGCCCTGACCAGCAGTTCCGTAAATTCCTGCACAGCATCCGGATGCTTTTCAATCATTTTTTCCTGCACGGCCACCACACAGCAGGGATGATATTCCCACAGTTCCCCTGAAAGAAACAGGAGCTGTGCTCCTCCGTCCGCAATGGTTTTTGCCCCGACAGGCTGTGCCACCATAAATCCGCAGGATTCCTCAGAACTTTCCAGAAATTCCGGCATCTGGACAGGCGGAAGCACCTCAAAAATGACATCCAGATCTTTGCTGCCCACCAGCCCGGCCCTCAGTCCGATTTCCTGGAAAAACATGCTGGAAAGCATATGGTGGATGGAAAGCATGTGCGGAATGTAGAAAATTTTGTTTTTGAAATACCTGCGCAGGGAAGAACGGCTTTCCGTGCGTCTGCTTTTTACACAGATACTGCCGTTTTTGTGCGCAAAAAGCGTCAGCCGTATGGGAACCCCGTAATGAAAAAGATCCATGGCAATGGGCGCCAGCACAAAGGCCGCATCGGATTCCCCGTCTTCCAGAGATTTCATGACCGGGTTCCAGCCGGACATGCACACGGTTTCCAAATCAAAATACCGGGGGCTGCATTCTCCCTTTTCAATCATATGTTTCAGAACCCCCAAAACCAGATGATCCGTAATCTGGATATGCCCCACACGCAGCCGGATTTTCTGCCTGCTTTTTTCTGCGGATTTCTTTTCATGGGTTTCTGTCTTTTTCACAACAAGAACTTCCTCCAGAACCTGTTGCAGTTCCTGGGCGGAAAAGGGTTTGGTGATAAATCCGTTTGCCCCGGCCCCCATGGTTTTTTCTGTTTTTCTTTTTTCTGCTTGGGCTGTGGCCATGACAAAGGGAATCTCGCGGAATTCTTCCTGTGAGCGAACCCAGACCAGCAGTTCATATCCGTTCATGTCCGGCATGTTCCAGTCACTGATAATCAGCCCTGTATCCCTGTTTTCCCTGAGCAGTTCCATTGCCCCGATGCCGTTATCCGTCTCCAGAATCTGCGCAAACCCCAGTTTCCGCAGCGTTTCGATTTCCATCTTCCGGGTGGCGTGGAAATCTTCCACAAGCAGTACTTTTATTCCTGTATTCAATCTCATCTTCATCCCCCTTCAGCGTAGGTGATCTCACTGTATCCTCACAGCCGCCCTGAAAAATATCTGTGAAGCCTGAATCTGCGGTTCGTATTTTCCATGAAGAAACAAAATTCCGCAGAAATCAGGTTCTGTTGACATTTCAGACCGGTCTGCAGGAATGAAGATTTGACAACTTCTGAAAAGTTGTCAAATCCTGCCGGAACCGGTCAGCCGGGTTCATTGCGGCGAGATCAGTTTCAGTAAATTCAGTATGTTATAAAAATGTCAAGAGAACCTGACTGTACAGATGCCTTTCAGAATTGCCATAAGCATGTTTTTCTTTGTGCATAC
The DNA here is from genome assembly GCA_041390465.1 of Desulfobacterales bacterium. Classification (GTDB taxonomy): domain Bacteria; phylum Desulfobacterota; class Desulfobacteria; order Desulfobacterales; family Desulfococcaceae; genus JAABRU01. The sequence continues at coordinate 54,955 of JAWKPW010000011.1, read as the reverse complement.
CGTGCCCGGACAAAAAGGTCTGTCAAACACCTGCCGGATTTTCAGACTGGCACGCTCCTTCCGAATTTTGCAGATTGCAAAAAAAAATGACAGGGCAGTTGAAAATTTTTTTTTCTTGTGTTATTCAGACAGCATTTGGGAGCATTTATCCCGGCCGAATCATATCGGGACAATACGCATACGGTGCAACAGTGATAAAATATATTCAGTGTATCTTTTTGTCAAAAATATGCAAGATGATTCTGTCCCTTTTTTTTCTGTGCATCTGCCATACAGACAGTCTCGCGCAGAAAGTGTCTGAAACCTTTGAAAGCAAAATATCCGAAGCTGCCCAGCAGTATATCGGTCTTCCTTATATGTTCGGCGGGGATCCGGAAAAAGCCGGATCCGCTGACAATTCCCACCTGCTGTGCGCAATTTATGAAAGAGCGGCCACTCTGGCCGGACTGCGTTTTGCCGGGTACATGCCCATGCGAATGCTGATGCGTCATACCATACCCGTCAGACAGGAATCTCTCAAAGACGGGGATCTGATGGTGCTCAGAGACGGACATGCGGCCATGATCTACAACCTCAGGAGCCCGGAACATTTTGATCTTGTCTATGCCTCACTGAAGAAACAGGAGGTTATTTCCTTCAACAGCCGGAATGCGGTTTTTGAAGCCTACTGGCTGAGCAACCTGGAAGGATATTACCGACCGGCAGAAAAGCTTTTTGCTCCCCGGTAAAGCCCGGAGGTTTTGCTGATCTCCCGCCCCTCAGGCTGATCGGTTCTTTATTCTGCCAATTTCAGATAAGCGGAAAGCAGATGCGGCAAAACCGGTTTGCAGATTTCCTCTCTTATCTTGTTTCAAGTTGACTTTTTTCTGGCATTAATACCCCCAAACACAGGGACTGACTTATGAATGAATGCAAAATAAAACAGTCGCCGTGGAGGAATGTTTCCTCCCTGTTTTTCTGTCTGGTCATATTGCTGTTTCCGGTATGTTCCGGCACTGCCGCCAGCCAGGAAAAAATCATGATCTATTTTTACAGCTCAGAAACAAATATCAACAATTTCAAATCGCTGAAGATGGAATTCGATACATGGCTTTCCGGCCGGGGCCCCTACGAATTTCAGCCCTTCAGCGACCGGCAGACCTTTGAAAAACATATCCGGGGAAAGCGGAACTGCCTTGTGCTGCTGTCAAGCTGGCATTACAGCATCATCGGAAAGGAATACGGACTTGTCCCTCTGCTGACCGGAGTGCGCAGCGGGAAAAAGTACCAGAAACGCATTCTGGTGGCCGCGTCCGAATCCGGAGGCCCCGATATTCTGCAAAAAGGGCCTGTGGCCTCCGCGGGCAGCCAGGATTACACCCGGAGTGAACTTTTGGGCATGTTCGGGGAAAAAACAGCAGTGGACTCTGCCAGAATACTGACTGTTCCCAAAGACATTGACGCGCTGATGTCTGTGGGTTTTGAAATGTCCAAATCCGCACTGATTACCGAAAGCACCCTGCACAATCTGAAAAACACTGATCCTGTTCTTTACAAAAAAATGAAAACCGTTGGCGCAGGCCGTGAATCCCTGCTCCTGATTCTGGCTGCCCCCCGGTCCTTTGCGGACGGAGCCCGGAATCTGGTGCAACTGATACAGGAAATGCCGAAACATTCCGGCGGAGCGGATATTGTCAAAATGCTGGATCTGGACGGATGGCAGCCGCATGATCCTTCTGACAATTCAAAACTGGAGGGCTGAGTGATTTCCATGACAATCAAAAAAAACAAATATAGTGCACTGATGTGTCTTTTCCTGTTTTTTCTTTTTTCCGCAGACAGCCTGCCCGCGGAAAACGTGCCGGACATCCTGCTGATCAACTCCAATGCAAATGTGGAAAAATACCGGATCGTCCAGGAGGAATTCAAAAAAAGCCTTGCCATGCCGGTCACAGAGATTGATCTGGGATCGCAGGAGGTTGGAGAAAAGGAACTCCGGACTGCCCGCGCCTCTCTGGTTTACTGCATCGGAGCCAAAGCCTATTCCCTGAGCAGCCGCTATCTGGCAGATACACCAACTGTTTTTTCTTCTCTTATCAACTGGCAGAGACTGTCCCTTTCTCCAAAGGCATACGGGGTGTCCAATGAACTCAACGCCAGAATGCCCATTTACATGTTCCGTTCCATTTTTCCGGAAGTGAAAAAAATCGGCATCCTGTACAGCAGGGAATACACGCTGCAATGGTTCAGGGACACCGCAGAACAGGCCGGTGAACTGGGCATTGAAATTGTGGGCACAACAGTTTCCGGACCAAAAGACATCCTTTCCGGAGTAAAGGAACTGGCATCTCAGGCAAAGGCTTTGTGGCTGATACCGGATCCCATGGTCATGCCGGAAAAACAGTATCTTTATGATATTCTGAAAATCTGTCAGAAAAACAGAATGCCGGTATTCACCTATCACAGCGCGTTTGTGGAACTGGGTGCAGTTCTGAGTGTGGCAGTTGATGAACCCACCATTGGCCGTCAGGCCGCAGGCATTGCCGCAGAACTGCTTTCCGGAAAAAAACCGCAGGAACGTGTGCAGTTTCCCGCAGGCTCGGATGTCACCCTGGATCTGAAAAAAGCCGAGGAATATGGACTGGAATATAACCGGAATGCCCTCGGACTGGTGAACAACATCATCAGATGACAGTGGGACAGATCGAGTGACAATGTCAATTCTTTCGGATTTTTCCCGGCCCGAAGTCAGCAGACAGAGCAATGGTCAAATCCGTTGATCGTCTTTGATTAACCGCAGAGTGACACAGAGTTTTCCTGCAGAATGCGATGCTGATCAACGGATGTGCCCCACTGTCCAATGGCGTTGATCCACTGATGCTTTGTCAAGTTTGTCCTGACGGATTTTAACCGCAAAGACCGGCACAAAGTTCACAAAAAAACTGTATCCGCCAGTTTTATTTTGACAGAGCACCGGTACCTGACCAATTCAGTTTTTACAGAATGGATGAGCATTTAAAAAACTGAATTTTTTCAAAAAATTCAGTTTTTTTCATATGCTGTGAATCAATGCGGTCTTCTGCTGCGCGGTCGGCACCGCGAAAAAGGAGGAGGTCATGGCAAGAAGGGCTCTTCTGGTTGGGATCAATGATTACCGGAAGATAAAGGATCTTCGGGGAAGTCACAATGATGTCAGCAATATGCGGAGCATTCTCAAGGACTATCTGGGATTCACCAACAATGACATCCGGGCAGTTCTGGATGATCGGGCCACAAAGGATGCCATTCTTTACCGGCTGGAATACATGGTTGACAAAGCTGTGCCCGGAGATTTCATGGTGTTCCATTTTTCCGGTCATGGCTCACAAATCCGGGATCGGAACGGGGATGAACTGGAAGACCGCCTGGATGAGGTGCTCTGCCCCTGGGAAGTTTCCTGGGATTCCGGTTTTATTCTGGATGACGAGCTGGATATTATTTTCCAGCAGATTCCGCATGGGGCAGTGATGGAAGTCTTTCTGGACTGCTGCCATTCCGGAACATCCGCACGCAGCAGGGGTTCTGAGACGCCAGCCCTGCCTGCAACAGACAGAATGTCCCGCTATCTTCCCCCGCCTGCGGATATCCGCTTCCGCCATGAGGGTGAGGAGCAGGAACTGGGAGAAACACGGGGCTTTCAGACAGCAAACCGTTTCGGAACCAGAAGCACGGCAAACCACATTCTCTGGGCAGCCTGCCAGTCCGGACAGGAAGCCTCGGACGCTTTTGTCAACGGAACTTACAACGGGGCATTCACCTATTATTTCTGCAAACATATGCGCGACAGCAGCGGCAGGATCAGCCGGAGAAATCTGCTGGAACGCATACGCAATTCCCTGTTTCACAACGGCTATGCCCAGATCCCGCAACTGGAATGCATGAATGAGGCAGCCTGCAACGGCCATCCCCTGCAGTTTGTTTCCCCTGAAAAATCAGCATCCCGGCTCCTGTATCTGACCACACCCTATCTGCGGGGATCGGATGTGAAAAGGCTTCAGGAGGCTCTGCGCAGAGCCGGATACAGTGTCAGCACAGACGGCGTGTTCGGCCCCCATACCCATGATGCGGTCGTGCAGTGGCAGCATGCGCATCAGATGAATCCTGACGGGGTCGCCGGGCCTGCCATGCTGGAGAAACTTTTGTAAAAACCGGATTTTTTGTAAAAATCCGGTTTTTTTGCAGGTTACAGACTGAAAATTGGCAAAGTATCGTGGCACTGTACGGAAGAACCGGATTTTTTGGAAAAATCCGGTTTTTTTCCAGGTTACAGACTGAAAATTGGCAAAGTATCGGGCTGAACATTCACAGTCTCCGGAGGGGACAGTCCTGTATGCAGCAGACAAAAGAGCAGATTATCCTTGAAAATATGCAGGAATACGGGGAAATTTACCCCCGAATCCGATGGATTTCTCCGGAGGAGGCGGCACGGGCATCTTTGGAAAGAGCAGAACTTCTGCGTATTCTGGAAAACGGCACCCATACCGGCTGTCAGAATACAAAATTGTACCGGATGGAACTTTCTCCCGGATGTCAGATTTGCACACAGGGAACCTGGTCCTGTCTGTTCATCAACGGCAAATGTCCGTGCAGGTGTTTTCACTGTCCCGCAGAGCAGAGCAGAAACGGGGTTCCCACCACAAATTCCGTTCCTTTTCACAATCCTGCCGAATATGTCAGTTATCTGGAAAAATTCGGATTCAGGGGTGCGGCCCTCAGTGGCGGAGAGCCCTTTGGCACCTTTCCGCTGACGTTGCGTTTTGTCACGGCCATAAAGAAAAAATTCGGTTCTTCCCTGTATCTGTGGATGTACACCAGCGGCGTTTTTGTCAATGAGGAAAACCTGAAAAAGCTGCGGGACGCGGGGCTTGATGAACTCCGCTTCAATATCGGAGCCACACAATACCGGCTGGACAATGCCCGGAAAGCAGTGGGCATGATTGACAGGGTGACAGTGGAAATTCCCGCTGTTCCGGAAGAGTTTGAACTTCTGAAACAGAAAATCCGGGAAATGCGGGAAAGCGGGATATCTTATCTCAATCTGCACCAGTTGCGTCTGACACCTCACAACTGTGCAAATCTGATCCAAAGGCCCTATACCTTTCTGCATGGAAAAAAAGTCACTGTTGCGGAATCCGAGCTTACCGCCCTCCGGCTGCTCTGTTATGCGGCTGAAAATGCAATTGCTCTGCCCATCAATTACTGTTCCTTTGTTTACAAAAACCGTTTTCAGACGGCAGCTTTCCGAAAAAGAAATGCGGCAGCAATCAGGAAATCCCACGAAGACATCACGGAAAGCGGATATATCCGAACGATCTCGCTTGCAGGGGAAAGCAATGCACTTGTCCGGCACGCGGAAGATTTTTCCCGAAAGGGAGCGGATCCGAAACTGTGGTTCCTCACTCCGGCAAAAGACAGACTGTATTTCAGTGAAAGTCTGAGCAATGCCATTGGATTGGACGATGTTCAGTTATTTGCAGGTTACAGCGAGGCCAGAATTCTGCCCTCTGTTTCCTATCACAATCCTTTTGCTGAGATTTCCCTTACCCGGAACAAAAAGGTGTTTGTGGAAAAAATGCGGGTGCAGGAGCCTGTGAGAATTTCTCCTGAAATTCTGTTGGCTCTCAGGGAGAAAAGCTGTCCCGAACAGGAACCTGCCCGGAGCGCATGGGAGCAGATCCGGGCATTTGAGGCCGTTCCTTCAGGGTTGCAGGAATATTTTTAGCGCGCCTGTTTTCTGCACGGGGACAGATTTTCATTTGGCCGTTGCCAATGTCGGAACGCTGTTCAGGAGGAGAGCAACTGATTCCAGCGTCTGTTTTTTTTCTTTGTCTCGGGCAAAGGGGGGGACGAACTGCTCTCCGCCGGAGAAGAGTTTGTCACCCGTGCATTCATTATGCCGCCTGACTCAATGACCAGATCTCCGCAGAGGATTTCCCCCTCACAGTTTCCTTTGGAAAGAATGCTCAGCCTGCCCCTGATCTCAGCCTTTCCCCTGAAGCGGCCGCCGATGATCATTGTCTCAGCACTGGTATCAGCCTCCACACAGCCTTCTTCGCCGATGGTGATGAATTCCCCTTTCAGTGTTCCTTTCACGGTTCCCTTTATGACAGCCTTTCCGGTAAAAGACAGGGTGCCCTCAAACACGGCTCCCTGATCCAGAAGGGAAAAATGTTCTGCTTTTTTTGACATGACATATTCCTGTGTTGCGGTTATATTTTTTTGAATCCTTTGAAATTGGTATCATACCGATTCCCCATTGAAATTTTAACCACAAAGGACACAAAGATGGCACAAAGGACACAAAAAACGGACAGCACGGTTCAAAATCTGCGGAGAATCGGCTTTGCCTTCCGCAACGTATGGTTTCAGCAGAGAATTGGTATCATACCGATTTCCCATTGAAAACATGCTTATGTTTGGATCAAATCAATGCCGGTTCGGTGCTGTGCTGATCCGGAATCTGCATTCATCTGCCCAATCTGCGGATTTCTGTCCGCAGATTTCAAAGATTTTCGCAGATTGTTCTGCACCGGTTCCCCATTGAAAACATATTTGTATTGGATCAAATCAATGGAGATTCGGTATCATACCGATTCGCCTTTGAAATCATATTTTGCCGAAGGCAATATTGATTCGCGGTCGATTTTATGCAGTGCTGTCCGTTTTTTGTGATCTTTGTGCCCTCTTTGTGTCCTTTGTGGTTTAAAAAAACATGGTTTCAATGGAGAATTGGTATAAGATTTGACAACTTTTTGAAAGTTGTCAAATCCTGTCCGAATCTGGTTCTTAATTTGCGTTGACAGCATCCGGGGATGAACCGGCTGTGCCTTACAGCCAGTTGCCAATCAGCAGAAAGGGAGACCAGAAGACGGGATGTTCATAATCTTTCTCGTGCATCAGCCGGATCTGGGCTTTTTGCAGGGCCTTTGCCTTTGTCAGGCCGGAAATCGACATCTGGCGGTAAAATTCTTCAACCGTGAGAAAAGCAGCCTGATCATCTGTTTTCCACAGAGTTCCCAAAGAACTTTTTGCGCCGGAGCGAAGCGCGACACCGGCCAGACCAAAAGCCGAGCGTTCATCCCCCAGTGCGGTCTCGCACGCGCTCAGCGTCAGCAGTTCCAGGGGATTGCCTTTGTATTTTTCAGAAAAAACAAGCTGATCCAGTTGATTCATGGACAGTCTGCCGTCAAAGGTCAGCAGAAAACTTTCCGCATAATTTTTCCCGAAAACCGTATGGGTGGCCATATGCACAAAAGAAAACTGCCCATTGCCGAGTTCTGTTTTCAGATTCCTGACGGTAAAACTGTCATCGAGCAGCATTCGGCTTTTCACAAGGTTCTGAATATGTTCCAGTTCCATCCGGACATGGGGAAGAGGGGAAAAATCCTCTTTTCCCTGGGACAGACCATTGAGAAGAATCTGCTTTTCTGCGCGTGCATTTTCCCGCACATCCGTAAGTCCCGCGGAAAGAACCGTGCCAATCGCGAAGGTTTCCACCAGATAGCGCTCGCCGTCATACAGGGCGGCAAAGGGAATCATGCGCAGGGGGCCGTCCGGTGAAACAAGCAGGGTGTCAATATTCCTTGCTGCGAGTTCGGTTTCAGCCGGGCGGATCAGCCAGTCATAAAGCCGGGCTGCCTCCTCTGTGAAATCCTCATCCGCTTCTTCCAAAGCCTCCCGGAAGCGTCTCACGCTTTTGCCAAACGCGGGAATATCCACCTCCACCGGGATATAGATCATGTCATTCTGCTGTCCCGGTTCGGAAAAATCCAGAAGCAGAACCAGCCGATCCGGCAGTACAAGAGGATACAGCAGAGCAGTCTGTCCGGATGCAGTGGAAGTCCTGTCCTGCAAAGAGGCAAATTCCTCTATGCACTCATCCTGAAAAAAATCCTGCACTTCGGCTGTTTTCAGGGATTCCACCGTTGCTTTGGCACGGTTCAGGGCTGCTGCTTTTGCGGAAGGATCATCTGCCTGTTCTGAGGTTTCCAGATACAGGGAAGCCAGTTCCAGGTAAACCGGTTTGACATGATCTGCAAATGCGCTGCGCTCATCCCGAAGCCCGGTGAAAAATTCCGTGCGGATGGGATGCAGGGTCTCAACCGCGTGTTCACAGGCAGCAATGGCCTGCTCCCTGTCGCCTGTCTCATGGAACAGTTTGCCCAACTGCCGCTGCCACAGATACAGGATTTCCGGATAATCGCCCTGGTTTGCGGCAAACACAGCCTTTCGGGTGTGGGACAAAGCCTCTGCATACTGTTTTTTCTGTGCACAATACTGTCCCATCAGGCCGTAAGCCCAGGATATGATCTGCGGATTTCCAATGCTTTCTCCTGTAGTTGCAGCTTTTTCAAGCATTGGGGAAATCGATTCCGGAAGATCATCAGTCTTTTTCGCATTCTTCAGCACAAGAATGCCCAAGGCAATCAAATCTGCTGCCTTCTGCCAGTCATCCGGATTTTTTTCCATCATTCCAAGAGCAGATTCAATGTCCCCGGCACTGAAACCCGAAACCCGATTTCCGCTTTGCTGTTCTGCCCGCAGTATGTTAATTGTCAGACCGGCTTGCAGTTTTTCACCTTCTTCTGCATTTCGGAGAAGAAGAATCCCTTCTTCCCATACCGGTATCGCTCCCGCATAATACCCGTTTACAGCACGCAGGATTCCCAGATGATTCAGGACAGCCGCGATGATCACAGAGTCCTTTGTCTTCCGGGCAGCATCCAGAGCGGTTTTAATATATTCTATCGCCTTTTTCCTGTTTCCCATCAGCAGATGCAGATCACCAAAGGCATTGCAAAACATGGCTTTGCATGACAGACTTTCCGTATGTTCCGCCTCTGTTTTCCTTTCTTCCAGCACAGACATGGCTTTGCTGTAATATCCGGCGGCACTGTAAGCCGCAGACAGAAGCACGGCATCCGGCAGAGTTCTTTGCTTTTTTTCCAGTTCCATAATCAGTGCCGGAAAATCCCCTTTTTCAATGAGCTGCACCAGCCGTTTTCCATCCGGATGTGCGGAGAAATGATGATGGGCAAGCAGCAGATGGGAAGAACGCCAGTCATCAAAGGAAAGGGGAATTCCGTCCCGTCTTTCCATGACAAACCGGCTGACAGTTTCTGCGGATCGCTGCGCGCAGGGGGTCTGCACCCATTGGGAAGCATCCGGATACTCCTCCGGCAGGCCGCTGATGCCTGTGCTGATATCCGTATCCGGAGATTCAATCCGCACAGTTCCGTCATTTCCCCGCCGGGAAGATGCCTCCACCGCACTGTCTGCGGATTTCAGATAATTTTCGGCAATGACAAAAATTGCGCCGCCGTCTCCCCCATCGGCATTGGCTTTGACCCGACTGTGATTGAGGGTGACAAAAACCGGTTCTCCGGTTTGTGCATTGCCGATACGAATATCTCCGCCGTTCCCCAGTCCTTTGTGCACACTGGTGGAAATTTCACTTTCAGACAAAGAGATGATGTTCCGGGCCTCTGCGGAGATACTGCCTCCGCCCGCGCCTGCCGCATCGGTGCTGAAAAAGGCTCCGCTGGACAGAAAAATGGCATCTTCCGCCTGTACCGTGATGGTTCCCGCATCTCCGCCCCCGGATTCAGCAGTGCTGGCAGAAGACAGGGAAGCGCCGTTCATTGCAAGGATTCCGGACTGAATCTCAATATCACCGGCCTGGCCTTTGCCCCCCGTTTCTGTGCTTACGCTGCCATGTTCACTGAGAACCAGAGAATGCGTCTGTATGAAAATCGTGCCTGCATTTCCTGCATTTTCTGCTGATCCCGCGGAGGAAGAAACTGCGGCATTCTCCTGTAAACGGATGATCGGTGCTTCCAGCAGTATCTGTCCGGCATTTCCGGTGCTTCCGGTTTCTGTCAGAATACCGGCATCTCCGCGCAAATCCAAAGAGGCAGAGGCAGAAACGCTCACCTCGCCTGCATTTCCGCTTCCTTCCGTATATGCCCGAATCCGGGTCCCGGCATCAAGCAGGACCGCGCCTCCGTTTATGCTGACATTTCCGGCATTCCCCACACCGGTGGTATAGGTGTCTGTGGTGCTGTCGGAAACAGAAAGACGCTCCGATGCATCCAGACGGACATTTCCGGCATTTCCTGCGGATTTGCCCTTGGATTCACTCTGGATTTCCGAACCCTCTTCCATCTGTATGACCGGAGCCTGAACATGCAGAGAACCTGCATCTCCGGAGGCTTTGGAGCCGATGGAACCCACCCGGAGTTTGCCTGCGGAAATCTGCACGGATTCCGAAGCTGTGATATTCATATCCGCACCGTCCGCACGTCCAAAGGTGTCGGTGGAAAAAATTGCATTGTTTTTCAGTTCCACAGTTTGCGCGCCAATGTCAAAAACAGCAGAGGAAACCTCTTCCACCGAATAGGGAATATCGGCAAAAATGCCGCTGTTGTCCGCGACAAAACTGCCGCTGCGGATATAAATGCTGCCATAGCGCACATCAATTTCCGAGGGTTTTCCTTCCTCGCTTCCGGAGATAAGCACATTGCCCATGGTGCTGAAACCGGAAAGCTCCGGGCCTTCGGATCCGAGTGTCACCTCTCCCGCGGATCCTGTGCTCACCAGATTCAGTTGGCCTCCGTTGACCGTAAGCCCGGAATTGTCTGCAATGCAGATATCTCCGCCGATAACGGAAAAGGTTTTCCCGGAAAAGTCCAGCCGGCAGTTTTCAAAACGGATGGAAGATCGGGTCGAATCGTCAGCCGCATTGTCAGACAGATCATCAGAACTGCGCGGCTCCAGAAAACCAAAGGCTTGGGGCGGAGCAACAGACAGGATTTCATCCTGCACAGGCAGGGAGTAAAATCGTCTGTTTTCTTCCATGCGCAGATAATCTGCTGTGCTGACATGAAAACCGCCGCCAATATCCAGTTGTGCGCCTGATCCGAAGATGACGCCGGCCGGATTGAGAAAATAGAGATTTGCCTCCGGAATCACAGATCGGAGCAGACCGTCAATGCGGGATATTTCTCCTCCGGTTACACGGCTGATGATGTTCTGCACCGAAGATGGGCCGGAAAAGGTTGCGCTTTCCCCGGCACTGATGCCGAAACGGAGAAAACTGTGAAAAAGATTGGTTCCGGACTGGTGCCCGTATTCCGGCCGGATATGGTAATCCGGGCCTGACAGGCTGATCTGTCCGGCATTTCCGATGCTGCCGTCCAGAGAGATTTCCGCAAAAAGGGAAACCGGCAAAAGCAGCAGAAAAAGAATCTGGAGCAGAAATATGTTTTTCTTCATGACAAGATTCCCCTCATTCACAAAGATGGCAGGGCGTGTTCGGTCATTTCCCTGCGTGCATAAATGGCAAGTACAAGAATTGTCAGCGTGATAATCCATATGATGACGGAGATGGCGGTTGCGCGCCTGGCTTTTTCTTTTTCCAGCCAGGTTCGCGGCCGGATGCCTTTGGCAAAAAAGACCACCTTGGTGGCCAGATTGACGCACACCACATTGATGGCCAGCAGCAGGGATGCGCCCACAGCCAGACTGTATTTTCCCTGACCCAGCATCAGACCGATGGTCGCGGCAGGGGGAAGCAGGGCCACCGCCACCATCACCCCCACCAGCACACTGGACAGTCCTGTGGTAAGGGAAAGCGCGGCCGCAGCTCCGGATGCAAGGGCCAGAACAACGGAATCCATTCCCGCCTTGGTGCGCGCCATGATTTCCGGGCCTGAAAGCGGGGAAGGCCAGAAAAAACCGATAAGAAAAGACAGGGCGATGGGCATTGCAATGCCAATGAGATTGGTTTTCATGGATTTGCTTATCAGCGACATATCGCCCAGTGCAGCGCCCAGGGCAAAGGCAAGATTTGGCCCAAGCAGAGGGGCAATCACCATGGCACCGATAATCACTGCCACATTGTTTTCTGTCAGTCCTATGGCAGCCACCACTGTGGAAAGAATGACCAGCACAACAAAATTGCGATTCAGTTCCGCATTTTTTGCCACGCTGTCATACAGTGCCTCCCGCGCGGCAGTTTCCGGATTTTTTTTGTCGGAATCTTCTTCCGGAGGACGGGGAATCACGGTTTCCACTGCCAGAACGGTTATCCGTGCACAGGGCTGCGCGCCCAGGACATTCTGCAGGGTGTCTATTACAGCCTGAATTCTGCTGTTGTCTACAAGAAGTCTTGTGATCTGCATTCCGTCTGTGCCCACCACTCCGGGACGAAAATCAAAAGCCTTGTGCTTTTTGGCAATGGCGGCAATGGTCCTGCAACTGCCTGCATCTGCTGTCACTTCCACATATTTCACGTTTGCTTCCTTTCCCGGGCCGATCAATATAAAAATTTTCCAGCAAAAAAAAACTTCATGCCTTTGGTTCAATTTTGCAGAGAAGACACAAAGCAGCGAAGTCTGACAAAGATTTTTTCTTTGTGCATACTGGCGTCTTTATGTCTTTGCGGAGTTTGACAGTGGGTCAAACCGGCTGAAAATATCATCCCTTCCGGGATTCTGATTTGTTTTTTACTTTTTCTGTAACAATATCAATCCCTGCGGATTTTTTTTCGTCCCGGTGTCATACCAATTCACCATTGAAAATATGCTTTATGCAAAGCAGTTTTTGCGGAAGACAGCACCGATTCTCCGTCTGTTTTGCAAAGTCCTGTCAGTTTTCTGTGGCCTTTGTGCCCTCTCTGTGTCCTTTGCGGTTAAAAATAACGCATGGTTTCAAAGGAGAATCGGTATCAGCCCTGATCAGCGGATTTGACACTCTCCGGCCAGCCTTTCTTTTCTGCCACAAAGAGACAAAACCTCACAAGGTCTGGGGCACAATTCTTTTTCAGATTTTATCTTACTCTGCTCCAAGATGCAGGATTGTCCCGCTTTCTCCAGCGGCAAACATATCCGCTGCATTGCCTTCTCCGGACGGCCCCCACAGCGCGGACAAAGAACTGGCAGCAGGATTTTCGCATTCTGTCCAAGTGGTTCCGTCATAATGAAGGATTATCCCCTCACTGCCTGCGGCAAACACGCTGTTTTCCGACTGTCCCCATACGGATTCCAGAAAAAGAATGAAGCGGCCTGTGTTTTTGATCATTTCCTGCCATGCAGATCCATCATAATGCAGAATCACACCGTCTGATCCCACAGCATAAACATCTGTGCTGCTGTTTCCCCATATCCCATAGAGATGACTGGTCGTGCCGGTTTCCATTTTCTGCCAGGTCTGACCGTCATAATGCAGAATCACACCGTTTGATCCCACAGCATACACCCTGTCTGCATTTTCGCCCCATATATCCCGGATGTCAGGATTTTCAATACTGAGGTTCATTTCCTTCCAACTGGTTCCGTCATAACGCAGGAGAATGCCCGCGCCTGCGGCAAAAATGCCGCTCTGTGCTCCGGCCGGCCCCCAGATGGCATACAGGTGCTGATCTGTCGGGCTTTCCGCAGAGATCCATTTGCTCCCGTCATAATGAAAAATGACACCGTTATGTCCCGCGACAAAAACATTGTCTCCGGCGCTGCCCCAGACATCTTCCAGAAAAACCGGAGTTCCTGCAGTGTCGGGGCTGATATCTTTCCAGGTGCTGCCGTCATAATGCAAAACAGTTCCGCCCCATCCCGCAGCAAACACATCTGCTGAGCCGGTTCCCCAGATACTGCGCAGATGGTTTTGTACAGGCTGTGTTTCCTGATTCCAGGCCATGGTTTCAGCAAGCAGAATTTCCGCACTCGCGGGATTGCCGAGAACTGCCCCGCCTCCCGGATCAGACAGGGAAAGGCTCAGTTTCTCTCCGCGCTCCCGGATACGGGAAATAACAATCTGTTTCTCCCTTTCCCCGTTTTCAAATGCCAAAGTGCCGGAATTTTCCTCCGCACTGGTGCCGGAAATTTCATCTTCCACAGTGTAACGAACGCTGATCTGACCGTCAGAACTGTTATGACGGCAGACAGGAATCGCTATTTCCCCATCTTCCTTCCACATGCTGAATTTGGCAGAGGGAAAACGGATTTCACCCGGATCATTGTCTGTTACAGTGATTTCAGACTCTGCCCTGTCCCAGCCCGGAGCCGATGCCGTGAGAACAGCTTTGCGCGCACCATTGATTTCCGCATCATCATTTACGGTGAATGTGAAGTCCGCAGAGGACTGCCCTGCCGGAATGGTCACAGTGTCTGGCACAATGATGTCTGCATTTCTTTCTGAAAACAGATCCAGTGTCAAATCCCACAGCAGGATTCCCGGCACAGACACCGTTCCGGTGATGGCTGTATTTGCCTGATTTTCCGACACGGTATCCGGAACATCAAGCATGATCCGGGTTTCCTCATTGTCCTGCACTTCCATATCCGCACTGCCGGAGGTCCAGCCTTCCACGGATGCAGTGATGCAGACAATTTTGGAACCGTCAAAAACAGTATCATCAATGATGTTCAGATCAAAATCTGCGGCACTCTTCCCGGCCGGAACAATAACAGTATTTGGAACAGAGATTTCTTCCGGGCAGTCCGGCAGGAGGGAAATCCGCACAGATTTTTGCGCAGTCAGTTCCTCCCCGTCTTCTGTCTGCAAAAAAACAGAGCCCTGCGCGGACAAAATGCCGTCACCCTCCCCTGCATTTTCCGGCAGTTGGATGTTCACCACAGCGGTTTCACTGTCCAGAACGCGGATAAAGGCTGTTCCCAGACTGTAACCTGCCGCAGCAGTGGTTACGGCAACCCGCTGTGTGCCGTCGGCAATGGCATCATCGGAAACAGTGAGATCGAAAAATGCCTCATGCTGACCCGCGGGAATGACAACGGTTTCCGGAACAGAGATCTCAGCGGGATCATGGGAGGTCAGCCGGACAGCAAGATCCGTTTTCGGAGGCGCTGAAAGGAAAACTCTTCCCATCGTGGCGAGAATCCCTGCTCCTTCGTTCACCTGTTCCGGAACATCTATGGCAACAGCGATATACCGCGCAACAGTGTCGGTGTCACCTGCGACAAACAGGTCAAACGGAGAGATTCCCCAGACCGCATTCAGCAGCCGTTCGGGAGCGGACATCCGTATCCATTCACTGCCGTCATAATGGAGGACCATACCAAATCCGGGCACATACACGTCTGAAGCCGAGCTTCCCCACATGCTCCGGAAAGTGGTGGTTGTATCCGTGTCAATCACTTGCCAGGTGTATCCGTCATAATGAAAAAGTCCTCCGCCCGCGCCGGACGCATACAGGTTTGTTGCAGAACTGCCCCATATGTCATAAAGTATTTTTGCTTCAGTATCTTTTCTGGTGAGATACTGCTGATGCCATCTGGTGCCGTCAAAATGCAGAATGATTCCCTCCCATCCGGCAGCAAAGATTTCATACCCGCTTTCCGTATCTGACGGAACTGCCCAGATGCCCTGCAGTTTCAGTTCGGTGCCGGTATTCATGCGCTGCCACTGCTGTCCGTCAAAGTGAAGCACGGTTCCCTTATCTCCGGCAATAAACACATCCTGTCCGGAATCCTCCGGCAGTCCCCACACATCATAGAGATTCACATAGGTGCCGCTGTCTTCCCTGTGCCATTTCACCCCGTTGAAATGAAGAAGAGTTCCCTCATTGCCAACTGCGTAAATTTCCCAGGGAGCTCTGCCCCAGACACTGTTAAGATTCGGATAAAGCCCTTTTTCCGTCTCTTTCCATGCAATTCCGTCATAATGAAGTATGCCCCCCTCCTCTCCCACTGCAATCGCCTCGGTTCCCTTTTCAGAGGAAAAGCACCAGATGCCGTTGTATTTTACATCTGCTTCCTTCTGGGTTTTCCAGCCTGTACCGTCATTGTGCAGCACAAGTGCGTCCACACCTGTGACAAAAATATTTTCAGCCGAACTGCCCCATATCCCCCACAGCATCCGTTCTGTGCCGCTGCTGCCGTCCTGCCACTGCTTTCCATCCCAGTGCAGAATCAGCCCGTTGCTGCCAACGGCATAGACATCGTCTGCTCCGCTCCCCCATATATTGTAAAGGCTTCTCCCCTTTCCGCCCTCCATAGAGGCCCACTCCCTGCCATCATAATGCAGGATGCTGTTCTGCGTTATGGCAAACACATCATCTGCCGCATTTCCCCAGACAGATCTCACAGTGACATTGGTGCCGATATCCATGACAGCCCATGCCAAACCGTCCCAGTGCAGAACCTGCCCTTTCCTTCCTGAGACAAATACATCTTCAGATGAACTGCCCCATACACTGAGCATCTCATTAAGATTTGTCTGCGGGATTTCTTTCCACCGCAGACCGTTCCAATGCAAAATCATTCCGCCGCTGACATCTGATTTGCCCACGGCATACACATTGTCCGGAGAAGTTCCCCATACCCAGTTGACGATCTGCTCCGGATCACTGTAAACCTCTGTCCATTTGGCCCCGTCATAGCGAAGAATGATGGCTCCCTCATTCCCCCCGCCCACGGCAAAGACCGTGTTCCGGTCATATCCCCACACATGGCGCAGAGAGGTTTCTGTTCCGCTGTCCATGACTTCCCACTGCACACCGTCATAATGCAGGATTTTGCCGTACCATCCCACGGCAAACACATCGCTTTCCGAACTGCCCCATACTGCCCGCAGCACAGTGGTTCCCAGGCGCACAGGCTGCCAGATGCTGTCACTGTCTGTCACCGTGATCTCTGCTTTTGCAGGTGCAAAACCGGACGATACGGCTGTGAGGGAAATGGTCTGCGGATTGTCCGAAAGCCAGTCTCTCACAGGAGAAATTTCAAAAACAGCGGAAATGCTGCCAGCCGGAATGGTCACGGTTTCCGGAACACGGATTTCCGAGGTTTCATCTGCGGTGAGGTGAACAAGAACGTCTGTTTCGGAGATTTCTGCAAGGGAAACGGTTCCCAAAAGCGGTTCCTCGCCTTCCTCTGCGGTATCCGGTATGGTGAGTGTCAGTCCGTAACGGTCATTGTCGGCCACCTGCACCTTTGCACTGCCGGATGCCCATTCGCTGACGGTGGCTGTGACAGTTACTGTCTGCGTGTTGTCCACCTGCGCATCTTCTTCCATCAGCATATCAAATGTGATGCTGCTCTGACCTGCGGGAACCGTCACATGCCGGGGAACACGGAGTTTGTCCGGACGATCCGAGTGCAGGGATACGGACAGTTCCTTTTCCGGTGCAGGGCTGACAGTCAGGGTTCCGGAACCTGCCAGGAGTCCATCCCCTTCAAAAACCGTATCCGGGAGAATGAGGCTCAGCACAGCGTTTTCATTGTCATGAACCCGGATCAGCGCGCTTCCGGAATTATACCCTTCGCACGAAGCCCGGATAATGACAGACCGGGTTCCGTCCACTGCGGCATCATCGGAAACAGCGACGGGAAAAACAGCAGACCTCTGTCCTGCCGCAACAGTGACAGACGCGGGCACAGTGATTTCTGAGGTGTCATCCGATACCAGAGAAACCTGCACATCCCCATCCGAAGCATAAGGAAGCAGCACAGTTCCCTCTGCGGCAGAACCGCCTTCCTTCACAGCCTCAGGCAGAAAAACCGTTATGGCTGTGTACCGCAGAACCGCTCCTTCATCATCCACGGCAAACACACAGGAAACCCGGCCCGGCGCTTTGGGGATTCCGTGCATATGAACAAGGGGAACATCCTGGCCGCTGTCAGACGCATTCCATGTTTTTCCATCATAATGGCGAACCCCCCCCTTGGAATCTCCGACAAAAATGTCTGTCCCTCCGTCTCCCCAGATTGAGAACAGAATTTCAGCCTGTCCTATGTCTGTGAAAGCCCATTCCATTCCCTCATAGCGGAGAATGTTTTCCTTTTTTTGCGAAATACTGTCGCCCACAGTAAAAACCGTGATCCCGCTTTCCTCTGCATATCCCCATATATCCAAAATATTTTTTTCCACCGGGCTTTCCATCAGCTTCCATTCACTGCCGTCACAGCGGAGAATCACGCCATTGTATCCGGCTGCAAACATCTCCGGCCCTTTTTCATTTGCGGTTCCCCAGATTCCCTGCAGATTGGTGATGACAGTGCCGGACATTGTTTCCCATCCCGCTTCTGTCCGTTGCAGAATGGTTCCCTTTTCTCCCACAGCAAATACTCCGGACAGTTCTCCGGATGTATCCGTATATCCCCACATGCCATACAGATTCACCGTGCTTCCGCTGTCTTCGCCCGCCCATGCGTTTCCGTCATAATGCAGAATGGTTCCGGATTCCCCTGCTGCAAAAACATCGGTTCCGGAAATCCCCCACACAGCCCAAAGCCCCTTTTCCGTGCCGCTTTCCATGCTTTCCCATGCAGAACCGTCATAATGCAGGATGCTTCCGGATTCTCCCACTGCAAAAACATCTTTTTCGGAAAAAGCGTGCACTGCATACATCTTCCGGGTCAGATCCGATTCAGGCTGCCGCCAGACCTCCTGCCAGTTCTGACCGTCATAGGAATACACAGCACCGCCTTCTCTGGAATTTCCGCCCGCAGCAAACACAGTGCCGGAGCTGTCACCCCATATGCTGTTAAGCGAACTGCTTGTATTGATACCGGTATCCTTCCATTCACTGCCGTTATGCCAAAGAACAAAAGTCTGACCGGAGAAAAAGGAGCCGACTGCATACAGATCAGAACCGGAAATTCCCCACAGATCCTCTATGGGATAAAAATTGGATTCCATGAGCTGCCAGTTTCTTCCGTCATGGTGCAGTACCGCACCTGCACCGGCTGCATAAACATCTGAAGAGGAAAATCCCCATACAGTATGCAGGAGCCGCCCATCACCGGTCTCCATGGATTGCCATGCAACGCCGTCATGTCGGAGAACTGTCCCCGCGCCTCCCGCAGCAAAGACATCGGCCCCGCGGCTTTCCCACAGGCTGGAAAGGGTTACTGTTGTCGGGCTGTTCATCACACGCCATGCGTTTCCGTCAAAGTGGAGAATCACACCCTTTTCTCCCGCGGCAAAAATATCAGAGCCACTGCGGCCCCGAACCGCATTGAGATTTTCCTGTGTGGGGCTGCTCATCTGCTGCCAGCGGATGCCGTCCCAGCGAAGCAGGATTCCCTTTTCTCCCACAGCAAACAGACTGTTTTTTCCTGTTCCCCAAATGTCTCTGAGGTTTGTCTCTGTGGGGCTTTCCATCATCTGCCATTCGTTCCCGTCACGGCGGAGTATGGTTCCGCAGTCCCCGACAGCGAAAAAGCCGGTTTCGGAATTTCCCCACACACTGTTGAGGATTCTGGCCTTTGGCCGGATCATCACAGACCACTGCCCATCTCCGGCAAAACAAAGGCCGGAAAGAAGAAAAACAAAAAAAGCAATCAGAACGGACTGTATTTTTCTCATAGCGCAGATTCATCTCCCGGATGCGTGTTTTCGGTTTTTCCATTTTTTTCAAAGTATATCACAATCTGCGGATTTATCCAGTGAATTTGTGACATCCGGAAGAAAATAAAACATCCAGAAGCAGATTCCGGCAGACCGTTTTCCCTTTGGGGAAAGAGGAAAAGAATTTTGTTGATAAATAACAAAAATCATGCGAATAAACAGAGAGTCGAAACATTTTGGTTCTGATACTGTCTGAGCCCTGATTCACAGGATGAAAGGATTTTCATGATTTTTTGCATTCTGTTCCACCTCAATCCTGAAAATACGGGTTCTGACACATAACAATGGCAGCAAAGCGGCAGCCGGAAGGGGACAATACAAAATGCTTATAAAAAGTTGTGGGGCAAGGGCATGAAACCGCGATACATCAGCAGTCTCCGCGCGGGCGAGCGTCTGGAGGATGTGTTTGTCATAACAGAAAAAAATCTGTCCCAGAAAAAAAACGGGGAAAATTATCTCTCCTTTGTGTTTGCCGACAAAACCGGAGACATGAAAGGCGTTGCATGGGACAATGTGGAGCAGATCGGAAAAGCCGGAGACAGCGGCGATTTTGTCCGTGTCATCGGAACCGTGTCTGAATACCGGGGCAGTCTGCAGATTTCCGTAAAAGAGATGATCTGTTGCGAAAAGGAATCGGTTGATCCCGCAGATTTTCTTCCGGTTACGCAGCGCAACAGAGAAAGCATGTTTGAACGCCTGAAAAAAACAGTCAATGAATGTGTCAGAGATGAACAGATTCGGAATCTGCTCAATGCCTTTTGGGAAGATGAGGATTTTGCCCAAAGTTTCAAAACCGCACCGGCCGCGAAGAAAATGCACCATGCATATATAGGCGGGCTGCTGGAGCATACGCTTTCCATGACGGTGCTGGCAAAGGAAATTGCCAAACATTACAGCGGCGTGAATCTGGACATTCTGCTCGCGGGCGTAATTTTGCATGATATTGGAAAAACACGGGAGTTTGCCTATGAATACAGCATTGACTATTCAGATGAGGGAAAACTGCTGACGCATATTGTCATCGGCTGCGGGATGCTGGATGAGAAACTCCGGCAGCTTCCTGATTTTCCCAAAGAAACGGCCATGCTGATCAAACATATGATTGTCAGTCATCACGGAAGCAGGGAATTCGGTTCACCTGAACCGCCGAGAATCATTGAGGCTGTGCTGCTCAACCATATAGATGACATAGATGCCAAGATGAACGGGCTGCGGGAATTCATCGCGAAAGAAAATCCTGCAACCGCCTGGACATCCTTCAATCCCATGCTGGGACGGCATCTGTACAAAGGTGCAATGGAACCTGTTCAGGGGAACAGAGAGGCAATACAATGATAAAAATAAGAATAAGAAAACCTTACAAACCCAAAGTGCGGCATCTGCCTTTGAAAAAAGGCGGACAGCACCGGGATAAAACAAAGTATTCCCGGAAAGACAAGCACAGAAAACCTGTGCAGGAACAGGGGTGAACCATATGGAAGCTCTTCGGATTAGGCAAAAACCTGTAAAACGCAGGATAACAGTCACTCTTCCCCCGTCTTTTGGAGAGGATGAAGTGGAAATTATCATTTTTCCCATTGAAAAAAGAACAGGAAAAAAATTTGATCCGACTCCGTATTACGGATTTATGAAACATATTGACATGGACATGGAAGAGGAAATCCGGACAATGAGGGATGAATGGGAAAGAAATTTCTGATCGATACCAATATTCCGGTTTATCTCAGCAAAGACTGTTTTCCGGGAAATATTGACAAAACAGGTCTTGACAGAATATTTGTAAGAATCTTTCCGAATTTCCGTTATTACACAGATGGAATTTTTGGGATGGCGGAAACATACGGAAGAATCCTTTGCAACAGCCAAAAAAATGCTTGCAAAAGCAAAGATATATTCTCTTAATACCTCCATTGTGGAGCAGACAGTCCGTATCCGCCGTCAATACAGAATCAAACTGCCGGATGCCGTAATTGCAGCAAGCTGTCTGGTTCATGATTTGACATTGGTGACAGTGAATGATAAAGATTTTGAAGGTATTGACGGACTGAACATGTATAATCCTTTAAATGTGATCTTGGTGCTGCCTCAATGCCATTAATTGAAAATGGAATACACTGATCTGATGTCCGTTTGTTGCAGAGATCTCATATTTATTGAAAACACAGGTAGTACATGACCACGTTGAATTTTATAGGATCAAAAACTGAATTTTTTCAAAAAATTCAGTTTTTTCATTCCCTGTTTCATCCTGTAAAAACTAAGTTGGTTATGTAGTAGTTTTATGGATTTTTCTCTGTGTTTCCTTTGGGATATGCGGCATCGGAATTTTCTGTGAAAAAAATTTTTCATTTCAGGAGTTCCGCATTTGGATTTTAACATCATGATTTTTTGCTGATTTTTTCTCTGTGTACTCTGTGAACACCTCTGTGTTCTCTGTGGGAAACAAAAATATCACATACCATCCGATTTATCTTAATTTTTACTTATAACTGCAACGAAAAGAGGATACATCATGTTCAGAAATTTCAAGTTGGTGTCTCATATGGTCTTTGGCAGGGGATGTTTTGACCAGTTGGATGACATTCTGGCAAAACAGCGGAAAACGCCCGGTTCCTTCATCGTTTTTATTGCAGATCATGTGTTCAGGGGAAAAGCTTTGGAAGCCCGGATTCCGGCCAAACCCGGAGATATGATCATCATGGCTGATACCACAGACGAACCCAAAACCAAATATGTGGATGAACTCACCGCGCAGGTCAGAGCGCATTCCAAAATTCTGCCGGACGGTGTGATTGGCATTGGCGGCGGCAGTGTCATGGATTTGGCAAAGGCTGTTTCCCTGATGCTCACCAATCCGGGTTCTGCTGCGGATTATCAGGGCTGGGATTTGATCAAAAACCCTGCGGTTTATCATGTCGGCATCCCGACGCTTGCAGGCACAGGAGCGGAAGTGTCCCGCACAACAGTTCTCACCGGCCCCCAGAAAAAACTGGGCATCAATTCCGATTACACGGTTTTTGATCAGGTCGTGCTGGATCCGGAACTGCTGCAGGGCGTGCCTGCGGATCAGCGTTTTTACACCGGCATGGACTGCTACATTCACTGCGTGGAATCTCTGCAGGGAACCTATCTCAATGCGTTCAGCCGTGCTTACGGCGAAAAGGCAATGGAACTCTGCCGGGAAGTGTTTCTTGCCAATCACCCGGATGCGGATGACAAACTCATGATGGCTTCCTATTTCGGTGGCATGAGCATCGCGTATTCGCAGGTCGGCGTGTGTCATGCCCTGTCCTACGGACTTTCCTTTGTTCTGGGACTGCATCATGGCATCGGCAATTGCGTGGCATTTGATTATCTGGAGGAATTTTATCCCCAAGGCGTTGCGGAATTCCGGCAGATGATGGAAAAACACGGCGTGAAACTTCCGCGAAATCTTGTCGCGGGGCTGGCAGAGGAAAAAATCGAGAAAATGACGGACGTGGCCCTTGTACTGGAACCTTTGTGGGAAAACGCGCTGGGCAACGACTGGAAAAAAATCATGACCCGTGAAAGAATCCGTAAACTTTACCAAAGGATGTAAACCATGTGCGGAATAGCAGGAATTGTATCGCTCAGACAGGGAGAAGCGCGGGACGGAAAGGTTGATCCGGGCTTTTTCCGGGAATCTGCCCGGCAGATCCGGGAAAAGGGATTTGCCTTCTGCCGGGATCAGCATCTCTCTTTTGAAGAACAGTATCTGGCAGGAAAGGAGCATCTGGCCCAACTGGAGAGCGCAGCCAAATCCCTGAAAGGAGACAGCCCCTTTTACACGGTTTTTTCTGACAAGGATGTGCAGTCCGCACTTTGGGACATTTCCGGCCAGCTTTCGGATTTTGTGGAGCAGGAAGCCCGCAGCCTCAAAGATCAGATGGGGCTTATGGCAGCGGAAGATGTGGATATTATGGCTGTCCGCATTGAAAAACTCCGGGACATTGCCTGGTGCATCCGTCAGGAACTGTGCGAAAATGTAAACAAAATCCGTGATCTGCTCTACCGGATCAAGGTTCCGTCCGCTGTGGCCGTGATTTTCAAGCGCATCAACACGGTTCTCAACAGTCTGGATCGGCTGGAGGTTCGGGGCCGGGATTCCGCAGGCATTTCCCTGCTGTTTGTCATGGATCGCCCCGAATACGAGGCCCTGACCGACACACTGGACAAAGCCAATTTTCTGGAACAGTTCAAAGAACGCAGCACCCGCGATGTGCTGATCAATATGGGCATTTCTGTGCGGGATTCCGCAGCCGCAGACGGTTCTCCCCTCACCTCCATTGCCTTTACCTACAAGGTCGCGGCAGAAATCGGCAAACTGGGGGACAATGTGGCTTTTCTGCGTTCCCAGATCAAAAAAGACCCCATTCTGCAGGCTCTGGTCAATTTCAGTCGCGGAATTGCACCATTTCGTCCCATACCCGATGGGCATCCGTGGGCGCGATCAGCGAAGCCAACTGCCATCCGGTGGACAGCAGAATGCTGGTGTCAGCAGACACCACCCGCACGGACAGCGCATTTTCCACGTGTGTCTCAACGGTGACATTGACAATTATCTCAAACTCAAAGAGCAACACGAGCATGATGGATGCCGCATTCATCAGGACATTACCACAGACACCAAAATGATTCCCCTGCAGATTGAAAAATATCTGCGCACGGGGAATGATGTGACCAAGCCTTCCCGTCTGGTTGTCAATGACTTTGAAGGCTCCATGCCATTACCATGCACACGGATCTGGCTCCGGGAAAACTTTTTCTGGCACACAGAAAGGCAGCGGACAGGTTGTTTTCATCGGTTGGCCGAAGATCATTGGTACTTGTATCTGAAGTCTATGGTTTTATTGAAGAAACATCCTCTTTCCTGAAACTGGACGGCGAGGTTGTGCAGGGAAAAACGGTCTGACCCAGGGACAGATTTTCATTCTGAACCAGGATCTCCGCTGGCGGATTGGGCGGCATTCAGGCCCTGTATTATGACGGAACCCGGTGGATCTGTCTGAAAAAAACATCAAACACACGGAACTCACGTCCCGCGATATTGATCGCCAGGGCTTTCCCCATTATTTTCTCAAGGAAATTTCCGAATCCCCTCTTTCGGTGGAAAGAACCCTGCAGAACCGATGGAAAATTCTTGACAATGGCAAATATGCGGTTTCCCTGGGCGAGAAAACCGTTCCTGTTTCCCTGCGGGAAGCTTTGGCTGAAAACAGCATCCGCCGTGTCTTTTTTGTGGGGCAGGGCACAGCCGGAGTGGCAGCACAGGCATGTTCGGACATTCTCAACTATTACATGAATGATCCGGCCATGATGATCACTTCCCTGAAAGCCTCGGAACTCAGCGGATTCAAACTCCGGGATACGGATCTGGGCATGCGGGACACTTTGGTCGTTGCCATCAGTCAGTCCGGCACGACCACAGACACCAACCGCACAGTGGATATGGTGCGGGAGCGGGGCGCGCATACGCTGGCCATTGTCAACCGCCGGGATTCGGATCTCACTTTCAAGGTGGACGGCGTGATGTATACCAGCAGCGGACGGGACATTGAAATGTCGGTGGCTTCCACCAAGGCATTTTATTCCCAGATTGTGGCCGGTGCGCTGCTGAGTCTTTTCCTGGCCCGTGTGCGCGGAAAACGGGATGATGAGTTTGTCACCGCAGAACTGCGGCAGCTCCTTGCCCTGCCCGGGCATATGCGCAAAATCCTGTCCATGAAATCCCTGATGGAGACTTCCGCAAACCGGCTGGCTCTGGGCCGCACGTACTGGGCAGTTGTGGGCAGCGGCCCGAACAAAACCTCGGCTGATGAAATCCGCATCAAACTCAGCGAACTGTGCTACAAAACCATTTCCTCGGATTTTGTGGAAGACAAAAAGCATATTGATCTGTCTTCCGAACCTTTGATTATCGTGTGCGCTGCAGGAACACGGCCAACCGTCATCGGCGACATTATCAAGGATACAGCGATCTTCCGGGCGCACAAGGCTGTTCCCATTGTGATAGCCGATGAGGAGGAAAACCGTTTTGCCCCTTATGCGGCCGATATTTTTCATGTGCCCAGAATCAGTGAGCATCTGGCTCCGGTGCTGAACACTCTGGTGGGCCATGTCTGGGGCTATTACGCGGCTCTGACCATCAATGAGGGTTCCCGTTTTCTTTACACCTTCCGGGAGGATGTCCGGGATTCGGTGGAAGAGTGCATCCGGGAAGGATCAGATGTGTATGAACTGATTCTGGAAAAATCCTTTCGGGAAAAAATGGCTGTGTTCTACAATGCGTTCCGGAAAAAAAGCAGTGAGAACGGCCTGTCCGCAGGCATGGGACTGAATGCGTCCTCGGATCTGACCCTGCTGCTCAAATATCTCGCGGGACGCCTGCCTGTGCCGGATTTTGAACTGGATTTTCTCATCAAGGGAACTGCGCGCAACATGCTCAACGCGCTGTTTGAATGTCTGGGAAATGCCATCAACTCAATGGCCCGGCCTGTGGATGCCATCAAACATCAGGCCAAAACCGTGACAGTGGGAACCAGCCGCCTGACCGAAAAGATCGAGGGTCTGCTCTTTGATCTCATTGAAAAACATGGCTTCAAAATCTCACAGCTTACCCCCAGCAATGTGCTGGTGCTGAAAAATCTGCAGGAAATCCTTTCCGCAGTGCCCGGTCTTACCCTGTACCGCATCGGGAATCTGAACATGCTGGGGGAACCCACAGATGATACGACCATTGAAGTGATGAAACGGGAAGGTTCTTCGCTCGCGATTGCCTCCCGCGTGGAACAGGATCATCAGTTGAAAGGAAGCAAAAGAACCATTGTGCAGCGGGGCAATGTGTATATCGGCAAAGGCAGAAAGGACAACCGCAGCATCCTTTGCATCCCTTTGATCTCTGATTCCATTTCCGCAGCCAACCGCATTGAATATCTTCTGCTGCTGCACATCGCTTTCCGGGAACATGTGCCTCTGCCTGTGAAAATCCGGGCATTGGGCGGCAAGTATGAGCATCTCAAGAACATCGTGACAGAAAACAGCATTGCATGGAATGACGCGTATCTGGACAGGGTGGAAATCTCTGAACTCTTTGGCCGATCCGCAGAGAAGATCGGGGATTACATTGTGTCTGTGCTGAAACCCGCGTGAAGCTGTTCCTGCTGTCCTGCCGGATTTGTCTGTTCAGGACTTGCGCGGTTGACCTGACAAAAACCCTCAGGATTTTGAAATCCCTGAGGGTTTCAGGGTATAATTTTTTTGTCAACTGCGCAGTTCCTGCTGTTATGAACTGTGATTCAGATCATTTCAATGCATTTCCGCCCGGAGCGTGGAACGGGAACAATGCCAGTTCGCCATTGAAACCGTGCCTGTCTGATTCCGGAGTGCTGAAATCAAGTGAGACAGAATTCCGGCCCGGTTTCCGGATCATTTCCGGGTCCCTGACTTTCAGTCCGGGACTCCCCCTCCCCTGATCTGAGGGCAGGGCACAAATTCAATGACGATTTGGTATAATACCGATTCCCCATTGAAAAGATACTTGCAAGCAGGAAAAAAAGAGGTTTTCATGTGTTCAAAAAACCGGATTTTTCGGAAAAATCCGGTTTTTCTGAAAAACTTATGTTTCAGATCAATGGCGAATTGGTATCATACCGATTCACCATTGAAAATATGCTTTATGCAAAGCAGTTTTTGCGGAAGACAGTACCGATTCTCCATCTGTTTTGCAAACTCCTGTCAGTTTTTTGTGACCCTTGTGCCCTCTCTGTGTCCTTTGCGGTTAAAAATAACGCATGGTTTCAAAGGAGAATCGGTATAACCGGAACCGGCATCCTGCCGGTTTGAATGCGGGCAGTATGCCTGTGCAATGTTTTTTCCCGGTGTGGCTTCACACACTCCGGCCTGTTTGAATCAGAAAGGAATATCTGTGATGTTTTTCAAACACCTGTGTCTGACTGCAATCATCGTTGTCGGATTTTCTTTGACAGTTCCTGTTTATGGGGCAGAACAACTGCCGCCTGAGATTGAATGGCTCACCAATGAAAGCGATCCGGTCTTTGCCTCGCCGGACGCGCAGAAAGGGGGAACCTTCAGCACGGCCATTCTCACCTTTCCGCCCACCTTCCGCACAGTGGGGCCGGATTCCAACAGCGCCTTCCGCAATGCAATCCTCGGAAACCAGTACAGTCTGATCAGTCTGCATCCCAACACCCTGAATATCATTCCGGAACTGGCCACCCACTGGGCGTTTGGCAAAGACAAAAAGACCATGTACTTCAAACTCAATCCCGCTGCCAAATGGTCGGACGGCAAACCGGTCACTGCGGATGATTATGTGTTCACGCTGGAATTCATGCGATCCAAACATATCATCGCACCCTGGTACAATGATTATTACACAAAGGAAATTGAGAAAGTGACGGTGTATGATGATCACACCATCGCGGTGGTCAGCACCAAGGCTGTGCCGGATCTGCATCTCAAACTCGGCATTTCCCCCACGCCCCGGCATTACTACGGAGAACTCAATGAGGATTTTGTGAAAAAATACAACTGGGAAATTGTGCCCAACACCGGGCCTTACCAGCTTGCGGATTTCAAAAAGGGCCGCCATATCCGCTTTGATCGGAAAAAAGACTGGTGGGCCAAAGATCTCAGGTATTTCAAAAACCGTTTCAATGTGGATCAGGTCATTTTCACAGTGGTGAGAAATTACAATGTGCAGTGGGAATATTTCAAAAAAGCCCAGATTGACACCTTCAGTCTCAATTTTCCGGATTACTGGCATATCAAATCCGATATTCCCGAAGTGAAAAAAGGTTATATTCACAAAATCTGGTTTTTCAATGACACCCAGCAGTCTGCGCAGGGATTCTGGCTGAATCAGGACAAGGAGATTTTCAAAGACAGAAATGTGCGCCACGCGTTTGCCCATGCCATGAATATTGAAAAAGTCATTTCCGAGGTGCTGCGCAATGACTACTACCGGCTGGAAGGGATGTTTGTGGGATACGGCCCCTATTCCAATACCGATATCCGCGCGCGCCGCTTTGACATTGACAAGGTGACATCCTGTATGGAAGCCTCGGGCTGGGCCAGGGGGAAGGACGGCATCTGGGAAAAAAACGGACAGCGGTTTTCCGTTGAGGTGATTTACACCCATGATGAGCATACCCCGCGTCTGGTGGTATTGAAGGAGGAAGCCAAAAAGGCCGGGGTGGAACTGCGGCTGCAGAAACTGGACGCATCGGCCGCGTACAAAAAAGTCATGGAAAAAAATCATGAGGTGGACTGGGGCGGATGGAGCACCTCGCTGCGGCCCCAGTTCTGGGAACATTTTCATTCTGTCAATGCCCATAAACCCCAGACCAACAATATCACCAACACCGATGATCCGGAAATGGATACACTCATAGATGCATACCGGAACTCTCTGGATGAAAGCGAGCGCATGGATCTGTCCAAAAAAATTCAGGGAAAAATTCACGAAATCGGAGCCTTTGTTCCCACTTTCATGGTTCCCTATGTGCGGGAGGGCTACTGGCGCTGGTGGAGGCTTCCCACTCCGGCCGGCACAAAAACTTCCAGTGATCTGTTTGCTCCCTTTGACAGCAGCACCGGAGGACTGTTCTGGTATGACGAAAAACTGCACGGGGAAACCAAAAAGGCCATGAAGCAGGGAAAGTCGTTTGAGCCGGTGACGATTATGGAGGAAACTTACAAGATGGAGTTTCTGAAATAATTCCGGAAGGTGAGTTTAAAAATATCACGGCTGGTTCAACGCAGAAATTTGAACCAGCCGAAATTTCTCTCTGCTTTGCGGGGAAATCAGACAGGCGTGCTCCGGATACCCGCAAGTTGCCGGGCTTCCGGGATTCGGAGCACACCGCATCTGTCACACACCCAGCCCCCTCTTCTGCAGAACCCTCAGGAATCAGGAGACTGCTTTCCTCATCACATGGCAGTATTTTTCATTCAGAAACTGTCTGGGGATTCACACACAGAACCGGAACAGGCGACATTCTCACCACTTTTTCCGCAACACTGCCAAAGAGCATCTTCTCCAGTCCCTTTCTGCCGTGAGTTCCCATGATGATCAGATCCATTTTCTCTGTTTTGGCGTAATTGATGATTTCTTCGGCTGTGTCGCCAATCACAACCTTTTTCTGACAGGACGGACAGGTTTGAAAATATTCCTCTGCGAATTCTTCCAGCTTTTTTGTCGCGCCTGCAAGAATATCTGTTTCCATCTGTTTTATGGATGGATGGGGAACATAGATACTCTGCAACTGTTCAAAAATGCGGCCAACATAAAGAAGATGAATTTCCGCATTGTATTTGGCTCCCATTGCCAGAACACAGGGAACCGTGTTCTGGGAACCGCCAGTGAGATCAACAGGAAAAAGAATTTTTTTGAAATCTTTCATAGAATCCTCCTTATTTTCTGTGTTGATATCAAATATGAAACAAACCGTCCCCCCTGACCCCGGACATTCAGAAGTCAGTTCCGGCAACAGGGGAAGGTTTTTCATCCAATGGGGAACATCTTTCGATTCTCTGCTATTATATTCATTTTTTCGGCAAACTCAACAATTTTTGCATTTTTCTTTATGCTTCTTTCTGTTTTATCGCAGGGTGTGCCCGTCCATGCCGGGCGGAAACCGGGAATCTCTTTTTTTGATTGACGGAAGGCTTTCAGGGATATATGAAAACATTTTTTTCTGCCTGTTTTTGGAAGCAGACTTTCTGGAAGCTCCGAACAGATTGACATTCTTTCAGAATTTGATTTTATGCGCTGAAGTGTGCAGAAAAACCGGATTTTTTGAAAAAATCATGTTTTTGCAACATTCTTAAAAAACAGCATAAGCTTCCGGATTGTGCACAGACTGCCTGCTTGGGAAGGCAAATCTCACAAACCACATGGGATCAAAAAAATGAATCTTCACAGCTATATCAAACAGGTGAACATCCGTTACAATTCCGGCATTTCCGGTGAGCACGCATACCGGACAGATTTGGAGAATCTGCTGCGGGAACTGGTCAGCGGCATTGAGGTGACCAATGAACCGGAAAAAGTCACAGACTGCGGGAACCCGGATTTTGTCATCACAAAAGAAAAAGTTCCCATCGGGTACATTGAGGCCAAAGATGTGGGCTCGGATCTGGGCAGCAAAGAATTCAAAGAGCAGTTTGACCGGTACCGCAAGGCACTGGATAATCTGATTCTGACAGATTATCTGCATTTTCAGTTTGTTGAACACGGAAAAACGGTTCATGAAATCCGCATCGGAGAGATTGAGGGAAAATCTGTCAAAGCCGCAGGAAAAAATTTTGCCGAATTTGAAAATCTGATCAAAAATTTCTGTGCTTTTGTCGGTCAGACCATCACCTCCCCGGCAAAACTCGCGGAAATGATGGCCGCGAAGGCCCGGCTCCTGCAAAACATTCTGGAGAGAGTCATCACATCGGATGAAAAGACACGGGAAAACACCTCCTATGGATCAGAGAGGCAAAACCTTTAAGAGAAACTGATTCATGATCTCAGTCCCAAAGAGTTTCAGGACATTTATGCGCAGACTTTGGCTTACGGCATTAAAATGCTGCGCGTTCATGACACGGGCCTGAACGGTTTCAGCCGCGGAAAGCTGCTGAACTTGTTCCGAAAAGCAATCCTTTCTGCGCAAACTCTTTCCAGAATGTGGCCGGATACGACATTGACTGCCGCATCAAATCCACAGTGGACAATCTCGCTGATGTGTTCCGTGCCGCGGATGCGGAAAACCTTTTGAAAAATTTCGGAAAAAACATACATTCAGATCCTGTCATCCATTTTTATGAAACCTTTCTGGCTGAATATGATCCCAAACTCCGCAAAGCAAGGGGTGTATGGTACACACCTGAATCTGCGGTGAAATTCATTGTGAGAGCGGTGGATGACATTCTGAAAAGCGAGTTCAATCTGACGCAGGGACTGGCCGACACATCCAAAACAAAAATCTGCATTCCGGAGCAGGGAAGCGGCAACGGAAAAAAAATTGAAAAAGAAGTCCACAGGGTGCAGATTCTTGACCCCGCGTGCGGCACAGGCACATTTCTGGCCGAAGTGCTGCGCCATGTTTACGAAAATCACTTCGGAAATATGCAGGGCGCGTGGCCCGGATACGTTGAAGATCACATGATTCCGCGTCTCAACGGCTTTGAAATCCTCATGGCCTCCTATGCCATGGCGCATCTGAAACTGGACATGCTGCTGCGGGAAACCGGTCATGTTTCTGAAAAGGATCGGAGATTTCATATTTATCTCACCAATTCCCTGGAAGAGCATCATCCGGACACCGGCACTTTGTTTGCAAGCTGGTTAAGTGAGGAGGCCAATGAGGCAAACCGCATCAAACGGGATGCCCCGATTATGGTTATTCTGGGAAATCCGCCCTACAGCGGCGAAAGTGCCAACAAAGGCAAATGGATTGAAAGACTGATGGAGGATTACAAGAAAGAGCCGGGAGGAAAGGAAAAACTGAAGGAACGGAACCCAAAATGGCTCAATGATGATTATGTGAAGTTTCTGCGCTGCGGTCAGCATTTCATTGAAAAAAACAGGGAAGGCATTCTGGCCTTCATCAATCCCCACGGGTATCTGGACAATCCCACATTCCGGGGAATGCGGTGGAATCTTCTGAAAACATACGATAAAATCTATACCATCGATCTGCACGGCAACAGCAAGAAGAAAGAAATCTGTCCCGATGGCAGCAAAGATGAAAATGTGTTTGACATCATGCAGGGGGTTTCCATAAACATCTTTGTGAAAACAGGGAAAAAGAAGGAGGGAGAACTGGGGCGGGTGTTCCATTTTGATCTGTACGGAAAGCGGGAGGAGAAATACGCCTTTCTCCGGAAAAATCACATAAAACAGATTGCATTCAAAAGGCTTCCGAATGCAAAGCCGGATTATTTTTTTGTGCGGAAGAATTTTGACTCAGAAGCAAATTACAAAAAGGGTTTTTCCTGCAATGAGTTGTTTATTATTAACGGAGTTGGAATCACAACTGCACATGATGATTTTGTAATAAGAAATGACAGGAATGAATTATTGGATTTTTTCAGGGAATTTCAGATTGCTGAAAGAAATGCTGATTTGCTTCACCAAAGATTCAATGTAAGAAAAAAGGCGGGATGGAATATTTTGGATGGTTATGACAATATCAAATATGAAAAAGATTTATCAAAATATATCAAGCCAATATCTTACCGTCCATTTGATATCAAATATATCTTTTATGAAGATAAACTGGTGTGGAGAACCGTCCGCAAAATCATGCAGCACTTTCTCATCCAAGAAAATGTTGGACTGAACTGGA
This sequence comes from Desulfobacterales bacterium, assembly GCA_041390465.1. GTDB lineage: Bacteria > Desulfobacterota > Desulfobacteria > Desulfobacterales > Desulfococcaceae > JAABRU01. The sequence continues at coordinate 22,190 of JAWKPW010000011.1, read as the reverse complement.
TCAGGCCAATGAGTTCAAATTATGAATTCAGTATTTTTATATCAAAATACATCACTGACCAATGTTCAGCAGGAAACAAAAGTGCTGGAGCTGGTATTTCATATACAGCCCCTCTCTATCTTTACTCGGAAACAGATGCACAGGAAACCCCAGAGTCCGGAATGGAAAGAACTCCCAATCTGAATATGAAAATTGTTGCACAGATTGCCAAAGGCATTGATTTGACATTCAGTCCGGAAAAAGAAAAAACCAAAGGCACTTTTGCGCCCATTGACATTCTGGATTACATTTATGCCGTGCTGCATTCACCCACTTATCGGGAGAAATACAGAGAATTTCTGAAAATTGATTTTCCCCGTGTTCCCTGTCCCCATGATGCCAAAACATTTTGGAAACTGGTTCAGTTCGGCAGTGAACTCCGCACCATCCATCTGCTGGAAAACCCCAAAGTGGAGAAGTTTTTCACAGTGTATCCGCAACCCGGGGACAATGTCATCACCCGGTGCATTGGCAAAAAAGACTTTGAAATCACAGAGAAAAAAAAGAAAACAGGCCGGGTTTGGATCAATGACACACAGTATTTTGACAAGGTTCCGCTTATTGCATGGGAGTTTTTCATCGGCGGTTATCAGCCCGCGCAGAAATGGCTTAAAGACCGCAAAGGCAGAAAACTGGATTTTGCGGATATACTGCATTATCAGAAAATCATAGCGGCTCTCACAGAAACCGACAGCATCATGAAAAAAATTGATCAGACAGCGTACAGGCTTTAATACCGATTCGCCGTTGATTTTATACAGTGCTGTCAGTTTTTTCACTCGTTCCCACGCTCCGCGTGGGAATGCCTCCGGGACGCTCTGCGTCCCGTATCCGAATTGTATTCTATAAAACCAATGGAGAATCGGTATAAGATAATATTTTTCGGATTTTCTGCAGATTGGTTTGAGGAACGAAACCCGGCAGATTCAGAATGCTGGGTTTCACTGCATTCAACCCGGCCTGTCCAAAACAATTATCTTAAAAGCTATGGAACAAGGCTCCTCCAGCCTGTTTGCGGATACATCACAAACTGAAAACTTGTGCTGCTTTAACCTGCGCCACTTTTTTTGGTGCAATACTGTGCAAATATGGAAATGAATCAAAACATACTGGAAATAAACGGACTGGTCACAGCCTTTGACACAGAGGCCGGTGAAATCCATGCAGTGGATGATGTGCGTTTTTCCGTACCCAAAGGCAGTACGCTGGGACTTGTGGGGGAATCCGGATGCGGAAAAAGTGTCACAGCCCTTTCCATCATGCGACTGCTGCCCCAGCCAGTGGGAAAAATCAAATCCGGACAGATTCTTTTTGATGACAGGGATATTGTCAGCATGCCGGTGGAAAAACTCCGGGTGATCCGGGGCAGGCGCATCTCCATGATTTTTCAGGAACCCATGACTGCGCTCAATCCGGTGCACCGGATTGGAAAGCAGATCAGCGAGGTTTTCCAGCTCCATTTTCCGCAGATGTCCAAACAGGAAATGGCAGACGCGTCCGTGGAAATGCTCGGCAAGGTGGGAATTCCTGAACCTGCGCAGCGGATGAGGGAATATCCCCATCAGCTTTCCGGCGGAATGCGTCAGCGGGTGATGATTGCCATGGCCCTGGCCTGCAAACCGGATATTCTCATCGCGGATGAACCCACCACAGCTTTGGATGTGACCATTCAGGCACAGATTCTGCAACTGATGCAGGAACTGCAGCGGGAAACCGGCATGTCCGTGATTTTTATCACCCATGATCTGGGCGTTATTGCAGAAATCTGCGACCGGGTGGTGGTCATGTACGCGGGAAGAATTGCGGAAACCGGGCCGGTGAAAGAGATTTTTCAGCATCCCGCTCATCCTTACACGCAGGGGCTTCTTTCCTCCATTCCCCGCATGGAGACCCCGCGAAAAACCGGACTCAGCATCATCAAAGGCATGGTTCCCAGCCTCTATCATCTGCCCAAAGGCTGCCGGTTCCAAAATCGCTGTCCCCATGCGCAGGACATCTGCAAAACACATCCGGCAATGAAAGCAGTGGGTGATGAGCATTTTGCGGCCTGCCATTTCAGTGAAAAAGTGTCAGGTGTCAGGTGTCAGGTGTTCGGTGTCAAATCAGGGGGATCAGATTTCAAATCTCAGATTTCCGGTTCCATGCCTTTGGTTTCCGGTTTTCACCCACCAATCCTCAGTCCCCAGTCCCCAGTCCCCAGCCTGACTGTCCGGAATCTGAAAATGCACTTTCCGGTGCGGGGCGGCGTTTTCATGCGCAGGATTGGCACTGTGCATGCGGTGGACGGCATTTCTTTCACAGTGCACACAGGGCAGACATTGGGACTGGTGGGAGAATCCGGATGCGGCAAAACCACAGTGGGACGCAGCATTCTGCGGCTGTATGAACCCACCGCGGGAGAGGTGATTTTTGAAGGAAAAAACATACCGGATTTGAAGGGAAATCAGTTGCAGGAACTGCGGCGCAATGTGCAGATGATTTTCCAGGATCCGTTTGAATCCCTCAATTCCCGTCATACGGTTGGAACCATTCTGGAGGAGCCTTTTGTCATTCACCGGATCGGAAACCCATCGGAACGGCGGGAAAAAGTGAAAAATCTGCTGGAAAAAGTGGGACTTTCCCAAGATGCGGCAGATCGTTTTCCCCATGAATTCAGCGGGGGCCAGAGGCAGCGCATCGGCATTGCGCGGGCCATTGCCTTAAATCCCCGGCTGATTGTATGCGATGAACCGGTTTCCGCACTGGATGTTTCCATCCAGTCCCAGATTCTCAATCTGCTGCTGGAACTGCAAAGGGAAATGGGTCTGACCTATCTGTTCATCTCCCATGATCTCACAGTGGTCAGACATATTTCCGATTCTGTTATGGTCATGTATCTGGGAAAAATTGCGGAATACACGGATGCGGACACGATTTACAGTGCTCCGCTTCACCCTTACACCCAGGCACTGATCTCCGCGATTCCCGCGCCTGATCCGCTGAACCGGAAAGAAAAACAGGTGCTGACGGGCGATATTCCCTCTCCCATCCGTCCGCCATCCGGGTGCCGCTTCCGCACCCGGTGCCCCATTGCCATTGAAAAATGCTCTCAGGAGGAACCGGTTTTGCTGCCCGCTCCCGGCACAGATGGAAAAACGCATCTGGTGGCCTGTCACCGGGTGAAGTGAACAGGATATTCGCGAGAGTGAAGGCGTTGCGGACAGTGGGGCAAATCCGCTGATCCGCTCCCGGCACCGAGGCCGGAATAAATCCGTCAGAATAAATCTGACTGATTGATATTATTATAAAAAATATTCATCCGCATAATGGAATCCCAAAGGGATGACATTATCAACCGCTTTGCCCCACTGCCGCGTTGAGAGACAATTTCAGAAGAAATGCAAACCCGGCAGACTGAAAAACCGGATTTTTCCAAAAAATCCGGTTTTTTGAATACGTAAAAATCAGACAGACCATTTTTTCAGGGAATGATCTTGCGGAGAATCTCCCCGACACCGTTCAAAATGAATATCTGAAAACCGCCTGCACGCGCCTGCATTTTCAGATCATTGATGTGCATGGCCTGAATCTCGTATTTCATTTTCGGATCAAGCCCCATTTTGTCCTGACATCTTCTGGCTTCCTCTTTTTCCCCAAAGGCAGGGATAAATGAAATATCTTCGTTTTTGAAACAGTGTCCCACAATCTGCTCTTTGTCACCTCTCTGCTGGATCAGCACCCACAGCCAGCCGGTTTCACTGACCGGTTCTTCCTTGTGTTCGCTCATGATGGCTTCCTGTTTTTCTGTCATGATGTTCCTGCTCCGATTGCTGTTTTATTCTGTGCACACCTTGTTTTTTCTGTGTTCCTCGGCCAGACCGCGATAAACATCCGCGGGAACCTGCAGCACCTCCGCAATGTCGGGTGTCAGTTCCTTTTTCAGGGAAGCCGGTATGCCTGTCACCAGATGATAAGGGCCCACTTCCCTGCCTTCCGGAACCACGGCATTGGATCCGACAATGGAGCCTTTGCGGATGATCGCACCGTTGAGCACTGTGGAATGAATGCCAATCAGACAACTGTCCTCCACCGTGCAGCCGTGAACAACCGCATTATGTCCCACTGTGACATTGTCGCCGATGATCGCGGGTTTGCCTTCATCTGCATGAAGGGTGCAGTTGTCCTGAATATTGGTATTTTTGCCGATAACAATGGCATCCATGTCTCCGCGAATGACGGTATTGTACCATACGCCGGAATTGTCACCGATTTGAACGTTTCCAATGATGGTGGCATTGGCCGCGATGAATACATTTTTGCCGATTTTGGGTTTGTGTCCCTTGCATTCCAGTATCATTTTTTTCTCCCTTATGATTGATAATAAGCTGTGAGCATTTTTTCAGTTCATACCATGTTTTTGAGATTTTTGCAAGAATAACTGCCTGTAATAATTTTTTTATCTATTTCAGGCCCTTTTTGCAAACAGCATAAGGATTGATCACAGTTTCAGCAGTGGGCTGTTTCCGGAAAGATTCTCGATAACTCACCTTACACCCCGCCGTCATACCGACGAAAGTCACTATCCAGAATCATCTGAAATTACTGGATTCCGGCTTTCGTCGGTGTGACGGGGGTGGATACAGCAGTTCTCTGATTTTTGGAAAGTCTGCGTAAGGTGAGTTCGATAATACCGGCTGACAATGTCATCCCTTCCGGGATTCCGATGTGTTTTTTTATTATTTTTCTATAATAATATTAATCCGTCCGGATTTCAGATGCGCTCCGGGAAACCGGTTCCACACTGCTATATGAATAAATTTGTTTGACAGCCATTCCGTCCTGTTTTCATTCTGCCTGAGATTTTTTCGTTTCCTGAATGCATACCCATGCGGAACCCTCTGTTTCCAGTGTCAGATTCTCTCCCTGAACAGGACGGGAAATGCGGTTGGGAAGATGGAAAATCAGTGTCTGCCCTCCGCGGATTTCCAGATCCACGCGATAAAAGGAACCCTGAAAAATGCTCTCCTTCACTCTGCCGTGTATGAGGAGTTTTCCTTCCTTCCGCATCGGTTCTGCACTGTCAGCAATCTGTGCGGCATCAGGCGGAATCAGCACTGTAAGGAAATCACCCTGATTTGTGCCTGCTGCATGAATCTGCCCGAGCGCAGTTTCCACGATTCCGTCTGCTGTCACCTTTCCTTCCAGCAGATTGTGAAATCCCAGAAAGCGCGCAGCAGTGACACTGGCCGGTGATTTGTATATCTCTTCCGGTGTTCCCTTCTGTATCAGTTTTCCCTGATCAAAAACTGCGATTTGATCCGCAATGGCAAAAGCTTCAGCCTGATCATGGGTCGATAAGGGTGGCGGTCACACCCACCTGCCGGAGAATTTTAGCAAGTTCCGCAATGAGATGCTCCCGCAGTGCGCATCCAGAGACCCCAAAGGCTCATCCAGCATAAGCAGCCGGGGCCGGGGCGCAAGGCTTCGGGCCAGGGCCACCCGCTGGCGCTCGCCGCCGGAAAGCAGAGCAGTGTCCCGTTTCTCAAATCCCTGCATTCCCACCAGTTCCAGCATTTCACTGACATGCCTGCGGACTGCTGATGCATCCATGCCCTGCATTTCCAGACCAAACGCGAGATTCTCATAAACATTTTTATGGGGAAACAGCGCATATTCCTGAAACATCATGCCAAATCCCCGGCGGTGCGGAGGCACACAGGTCATGTCTTTTCCGTCAAAAAAGATATTTCCCCGATCCGGTGTTTCCAGTCCTGCAATAATGCGCAGCAAAGTGGTTTTGCCGCATCCTGAAGGTCCCAGCAGACACAGAATATGCCCCGGCTCCAGTCCGAAACGCACGCCTTCCAGAACGTTTCGGTCATCAAATCTTTTATGCACATCCATCACTTCCAGCAGGGACATGGCAATTTCATTTCTTTGGCAGTGCATTTTGTCAAAAATGCAAGCCGGGAGATCGGCAAAAAGCGCTGTGCTTTCTGTGAACCCTCTGTGCTCTCCGGGGGAAACAGTCCGGTTTGCAATTTTCTCTCCTGCGCTAATCCAGTGTCCGCCTGTATCGGACAAGTCCCACCATAAGCACGGCCATCCAGAAAAGTGCTATGGGAAGCGTATGGGGAAGAGATTCGGCCAGTCCGTTTCCTTTCAGCAGAATTCCTCTCACAATCCTCAGATAATGCGTAAGAGGCAGCACAGAGCCGATATACTGGGCCCATACAGGCATTCCCCTGAAAGGAAACATAAAACCTGACAGAAGAAGGGAAGGCAGAAAGAAAAACACAGACATCTGCATGGCCTGCAACTGATTTTTTGCCACAGTGGAAAAAGTAAGCCCCACGCTGAGATTTGCCGCGATAAAAAGCAGGGAAAGCAGATAAATGAGAAAAAGGCTTCCCTGCATGGGAACCTGAAAAAGAATATGGGCAGCCGTGAGAATCAGTGTCATCTGAATATATCCCACCAGAATATAGGGGATAATCTTTCCAATCATGACCTCAAGGGGTTTGACCGGTGTGGAAAGCAGATTCTCCATTGTGCCGCGCTCACTTTCACGGGTAATGGCCAGTCCCGTGATAATCACCAGTGTAAGGGTCAGAACCACGCCCATAAGTCCGGGAACAATATTGTACTGGGTAATCCTTTCCGGATTGTAATCTGTGTGAATCCTCAGCGTCACTGCATCCTCATCTGTGCGCAGATGGGAAAGCACACCTTTTGCATCCTGATAAACAGCCCTTCTGACAATCTCACGGAATGCCCCGACCGCGCCGCCGGTCGCGGACGGATCTGTGGCATCGGCCTCAAGCAGCAGCACGGGTTTTTCCCCCCGAATCAATCTGCGGCTGAATCCTTCGGGTATGCTCAGCACAAACTGAATTTCTCCCAGATGAAGAAGCCGGGTGGCCTCTGCCCTGCTTTTTATATTCCGATCCACAAGAAAATAGGCACTGTTTTGCATGGCCGCGACAAGGGACCGGGAAAAAACAGAATTGTCCGCACTGAGAATGGCAGTGGGCAGATGTTTGGGATCAGAATTGATGGCATATCCGAACAGAACCAGTTGCAGAAGCGGAATGCCAATCATCATGGCAAAGGTGAGACGGTCGCGTCTCATCTGAATAAATTCCTTTATGACAACTGCCCATAAACGGCTGAAAGAGAAAAAGCGTTTCAACATGGATAATTACCTGAAAAACCGGATTTTTTCGAAAAATCCGGTTTTTGGAAAAAAGGTGGGAATCATCGCTTAACTGTCTTCTGCATCAGATGAATGAAAACCTCTTCCAGATTTGTTTGTGCCCTTTTCCACTGATAAAGCCCGTTTCTGTAAGGCTTTATGCTTTCTTCCATTTTTTCCTCACACACGCCGCTGATGTGCAGGGTGTTTCCAAATGCCACCACCTGCTCCACCCCAGGCAGATTTTTAAGTTTTTCCGACAGACTGTGCATATCCTTTCCTGTCACATGCCAGGTTACAAGCCCTGAATTCACAATCATTTCCTCAACGGTTCCGGAAGCCAGCAGATCGCCGTAGGCAATATAGGCCAGCCGATGACAGCGCTCTGCCTCATCCATATAATGCGTGCTGATAAGAGAGGTAATTCCTTCTGCCGCAAGCCGGTGAACCTCATTCCAGAAATCACGCCGCGCGCCCGGATCAACGCCGGCAGTGGGTTCATCCAGCAGCAGAAGCCGGGGCTGATGCAGAATGCAGGAAGTCAGGGCCAGCCGCTGTTTCCATCCGCCGGAAAGGCTTCCGGCCAGTTGATTTCTGAACCCTTCCAGACCCATCTGCGCGATATAATGTTTTACCCGTTCGTCCCGATTTTTCAGTCCATAGGTTCGGGCGACAAAGTCCAGATTTTCATAAACAGTCAGATCTTCATACAGGCTGAATTTCTGGGACATGTAACCCACATGGGGCTTGATCTGATCCGAATCTTTCACAACATCATATCCCAGACAGGTTCCGCTTCCTTTGTCCGGCCGGAGCAGACCGCATAACATGCGGATAAAGGTGGTTTTTCCTGATCCGTTGGGGCCGAGAAAACCGTAAATCTCTCCTTCGGCAACACGCATGTTCAGGCTTCTGACCACGGTTTTTGCGCCAAAACTCTTGCTGATTCCCTGCACATCAATCACAAATTTTTTTTCTTCATCCATGCTGCGGCCTGAATAAATTGCTATGAGTGTGGAAAGGCATTTTTTATGCCAAATGCCTTTCCATATATTCCTGAACCGCTTTTATCAGCACTCCGGAACGGTTCAATCCTTTGGATTTGCTGAATCTGTCTGTTTTTTCAAGAACAGAGGCAGGAAATGTAACGCTGATCCGCTTTTTTCCTTCATAGGATTTCATGGTTCTTTCATCCAAAGGAATGGGAATGATTTCACCTTCTGAATTTTTTATGTCTTCATGGGAAGACGGCTCCCGGACAAACTGTTTTTCCGCATGTGCCATCCATCCGGCAAGGGCATCTGCTGCATTGCAGTATGCTTCCTCAAAGGTATTGCCGAAAGTGACACAGCCCGGCAAATCCGGAAATTCCACCTCAACAGCGTTATCGCTTTTTGTGAATATGGCATAATAAAATTTCATTTCCCTTATTCCGCAATCACATCCACCGGCTGCCCGGGATGAAGAAGAACAGCGCTCCGGGGATCATCAGGCAGGGCTTCAAGCATAAAAACCAGTTTTGCCCGGTTTTTGCTGGAATAAATAACCGGTGGTGTGTATTCTGACTGGGGGGATATATAACTGACATGGGCATTTAACGGTGTCTGGAGACCGTCAAAGGAAATTTTGACCTTTTGACCGGTTTTGAACTGACCCACCGCAGTTTCAGGAACAAAAAAACGGACTTTTCTGTTTTCCGGAGGCAGAAGGGCAAGCACGGGACGAGTTGGGGGAACATATTCTCCGGTCTCGTAAAAGGTGTCAAAAATCAGTCCTGCCTCAGGAGATATCCGGGTTTTCTGCGCCAGATTCCAGTTGGCCTGCTCCAGTCTGGCTTTTGCGGATTCCACCTGTGCCTCTGCCGCGTGAATCTCATCTTCCCTTGCACCGCTCTGCGCGATGGCAAGTTCGGCCTCCACCTGCTTCACCTTCTGCTGCTCATGCTCATATGCGGTCAGCGCCCTTTCCCGCTCTTCCTGCGACACCCCCTGTTTTCTGGACAAAGCAACCCTGCGTCTGTATTCGGTTTCCGCAAGCCGCAGAGACAGTTGCGCCTGTCTGAGCCGGGCATTGATGGCATCAATTTCAGAAGGCCGGAGTCCTTTTTGCAGATTCGCGAGTCTGTCATTTGCCTGTTTCAGCATTTCTTCCGCGTCCCTTACACCGGCTGTCTCAAATGCCTGCTCCAGGGAAAAGAGCAGGTCCCCTTTCCCAACAGTCTGCCCCTTCTCAACTGCCAGACGGGCAAGCTCTCCGCCGATGGGAGAAGACACATACACAAATTCCCCTTCTGCATAGCCCTGAAAAGAATCTGTCTTTTCATCTGTGCATGCGCACAGCATCAGCACAGAAAGAACAAGTGCAAGATGCAAAATATATCTTTCCACTCCCGGCACCTTTTGTTTTGTCAATTTTTCCGGATCAGCCTCAGCATTCATTTCGGCCAAAGCTTCCCCTGTTCCCGTTCCTGCATCCCTGCCATTGCATCAGTGCGATTTCTGCATACGCACGGCTTTGTCAAAATGCTTTTCCTTTTCAAAGCAGTTGTCTGAATAGGCAATCACGGAATCCTGCAGGCTCCGGAATCTGTGAAGCAGGGTTTCCGCAAAGGGCGTAAGCTGCGATCCTCCGCCTGAAACGCCGCCTGCATTTCGTATCAGCAGATCTTTTCCCAGCCGTTCCTCTGTGGCCTTGATTCGGTTCCATATGGCCTTGTACCCCATGCCGAGTTCTTTGGCAGCAGCATGGATGGACCCCAGACGTTCAATGGCTTCAAAAATTTTCATCCGTCCGGGCCCAAAAACCACATCCCCGGATTCATCCTCTATCCATATTTTTGAGCGAATGCAAAAAGATTTCGCCATATCTCTGCTCCTCTGCTTCCAGCCTCCTGATTCCTGCCTGATATCTGAAAAAAACTATCACGCTCTGATTTTTCCTGCAAGCAGAAAACAGGCAGATTTCCATTTTTGCCTTGTCAGAATTCCCGGTGCCGGCCCGGCTGAAATTTTTCAATGCAGAAAAATCCTGCCGCAGTCACCAGCATGAGCAGGCTGCTCATGGCCACAGCCTGCCCGTAATTCATGGCTCCGGGCTGTCCCAGAAAACGGTAAATCGCCAAAGGCATGGTGGCTGTGTGAGGCCGGGCAGTGAACGCGGTGGCTCCGAATTCCCCCAGACTCACGGTAAAGGCAAACACAGCAGCGACCAGCAAAGCCCGTCCGATAATCGGCAGATCCACTGTGCGCCAGACCTGCCAGGGATTTGCACCCAGTACGGATGCAGCTTCCCTCAGGTTGCGGGGAATACTCCGCAGTGCGGGCAGAAGGCTGCGCACCACAAAGGGAAACGCGGCAAGGGTATGGGCTATGGGAACCAGCATCAGGGAGGTGCGCAGATTCAGGGGCGGTCTGTCCAGCGCAAGGATAAAACCGAATCCCAGCGTGACCGCGGAAGTGGAAAGGGGAAGCATGAAGATTGGATCCAGAAAAGATGCCAGTCTGCTTTCCGGTTTTGCCAGAAATACGGCAGCCAGTGAACCAAGAACCAGAGCCATAATCAGAGTGATTCCGGCAAATCCCAGAGAATTCAGCACAGCCTGAACCGGCGGAATGAAAAAGATCGATTCATTTTCATTTTGGAACAGGGCTGTGTAATAAGCGAGGGAAAATCCCTTTTCTGCCAAAAGAGATCGCAGAAGCAGAGAAAGCAGGGGACATCCGAGAAACAGAAACATAAAAGTCACATTTGCCCCCAGCATGATTTTTTCAGAAAGGGAACTTGGTTTGCGCACTGCCCTGCTCTGGGATTCCGGATGCAGGGAAACAGAGATTTTCCGCTGAAAACCGGTATAAATCCGCATCAGGGCAAAGGTGAAGACAATCTGGAGCAGAGAAAGCGCGGCCGCGACCGGCAGGTTGAAAAGATGAACAGCCTGACGGTAAATTTCTGTTTCAATGGTGGAAAATCCGGGTCCGCCCAGAATCAGAATCACACCGAAACTGCTGAAGCAGAACACAAAAACCAGCAGTCCGGAGGCAAGAATCGAGGGGCCGAGCAGGGGAAAGGTGATTTTCCGGAAAACCGTGAAGGGAGATGCGCCCAGCATCCTTGCCGCATCCGCAAGACTGTTTTCCATCTGCGCCCAAAAGCCGCCCGCGATGCGGATGACCACACTGTAATTGTAAAACACATGGGCAGCAAGGATAAGCCAGATACCCTGCCCCGGGGAAATGGCAAAGGAAAAACCCCGCAGGGAAACAAAAGAGGTTATCAGGCCTTCTGATCCCAGCAGGGAATCAAACGCAGCCGCAACCACAACCGTTGGCAGCACAAAGGGAACAGTGACAAAAGCATTCAGCAGTTTTTTTCCCGGAAAGCGGAACCGGGCAAAAACAAAGGCTCCGGGAAGGGCCAGCACAAGGGTCAGCACAGTGGAAAGCGCTGCCTGCCAGAAGGTGAACCAGAGAATGCGGCCATAATACGCGCTGTGAAATATCCTGCGGAACACCGCAGACTGCCACTGTCCTTCCGGCATCAGGCTGAGCAGAAAAATTTCTGTCAGGGGATAAAAATAAAACAGAGCCAGAAAAACAAGGGGCAAAAGCAGAAGCAGGCAGGAAAGAAAGCTTCGGGGCAGCACTTTCAGCCGTTCAAATGAAATGCAGCCCATATTCCCGGCACGGATTTTGTTTTGTGAAAACAAAAAACAGCTACCTCAGCACGGTTTCGGTCCAGGTCTGAATCCACTGCTCCCGGCCTTTGTCAATGGCCTCCGGAGAAATCACAGCCGGTTTTTCCGTAATCACGGCATATTTGACAAAAACCTCCGGCAGTTTTGCCGAGGCATTGGCCGGAAACATGAACATTTGCAGGGGAATGTCCTCCTGAAACCGCACGTCCAGCATAAAATCAATTAATTTCCTTGCCAAATCCGGGTTTTTTGCCCCTTTGAGAATGCCTGCAAATTCAATCTGGCGGAACGCGGATGCATTTCCCGTGACAGCCGCTGTCGGTGCATCTTCCGGCTTTTTTTCCGCATAATGCACCTCGGCAGGCGGACTGGAGGCATAACTGACCACAATGGGGCGTTTTCCTTTGGAAGCTGCCGTAAAATGCCCCCAATAGGCCTGCTTCCATCCGTCCACCGCCAGCACCTCATTGCCGCGCAGGGATTTCCAGTAGTCTGAAAATCCTTTTTCTCCGAAACGGGACACAGTGGTCAGCAGAAAGGCCAGTCCGGGCGAAGATGTGGCCGGGTTTTCCACGACCGTCAGTCCTCTGTATTCAGGACGGAGCAAATCCTCCAGACTTTCCGGCGGCCGGATTCCTTTTTCCGCAAACCATTTTTTGTCATAGTTGAGACACACATCCCCGAAATCCACAGGCAGCAGACGGTTTTGGGGATCCAGTCTGAGATGCTCCGGGATGTCTGCAAGCAGGGGCGAGGCAAAGGGTTCAAAAATATCCGCACGAAGCGCACGGCTGAAAAAGGTGGTGTCCACTCCGAAAAACACATCTGCCAGAGGATTGTTTTTGGACAAAATGGCCTGATTCAGGGCAGCGCCCGCATCCCCGGATTTGAGAAAAAGGATTTTTGCCTGCTGCGCGGTTTCAAAAGCCGAGACAATCTCTTTGCTGACACTGAAACTGTCATGGCACATCAATGTAACTTCCCGGATTTCGGCCCCATGCACAGAAGCCCAACCCGCAGTCAGGCAGAACGCTGATACAGCAATAACAATCCAATTTTTTGTCATAATTCCTTCCATTTTTATAATTTGAATATTTCAAACAGTTATACGCTGAGAGAGGCAGGCGGCATAAGCAGTCTGTCCAACAAAGTCTTTCCCATTCAGAAAAAACCGGCAGCGGAGTGCCAAACAGAAAGTTTGGCAAAATTGGCAGCATCCCATCTTTCCGTTTGGACTCCTCAAAATTGTGAAAATGCTTTTTTGGCAGATCAGCAAACTGCCATAACACCGGAGAGCAGCCCTTTCAGGGCGAGTCACAGGTCGATCAGCACAACTCCTTAATATCCAGCAGTTTTTGCAGCAGGCTGCAACAGCCACAGGCAGACGGCATCAAAAAAGGCTGTCTGCGGCAACCTGATGTTAAATGATTATTTCTCACACCTTGAAAGGGCTGCACCGGAGAGTTAAACTGTAAGCAGATTGCAAATGCGAATCAGGCGTCAGATTCCGCCAGGATTTGACAACTTTTTGAAAGTCATCAAATTTTGCATGTCCGTTATGTTCCTGCACTTATCCACCGGACAGAATAGGGGAAATTTTATGCTCCGCTCCCCCCAGAGAAAGAAGCACGCCCGCGTATCCGCTCTGTTTCAGCCCGGCAACCAGCTCCGCTGCCACCTGCATGCATTCCCCTTCCTTGTCTTTGGCTTTCTGCAGACGTCTGATCAGATCTTTGGGGATATGGATATGGGGGACATTGCGCTCCATATACCGGGCCATGCCCAAGGATTTGAGCAGAAGAATATTGGGTATAAGTTTTGCCCTGTCTCCGGCCTGTTCCCGGAAGGGTGTCAGAAGATTCAGATCAAAGACAGGCTGGGTGATGAAAAATTCCGCTCCGGCAGCAATCTTTTTCTCCATTTCCGCAAGCCGGGCATCAGGCTCCTCCCCGTCTGAGCTTATTTTCAGAGATGCGCCGACCCGGAATTCGGGGGCTCCTTTGAGTTCGGCACCGGACATGTCCGATCCTTTCCGAAGGGTTCCGATAAGCCTCAGCAGATCGCTTGTGCCAATATCCTGCACAGCCGGAGTCTGATGATGATCCCCCATCAGGGGATCATCCCCGTCAGTGACAATGACTGTGGGAATGCCGCAGGCTCCGGCTCCAAGCAGATCAGCCTGCAGGGCCAGCCGGTTGCGGTCACGGCCGCAAATCTGCATGGCGGTTTCCATTCCCTTTGTCTGCAGGAGCATGGCTCCGGCCAGCGCGCTCATCCGCATCATGGCATTGTTCATCTCACTTATGACAAAAGCCTCCACCTGATCTTTGATCTGTTCAGCACTTTCGATCATTGCGGAAATATCGCATCCTTTGGGTGGTTCCATCTCGGTCAGGACAGCAAACTCTCCGGCATCCAGGCTGTTTTTCAGGCTCATTTCCACCTCTCTTTCAGGAACTGTGAAGTTATGGAAAAATTCTTTGAACTGACAAACACAATTTATTTTTCAGATGTTCTATAGTGACATATCCGGCACTCCGTCAAGAACAAAAAACAAATATGTTGACAGGAACACAATTAACAGGTTGACTCCGTCAGGCATTTTCCCCTATATTTCCAAAAGTCAGGGGATATTTTGCTGCGTAGGAGAAGAGAATGTATGTCCCGAAGCCCTGAAAGGGTTCAAAATCCCTTGATTTTTGGGCAGGACAGTCTTTTCCTGAAAAACGGCATACCGCATGGTCCGCCTTTTGACAAAAGAATCACGGAATATTTTACAAACAAAAAGGAGAAAAAAAATGGTAAGAACGGAAATCTCTCTGTTTCTGCACAATGTGCCGGGGGAACTGGGAAAACTGGCCACCCTTCTTTCCGCGGAAGGAATCAATATTGATGCCATCACCATACAGGACGCATCCAGTTATGTGCAGACCCTGTTTCAGGCCAGGGGAAAATCCCTCAAGCGGATCGCCTCCAGTGCCAGTTACAATTCCATGCGCAAAGATTCTGCGGAATTTGCCCTTATCCGGCTTCTGGTGGATCAGACGGAAAAAACCGTGGAACTGCTTACGCAGAAAGATTACCTTTTTGACACGGTGCAGGTCATAGCCATCCGGCTGGAAAACCGTCCCGGAGAACTTGCCAAAATCACCACAAAATTCGGGGAGGCCGGAATCAACATCAACTATGTTTACGGATCGGTTTCGGCTCCGGATGAAAAATGCCTTTTTGTCTTCTGTCCGGAAGATATTCAACTGGCCTCCCAGATCTTTGAGAAATAAAGGTATTGGCCCCGGTGCTTCACACAGGGCCGCCAATGCGGCAATAAAGCAAACCGGGCAGGGGGGAGATCAGACCCTCTGCCCGCCTGTGCCACAGGACAGAGAAACAGACAGCTCCCCAAATCTGCGGTATGTTCATGCAGAATCAGTGTTGGATTCGGCAACTTTCAGAAAGTTGTCAAATCCTGTCGGAATCTGTCCCGCATTTTTTGAAAATTTGTTGATTTTTTAAGAAGTTGTGATATTTTTCCACAAGACTGGGGCTTTCGCGCAGAAAACCTCCGGGAATATATTCAAAAAAAGGCAGCCCAATATCATGAAGACAATGTCGCTCAGATTCAGACTTGTGTTCGGGGGAATTCTTCTGGCAGTGATTCCCATTCTGGCCGTGGGATTTTTTTCAGATATGCGCTCATCTGCCGCGCTGAATCGGGTATCCGGAGAGCATGTTGTCAATATTTCCAAAGATCTGGCAGCCATCATCCGAATATTCCTTGCGGATCAGGAAAGGGCAGTCCGGCAGATTTCCGTAAGCGGAACCCTCAGTGCAGCAATGGCAGCGGCTGCGGAAGGCAGGGAACGGAACGGAACGGAAATCAGCGCGCTGGATGCAGAACTTGCCAAAATCATGGGAGCACGTGGGCGATGTTTTTCAGGAACTTTTTGTCAGTGATGAAAAGGGGACAGTGTTTGCAGACGGTTCCGGAGGAAAACTCCGGGGAACGGATATCTCCGCACAGAAATATTTCATGGATGCCCAAAAAGGAACAGGCGCAGACAGGGAAGTCATCCGTTCCGAAAAGGATGGTCAGACTTTGGTTCCCATCTGTGTTCCGCTTTTTTCCGGACAGGGCGCTTTTGCCGGAACCCTCACAGCCTTTGTCGTCTGGAATCTGTTCTCTGAATATCTTCTGTCTGTCAGACCGGGGCATACCGGATATGCTTTTGTGGCTGACAGAAAAGGCATTATTCTCATCCATCCCAAAAAAGACCTGGTCCTGAAACTGGATATCACCACTCTCCGGGGCATGCAGAGCATTGCGCCCCA
The DNA here is from genome assembly GCA_041390465.1 of Desulfobacterales bacterium. GTDB lineage: Bacteria > Desulfobacterota > Desulfobacteria > Desulfobacterales > Desulfococcaceae > JAABRU01. The sequence goes on along the minus strand of JAWKPW010000011.1, from coordinate 5,955 downwards.
AATGCTGAATCAGTGACTGGAGTGGAACGGTATTTCTTTGACGGCATGTTCAAGATTGCGGGATATGCGCTCAGTGGCAGGGAACGGATGGACGAGGCGTAACCCAGCCGGAAAAGGAGTTCATGGAGGAAATATACTGTGTCCGCAAATTTATGGCAGTCTTCCCTGATATTTCTGACAATGGGCATTCTGGATGGTGCTGGTGTTTGCCAGACGCATTGTCGGCTCTTCTGTGGAAGGTGGTCAGCGGGTTGGACAGGGCGCAGATCAGGGTCTTCCGCAGCCGCGCATCAAATCTCCGCGTCCAGTCAGTCTCGTGTTCAGAATGCGGCAGAACAGGCAGCCGCGCCAAGAGTTCTGCCACCATGGTGGAGATTGCGCTGAGAGCCGGAAACATTCAGACTGACCGAGGGCGGAGGGGAACTGATGAACAAAAACATTGAAAAATCAGGTTATCTTCTTCAGTCCCTTGTGAATCTGACACGGGAGATGCACCGCATTGAGTCGGAAAGCGGCAAAACCGTAATTATCAGCACCATTGACGAAATCGCGTTTCAGACCAACTTGTTGCCCTGAATGCGGCGATAGAGCTGCGGCAGGGGAAGCCAAAGCGGTTTTGCCGTGCGGCCAATGAGGTGCGGAATCTGGCCCGGCGTTCCACGCGCGCTTGCCACAACGCAGGATCTGCTGGCCTCCACCACGCAGGCTGAACAGCTGCTCATGCCATCAAAGGCATCAATGATGATTTTTGTGGAGATTATTGAATCCGCCACCGTGATAGCGAAAAAACGCCAATACCGCAGCCACCAGGGAACAGACAGGGCATAGATCAGGATGAGCATCGCGCCTGGGGGAAATCAGAGCAGGTGACCAGCAGATGGGCCGCGCATTCCCCAGGGTGCAAAACCGCAGCCGCGCCCGAACAGCTTTGCCCAGGCCGAGGAAATGAAACATTTTGTAAAAGAACTCATGAAGAGGATTATGGCCCGGAAACCGGGGGAAAATGAATGAAAAAACAGCGGCAGCATGTGCTGGTCATTGATGATGATCCTGCCAATATCACGCTGCTGACAAAACTGGCCTATGTCCGGTTACGTGGGGTTCATTCCAGACACCCGGCCCGGAAGGGTTGAAACTCGCATCGGTGCCGGATCTGATTCTGCTGGATGTCACCATGCCGGGCATGGACGGGCATGAAGTGTGCAAAATTTTAAAGCAGGATGAGACCCGCAATATCCCGGTCATTTCTATCACAGGCACGGGAAATGAAAGCCGGGGCTCCCGTCTCGGTGCGGTGGATCGTCCGCAAACCCTTCCAGCACCAGCATTATAAAAGCCAGAGTGAAAAACCATCTGGAGCTCAAGCAGTACCGGATTATCTGGAAAAGCTGGTTCGGGAATCCGACCCAGAGCTGGAAATTGCCAATGCGCAGTTGCAGGCCGAGATTGCCGTCCGGCGCCAGGCCGAGGTTGATTTGAAGAAATACCGAGGATCATCTGGAAGAACTGGCGGCGCCAGCACAGCGGAATCGCAGGCGGCAAACTGCCCGGCTGGAAGAGAAACCCCGGAGCGGCGCCGCCGAGGAAAAGTGTCCGGAAAAAGCGAGGAAAATACCGCAGTGTGTTTGAAAACACGGGTTCTGCCATGCTCATCGTGGAAGAGGACAGCACCGTCCATGATCAACGCGGAATGTGAAAAACTCACCGGATATGCAAAAAGCGAAGTTCAGGGCAAAAAATGGATAACGTATCGTGCCTGATGATGTGGAAATGATGAAATCCTTTCATGCGCGCAGAATATCCGGAGATCCGGATAAGTCCTTTCCTGAATATGAATGCCGGATGCCGGATGTTTGCGGAAACATCCGTGATGTTTTGTGAAAGCGGATATCATTCCGGAAACCTGCAGGAGCATTGTCTCAGATTGATATTTACGGAGGAAGCGCTCGGAAATGGCCACCGGGCGGAAAAACGAGACCTGTTCGCGCACCATCCTGTCCACTCATTCAGCCGGTGTGCTGATTGTGGATCCCCAAACCCGCAGAATCTTGATGCCAATCCCTGCGCCGCCGTAATGATCGACCGCAGTCCCGAACTTTCAAAGGTCTGGATTATTCCACTTATGTCCGCTGCACCCAGGGAAGGGAACTGCGAGAAAACATTTTCCGATTCCGAATCCTGCCGCAAAGGAGAAAGCTGTGACTGTAGATCCGGACAGTGAAGGGGGAGCATATCCATGTGCGGCGATCCTGAGCGTGCGCTCGTCTCAAAAACTGGAATATCTTGGATCCAGAGTTTTCTGGATATTTCAGACATTGTTGACCTTCGTCTGGCGTCAGGATATCAACATTGACCTTTCCCGCAATGTTCTCAATCCGGTCAACCGCCTGTCCCCCGTTACACAAACTCAAAGAAAAAATCCTGCTGTTTTTTGACGTGATATCCATTCCTTAAGCCACAAGCAGGGCGGAGACCATTATTTCATGCGCAATCTGGCAGGCAAAAACTGTGGTGACCTCAAAGACCAGTCCGGCCATCAGGTAAGTTGTAAAGGCGAAGCATTATCACGGATCTGATATACCACGCGATTCTGACCAATTATTCCGGTCCTGAGGATGTCATTCCGGCCCAACACGGAAATCTGCCGATCCGGAAACTCTCTTAAAGGAGCGATTTTTTCACCTGCATCAAAGGTGAAATCATGCATGAAACTCCGCACATGAAATATGTTCTCCCGCAGGTCATCCGGCCGTTCTGCGATCCGGAAAACAGAGTAGATCCTGCTGCCTGCGCCTGGATTTCCCGGAACCAATATTCCCATCGGCATTCTCAGGGAGGAAAAAGATGATAAATGAGAAATACAGCTTATGCCCGGAGACCGTATTGTCTTTTATACGGACGGACTGACGGAAATGCCGGAAAAACAATCTGGATCGCAGTCTGTCCATGCAGGAACTCAGGATATTGCCGAAAGCATCATTGCGGAGAACCCGGACCTTCCATGCCTCGGTTCTGATGCGGGAACTGCTGCGCAGCGTGGCAGATTTGAGCGGTGAGTCGGTGGAACCCTTTTCCGTCAACACCTCCGGAGATGACATTACCCTGATCTGCCTTGAGATCGAAGAGGAGCGCAGGTGCAATGAGGTTCTGCTGAAACCGAAGAACACCCATGATGCTCTCCGTATCATCAGTGAGCTGTACCGGGATATTGCGGCAAATCTGGAAACAATGGGATTTGAGGATCCGGATACCCGTGTATGGTCTGTCATGGAAGAAGGAATTCTGAATGCCTGGAAGCACGGCAATCAGCAGAACCCGGACAAAGGCATTGCTGTGCGCTGGCGGTATGGAAACGACTTTCATCTCATCATCAGCGATGAGGGACAGGGATTTGATCCGGAAAGCATTTCGGATCCCACCCTGACGGAAAACATTACCAAAACATCCGGCCGGGGACTTTTCATGATCCGGTATTTCAGCAGTTATGTCCGATGGAAAAAGGGAGGAAGGGAGATGATCACCTATTTCAAAAAACATCCGGATCCTGTGGCCGATGAGCAGATGCAGCGGGCTGAAAAATTTATGAAACTCTGGGAACGGGGATAATCCGGGATGATGAATGGGCACTTTGAATGCAAATTAAGATTCAGATTCCAATAAGATTTGACAACTTTTCAAAAGTTGTCAAATTTTGCATCAATCCTGTATGAATATATAACAATCTGTTTTTGTTCATTCTGAAATCTCTTATTCCTGATTGGCACTTTGAGATTGAAAGCGGGAGGCACAGTCTTGATACAAAGATATTTGCCACTGGCATTTTTTGACATGATGCAACACTCCCATGTTTCATTTTCCGGACTGTTTATTCAAGATTAACCATTAACCATTCAACAGACAAAGGAAGAACAGATGGAAGTGCATGTGATGCAGGAAGGGAGCAGTGCCCGTTTCACCCTTAACGGAAAAATTGACGAAGGCGGCGCAGAGGAACTCAAAGCCCGTTTTCTTGGTCTGAACCGAACTGCTTTGAAGGAAGTGGTTTTCGATTTTAAGGCTGTCACGCATATCGGGAGCGCAGGAATCGGCAAGCTGCTTCTTTTTTACAAGGAACTGGCGATTTCCGGTGGAACCATCCGAATCCTCCATGCTTCCGAAACCATACGGGATCTGTTCCGGGTACTGAAGCTGGATACGATTTTCACGATTTCCTGATGCCGGAGACAAAGAGAAGCGGAATTTTGCGCAGGCAGGCGAAATTCCGTTTCACTCTGTTTCAGCCTCCCCTCAGAATTGCCGAGGAACTGAGTGCAAAACAAAGCAGAGCGAAACGGAACAGAATTTTGCGGCTGCCTGCTGTCAGGGCTTGTATTTCAGAGTAATTCCGTCATCTTCGGGATGATCCGGCTGTTCCGGCTGAACCGGTTCCGGGGAAGGCTCCCCTGCCGGAGGCTGAGGCGGATTGATGCCTGTCTTTTTCTCATACACGATCATCAGAAAAATCGTTGCCAAAGGCTGGGTAAAGAGAAATCCGATGAACACGGAACCGCCGATGGTGCTGATGCCCAGAAAAAGAATGGCTGTGATGATATGATCCATGAAATCCTCTGATGCGGTCACCATGCGGAAACTTTCCCTGATCGCGTCAATGACGCTGAAATTCCGGTCTGTCATCAGAGGCAGCATATACAGGCATACATAGGACACACCGCAGATGATCACAATGCCGGGCAGGACAAAAAGAGAGATTCCGATCATCACCAGCACACAGACCGAGAGGGCAAATCCCAGCAGGGGCAGAAACAGTCTCATTTCCGAGAACAGATCCTGAATGCGGGGCTCACGGCCGCTTCTCACCATCATCAGGACAGACTGCATATATCCTGCCATCATTACCGGAATGAGAATGCCAAGCGTCAGGGCTCCGGCAACGGCCATGACAAGGGTCATCAGGATCATGGGGACGATATATTTCAGTGTCAGTGCCCATGCTTTTTCAAGATGTGCTTTAAAATCCATTTTTTATCCTCCTTTGAAAATTGAAGTTGGACAGCAGATTTTCTTCTGTCGCGGGAAAATTATAAAAAAAGAAGGGAGCTGTCAAGAAATCATGCAATTCTTTTTCATTCTTTTCCTTTCCGCGCTGCTTTCCCTTCCCGCCTTTTCTGAGGACAGCCTTCCGGATGCGGAAGCGGCCCGTGCAGAAATCCGGGAACTCAGCATGGAAATTGTCCGTCACAACCGTCTGTATCAAATGGGAAAACCGGAAATATCCGATGCGGAATACGATCTTCTGCGGGAAAAACTGCTTCATCTGGAGCAGAAATTTCCGAAACTGGCACTGCCGGACAGTCCCGGCGTGCAGATTGGGCCTGCCCCGGAAGCAGATTTTCCAAAAATTGTGCATCCGGTTCCCATGCGCAGTCTGGATAAATGCCATTCCCTGACGGATCTGAAAATCTGGATGCGGAAAACAGAAAAGGCGGCAGGAAAAGCCCTGTGTTTTGTGGCTGAGGAAAAAATTGACGGCACGGCCATTGAACTGATTTATGAAAAGGGAAATCTGACACATGCTGTGACCCGGGGAGACGGAAGGACAGGATATGACAGGACAGACAGAATCCGAACCATCCGCGATCTCCCCCACTGCCTGTCTGCCCCGGTTTCCCTGACGGTGCGGGGCGAAGTTTTTGTGAAAAAAACGGATTTTGAGGATATACGCAAAAAGGGACCTTCAGAATACAGCAGCCCCCGCAATCTCGCAGCAGGCGCTCTGTGGAGAAAAGATCCTCTGGAACCAGCCGAAATCCCGCTGGATATTTTTGTGTTTGAGGCTGTCACGGGAATTCCTGGCAGTCTGAAAACGCACACAGAGGTGCTGGACTGGTTAAAAGCGCTTGGATTTCCCGTAAACTCCCGAAACCGCAGAGTGGAAAATTTTGGGGATGCGGAAAA
>JAWKPW010000010.1:0-84719 GCA_041390465.1 Desulfobacterales bacterium | reverse complement strand
GATGCTGCGGCACAGAAGTCAGAACCTTTTCCCCGGATGAAAATATCCGGTATCTGGAAAGCGGATATGAACTTTTCTGCCAGGGGGATTATGAAAGCGCGGCAGCACAGTTTGCACATATCTGTCAGGGTTCCGCAGCCGGGCAGATCCGGCAGGAGGCATTGTACAGCCTGGCCTGCACCCGCATGATTCTTGCGGAAGATGCAGAATCTTTTCTGGAGTCTCTGGATCTGTGGACAGACTGGAACCGGCAGAGCCTTTTATGTCCCAAAACCCTGTCAGGCGAAAATCCCCGCATGCTCGGCCCCTTTCTGGAAAAACTGTCTGAGGGAAGTGCCATCTGCTGTCCGGAAACAGAGGATTTGCCGGATCTGTCCGCAGATGCAGCCCCGAAATTTTCCGGAGATTCTTTGGAGGATAAAGATCCGTCCGCACAGCCCCAGCCTCTGGAAATCCGGTCTGAGAAAAAGATTCTGACTTCTCCCAGTGCTGCTGAAATAAAAATGAAGCAGCAGATACGGAAAAAAGACAGGGAAATTGTGAATCTGAAAGAACAGATGCGGAAACTGAAAAAAGAGATGGAAACCCTCAGAACCCAGTTGAATTCTCTGGAAGAGATTCATCAGGAAATACAGGAAAAGAAAAAGGACATGGTTTCCCCATGAAGCACAGTGACAAAACAAATCTGCAGGATGCTCCTCCGGCAGATTCATCGGGCTCGATTCTGGTGGCAGATGATGATCTGCATATCCTGGAAGTGCTGGAGGCCCGTCTTTCCTCTGCCGGATTTGCGGTACTGAAGGCAGCAGGTGCGGAACAGGCAATGGAAATTCTGAGGCAGAGAACTGTGGATCTGATGATTTCAGATATGAAAATGCCGGATCACAGCGGTCTGCATCTTCTGTCTGAGGCACGATCCCTGTATCCGGATCTTCCGGTCATTTTTCTCACGGCCTACGGAAGCATTCCGGATGCTGTGCGCGCAGTCAAGGCCGGAGCAGTGGAATATCTGACCAAACCCTTTGAAGGACGGGAACTGATCTGCAAAGTCCGGGAAATCCTGCGCAAGCCCTCTGCGGAAAGCAGGCAAAGTCCGGCAGACCCGCCTCCTTCCTTTTATCCGGGAAAGAGCCCGGGCATGAAAGCGCTGTATGATATGATTTCCCGTGTTGCGCCCAGTGATGTCAATGTGCTGATCCTGGGGGAAAGCGGAGTGGGCAAGGAACGTGTCGCACATCATATTCATGAATGCAGTCCCCGCCGGAATCATCCCTTTGTGGTCGTGGACTGCGGCTCCACACCCGCGACCCTGCTGGAAAGTGAGCTTTTCGGGCATGTGAAGGGCTCCTTTACCCATGCGATCAAAGACAAAAAAGGACTCATTGAGGCCGCAGACAAAGGAACCCTGTTTCTGGATGAAATCGGGAATATCTCACCGGAAATGCAGGTGCGTCTGCTGCGTTTTCTGGAGGAGCGGAAAATCCGCAGAATCGGGGATATCCGGGAAAATCCGGTGGACTGCCGGGTGCTGGCCGCAACCAATGCCAATCTGCCGGAAGAAATCCGGGCCGGCCGCTTCCGGGAGGATTTGTACTACCGGCTTCGGGTGGTAAGTCTGAAAATACCGCGGCTTCGGGAAAGAAAAGAGGATATTCCCGCACTTGCAGTCCGTTTTGCGGAAAATTTCTGCAAAGAAAACCGCATGGCCAAAGTGACAATTCCGCAGGAAACCCTGAAATGGCTCTGTGAATACCCATGGCCCGGAAATGTGCGGGAACTGAAAAATGCAGTGGAAGCAAGCGTGGTCATGTGCAAAGACGGTGTGCTGCGTCCGGATGATTTTCATCTTTCCGATGCCGAGGATCTGGCCCTGCGGGATGAGCGGAACAGAGAATCCCTGTCTTTGGAGGAAAGCGAGCGCACCATGATTATCCGCGCCCTGCAGCAGGCCAGAGGCATCCGCAAGGATGCGGCCGACCTTCTGGGCATCAGCCGCCGGGCCATTCATTACAAGATCAAAAAATATGAGATTGCAGACAGCGAAGTTCTGGGAAGGGGGTAATCAGGTGTCGGTGTTCAGATTTCAGGCACTGAATCCCTGAAACCTGAACGTCTGATACCAATTCTCCATTGATCTTATACTTTATGAAAAGAGATACCGACTCTTTTCCGAATTTTATGCAGTTCTGTCAGTTTTTTTGTGACCTTTGTGCCCTCTTTGTGTCCTTTGCGGTAAAAAAAAAGCATGCTTTCAATGGAGAATTGGTATGAGACCGAATCACCGGTTTTCTTTCAGCGTCTGTATCAGCATTTTCAGTTTTGCATCGGTTTCCGGATCCGTTGCAAAGAGATTGAAACCGATATTGTAGGATTCAATCTCCGGATCCTCCCGGCACCAGACGCAGCACACCTTTACCGGAATTCTTTCCGACACCAGTTCAATGTGCAGATGCAGATTTGTGTCCGGCTGCACCGGCTGTTCGCTGACCATCAGCATTCCGCCTGCGGAGATGTTCACCAGATGTCCCAAAAATTCTCCACTTTCCTTGTCAAATATTTTCAGATACCGCAGAAGATTCCGGCGATCTGCTGTACGTTTCTCTTTCATTTGCAATTGTCACTCCTGTATCCTCTGTCATTCTGCGCTTCATGCCGTGACAGATCATTATATCCTTTTCTCATGCTGTCCATCCCGGGTTGTTGTCATACCAATTCGCCATTGAAACCGTGCCTGTCTGATTCCGGAGTGCCGGAATGAAGTGAGACGGAATTTCGGCCCGATTTTGGGATCATTTCAGTGTCCCCGGCTTTCAGTCCGGGACTTCCCTGCCCCTGACCTGAGGCAGGCATTGCACAAATTCAATGGCGATTTGGTATCAGATTGAACGGGAAGGTATTTTTGTATCATTGAGCACTTGCTTTGTCAAAAAAGATTTTTTGCATTTGTCAGGTGATTTATGAAAATAATACCGATTCTCCATTGAAATCATATGCTGCGGAAGGCAGTGCCGATTTGCCGCCGATTTTATGCAGTGATATAAATTTGCTGTGACCTTTGTGCCATCTTTGTGTCCTTTGCGGTCAAAAAAAAGCATGGTTTCAATGGAGAATTGTTATACCGGTTCAGTCACCTGAAAGATTTGACAGTTTTTGGAAAGCTGTCAAATCTGAGGGATGTTCTTTTCCGGAAATCGCCTTATTCAGAGGATGCAGCGTTTTCCACAGAAAAAAAACAGCCTGTTGTGTTTTTTTGCGTGAACTTTGCGATCCGGCGGCTGAATGTGAAAGAAGTCTTTTGGCAAACCGCCAATGCCGCGCACTCCCGTCATACCCGCGAAAGCCGGTATCCAAAATGATCTGAAATCACCGGATTCCAGCTTTTGCCGGAATGGGGGAACTGAAAAAAATCTGACAGCGGGTCAGATTGGCTGACAATGTCATCCCTTGCGGGATTCCGGTTTGTTTTTTTGGATTTTTTCTATTATAATGTCAATCTGTTCGGATTTCTCCCCGCCTGAAGTCACAGACAGATCAGCGGATTTGAGCCACTGCCAAAAAATTCTATTTCCCTATGCAGAAGGTGCTGAAAATCCGATCCAGCACATCCTCGCGAACGGTGATACCCACAATCTCTCCAAGCAAATCCGCTGCCTCGCGGATATCTATGCTCACAAGTTCAAAGGGAATGCCGCGTTCCATGCCCTGCCCTGCCGCATTCACAGCCTGCAGGCTTTTTTCAATGGCCTGTCTGTGCCGCAGATTGGGAATGATCGCACTTTCAGAGGCAAAAGCGGATTTCAGCACCATGTCGGCAATCAGCTCCCTGAGTTCCCCAATGCCCTGATTATATTTGGCAGAAATGACAATGCGGGGAATATCCTGCCAGGGTTCCGGTATCTCCGGTTCCATGCCGGAGGCCAACCGATTTGTTGATCACCCATATCAGGGTTTTCTGCCGACTACCCGGAAGATGTCATAGTCCTCGGCACAGCGGAGTGTTCCATATCTGTCATAAACAGCAGCAGATCCGCATTCTGAATCCGTTCCCTGCTTTTTTCCATGCCGATTTTTTCCACAGGATCATCACTTTCATGAAGTCCGGCAGTGTCAATCAGCACGACCGAATCCCTGATTACAAGATTCTCTCAACGATATCCCTTGTATCCCGAATCGGGCGTTACACGGCCCGGTCTTTTCGGAGCAGGCAGTTCGGTTCGTGCTTGATTTCACCAACACTGGTTTTCCCACAATAGGCGGAGTCCCATAATAATATGGCTTCATGGCATCCGCGTTTTTGCATGGCATAGTCGTCAGTATTTTCAATGATGCCGCTCGAATTCCTTCTGCCTGCATCCCTGCCGGAGAAATGGCAGCTAGTTTAAACGTTAGCATTCCAGCAGGAACGTCCCGGACGGCGTTAAAATGCCCTGGGACTTGCCTGGTCAGTTCAGCCGCAGCTTCCTATTGCCCTGCCGCCGGTTCGGCATTGATCGTACCGGTTAACGCTCGGCCGGGTCGACTAATGCTATTGAAGGCCGGCGAATATTCCGGTTCGGCCAGCCGTGCCTTTTCAAAGCATGTTAGTTCCAGAATCGCCTCCGGGCGCGGCAGGCTGGTTGGCGTAATTTCTGGCCCATCTCGCTGGTGTAGCGCGATGCCCTCATGGAGGTCAATAGTAGCACTTCATTCGCTTAATCCGACTTTTTTTTCTGCATCAAATGATATAAAACTGATGATACAAAGTCGATGGGAAGCAAAATCCGGGGATTTTCCCCGGATTTCATTCCGATGAGCGACAAACAGAGACGAGGCAATGAAAAGTGCTTCCGGGCCGGAAATCCGGATGATGCCGATTCCCCCGCTTCCGATGGGAGTGGCTATGGCTGCAATGGTGGATGTGTCCATAAAACGTCAGATTTCGGATACCGGTTGTCATTTGTCAGGGGAATGCGGAGGAGCAAACCTGCTGACCTGTTTCAGAAACCAGGGAATATTGCAGATTACGGCAGGCAGCAGCCACCGTACGGCAAAGGCTAAATGCCTGTCTCTTTTTCCCCGCGCAATAAGTGCAAAAATATTGCCTGAAAAATCAAAGGAACTGTTTCCCCCCATGATGGAAAAAAACATGGGCAGGATGCATGCGGCAGCCATGACAGACAGCACCGCCACCCATGTGTATTTGGGCAGAACCCATTTTGCCAGCAGGGTGCGCCGGATGAGAAGACCGGTCAGGGCATAACAGCAGGCATAGAGAAAAATGCCCGCGAATATTTCTGTATCCTTTGCACTGAGTCCGCTGAACCTTTTTCCCATTGGCAGAACAGTCAAAAAGGTGAGTCCGGACATAAGCAGTATCCAGGCAATGCCGTTGGCCGCACCGCTGTAAAAGAAAAACGCGGGAATCCGCATCATCCGGTAACGGGGAATTCGGGCTGCCACACGGGGGCTGTATCCGTCTTTTTCACTGACCGCATGGAGAAATCCAAAGGAGAACAGCAGGATGGAAATATAAAACCAGACTTGCAGTCCATCATTTTTATGAAAAAAACGGGCATAAAAAAAAGCTGTTCCTCCGGTAAGCAGCCACGCGCAGAAAATATAACTGCGTATCCCCAGAGCCCGATTGGATGAAGGCGGACTGATTTCAGCAATGGCAATGGTGTGAAAAAGGCCCGCACCGAGCAGGATGAGAACCAGGACAAGCAGTGCTGTATGCCAGAAATCCGGATCTGCAAGCCGGCTGCCCACACCGGAACGGAGCATATCCCTTGCCAGGGCAACAATGGCAGAGCCTTCGCCCATAAGCAGTCCCAGTGTCAGAATGCCCAGCAGCATGCGGAAAAAACGGTTATGGGAACTGCATCCCATGCACAGGGCAAACTGTATGGCCGCAGCAATGCCGACAAAGGCCATGCACAGAATGACAAACACGGATGGCAGATCCACTCCCCGCAGAAACCATGTCAGGGTCATAAAGGGAAGACAGGCGCTGAAAAAAAGCAGGGTGATGACCATTCCGGCACAGAGTTTTCCCCGAATGACAGTGCCCGGGCCGATGGCTGTGGCAAAGAGCAGATCCATATTCTCGGCAGAGCGTTCCAGGCTCATCCTGGCTCCTGTATAGACCGGAACAAAAAGGATGACGGAAAAGACCAGCACACCGAAAAGCACCTCAAAGGCTTCTCTGCCCAGATTTGCCGTTCTTTCCAGACTTGCACCGGTTTCAGGGGAACCGGTACTGACAAATCCGGCCATAACCAGAAGCATGATGATCAAAAACAGCATGAACATCCCCACCAGCACACGGCTTTGCACAGCCTGGCGCAGCTCCCGCACCGCAACGGGGTTCAGACGGTCATCTATGGCCTCAATTATCTGTCCAATCATTTGCATTCCGCTTCCGGAATGCCAGACTGAAGGTCTGGCACTCCCGGTTTCTTTTCCGCTTTTCCCGCTCGCATACGCTCTTTATTTGAGCGAAAACTCCCCTATTGGCCGTTTAAATGTGTAACGTGCGGGTTCTTTGATCAGTTTTTCATAGGTCAGCCGGGTCTCTCCGGTAAAGGAGGTGACCGGAAGGGCTATCACAAAGAGCAGGGAACCTGCCACTATGGCTCCCAGACTTACGGGCCGGACAATCAGTGCGTCAAAGGCAATGGCTCCGCTGCCGGCTTCCTCCTTTTTTTCAAACGGATCCCGGTCATAATCCTGCGCGGCTGCTGTGAAGGGAACAATGACCAGAACAAAAACAGTAAAAAAAATGACACTTTTTCTGATGACAGTCCGCATAAGACCTCCTTTTACAGAATTTTTGGGTTTGTTTTCTGCTGAAACCAATCTTTTTTCAGCAGCTTGTTTTTTTGCAACATCATGACTTGCCAAGCGGGACGGCAAAAACTATAATCCTCTCTCCCTTGCAGGTGCAATCCGCAGACCAAAGCCTGCGGGGATGACAAAAAACAGTCCTTTTTTTCTCTGTATAACAATATGAAACAAAATACAACAAATTCTGCAAGCATTGAAGTTGCAGTGGCTTTTCCTGCGGACAAAACTTTTGTCTACGCTGTTCCGGATTCCCTTGCCCCTTTTGTGTCTGTGGGAAAAAGGGTGCTGATTCCCTTTGGAAAACGGCGGATTACCGGTTATGTGCTGGGTTTTGCGGACAGGGAGGGAAACTATGATCTCCGGTGCATCCTGGATGTTCTGGATGATGTTCCCCTGTTTCCTCCGGAAATGATTGCGTTTTTCAAATGGGTTTCAGATTATTACCTCTATCCGGCCGGTGAAGTCATCAAAAATGCCCTGCCCGGCGGACTCAATCTTTCAGACAGTGTCACTCTGGGGCTCACGGAAGAGGGGAAAAACGCCCATCTGTCCCATTTTCTCAATCCCACGGAAACAGAAATTCTGGAACGTCTGAAAAAAAACAATATGCGGATCAAAGAGTTGTCATCCTCCCTCAACCGCGAGATTCCTTTGGCGCTGATCCAGAGCATGGAAAAAAGGGGATGGATTGTCCGGCAGATGGAACTCACAGGCGCCACAACCCGTGCCCGCACAGAGCGCTGTGTGTCCCCTGTGTCCGGCATTTCACGGGATGAAGAATTGGATAAAAAACTTTCGGTTCCCAGAAAGGAAATTCTCCGCATTCTGGAGGAGCATGGAGAGATTTCTGTCAAAAAACTCAGAGAATATGTGCCCACAGCCGCAAATCTGATCGCTTCCATGGCAGAGCAGGGGCTTATCCGCATCTGTGAGAGAAACAGGTACCGGGATCCTTTTGGCGAATCCATTGATCCGGACAGGGAACCGGAACTGACAGCCGAGCAGCAGACAGCGGTTTCCGCCATTCTCTCCTCTCTGGGAAAGGGTTTTGCCACCTGGCTGCTGGCCGGTGTCACCGGCAGCGGCAAAACAGAGGTGTATCTGCGGCTGGCAGCGGCAGCAATGGAACGGGGACTGCCTGTGCTGATGCTGGTTCCGGAAATTGCTCTCATTTCCCAGACAGAACGCCGGTTCCGGGCGCGTTTCGGGGAAAAGATCGCTGTACTGCACAGCGGTCTTTCCGCTGGGGAACGCTATGATCAGTGGATGCGCATTCTCAGCGGGGAGGCACTGATTACGGTCGGCGCGCGCTCAGCCATTTTCGCTCCCTATCCGAAAATCGGGCTGGTGATTGTGGATGAGGAGCATGACACCTCCTACAAACAGGGAAAGGATCTGCTTTACAATGCCCGTGATCTGGCAGTGGTGCGTGCCAGACAGTCCGATGGGGTGGCTGTTCTGGGATCTGCCACCCCATCACTGCAGTCCTTTTACAATGTAAGAATCGGAAAATTCAGGGAAGTGCATCTTTCCCTCCGGGTGGAGCGCCGTCCCCTGCCCCGCATCAGCATTGTGGATCTGCGCAAAATCCGGGATGAACGGGGCGCAAGACGCTTTATCACTCCGGAACTGCACCGGGCTGTGGCCGAAACCCTCCAAAAAGGGGAGCAGGTGCTGCTTTTTCTCAACCGCCGGGGGTTTGCCAGTTTTCCCGTATGCGCGGGCTGCGGGGAACCCATCCGCTGTCCGCACTGCGACATTACTCAGACCTTTCACCGGCTCGATAATGTCTGCAAATGCCATTACTGCGGATTCACAAGGGAAGCGCCCATGCTGTGTCCTTCCTGCGGCTCTGTCCATATTCAGTATCTGGGAATGGGAACGGAAAAAGTCGAGGACGCTGTGAAAAAACTTTTTCCCGAAGCCAGAGTCGCCCGCATGGACAGAGACACCACGTCCCGGAAAGGTTCTGTGCTGAAGATTCTCAGGGCATTGAAAAATCAGGCCATTGATGTGCTCATCGGCACGCAGATGGTGACCAAGGGGCATGATTTTCCCCATATCACGCTGGTGGGAATTATCTGTGCGGATCTGTCCCTGAGTTTTCCGGATTTCCGGGCCGGGGAACAGACTTTTCAGATTCTCGCGCAGGTCGCAGGCCGGGCAGGCCGGGGCCAAGTGCCGGGGCAGGTGATTCTGCAAACCTATGCGCCTGATCATTTCAGCATTCTGGCCGCACAGAAACAGGATTTCCGGATTTTTTACCAGACAGAAATCGGATTCCGCCGCGCGCTGGGCTATCCGCCCTTTACCCGCATGATACAGTTGCGGATTTCCGGAAAAGACAGGGAAAAAACACAGGAAATTGTCCAAAGGCTGGGGGAGTCCGCGCTGACTGTGCGTCAGAAGGCGGAAGCTTTTCGGAAATATGTGGACATCCTCGGCCCCATTGAGGCATCTGTGGCAAAGATTGCTGACCGCTACCGCTGGCAGATGCTGGTCAAAAGCGCAAAGGCAAAACATCTCCGCAGATTTGTCCGTCAGCTTTGCACAGAAAACACGGGACTGTTTCAGACTCCGGGGGTGCGGATTGTCATTGACGTTGATCCTTTTTTCATGACCTGACAACTGCCCGTCATATATTTTTCGGCGTAATAACGAATCGGTGTTGAAAATATACTCCCGTTCCCACGCTCTGCGTCAATGGCATTAAGTCAGGAATTTTTTGGAGTGCCGAACCCAGGTCTGGCAGGTTTTTTCCGAATTGTTTATGCCAGACTGCAAATTTGGCACGCCGGCGGATCGTTTTCCACTTGACTTAATGGCACTGACGCTCTGCGTCCCGTGTTCCTGATGTGCATGAACATCCCTGTCTGCTGACCGGCTGCATTGTACAGAACCAGTGGGAATCGGTATACACCAATTCTCCATTGAAATCTATATTGTGCGGAAGGCAATGCCGATTCGTCATTCATTTCAGACAGTGCTGTCAGTTTGCTGTGACCCTTGTGCCCCTCTTCGTGTCTCGGTTAAAAGAACACATGATTTCAAAGGAGAATCGGTGTTATGCCGCCATGCAAATTCATTGTGACCTTTGTGCCAGTCTTTCGCCTTTGCGGTTTAAAAAGCATGATTTCAACAGCGAATCGGTATGACACATCCGTTAAGCATGAAAACAGGCTCCGGGATGTTTGATTTTCTTTTATTTAATTTCATTATATTAAAATCCATATGGAGTATGATAGTGTGTCACATAACTGTTTGTATTTATTTTTGTATAAATACAAACAGACGGTCTTCTGAAAACATAATATGCTGTTTCAACTTTGTTTTTTTACGGCACAGAAGCTGTATATGCGCCAAAACAGGTCTTTTCAGCCCTCTCGCGGAGTTTTCATACCGATTCCCCTATTGAAAAGATACTGATACGCAGGCAAAGAAGTTTTCATGTATTCAAAAACCGGATTTTTCCGAAAATCCGGTTTTTCTGAAAAACTTTGCGCTTTGAACAGCTTATGTTTCAGATCAATGGAGAATCGGTATCAGACCAGAAACGGATGATTTTTCACAGACAGACTGTCAGGCAAAAACCATGCCACAAAAAACCTAAAGTTGAAACAGTATGTATTGGTTGTGCACTGCTGCATGATCAACTTGGTTTCTAAGATAAAACAGGGAATGAAAAAAACCGGATTTTTTGGAAAAATCCGGTTTTTGATTCTGTAAAATCCAACATGTTTATGCACTACAGCAGGGTCTGCTCGATATTGACACTTTCCTCATCTGAAATATCCGGCATCAGACACGCGTCCTGCTGTCCGGTTTCAGAAAAATCATCAGACAGCATGCCCCATTCCGGTTTGTACATGGCATTCACAACCACCCGGAACATCAGGAGCATGAGTTCATGCGCGGACAGAACCGGCCGCTGTTTCGGCAGCCGGAGGATGGCCTCCAGCCGGGCTGATTCCTGCCGCAGACCTTCCAGTATCCCAAGAATACGGAGAATCTGCTCTCTTGCCGCAGGATGTGCAGGCGGCACATTTTCATTTCTTTCCCAAGCCTTTTTCCACAGTTTCAGCATGTTGTGATCCGCATTGCACAGATTTTCCCGGCTTTTGGGACTCCGGAAGATCTGCTGAGCGGAAACCATGATCTGAATGCGCCGGGATATGGCGGAAACGGTTTCCTCTGCCTCTGCGGTGAACATCTGCAGCACAGGCTGTGAAAGCGGAATGAGAACAGATTGCAGAAAAGCCTTATGACTTTCCATTCTTTCATAAAATTCTCCGGAGGTTCTGGCCCAGAATATCCGGTTGCATTCCTGAAAAGCCCCGGTTCTGCCCATTCTGCGCTTCATGGCTTCTTTGACAATCCGGACCATGTTCGGAATCAGCTTTTCTGTTTCCCTGGCCAGACGCTTTCCCGTGATGACATTGAAAATCATGCTGTTGACCGCCTGCCAGTCCTGCAGATGCAGAATTCGGTTCAGATTTCCATAGGTGCGCCTGAGCAGTTCATTTCTGAACAGGTGCGAAGGCGTGGCATAGGAAGGGGTTCCGGCCAGCATGGGCTGTGAGATTTTTTCCCCTTTTCCGATTCGGTAAACCACGGATGTTTCAAAGTCAATCAGTCCGATGGAATACTCCTCCGGTGTGCTGAGCAGTACCGGATTTTCTGATATGTTTCCCGCAACAAAAACATTGTCCGGTTTCAAATCCCGGATTGCCACCCCCTTTTCCCGCAGTACGGCCAGCAGATCAAGCAGGTTTGCAGCAATGCCGCGCATGGCAGCTTTGTTCTGCTGAAAATTTTTTTTCCGGATATGTTCTTTTACCAGATTCCGGTAACTGCGCACAGCTTCCTTTTCATATCTGAGAGTTTCCTCAAGAATTCCCTTTACTCCTGCCGGCATTTCCTCACAGTGGCATTCTGTATCCGGCTCTGCCTCCTTTTCCCCAACATGGGTCAAAAACCACAGCTTTTTCTGATAGGGCGTAATCTGCGGCCATTTTTCCCTTCCCGGCAGGAGTGCAAATTTTTCTTCATACGCAGTATACATTTCACAGATACGGCAAAAAACAGATGCACCGGTCTTCCCATGGATATCCTCAAACAGAACCGGATGATCCAGCATACTGATATGAGACAATATTTCATTGGCTGTATCCAGTTTTCTGAAATGTATGTCCTTGATAATCTGTCCCAGAAAAACATATCTTGCCAGGCTGGAAAAAAAAACAAAACAGCTTCCGATTTTAAGATATTTCTGATATTCCCGGAATATCCTGAGTTTTTCTGTGCAGTGCTCTTCAAATTTTTCCGGCACCAAAGAAGTGTCAGCGGAAAAAACCGGTATTTTTCTGAGTATGGCCGAAACTGTCGGCGTAATGCACCTGATTTCCGGCTCCAGTTTTGCGGCGATTTTTCTTTCCATGCGGATATGTTCAATATAACTGGCAAAATCCCGAACCGGTTTGGGCGGAATCTTGACCACCAGCACATCATCATAAATCACCTTGTAACACGTGCTCTTGCTGCCGGTATCCTCACCCAGAGGCCCGATGCTCATCCGCCGGGTAAACCATCTGCTGCCCCGTTTCAGACGGAATTCATAAATGGTATCCGCATCCGGGAAAGCCACGGGAACAAACTCCCCCGGATTTGCCGGAGCATTCATCTGCATCTTGTAGATATTCAGAAAAAAGTGCAGTATGTCTGTGCTGGTGATTTCATTCATGGCGTATCTGTGAATCATTCTTATCAGAATATGTCATTCTTCTCCAATACTTTTTTTATGCCAATTAAGGGTTAAAAATTCTCAACTCTGTAAAAACAGGACATTATAAAAGCGAACCTGCGGAATCTGTTTTGCAGCCAACTGATTTTGCATTGGTGATGTTAACTCTTACCTCGCATTTTTTATATACTTTTTGTGTCTGACGGCAGTGCTTTTCCCGAACAAGCCCTGCGGATCTTCCCGGCAGGACAAATCCTTTCCGCAGAGATTCAAAATCCTGTGATGAAAAAAATGTGGTTTTATGGTCTGGTTCCTGCTATAATCAGCAAACTGAGAATATATCCTTTCATCCGGGAGTCCAAACGCAATGTTTGGATGTGTGCGGATTTTGCCAAACTCTTTGTTGGGCATTCCTTTGTACAGGGCTGTTTCTGAAAATGAATGTCCCTGTTCAGTCATCTGAAAGATTTGACAACTTTTGGAAAGCTGTCAAATCTGAGGGATGTTTTTTCCGGAAATCACCTAAGAGAATGACAGTCTGTCTGAGGGCTGTGAGGTGAACCATGCAACTGTGTTTAACAGCATAAAAGGAAAAAAATATGAATCAGACAAATTCCTGTATCATGCGCTGTGCATCCTGCGGAACCCGAAACCGGATTCCGGCAGAAAAAATCGGGCAGCCCGCCATCTGCGGCAGGTGCCGGGATTCCCTTGACACCTCGGTGCTGCAGATTGCTCACCCCCTGGTGGTGACAGACAGCAGTTTTCAGTCACAGGTAATCCATTCTCCTCTGCCCGTGCTGCTGGACTGCTGGGCGCCCTGGTGCGGCCCCTGCCAGATGATGGGGCCTGTCATGGATCAGTTGGCTGCTGAATGGAAGGGAAGAATCCGGGTTTGCAAAATGAATGTGGATGAAAACCCCGGCACCTCCCACCAGTATGGAATGCGGGCATCCCCACCCTGCTCGGCCATTGACGGGGACAGTTTTTGAGACAACCTGGCCGGTGCGCTGCCCAGACACAGCATTGTCCAGGCCATGGAAGGCATATCTGCAAAATGAGCGGTGAAACACGGTGTGCACTTCTTGCACAGAGAACAGCGGAGATATTCCTGAAGGTCTGCTCTGAATGCACAGGTTATGCATATTCAGTCTGTTTTTTTCCGATCCGGGCCGCGACAGAACTTGCGGAAATGCTCACTGATGAGGATAACGGGAAAACAGTTCTCTGACAGAACTGCTTTTCTTTCCGGATGAAAACCTGCCAGGCGGGCTCGAAGATCTGCCTGGGACAAGGAATCTTATGAAGAGGATGACCGGAAAGTTTTGGGTATCTGTCCGTGAGCCGGTGGAGGCAAACATTATCTTTCCGGATCAGAGGCAGCTCCGCATTCCGGTTCCCCGCTGGGCAGCACAGGGATTTCTGCGGAGACTCAGCATTGCAGAAAAAAACAGACAGACAGATTATTGAGACCATTGAGGAATATGTCCCGGCTGATTTCCGGAATCTCTTCAAAGTGCGTGTGCGCAATGCCCGCTTTGTGCAAAACGAAAAAACTGTCCGATTTCTCTGCCATTTTCTGGAAAGAATCCAGGGGGATCAGCCGGATGCTCCGGAACTTTTTGATTATGTGCTGCGTTTTCTGGAGCAAATCCGGGAAAGCGATCAGATTTACAGGGCTTTGACGGACAGAAAGAAAGTCTGTTTCCGCTGTCTGGAGCAGAATGCCCGTTTTGAACAGCAGTTGGGAAGGGGAAATATGGAAATCCTGCTGCTGCAGGGCATCCGGCCTCCGCAGATGACACGGGATGCAGCCCTGAAAGAAATGGCTTTTATCGATCGAATCAGTTATGCGGTATTTGGCAGAAGTGAGAATCTGGAACCTGCGCTTGTCAGCAGTGAAATCATGGAAGAGGCCGATATGGCGGATATGATCCGGAGCCTCTCAGAATAATTGCATTTACATCCGGAAATGACAGACAGTCCGGAAATAAATTTCCGGGCAGTTGTGCCGCCCTTCCTCCGGGACTCTGCTCTGATTTTGGGTTTCATTCTGCGGCAGTGGCTCAAATCCGTTGATGTGAGCTTCTCCCCTGATTCCTCCCGCCAGGGAGGAAGTTCTCGATCTGCTGAAAATTCATTTCGTAACACAAACTGTTTTTCGGCCCGGTATGCTTCCCTGCCGGACAGCCGAAAGAAAAGAGGTATCCATGATCCAGTTGCAGGATGCAGAACTGTTCCGGCACCAATGTTATATCAACGGGCAGTGGGCCGATGCCGACAGTCGGAAAATGATAAAGGTGACAAACCCGGCAGACGGGAAAGCTTTGGGAACTGTGCCGGATATGGGAACAGCCGAAGTCCGCAGGGCCATAGAAGCAGCAGATGCAGCCCGGTCTGCATGGAAAAACAGAACTGCCAAAGAAAGAGCCGGAATCCTGCGCAAATGGTTTGAACTGATCATGGCACACCAGGAAGATCTGGCGGTGCTGATGACGAGCGAACAGGGCAAACCCCTTGCGGAATCCAAGGGAGAGATTGCTTACGGGGCTTCTTTTGCGGAATGGTTTGCCGAAGAGGGAAAACGGGTTTACGGGGATACAATTCCCGGCCATCTTCCGGATGTCCGTATTCTGGTGCTCAGGGAACCGGTCGGCGTATGTGCTGCCATCACTCCCTGGAATTTTCCTTCGGCCATGATTACCCGCAAGGCTGCCCCGGCTCTGGCCGCAGGATGCACCATTGTGGTCAAACCGGCTTCGCAGACGCCTTTTTCCGCCCTGGCTCTGGCAGAACTGTCCCGGCGGGCAGGAATTCCGGCCGGTGTGTTCAATGTGGTCACCGGTGATTCTTCCGTAATCGGTGCGGAACTTACAGCCAATCCTCTGGTTCGCAAACTTTCTTTTACCGGTTCCACGCAGGTGGGGAAAATTCTCATGCGCCAATGTTCGGATACGGTGAAAAAACTGTCCCTGGAACTCGGCGGCAATGCGCCTTTTATCGTATTTGACGATGCAGATCCGGATGCGGCCGTGGCCGGGGCCATGATCTGCAAATACCGAAATTCCGGACAGACCTGCGTATGTGCCAACCGCGTGCTGATCCAGGAAGGCATTTATGATATATTTGCAGAAAAATTCCGGAAAGCGGTGGAATCCCTGAAAGTGGGCAGCGGACTGGAACCGGGCACACAGCAGGGACCCATGATAGATATGAATGCCGTGGAAAAGGTGGAAGAGCATATCCGGGATGCCCTGTCCAAAGGAGCCAGAATCCTGACCGGCGGCACACGCCATCCCCTGGGGGGCACATTTTTTACGCCTACGATATTGGGGGATGTCCGGCCCGATATGCGCATATCCCGTGAAGAAACCTTCGGCCCTCTGGCTCCGCTTTTTCGCTTCAAAACAGAGGAAGAAGCCCTGCACATGGCCAATGATACCGAATACGGTCTTGCGGCCTATGTTTACACCAGGGATATGGGGCGGATCTGGCGGGTGTCCGAAGGGCTGGAATACGGCATGGTGGGCGTCAACACCGGCATTATCTCCACGGAAATCGCTCCCTTCGGCGGAATCAAGCAGTCCGGGATTGGCCGGGAAGGTTCAAAATACGGAATTGAGGAATATCTGGAAATCAAATATCTCTGCATGGCAGGGGTGAAGGCATCATACTGATTTTCCATCGCTTTTATACAATAATTCCAATTTTTCTCTTTGATTGCAGGCTATTGCTTTTTCCGGAACACCGTTTTCAGCAGTGATTTGGCATCATGCCGATTCGCCTTTGAAACCATGCTTTCTGCCAAGTTTGTTTTAACCGCAAAGGACACAGAAAACTGACAGCACTGCATAAAATCAGCGGCGAATCAGTATAAGTTCCGCACTCCTTTTTTCCGGACCGGCAGGATTGAATCGGAAAAAATCCCGAAATCTGAATCCGCCGATATTTTCAGACAGCTTACAGGTTCTGCTGACATTTCTGCAGAATTCTGAATTTGCTGCGGACCGCATCTCTGATCCGAACCATTCGGACTTTCACGGACACTGTCAGAAATGAGTCACAGCACTGTCTGCGGTTCAGAACTGAGATCGGAACCCGCAGACTGATCTGAAATGTCAGCAGAACCTGACATATTCGCCCCTGCTGAACGCATTGGATACGTACCTGACCATAATTTTTTCCAGGCATACTTCCGGAGTTTCGGAAACTTCGGAAGAATACCGGTGTCATGCTTACTATGCTGATTATTGATATTTTACTTGCTTTGTTTACCAGAGAAAGCCATATTAAACGGATGGTAATGCCCTCAATCCCCCTTTGCAAAACAGGGAAATGATGACGGGGGACTTTTCACACACGCTCCTGGGGTTTGCAGCAAAACCGCCTGTGCCATTCTCCTGTCAAATTTGAAATCAAAAGCTTTTCCGAAGACAAGCAGACTCCGCAGGTTTTGTTGTCCGGAATGGGTTTGCTGAAACGCTCCGGAGCTGCGATTTCGGATGTTGAATCTGTTTTCCATCCCGGTTCCGGAAAAAGCGGCAGGTTTGCGTCCGGGTCAAAAGAACAGATACTTTTCATGAAACCTTGCAAAGACATTCCTTTCTGTAGTATGAATTATCCGGAGATAAACCATGGCGGAGGAATGTTCTATGGTTTCTGCTGCCAATTTTTAAAAATTTTATTATAAAATAAGTATGATGAAAAAATTCCGGGCTGCATCGGCCCTGACAAAGGAATTGGTCTTTCATGTCAGATCTGTTTCATTTTCTCAGAGGTGTTCCATTTTTTGCTTCTCTGTCAGATGAGGATATTTCAGTTATCCGTGACACATGCCGGAAAACTGCTTTCAAAACCGGGGAAATCATTTTCAGGGAAGGTGATTTGGCTGAGCATCTCTTCATTGTGTATGAAGGCAGTGTGGAAATTTGGAAGAATTACAGCACACCGGAGCAGGGACTGCTTTCCGTGTACGGTTCCGGGCAGTTGTTCGGAGAACTGGCCCTGATTGATGATTCTCCCAGAAGTGCCACAGTAATCACACGGCAGCCCTGTGAACTGCTTTCCATCACCCGCGAGGATTTTGACAGGATTACCCGATCCAATCCCATTTCCAAATCCATCATGCAGTCTTTGTCCGCGACCATCCGCCGAAGAACGGAAACCTTTTCCCAGGGAATCCGCATCCGTGACAGGAAACTGGAAAAACTCTATAAGGAACTGAAAAAATTCCAGGTGCAGAACGTCTCTGATCTCAGGGAAAGAGAACAGTTTGTCCGACTGACCCACCGGCAGTTCGGAAACCATCTGCGGCGTGTCTCGGACATGATGAATCTGCAGGCCGAGTATATTTCCGACACCCGGACCCTGAACATCTTCCGCCGCAGTTGGAGCCGGGTCAACACCCTGGCTTTGGTTCATGAAACCATTTCCCTGCCCCCTTATGATATTTTCATTGAAGCAGAAGAGTATATCAAAAAAGTGGTGAAAAACATTTTCCAGACCTTTCGCATCCGTTCCGGTGAAATTCTGGTGGATGTGGAGGCCGCAGAGATTCTGCTTCATCCCGAAGAGGCTTTTCCCATCGGTCTGATTGTCAATGAACTGCTGGCCGGTTCCTTTTCCGCGGCAGCACAGGACAAAACCTTTTCCCATATTCAGATCTGCCTGGCGGAAACAGAAGAGAATGAACTTGAGCTCTCTGTCAGCAGTTTCAGTACGCTGATGACAGATGAGACCAATCTGAGCGATACAGGCATTGCGGCCCCGGATCTGGTCAAAAGCCTGGTGGAGAATTGCCTGGGCGGAAGACTGCGAATTGAGAGCAACGGTCATACCCGGTTTCTTATTCGGTTCCTACCGAAAAAAATAATGAAAGGTGATTAAAAAAATGCAGGAAATCCGTTTTCACGGACGGGGCGGACAGGGAACTGTGGTGGCCTCGGTCGTACTGGCAAAAGCCTTTTTCAGGGCCGGTTATTATGTGCAGACCTTCCCGGTTTTCGGAGTGGAACGCCGGGGCGCGCCTGTGGAGGCCTATCTTCGGCTGGATGACAAAAAAATTCTGATCCGCAGCAATGTGTATCATCCGGATCTATGTTGTGGTGCAGGATGCAAACTTCTGCATACGGTGGATGTGACAAAAGGGACTCAAGCCCCGGGATGGATTCTTGTTTCTGCCGGATATTTCAGAGATTCACAGCGATTCCCATTTTCCGCTTTCCGTCTAGCCTGTAGTGGATGCCTCCGGCATTGCCCTCCTGCAAACTGGGAACCGGACACAACCATCATCAACACAAGTATGATTGGAGCCTTTGCCGGATGTGGAAAATCCGCCCATCTGGAGAAGCCTGGAAGAGGCCATCATGGAATACCGGCCGGCAAGAGGATAATTTTGAGGCCATAGAACAGGCTTATGAAAGTGTGCGGTTTTAACGTCTGAAACCTGAAAATCTATGTTGAGGTGCAAACAGTTGCAAAGATATGAAACTTCCGGGAAATTCCCTGTACATATCCCGATCCGAACTGCCCTACACAGTGAACAGACCGGATTCTGGCGTTTTGTGCGTCCGGAATACTGTGAAAAAGACCATACGTGCAAGCTGAATCTGTCCTGGGGAAGACATTCCCCGCATTGAAGTGCTCGCGGTAAAGGGCATGTTCATCGCGCGTGGGAGACAATTCTGCGGGAAAATCCCGCTTCCGGCTGTATGCGGTAAGGTCTGCTTTCGTCCCTGTGAAAGGCATGTGCAACGCCGCAAGATTTGGATCAACCTGGTTTCTGTCAACCGTCTGGGACGCTTTATCGAGGACATGGCCCATCCATCGGGGAGCTGCAGCATACCATTTCCCCATCGCTTTTACGGAGATGAGGGCAGAATCAGAAAAACGTGCTGCACGGGGCAGACGCATTGCCATTGCGGAGTTCGGGCGGCGGTCACCTCTACGCCGTGGTTTCTCACCCGGCTGGGGCATCGAGTGCACCCATTTTTGAAGCGGAAGGCCGAACCGGGCGCGTTCTCCGCTGAAGTCCACGGCGTCCTGCCCGGGAGGATATTCTCAGTTAGAAATCTCCGCATTCTGGATCTGGGAGTGGAAATCTTCTGCGGATCACGTCGCGACGGACTTTGGAAAGGGCCGAAGACATCGCGGCTGGTTTTTCATGGCATTCGCGGATGGAAAATCCCTGTCCCTGCATATTCCGGGTGAGGAACATGCTCAGGACGGTCTGCGGTTTCTCCATGATGTGCGCAATGGCATATGCGGGGAAATCAAAGGCACGGCCGCAGTCATCGGCGGCGGCAATACAGCCATTGATGTGGTGCGCTCCCTGACCCGCATGGGCGCAAACGCGTTGCTGGTCTACCGCAGACGCAGACAGGACATGCCCGCGTTCGGCCATGAAGTGGATATGGCAGTTGCGGAAGGGATTCAAATCAGGGAACTGCTCTCCCCTGTCCGCATGGAAAAGGATGAAAAAGGACTGCTTCTGCGTCTTCAGAAAATGAAAATATCCGACAAAGTGGCAGGCCGTGTCAGTGTGATCCCGGATGAGGGATTTTCTGAAACCATGCGGGTGGATCATGTGTTCACAGCCATTGGCGCGGAACCGGATGAGGACTGGTATCTTCCGCCCCGAAAAAGCAGTGATGTGCTGGAAATGCCCTTCTGCACCTTCTGGAACCGGGAACGGCCCATCGTGTATGGGGGAGATTTGACCAATCCGGTCAAAAGCGTGACGGATGCCATTGCATCCGGGAAAGCTGCGGCCATCGCGCTGGATACCTTTTTCCAAAAAGGATATGATGCCATTGCCGAAACCCTGAACTCGTGCAGGGTTGGGACAGGCAATGCGCTTTCCATGGAAATCTATCTTTCCGGTGATCGGAAAAAACGCCGCCCCCATACGGTCAGTTTTGGGGAAATCAACACGGATTATTTTCCGAATGCGGATCGGGGGGAACCCCGAATTCTCGTCCCGGAGGAACGTATCCGGAATTTTTCAGAGGTGGAAAAAACCTTTGAACGGGAGGCGGTTCTGAGCGAAGCCGGGCGATGCTTCAACTGCGGCATCAGCAACGACTGCGACAACTGCCGTGTGTTCTGCCCGGAACTCGCAATTTTCATAGACGGAAACCGGTGCATCAATTATGACTACTGCAAAGGCTGCGGCATCTGTGTGACAGAATGCCCCCGCAATGCCATGTCCCTGGAGGAGGAAATGCTATGAGAGAAGTTTTGGAAGGAAGTCACGCGGTTTCCGAGGCTGTCCGGCTGGCAAGGGTGCAGGTCATGTCCGCTTATCCCATCACACCCCAGACCCATATTGTGGAGGCGCTTTCGGAATTCTGCGCGGAGGGAAAGATGGATGCCACATTCATCTGCGTGGAAAGTGAGCATTCAGCCATGGCCGCTGTAATTGGGGCCGCGTCCGGCGGCGTGCGCACCTTTACAGCCTCATCCTCACAGGGACTGGCTTTGATGCATGAACTTCTGCACTGGGCTTCGGGCGCGCGGCTGCCCATTGTCATGGCCGAGGTCAACCGGGCTCTGGGGCCGGGGTGGAATATCTGGATGGATCAGACCGACAGCCTGGCCCAGCGGGACACCGGATGGATTCAACTGTACTGTGAAGACGGTCAGGAAGTGCTGGACACCACTTTGCAGGCCTACCGGCTGGCCGAAAGCGTAAATCTGCCGGTCATGGTGGTACTGGACGCATTTTTCCTTTCCCATACCTATGAACCGGTGGATGTGCCGGATCAGGAAACTGTGGATCAGTTTTTGCCTCCCTTTGTGCCCAGGATCTGTCTGGACACAAAACATCCCCAGGCCATCAGCCAGATGGCTCCGCCTCCGGTATATATGGAAATGCGCCATGACATTCAGATGGCAATGGAAATGGTTCCGGACGCATTTGCCCGCACCGAGGAGGAATTTGACAGCATATTCGGCCGCAGATACGGGGCACTGGATGCGGTGAACTGCGAAGATGCAGACATAATTCTGGTCATGGCCGGAACGGCTGCCAGCACCTGCCGTTCAGTCATTGCAGATTTGCGTGCCAAAGGAGAGAAAGTGGGACTGGCCAAACTGAAAATGTCTCGTCCCTTTCCCCAAAAACAGATCCGCCAGGTGCTTGGAAATGCGAAAAAAATCGCTGTGGTGGATCGGAATTTCTCCTTTGGCGCAAGCGGAATCTCTAAGCAGGAAATCCGTGCGGCCTTGTACAATCATGACCTCCGTCCCCCGGTTTTCGGTTATATCACCGGCCTGGGCGGAAGGGATGTCACACCGGAGATTCTCACACAGATATTCCAGATGACCAAAGAATGCCCGGCTCCGGAAAAGGAAAGTGTGTGGGTGGGGCT
Source organism: Desulfobacterales bacterium (assembly GCA_041390465.1). Taxonomy (GTDB): domain Bacteria; phylum Desulfobacterota; class Desulfobacteria; order Desulfobacterales; family Desulfococcaceae; genus JAABRU01. Next base: position 62,783 of record JAWKPW010000010.1, on the reverse strand, counting down.
GAAACGGTAAGGCAATGACAAACGGAACAGATTCACAGGAGATCACAAATGACATTAAGCGAATTGCCGCAGAAAGATTATATGCATTCCGGCCATGTGGGATGCCCGGGATGCGGGGCCACAGTGGCCATGAAATTTGCCCTGCGCGCGCTGGGGGAAAAGACCATCATGGTCATTCCGGCCTGCTGCTGGGCCATTATTGCAGGCGCTCACCCCCATACCTCGCTCAATGTGCCGATTCTGCACACGGCATTTGAGACCGCAGCCGCGGCAGCAAGCGGGCTTCGGGCAGCTTTGGACAGGAAGGGAGACACTGAGACCACTGTGGTGGCCTGGGCCGGAGACGGCGGAACCTTTGACATCGGATTTCAGGCTCTTTCCGGCGCGGCCGAACGCAATGAGGATTTCATCTATGTCTGCTATGACAATGAGGCATATATGAACACAGGCGTGCAGCGCAGTTCCTCCACTCCCTACGGAACCCGCACCACCACCACTCCGGGACAGGGATGGAAGCATACCCGGAAAAAAAACATTGTGGAAGCCATGGCCGCGCACCGCATTCCCTATGCGGCCACTGCCAGCATCGCGTTTCCCGATGACATGATCCGCAAGTTCCGCAAGGCAAAGGAAATGAAGGGCGGAACCCGTTTTCTGCATGTTTTTGCATCCTGTCCCACAGGATGGCGTGTTCCCACCGAACACTGCATCAAAATTGCAAGACTGGCTGTGCAGAGCAATGCCTTTCCCCTGTACGAGGTGGAAGATGGAATCCGCTACACCCTCAATTGCAAAGGAAACCGTCCGATAAAAGACTATATGGCTCCGCAGGGACGTTTCAGGCATCTGAAAGAGGAGGATTACGCTGTGATACAGGAAATGGTGGACAGGGATTGGGAACTTCTTCTGGACAAAACAGGGGAAAAAGAGATCCGCAGCGCAGCCTGAAAACGCAGGAAAGCGCAACTTCCTGAAATATCGGGGGCTCAGATGCCGGGAAATAAATACGGAACGCTGAAACCTGCCATCAGGATTTGACAACTTTCAAAAAGTTGTCAAATCCTGTGAACCCCCGAAACCGGTATATCAGCAATTTTTGCAGCATTACTGCTGTATTGACCCAAAAACAGCATGCAGAGGAAAAATGTGTCTGACTATCTGATTTTAATCATTGATGATGATCCCACGCATCACCTGATTGTCGGAAATTACCTGAAAAAATCAGGTTATGATGCAATCCACGCGCTCGATGGCGAACAGGGACTGAAAATGCTTGATGAGCGCAAACCCCATCTTGTGCTGCTGGATATTCAGATGCCGGGAATGGACGGTTTTCAACTGATCCGCAAAATCAAGAAAAACAGATCCAGACAGCATGTGGCAGTGATTTTTCTGACAGCCCTGAAACGGCAGGAAATCATCACAAAGGGTCTGGAACTGGGCGCTGATGATTATATTGTCAAACCCTTTGACCGATCCGAACTTCTGGCCCGCATCAAAGCTGTGCTGCGGCGGATGGACAGGAGATGTCCCCATGAGGGGCATATGGAAGGGGAACTGGCAGATGTGGGTGTTTCTGACCTTTTGCAGAGTCTGGAAATCGGAATGAAAACCGCCACGATCCGGATGAAGGAGATGAATGCCGAGATCGTGGTGGACAACGGAGGGTTTCTGTATGCCCGGCAGGGACATTTCACCGGTGAACAGGCTCTTCAGCGCATCTTTCTGCTGGAAAGGGGGGCGTTTTCCGTAAAGTTCAATGAAAAGCCTCCGGGTGTCACGGGAAAGACTCTGCCCCTGACCTCCATATTGATGAATGTGACAAAAGAAGTGGATGAAATCCGGGACATCATGCAGCAGATGGGAGTTGAAAACCGGCAGATGATCATTGTGGGAGATTTGACCGGATTTCCGGCTCTGGAGAAAATCCGGCATATCACACCTGCCACCTTTGCGGAAATCATTGCCCGCATGGAAGGAAATCTCAAGGACAATATCAAAATCCTGATACAGGCATCAGCAGAGCGCATACTGAAAATAGAAAAAAAATAAGAATGCGAATGAAAAGTCAAAAATGTCATATTAAATTAAAACAATAAATTATAAAACAAGAGGAGATTTGACAACTTTTCGAAAGTTGTCAAATCCTGTGTCTTGATTCGCATCAGAAATGAATCGCACCGGATCATACCAAATCACTGTTGAAGTGAAGTTATGCAATATCTTCTGCCGGTTCCTCAGAAAAACCGGATTTTTCCGAAAAATCCGGTTTTTCTGAATACCCGAAAACTTTCGGCTGTGCGGAAGGCACTGCATCAAATCAATGGAGAATCGGAATCAGACCGGCAGATGATGCAGAAAGAAACGCATGCCCCCCCGCCGGAGGAAGCGAGAGGGAAATCAACCGGTTTGATCCCCAGCAGAAGAATCACTGTCCCGGCTGACAGGGGGACAAAGGCAGGAGACTGGAAATCAGGTTATGGACAAAAATGCCAAAAAGGTTTTCCGCTGTCATGAGGAAACAAAACATCATTTTCACCGCTTTGCCCGATCTGCCGGATACATGGACTGGAAAAACCAGCCAAATCCCTTCCGGTTTTACAAAGTAAGTGATCTCCTGTCTCTCCCGCTTCTGAAAACAGATCCTGCCGGGGAACATATGAATCTGTATCAAAGGGAAAGACATTCTGTCCTGCCCTTTGATCGGGAGAATATCGGGGGATTTCTGGAGCTTTCTCTGGGGATTTCAGCCTGGAAATCCGCGGGGGCAGAGCGATGGTCCCTGAGAATGAATCCATCCAGCGGAAATCTCCATCCGGAAGAGGCGTATCTGATACTGCCGGAACAGGAAAATCTGAAATCCGGACTGTATCATTACAATTCCTTTCTGCACGCGCTGGAGCCCCGTGCAGATGTTTCTGCCCAACTGTGGGAAAAAATACGCAATCATTTTCAGACCCAAGTTTTTTTTATCGGTCTGAGCAGCATTTTCTGGCGGGAATCCTGGAAATACGGGGAAAGGGCCTTCCGTTACTGCAATCTGGATACTGGCCATGCCCTGGCTGCGCTGCGTTTTTCAGCCGGTCTCATGGGATGGAAACTGAGCTGTCTGCACTGCCTTTCCCATGCGGATATGAGCAATGTCCTGGGTTTTGACCGGACACAATGGAAAGAATCTGAAGCAGAGGAAGCGGAAGTGCTGTGTGCGGTCCATGCCGCCGGATCAGAGATCCCCCGAACTCTGCCGGACGATATTCTTGCAGATTTTTCCGGTCTTTCTGTGTAGGGAATCCCCAATGCCCTGAGTTCACGGACAATCCGCTGGGACATCATTTACGATACTGCGGAATGCACGCGAAAACCCCGCACACCGGAAATTCAGGGCACTCTCAGCACCCGACCTTTCCGAAGCAATGTTCTTTCCTCTCTCCGGGCAGCAGACATTATCCGCAGCCGCCGAAGTGCCACAGCTTTCAGCCGCAGCGCGCGCATGGACAGGGAAATTTTTTTTGCCATGCTGGATAAAACCCTTCCCCGGAAAAATGTGCCGCCTTTTGATGCCAAAGCAGAAAATCCCCGCGTGCATCTGCTGATCTTTGTTCACCGGATAAAGGAACTGGAACCGGGAATGTATTTTTTTCTGCGCGCGGAGACAGATTTGGCAAAAATCCGGAGCAGAACAGCCGGTCATCTGCTGTGGCAGCAGGTCACCGCGGATTTTCCCCTGTATCTGCTCCAAAAAGGGGATGTGACAGAAACTGCCATTTCCCTGAGCTGCGATCAGGCCATTGCGGGAGACAGCGCATTTTCTCTGGGAATGCTGGCAGAATTTCGATCCATTGTGGAAAAGGAGCCTTTCCGTTACCGTGATCTGTTCCGGGAATGCGGCATGATCGGCCAGGTGCTTTATCTGGAGGCTGAGGCATACGGTTTCCGGGGAACCGGGATTGGCTGCTTTTTTGATGATCCTGTGCATGAACTTCTGGGACTCAGAGACAACAGTTTTCAGAGTCTCTATCATTTCACTGTGGGCAAAGCGATTGAGGATAAACGTCTTTCCACGCTGCTGCCCTATGAACATATCAAATCCCGCTTTCAGACAGCACAATGAGAGCAGCATCCATGCTGATGATAAGGCTGATGACAAAAAAACACACTTTTCTGATTCTTGCCGCGATGACCGTCTTCTGTTGCGTGCTGTGTGCTGCGGAAGAACAGAAACAGGAAATCCCCCTGAGTCCGGAGGAAATCCGGTGGCTGGAAACGCACAAACCCATCCGGGTCACGGGGCCCCGCGCGTTTCCCCCCTTTTATTATATTGAAAAGGACAACAGTCATCATGGCATGTGTGCCGATTATATGTATCTTATCAGCGAGCGGATGGACATACACTTTGAGAAAATGCCGGACATGCCCTGGCCGGAAGTGCTGAAAAAAATGGAGAACCGGGAGATTGACATGCTTTCCTGTGCGTCCGCATCTCCGGACAGGGCAGCCTATATGAATTTCACCTCTCCCTATCTTTCCTTTCCTGTGGTGATTATTACGCAGAAGGATGCGCCTTTTGTCAGCGGTGTCAAAGACCTGAAAGGGAAAAAAATATCTGTGGTTCCCAAAGTCTTTCCCCACGGCTGGCTGGAAAAGGACGGCATTGACTATGTTCCCGTGTTTGCGGATTCTCCTTTGGGATGCCTGGAAAAAGTGGCTGTGGGACTCGCAGATGCCCATATCGCGAATCTGGCCGCTGCCAGTTATCTGATTGAAAAAAACGGGCTGGCGAATCTGAAAGTTGCGGCTCCGACCTCATACGACTACTACACACTCTCTGTCGCTGTCCGGAAAGACTGGCCGCTGCTGACCGGCATTATGGAAAAAGCCATTGCCTCCATCACAGTGGAGGATCACAATGCCATCCGTCACAAATGGCTTTCTGTGCGTTATGAGCAGCGTTTTGATCCGGTTTTTGTGCGCAGGCTGGTTTTTCAGGCAGGTGCAGTGTTTCTTATCGTTTTGGGGCTGGTCTTTCTCCGAAACCGGCAGATCCGGCAAAGTGAGGAACGCTTCCGGGGCCTGACAGAGTATGGAAAGGACATTATTCTGACCTTCAAAGCAGATGGGGAAATCGTGTATCAGAGTCCCACGCTCACACCGGTTCTGGGATACTATGTCGGAGAACTGAAAGGATCTTCTGTATTTTCCCTTTTCCATGAGGAAGACAGGGAAGCCTGGCAGGAAATGCTCCATTCTCTGCTGAAGGGAAAGGGAGCATATCCCCGCGTGATTGAGCATCGGATGCGTCACCGGGCCGGACACTGGCTGTATGTGGAATCCCACTGCATCAATCTTCTGAACAACCGGGCCATGAAGTCCGTTGTGCTCAACGCTCGCGACATCACCCTGCGGCGGGAGAACCGGATGGAACTGGAGAAAGCCAAGGAAGCGGCAGAGGCGGCGAACCGGGCCAAAAGTGTGTTTCTGGCCAATATGAGCCATGAAATCCGCACCCCCATGAATGCCATTCTCGGATTCAGTGAGCTGCTGATGGACAAAATCTGGGATCCCCGGCAGAGAAAATATCTGCAGAATATCCATACCAGCGGGAAAACCCTGCTCACCCTCATAGATGATATTCTGGATCTTTCCAAAATTGAGGCAGGCCGCATGAAAATTGAAAAGGAACCCGTCAATCTCAAACATCTTGTCATGGATATGGTGCAGATACTGTCCCCAAAGTTCGGAGAAAAGGAAGTCACACTGAAAACAGAAATGGGGAAGGACATTCCCCCCGCGCTGCTTCTGGATGAAGTGCGCATTCGGCAGATTCTGATGAATCTGCTGGGAAATGCTTTGAAATTCACCCATCATGGAGGTGTCATCATCCGCGCGTACTGCCGGAAGGATCCGGAATGCCGGGAGGATCATCCTGATGCCTCCCAAAATGCGGTCTGTCTGATTATCGAAGTGGAAGACACAGGCATCGGCATTCCCGAAAATCAGCGGGAAGCGATTTTTGAATGCTTCCGTCAGCAGGAGGGGCAGAAAAACTGGCAGTACGGCGGCACAGGGCTGGGGCTTGCCATCACCCGAAGTCTGGCGGAAATGATGAAGGGCAGGGTTTCCGTGCAAAGTGAGGTGGGCAAAGGCAGTCTGTTCCGTTTGGAACTTTGGAATGTGGAAACTGCGGAAGGAGAGCCTCCTTTGGAAGACACTGCCGGGCAGGAGGAGGAAAATCTCTGCTTCGGGCCCGGAACCATTCTCATTGCCGATGACATCCGTTCCAATATTGATCTGGTGATGGGCTATCTGGAGCATACAGACCTCACCCTGATGGAAACAGAAAACGGGGATGCCGCGCTGCAGCTCCTTGGCCGTCTGCACAGGCTTCCGGATCTGATTCTCATGGATCTGCGGATGCCGGGCAGAGACGGATATGAAGTGACCCAAATCATCAAACACGATGATCGGCTCAGACAGATTCCGGTGATTGCCCTGACAGCCTCGGCCATGAAGGATACAGAAGAAAAAATAAAAGAACTTTTTGACGGATATCTGCGCAAACCCCTGTCCCGTAACCAGTTTTTTGAGGAACTGAAACGTTTTCTCCCATACAGCACTGTCAGGAAAACAGCAGCGGATGCAAAAGACTTTACAGCGGATATGCCGGAGAAAGACAGACTTCCCGAACTCATTTCCCGGCTGGAAGCAGAGATTATCCCTTTGCGCAAAGAGATAGGGGAAGTGCTGGTCATTGATGAAATTGCTGCCTTCGCCCTGCAACTGAAACAAATGGGGGAAGAATACGGGTGTGCGTCTGTCACGGCCTATGGAAAAAGGCTGCATGAGCATACCCAGAATCTGAACATCCGGGAAACAGAAAAACTGCTGGCAGATTTTCCCAAAATACTTGACAGACTGTATGCAATGGATACAAAAAAATGAAAATGGTTGAAACTGCAGACCTTTGCAAGAGTTATACTGTGGAAAACCGGGAAATCCGCATTCTGGATCAGATCAGCCTTTCGGTGGATGCCGGGGAATTTCTCGTGATTGCGGGAAGCAGCGGCAGCGGGAAAAGCACACTTCTTACCCTGATGTCCGGGCTGGACAGACCGGATTCCGGAAAGGTGCTGATTGCGGGAAAGGAAATCAGTCATCTGAAGGAAGATGAACTCGCGCCTCTGCGGAACGCTGTATTCGGTTTTGTGTTCCAGTCCTTTCATCTGATTCCCTCTTTGACAGCGCTGGAAAATGTCATGTTTCCCGCAGAATTCAGACGCGATCCGGAGGCTGCCCGAAAAGCCGGACTTCTTCTGGAACGGGCAGGCATGGGAAAGCGGAAGAACGGCTTTCCCCATCAGCTTTCCGGCGGGGAAAAGCAAAGGGTGGCCATCTGCCGCGCGCTGATCAATGAACCAAAGATCATTTTTGCGGATGAACCCACAGGAAATCTGGATTCAGCGCACAGCCGCGCGGTCTTGGACCTTCTTTTTGAACTCCGGCAGGAGAAAAATGCTGCGCTGGTGCTGGTCACGCACAGTGCGGAAATTGCGGATATGGCAGACAGGGTGATTTTGCTGCGTGACGGGAAAATTGGATAAAGGGTCAAATCCGTTGATTCTGCTTCCCCTCCCTGAGGGAGGGGTCAGGGGAGGGTGACAGCAACTTGCAATAAACAATATTTTGCCCCTCCCCCAGCCCCTCCCTGAGGGAGGGGAGCGTTTCTGTCAACCGGTTTGACCCACCAACGAAAATTGGATAAATCGGACAGACCGGCAGGATGATAGCCATGAAGCTGCGTGAAGATCTGGAAAAGGCTTTTTCTGAAATGATTTCCGGTTCCCTGCCTTTGGCACTGCTGAAGGAGATAAAGGAAAACATTCGCCCGGACGATGCGGAAATACTGGCAGAAAAAATAAAGTCACTTGGAGATCCGGGGGATTACTGCAAAAATGATTTCGATGCCAAAACTGTGGAGGGATTTTTCCTGTTTATCGATTTTGTCAGTGCGCTGCTTATCCATCTGGGAGATTCTGCAATCGAAAGACTGGATGCGTATTCTGATTCCCGTCATCCTTTTTTGCCCTGGGTTTTGAAATACATGGCAGATGACAGATTTCATAATGAAATACTTGGCAAATTTGGTGATTTGTTCAGAAAGTGATTCTGCTGACAAATCTTTTTCAGATTTCATACCAATTCTCCATTGGAAATATACCTGTCAATGAATCCCGTTCCCGCGCTCCGCTTCAATGCTGTCAGGCAGGGGAGGTTCCGGAGTGCCGAAATGAAGTGAAACGGAATTTCGGCAGGATGTTATGAATCATCCCAGTTTCCCAGACTTTCCGTTCGGGACTCCTCCGCGCCTGACTTAAGGGCAGGCATTGCATAAATTCAATGGCGATTTGGTATCAGATCCCGTCACATAAGGAACCCAATACACTTGCTTACGGAAATTTTTGACAAAATAAAGGACAGAAAAGGCGCATACCTGGTGGGCGGCGCTGTCCGGGATCTGCTTTTGGGCCGCGAACCTCTTGATTATGACATTGCGGTAACAGAAAACGCGGAAAAATTTGCCCGGCAACTGGCATCTGCCATGCAGGGCTCTTTTGTTCCTTTGGGAAAACCCGGTCTGCTCGTTTACCGGGTGGTTTCCGGAAAGCAGTGTTTTGACATCTGCCCCCTCAGCGGTCTGTCTTTGGAAGCGGATCTGAAACGCCGGGATTTCACAGTAAATGCTCTGGGATATTCCCTGGAAGACAGCCGCATCCTTGACTGCACCGGAGGTATGCGGGATTTGGAGCAAAAACGCATCCGCATGGTTTCGGAAAAGGCATTCACAGACGATCCCCTCCGGCTCCTGCGCACCTTCCGCATGGCCGCTGCGCTGGATTTTGAAATTGAATCCCAAACCCTGTCCGCAGTCAGAAAACACGCGCAGCGCATCCGGACAAGCGCGGGCGAGCGCATCCATGCGGAGCTGATGAAACTTTTTGCAGGGTCCGGCTCCCATGCATATCTTGATCTCATGGCCGAAAACGGGCTTCTGTTTGCAATGATTCCGGAACTGCAGGCCCTCAAAGGCTGCACCCAGAACAGGTTTCACGCGTTTGATGTGCTGGATCATACGCTGAAGACATACGCGTTTCTGGAAAAGATGCTTCACGGGGAAATGCTTGCCGACATTGTCTCCCGCATATCTTTGGACACCCGGCTGATTCCTGTGATGAAGCTTGCCGCGCTGCTCCATGATATTGGAAAACCCGCAGCGCGCAGTGCGGATGCCGGGGGAAATATCCATTTTTACGGCCATGACAGACAGGGGGCGGACATGGCGGAAGACATTCTGAACCGTCTGAAATGCTCCAGGCAGGAAAGGGAATTTGCCTGTTTTGTCATCCGCAACCATCTCAGACCCCTGCTGCTTTTTCGGGCAGAACAGCAAAAAAATCTCAGTCAGAAGGCAATAATCCGCTTTTTCATGAAATGCGGAGAAGATACGCCCCTGCTTCTGCTTCATGCCCTTGCGGATGATCAGGCCAAGTCGGAGCTTCCGGAAACCGGGGATTTTGAGGCTTTTGTCCGGAATGTTCTGGATTTCCGGTTTGGAGATTTTCAGCGCAGAAAAAAAGAGCCTCCCCTGCTTGGCGGTCATGATCTGATTCGGGAATTCGGTTTGACACCGTCGCCGGATTTCAGGCGGATCCTGCATATTGCGGAAGCAGCCAGACTGGGCGGAACCATCCGCACAAGGGAAGAAGCCCTCAGACTTGTCCGGGGATGTATCGGCAAACAGGAATCAGGAAATCCGGTTCTCCCGGACACCCGGAAGCCAGAAAAATAAAACACAGGCACAGCCGGAAGCGGAGAGAGAATCATTTGACAGGGGCTGATCGGAATGTTATGATTGTTTTTTGACAATCATTCACCCGGGGACATTTGAATCATGGCAGAAATAATATCACTTGCACCCCGACTCCGGGATGCAGGAAAAATAAATGAGACTTTGATGCGCAAACGCAAACTTGCGGCTGTCCGAAGTCTGTTTCAGCGGGCTCGGGGGGCTCTGCGCTGTGAAAAATGCTTTCGTCAACTGGATGAGGATGGCGGAAAGAAAGGAATCCGGAACCAGAGAGTGCCCTACCGTTTCTGCTGCAGTTGCGCGGAGGAATACATTGATTATATTGAACAGCTTCAGGGAAGGGGAAATCCGGATTATTACTGGCACAATGAAGCCTGGCTGAAAGTCTGGCAGCGATGGATTGATTACCAGGGATCCGTGGATCAGTATATGAAAACAAATGAATTCAGACAACTGATGAGGGAAATTGATCCTCCGGACATAAGCGGATAGGATGTTTGCGCTGTGTGGCCCAAAAGATGACTTTTTTTCCTGCTGTTTCTGACAGAAGCGAACAGAAAAAAACAAAAAAATATTATGAGGAGGAAATACCCATGTTTGGAATCGGAATGCCGGAACTGATTGTGATTCTGGTGATTATCCTGATTATTTTCGGAGCAGGAAAGCTGCCGGAAATCGGTGCGGGGATGGGCAAAGCCATCCGGAATTTCAAAAGTGCGACCTCTGATCCTTTGGCAAAAGAAGATGAAAAGGAAAAGATCGAAGACAGCAAAAAAGCCTGAAGAATTTTCAGACAGGGGCGGGGATTCAGGGATTGGGAGGCCAGGTTCAGTGACTGCAATCCTGTTCCCCATCCCCCAAACCCTGTCTCCTGTTTGCTCACTCTTCCCCCAAAACATATCCGGCTTTCTCCAGTTCCTTCCTGATTTCCGCAATATGCGGCTGTCCCCGTGTTTCCGCATCCAGTTCCACCCAGGTCATGTGAATGGGCATATCCCGGATGTTCCGGTCATGAAAAATGTGAAGCACATTGGCCCTGAGATCCGCGATCAGGGTAAGGAGCCGGGCAAGGGAACCGGGAATATCCTCCAGTTGCAGTCTGATGCGCATAATGCGGCCCTTTTTCAAAAGCCCCTTGCGAATCATCCTGCCCAGCAGCGGACTGTCCACATTGCCGCCGCTGATGACCAGCACCACTTTGCTTCCGGGTGAAACTTTCACAGAACCGTTGAGCAGCGCTGCCAGAGGAACCGCACCTGCGCCTTCAGCCAGTGTTTTCTTCCGCTCCAGCAGCATGAGGATTGCTGCGGCAATATGGTCTTCTTCCACCAGGGCAACTTCATCCACATAGTTGCGCATGATGTCAAAGTTCAGATTTCCGATCTGCCGGACAGCAATGCCGTCTGCAAGGGAAGCTGCTGCCGCTGTTGCCGTGATGCATCCTTTTTGAAGTGATTCATGCGCAGAGGGACAGGCTGCTGCCTGCACGCCGATGATACGAATATCCGGCCGCAGTGATTTGGCTGTCAGGGCCACACCGGAAATCAGTCCGCCTCCGCCAATGGGAACCAGAATCATTTGCGCATCAATCAAATCTTCAATGATTTCCAGCCCAATGGTTCCCTGTCCCGTGATAATGTCCGGATCATCAAAAGGATGAATGAACATCCTGCCCTGATCCGCGAGTTCACGGGCTTTTTCCAGACTTTCGCCCACACTCCGGCCATGGAGAAGCACTTCTCCCCCGTATCCGCGCGTGGCCTCCTGTTTGCTGATGGATGCCCATTCCGGCATGACTATCGTGGCAGGAAGGCCTGCATTGCGCGCGGCCAGGGCAACGCCCTGCGCATGGTTCCCGGCAGACGCGGCAACCACACCTTCGGGCCCCATCTGATTCCGGCATCGAAGAATTTTATGCGCGGCTCCCCGCAGTTTGAATGAACCGGTGCGCTGCAGATTTTCCAGTTTCAGCCAGATCTCGGCCCCGAAGATGCGGCTGAAGGTGGGAGAATAGACCAGAGGTGTGCGGATCACCGTGTCCCGGATTATTTTTGCGGCTTCCTGCACGCTTTTCAGTGAGGTCATGATATGTCCTTTTCTGTGGAAGTTGGCTGTTTGCAGATTCTGTTACCGCATTTCCCAGTCATCATATGGACGAACGATGCAATACCTTATACACACTTGCAGGAAACAGATCAACGCACAGTCCGGGAAGGTATAAAAATTCTTTTCAATCTGCTGAAAAAATGCGAAAGTGACTGGCAACAGGAAATCTGAAAAAGAATTTGGCATAAAACTGTTGTGAACTGCTGCGGCTTTGCTGCGGAAAAGTGCGGGTTTGGGAAAATCCCTTTTCAGATTTCACACAATATCTCAGGGATCAGAGACTTGTGAAGTGAAATCTGAAACCTGCACCTGCAAAACGGAGAACAAAATGAAACGGACAAAAATATCTTCTTTGCTGGCCTCGGAATCCCCCCTTGATGAAGTGCTTGTGAAAGGATGGGTGAGAACCCGGCGGGATTCCAAAACCTTTTCCTTTATTGAACTCAATGACGGTTCCTGCCTGAAAAACCTGCAGGTGATTGCGGACGAATCTCTGTCCAATTATGAAGAAATAAAAAAACTCTCCACCGGATCGGCAGTGGCGGTTTCCGGAAAACTGGCTGCATCCGGGGGCAGCGGCCAGAAATGGGAAATTCCGGCCAATAATGTGGACATCATCAGCCTTGCGCCGGAAACCTATCCCTTGCAGAAGAAACGTCACACAGACGAATTTCTCCGCAGCATTGCCCATCTGCGGCCCCGGACAAACAAATATGGTGCGGCCTTCCGCATCCGCTCGGAACTGGCGTGGGCCATTCACAAATTTTTCCGGGAAAGAGGATTTTATTATATCCATTCCCCCATTATCACCGGGTCAGACTGCGAAGGCGCGGGGGAAATGTTCCGGGTCACAGCTCTGGATTTGGAAAATCTGCCCCGGAAAGAGGGAAAAACCGATTACAGTGCGGATTTCTTTGGCCGGGAGGCCAGCCTCACGGTGTCCGGCCAGTTGTCCGCAGAAATGTTTGCCCTGTCTTTGGGAGATGTTTATACCTTCGGCCCGACGTTCCGCGCAGAAAATTCCAATACCAGCAGACACGCAGCAGAGTTCTGGATGCTGGAACCGGAAATGGCTTTCTGCGATCTGTTCGGAAATATGGATCTGGGCGAGGAGCTGATTCAGTATCTTACGCGTCATGTGCTGGACAACTGCGCAGAGGATGTGGAACTGTTTGCCAAATTTGTGGACAAAGAACTGATGAAAAATCTGGAAACCATTCTCAAAGAGGAGTTTGTCCGCGTGCCCTATACCGAAGCTGTTGAAATCCTGAACGCATCCGGAAAGAAATTTGAATTTCCGGTGGCATACGGAAAAGACCTGCAATCCGAGCATGAACGGTACATCACCGAGGAGCATTTCGGAAAACCGGTGATTCTGTACAATTATCCCAAAGAGATCAAACCGTTTTACATGCGGGTCAATGATGACGGCAGAACTGTGGCAGCAATGGATGTGCTGGTTCCGGGCATCGGGGAGATTATCGGCGGCAGCCAGCGGGAGGAAAGGCTGGAGGTTCTGGAAGCCCGGATGGCGGAAATGCATCTGAAAAAAGAGGATTACTGGTGGTATCTGGATTCCCGGCGATACGGAAGCGTTCCCCACAGCGGTTTCGGGCTGGGATTTGAGCGGTTCATCATGCTTGTCACCGGCATCCGCAACATCCGGGATGTGATTCCATTCCCCAGAACCCCCAACAGCATTGAGTTTTAGAAATGAAAAAACAGCAGCCCGGAGATGAATCTCCGGGCTTTTATTGGCCTGTCTCTGACGGGATAAAATAACATAAATGACAAAGTAACGGCCTATGGAGACGTTATACCGATTCTCCATTGAAAACATACTGATGCCGGATCAAATCAATGGCGGTTCGGTATTACATAAATGGCGTTTTGGGTTCAGACATTAAAAAATCTGAAAGACAACTGCCTGAAATAACTTCTTCCACATACCTGAAGTGCGTATCATAGGTGAATATCGGCAGTCCGTATTGAAATGCCACTGCGGCAATCCACATATCATTTGTCGGTATGGGTCTTCCTTTTTGCCTGAGATTTTGATAAATCTTTGCAAGCATTCGGCAGTGTTCTGATTTACGGAAAAAAGCTTCGCTCTTTCGGACTTAAGAAAGCTGGATAACTCCTGCCTGTTATCTTTTTCACGCCTTCCGACAGCAAATCCAGCAAGCAATTCGCCCAAGACGATAGTGCTGATACCGATAAGCGGCATACATTTTATGATTTCAACAGCATCCGGATTATTCTGCTTGAATGCTGCGTAAGCATTGGTATCAAGTAATATTCCCTTTATTCCCACAGCGTTTCATCCACCTGACTAAAATCAGCGATTGCGGTTAAAAATTCCTGTGTTTCCTCATCTGTCCATGTACCGGCCAACATATCCAAATCATGATAAACCTCAAGCTGTGCATCATTGAAATCCATCCGCTTTGCATCAACAGTGCCATTCAGCGGATCAGGAAACACCTGCTGATCTTCAGGCTGCATTGTTTCATCATATTTTTCTTTTGTAATCAGAATAATGTAATTAATCACCTTTTGCAGTTGCTGTTCAGGCAGGTGATCAATCATGCGGATAAGGTCTTGTTTTGCAGGAAGCATGGCATTTCTCCTTTCAGATGTGATCCATAATTTTCAGGATGACAGCCTGTTCATCAGAAAACAGCCCGAATCTGACAAGCTGACCAATTTCCCAAGATCTCATACCGGATTCAGTCATAATCTGACTTTTGCTTCATTTGATTTTATTATAAGCCGGAGAGGATATAAACGCAAGGGCTCAGATTGTGTCTTGGGGAAGAATATGCCCGGAAATTTATTTCCGGGCCGGTGAATATTGTCGCAGGAAAAATGAGTGTTCAGTATATGCAGATACCCGAATCAGAATATAAAAAAACAGGGATTCATACCAATTCGCCATTGATATGAAACCTAACCGGAAATTACTGAGAAAAACCGGATTTTTCCGAAAAATCCGGTTCTTTGAACACACGGAAACCTCTTTTTTTCCTGCTTGCAAGTATCTTTTCAATGGGGAATTGGTATCAGATATGAAAGTCTTCATCAGCTACGCCAGGGAAGATTGGGAAATTGCGGAAAAATTCTGGAAAGATCTTATGACCGGGTACTTACCATACGGTATTCAGCCATTTCCGCTTCACAGCCCGGAGAATCCATGTATGCAGGCAGTTCTTCGGGAGCAAAAGGAATATGGGTGAAAATCTTCCGCTCCTGTGCTTTGGCCTCCTGCCATATCTGCACAAGCCGAAGCTGAAGCTCCGGACTTGTGCCGTAACGCTGCATGATATATTCCATGCGCTCCTGAAGCGGCACAATCCGGTCGTGCATTACCCGTTTGTCTGCATAATTGACAATCTCAGCCTCGTTTACCGAACTGCGGAAATCAAAATGATCCAGCCGCACATGCTGACGCACCAGTTCCCCGACTTCGGGGTATCCGTGTTCACGGAGAAACTGCGCGCCGGTTTCCGCATGTCTTTCCCCGGTTTTCAGGCTCCGGGTTTTGGTAATGTCATGCAGAAGCGCTCCGGCTTCAATGAGTTCACGGCAGAGCATTTGTCCTTCCCTGCCGTTGAGCAAATCTGCAATCCGAAGGGCCACACGGCAGACCTGCAGCGAATGGGCAGCAATGTGCTCCATCATCTCTGTTCTGCAAATGAGCTGAAGACTTTCTTTTCTGGATGGAATATTCATAGACCTTGGGCAGTTGGGGTTAAAAAAGAATTGGGAATGCCAATTGCGCGTTAAAATTTTGAAAGCTGTTTTAAGGTGATTTCCGAAAAACAGGTTGCCAAAGGAGTGCCAGACTGAAAGTCTGGCAGTTTCACAAACTTTCCGTTTGTGACTTCCTTCAGATCCGGCAAATCCATATTCGGAAATCACCTGAAATAAAACCTCTCCCTGATTTTTCCGGGAAGAAATCAGCATGGAAAAAGAGATAATGTCTTTTTGAACCTGGCAAAGTCAGCTTCCATGCCGGCTGAAATCCCAAAATTCTTCAGACCCGATTATTTTTAAAACAGGTTCTGAAGCCGCCCGCTGCTGAGATTCATTCTTCCTGTTTTTCCGATGCTGTGGGATAGCCGTTTTTCTCCCAAAGTTCCAGTCCGCCTTCCAGCAGGAACACACGCGCATGTCCGCGCTTTGCCAGTTCTGCGGCCACCGCACTGTCATAATGGCGGCTGATATTGCGTCCGTATACAATGATTTCCTGATCCGGATCCGCATCCGCAAAGTGCATCATGTAGAGAAAATCAAAAAGTGCGGGGGGGATGTTCACCGCGCCCGGTATATGCTTCTGCTGATAGAACTCTGCAGGCCGGGCATCCACAAGCAGGGCCTGTCCTTTGTCAATCCGTGATTTTGCCGGAAGCAGGGAAATGGAAGGGGCCGGAGTCTCAGACCATGAAAGGGGAATAATGCGGATGCCGGTGGGATTGGCCAGATTGAAAAACAGTCCCAGCCCAAGCCCCATAAGCAGGATAAGAATCATATCCCGGACAGAGGGTTTGTCAGCCCGTTCCAGCTCTTTTCGCACCAAAGATTTGATCCCTTCCTTTGTCCGCTCCAGAATTTCAATTTTCTTTCTGCTGAGTTTCAGGTCTCCAACTGCCCGGTTGAGCTCCGCATTCTGTTTTTCCAGATTTTCATTGAGTCTGCGGATGGTTTCAAAAAAACGGGTGTTTTCCGCAAAAGCCATGAAAATGCGAATCAGCGCGGACAAAAGCTCCTGATCCTCCTGTGTATATGCCTTTCCTGTGATTTTTTCCCCCAGCCCGGCCAGGCCAATGGCAGTTTCATCCACCGCAAAAAGCACCCCGACAACTGCCTCCGCAGGGCAAATCGGCACAGTGAGCAGATGCCGGTCGCTGATGATTTCCGCACTCATGTTTCCCATATGCCTCAGCCTGGCGTCCTGTCTGAGCCTGCTGAGACTTTCGTCTTTGTGCAGAGGAAAATCAAAGGACTGTGCTGCGGATCGCTCCCGCCCCATTCCGCGCACAGCCATCTGCACCTGCATTGCTGCCGTGTCTGCAAGGAAAATATAGGCATGGTTCCGGCCAGTACCCTAGGAGCATCATCAGAAAGGTATCCAGCACCCCGGCAGTGTCCCGGATCCCGCTGAGTTCACGGGATACTCCGCGGAGATTTTCAATGGAAAAGCTGGCGACCCAGCAGATCACGGTGATGAGCGGTTTGTTTGTGAGCATCTGAGGTTTCCTGATCCCTTGCGGGCCAGATCGCCTCCAGTTCCCTGCGCTCGGCAAGACTGCGAATCCGGTGCCAGACAAAAATCATGGTCTCGAATCATATCTTTGAGAAAGCCGGTATCCGCCTCTGTGAAGGTGCTCTACGCAGCAGCGGAGCATGAATCCTGCCAGTCCGAATATCCCGCATCCTCATACCATTGCAGCAGCAGGCACAGATCACGGGGCACAAAAGGATCATTTCGTTTCTTCTGTTGAAATCCTCCCGCACATCAGCCGCAGCCCACAGAGGCCCACTTCCCGGACATCTTCTCGAAAAATGCCGCTCCAGTATTTCCGACAAATTCCCGCATCCGGAGGATTTCCGCATCGGAAAAAGCTGCGGATACCACAGTGCAGCGAAGATAGTCTGCGGATCAATGAGAAAGAGAAATCCGGTTGTCAGTCCCAAAGTTCCCAGCACAGAGAGAAGACAGACTCGGAGAGCGTCTTCTGTCCCTCCCAGTAGCGCATCTCTCTTTGGCTTCACACAGAGCTTTGCGGAGAAACATGAAGTTTCGTCTGTGCCGTTCATCGGTTCAGGGAAGCATCTCTTGATCTGGGAAAAGAATTTGTCAAAATCTGTTATCATGCCCAGATGTGTCCAGGCAATCGGCGGTCTTTGTCACCAGCATAAAAAGGTGTCGGGGTTCGCCAAGAGCCTTGTGTATGTCAAATTTCGGGTCACTGAGAACCGGGTAACTGATCTTGAATCGTTTTTTCAGATTAGGGCCACCTCTTTGTCCGTGTTTCCGGCACAAATGGAAACCATGCGGACTTTTCCGGACATGGCTTTGTCTTTTTCCATCCTGCTGAAAAACTGCGTCATTTTGGGAAACTGCTTATGGCATACAGGGCAGTAAACACCCACAATTTCCAGAACAACGATCTCTGCCTTGATTTTGTCAAAGGTGAATTCCGGATCATTGCCGATTCCCAGATAGCTGCGTTCCTCTTCGGATTCAGGAGCGGTCATGGAAAATTCCGGCAAAACAGAGCCTTTTTCCGGCAAAGTGCCGGAAAAGGCGGGAGCGGAAGCTGCTGCTGTCAGTATTGCAATAATCCATAAAATGAATACCGGTTGACAGGGTTTCCTGTTCATCACACACACCTCCATGTATTGGTTATTTCTGAATTTTTTTCAGACAAATGACTTTTGTGATATTGTTTCTTCCTGATTCTTCTGACTTTTCAGCAATAACAGCGTTATCCTCTGTCCATCTGTCTGCCGAATATTCTCCCCTGTATTCCCAACGATTGGATGCTTTTTTTATGAAAACGGGAATGGAGCCACTCTGCGCACAAAGAATTTTGCCATACTTCATTATATTGGGGCCATTGCCAACAAGGATTTCTTCCGGAGCCTTTGGATTTGTATCTGTTCTGAATGCTCCGCATACAACACGGCCATTTATGTGAGGGAGATAATCCTGAATTCCACCACCGAGCTTTTCATGTATCTCGCGGCGGGAATAACATTCATTTTCTTTGAATGACATTTTTCCTCCTTTTTCAGTGGCAGTAGGCTGGGGGGAGGAACGAAATTCAACAATTTAAGAATGTTGGGCTTCTGAGTTCACCCCAGTCTGCTCCAAAATAATTATACTGATCCAACTTTGGTTTTTTTATGGCATGATTTCTGCCTGAACGTCTGACCGGGGAAAAACATTCCCTTCCGTCCAGAAAAGCGGCGGAAACGGGCCATAAAAGAATGTTTCGGCGCATATGCAGTTTCCGTGCCGAAAAAAACCAAAATTGGATCAGTATATATCTATTATACAGGCAACTGTCAACTGCTGAACAAAAAACAAACAGAAAGGAGCGGAGAATGAATTCACCTGTATTATTGCATACTGATTATATTGAAGATATCTGTTTTGCAGTTTCAAAAATGCACGGATATGAACAGCGTTCATATATGACTGAAATGACAGTGAAATATTGTGACGGAAACAGTGTTCGGACGGAACAGGAATGCAGTTGAAACCGGGCCGGGTGAAAAAGGCACCGGAATCGTCCGCATCGGCGCCCAGTCAGCCGGAAGCGGCCGGACTCTCCGGGAAAAAAGAGAAACTGAGTCTGCCCGCAGCAGGATCCGGCGTTCCGAAGTGCCGTAGCGTATACCCGCCTGACAGCCAAAGCATCTGCAACTTCTTTGAAAGAAAAAAATTTGCAGATGAGCAGATTCCATCCTGCGGCAATATGGCAGAAATTCCTGACCGGACAGGATGCCGTCTTCGCAATGCATTGAAATCAAAGCCTTCAAAAAAATCGAAGAGACAGATGCAGTCTTTGACAATATCAGAGAAAAAGATCATGGAGCAAAAAACAGCCGGAATGCAGAAAGCTTGCGCATGGACTGCAAAGCTGCTGCAGAAACTGGAAATTTTTCCTGCGGAGGAAAAACACGCGGCTGTTCATACGGCATAAGGGCAGGGTTTGCGGGGTGTGCCTTGGGAAATATCCAAGTCCGGAAATGGTACAGGCGAAAGCAGAGAGGAGAGAGCGGGAGCTGGGGATCAGGAATGCTGATTCGGGTTGACAATATGTCATATCTGACATACATATTCCTCATGAGTCCGAAACACAAACCCTTGTATGGCTGCATGGTGAAATCAGCACACCGCCATTTTCAGCAGATGTCCGTATTCAGGCCGGGTATCTGCTGCGTCTGCCGCAGTCCGGTTTGAATATTTCCATGCCTGATGCAAGACCCATGCCGTCCATTGAAAAAAGATGCTGTGAACTGCGGCTTGATGACAGGGGAAAAAGCTGGAGGATTGTCTGCGGAAATGACCCGGATGCTGTTGTGATATGTGAGGTGTTTGAGGAAAAAAACACAGCGGTCCCCCTTACGCATTCCTGAGATATGCAGGGACACAGGCTGAAACGCTGTGATAAGGTGCAGGCATGAATGAGACAAAGCGGAAAAGACTGGAAAAGCAGGGTTGGAAGATGGGGAATGCAGATGAGTTTCTCAGTCTGAGTCCCGCGGAAACCGAATATATTGAACTGAAAATTGCTCTGGGAAGGGTTCTGTCAGAAAAACGGAGGGAAAGGAAACTGACGCAGGCAGAGGCAGGAGACATGGCAGGAACGAATCAGGCAGGGTTTGCAAGGATGGAAAAGGGGGATCCGTCTGTTTCCATTGACCGGATTGTAAAGTCTCTGTTTGCACTGGGGTGTTCCCGTGATTCTTTGGCAAGGGCATTGCACGAGGGATAAATGCAGAAATCAATTCCTCACGCATGTGGCCATGCTGATGACCTTTCCCGGCATTCCGGCAAAAGCGGGAATAGGCAGGAGAAACTCCGGATGCCATGGAGATACTGCCACAGCCTGATTGGGACAAAGCCTCCCGGAGGATATGAAAATTGGAAATGCTGATGCCGGTGTATGAAGGGCCGGAAAAAAAACTGGAAATCATTCTTTCCTCTCCTGTGTCCGGGCTGCGATCTGATACGGACGGCCGCTGGAAAAAAGTTGTCCGGTTAAGCCGGGCGCAGATCATCAGCAAAATATCCAATGATTTTATGGATGCCTGTCTGCTGTCTGAATCCAGCCTTTTTGTACGGGAAGACCGAATTTTGCTTATCACCTGCGGAAAAACCGCGCCTGCCAATGCCCTGCCCCTGCTTCTTGATCTTGCGGGAAAAGACAGGGTTGCATTTCTTTTTTATGAGCAGAGAAACTTCGTGCCTTCCGGATCTCCCGGTGAATTTGAAAAAGATGCGGCTGAAATCAGCAAATGCTTTCCGGGAAAATGTTTCAAATTGGGAAACGCGGATCATGACTATGTGAACTGTTTTCATTGTTCCCCTGCTCCAGAAAAAAGGCAAATGCAGCCTGTGCTGCAGCTTCTCATGCACGGGATTGATCCCGGAGTCATGCAGATATTCTGCCGCAGGGGAAATGGCAGTGCGGCCCGGACGCGCAGCCTGTCGGGTCTGGAAACCCTCTGTGATCCGGACATGAAAACAGACGATCATCTTTTTTCGCCCTGCGGCTATTCCCTCAACAGCATAAGGGGAAAAGATTATCTTGCGGTTCACATCACGCCCCAGCCTGTCAACTCCTATGTGAGTTTTGAAACCAGCATCATGGAAAACCGGCAGCAGATCATCGGAAAAGCGCTGAAGATTTTCAGACCGGCAAGATTTTCCCTGCTGCTGCGTTCCGGCATGGATGACAGAAATTCTCCTTCTTTTAAAAAAGTGAAATCTGTGATACAGGGATATGCAGTGACAGACAGGAATCTGTATGAATCCGGCTGCGGATATGCAGTCACATTTTTCAATTGCATCAGACAGGAATAAGCAAATGAAAAACATTGCATGGATTGTCATAGTTGCTGCACTCCTCTTTGGGGGCATCCGCTTTTTTTCCGGTTCTCCGCAAATCCGGAATGCTTCTCCCTCAGGGGAAAACATCATCTGCTTTGGGGACAGTCTGACATACGGAATCGGCGCAGGAGAGGGAAAAGATTATCCTTCCCGCCTGTCCGCGCTGCTGTCAAAACCGGTCATCAACGCGGGTGTTCCCGGCGACACCACAGCATCCGCTCTCAACCGGCTGGAAGAGGATGTGCTGTCGCAGTCTCCCCGCATTGTTTTCCTTACGCTGGGGGGAAATGATCTGAAAAACGGCGTTCCCGGAGAAAAGGCATTTGCAAATCTGAAAACCATTGTGCAGTCCATACAGGACAAAGGCGCTTTGGTGGTTATCGGCGGCATTGACATTCCTTTCTGGGGCAGGGGATTCGGTGATGCGTATGAGAAGTTGGCAGAAGAAACCGGGGCTGTGCTGATTCCCAACATTTTCAAAGGGATTATCGGCAATTCCGGCCTGATGAGCGATTCCATTCATCCCAATGATGCGGGATATGAAATCATGGCCGGAAAATTCCATGACGCGGTGAAACCCTATCTGTGAAAAAAAGAGCTGATTTTGCATTCTCTGATCCGGCCTGCATTGATTTCCGCCCTGTCAGAATTGACAAAAAAATTATCGGAATGGATGCAATATGGAATGGATCTGAATCTGTTTGAAAATAATGGAACCCAAGGCCCCAGACACAGCACAAAAATCGCGAGGAATTATGCAACTGTCATGTGAACCTGAAATAAACAGTCCCATGCTTCCGGTGTTCCGGTACAGGGAACTGCTGGAGAAAATGAAGGAAACAGATGATTCCGGGGTTGTCTATCCGGAAAGAGACGGGGAGCCGATGGGTGAAACAGAGATTCATGTAAGGGTCATTTTGCATCTGTACCAGTCCCTGATGCATTTTTTCCGGCATCATCCTGATGTTTACACCGTTGCGGATATGCTGATGTATTATGAAAAGGGAAATCCGAAGGCTGTGAAAGTGCCGGACGTGATGGTGGTCAAAGGCGTTGAAAAGCACATTCGCCGGAATTTCAAGATATGGGAGGAGAAAACCGCTCCGAGCGTGATATTTGAAATCACATCAAAATCCACAGCATCAGAGGACATAGCCAAAACCGGTCTTTACACTTCCCTCGGTGTAAGGGAATACTTTCTTTTTGATCCCCTGCGGGAATACATAGAGGAAAGTCTTATGGGATTTCGCATGGATATAATAAACTGCCGTCCCATTTCCCCGGATGAAAACGGAGATTTCTTCAGTGAGGAACTGGGACTGAAACTCAGACAGGAGGGACATCTTCTGCGCCTGGTTGATCCGGAAACAGACCGGGCGGTTCCCTCTTTGGAAGAAGCCGCTTTGATGGCTGAGAAAGAAGCCATCCGGGCTGAAGAGGAGTCCATCCGGGCTGAGGAAGAAGCCCTCCGGGCAGCAGAAGCTGAAAAACGGGCTCAGGAAGAGGCGCTCAGGGCTGCGGAAGAGGCTCGGAAAGCTGCCCGTCTGGCAGCAAAACTCCGGGAAATGGGCATTGATCCGGAATCTGTGTGACTGCGTCTGACAGGCAGTGCCTTACATTTGTTTCGCCTTCTGGGAGGGTATAAAAAGGAGCGACCTCTGATTTGTATGCAAAGAAATTTTTGCGGTGGGGCAATTCTGAATTCCCTTCCTCAAGACTGGGATGGGGCAAGGGGCAACAAAATGCGCAAGATGAGCAGATTTCACCCTGCCCCTCCCTCAAGGGCAGTGAGTTTTTTTCTGTATCATCAACAGATTTGACCCAGTGCTGAAAATTTCCTGACAGCCTGCTGAGGTTTTTATTTCAAAAACAGGGCAGGTTCTCAAATTCGCTGAAAAACCCCGAAAATTTGATCCACAGATCAAAACACAAAAGGAGATTTTTTTCATGGCAGTTGTCACAAAATATGTGGTGGTCAGAAACGGTGTGGAACTGGATGAGGTGTTTGCTGTCAAAAAAGAGGCTGAAGCCTGTGACAATATGCTGGATGCTGCTGAGAATCTGGCAAAACTGATCCGGGAGGGCCAGATTCTCAATGAGGAAAAACTCATTGAGAATCTGGCTGTTTTTCTGGCCCGGAATGCAGGAGAGGTGACAAGGATTCTCAAAGGCATTAAACCAATTTCCTCCCCTGCGGAAGGCAGTCCGAAGGATAAAGCCGCGAAAATCATCCGGGAAGACAGCCCTGCGGAAGACAAAGCGGAAGAAAACAATCTCACTTCCGGAAAAAAGAAATCCCCGAAAAACAGAACGGAGAAAAATTGACTGTCCATGCATCCGGGAATTTCAAAAAAAGAGGCTGACGCATATGACAGGATGCTGGATGCTGCCGCTCTTCTTGCTGAACTGACAGCCTCATCGGGACTGGAAATTGACGATTGCAAACTTGAGGAACTCAGCATTTTTCTGGCAAAAAATGCGCACATTGTAAGAGAAATTCTGAAAAAATGCAGGATGTCTGAAAAAAAGAAAATATAAATGCGAATCAGGAGTCAGCTTCCGCTCAGATTTGACAACTTTTTTAAAGTTGTCAAATCTTGTATGTGAATATATAATACCAATTCCCCATTGAAAAGATACTTGTAAGCAGGAAAAAAAGAGGTTTCCGTGTGTTCCTTTGGGAATCCCGGTTCTGACAGGGTATCCGGGACGCGCGGTGCGTTACACTTTGCTGCGCACCTTGCCTGCTTAATATTTTTTTCGATACTCCTTTGGAATATTTGTAATAAAACACAGAATACCCCATTTGATTTTCTGAATTTTTGTCAGTTCACACAAAAGTGTTTCGTCTATCCCTCCTCCAAAAAATATTTTTTCACCATTGATGAAAAAAACAAGATATACGCTGATATATATTTGTTTAATATCATCAAAGTCAAATATCTTCTCTCCGTCTGCTCCAAACATTTTCAGAGTCAGCTTTTTGCATTCAGGAAATATGTTGATTTCATATGCGATTTTTTTATAAAAAATTTCAACAGTTTTTCCTGATGCAAGGGTAAATAATATATAAGGTGAAATGCTTTTTAACTCCACTAAATTCAGTTCTTCTGTCATTACAAGAATTCCGATTAAGAATAATAGGAATAAAAATATTTTTATAAAACATTTTTTTATAAAAAATCTGTAAAACAGTATAGTAAATTTGTCCACCTGCCATGAAAGTGATGAACTGTGAAAAATCAAATCATTTTCTCTCATTATTATTCCTTTGCGTAACTTATGAATGATTTCAGAATGTTAGAAAAAAAAATACGGACAACATACCGAAAAATTTATGGTCGAGTTCTTATCTCACAGCATTGTTTTTCTGATGAACAGTACATCTGCTGAGTGTAATTGCACATTTGGAGGAAATCCGTCACAGCTTTTTGAGCAATTTCTGTGCCGAAAAAAGTTGAATCGTGATACAAAAGAAATGCAGGAATATCTGAAAAAAACAACAGGATTTCGGGGAACGGTGTTCTGGCATTCTCTGCTGCTGCGCTACGGCATCAGGCAGTTTTCTGAAAAATTCCTCTGTTATTCTGCATGATTTGCCATAATCAACCGAATTTGCTGTCCGGTAATCGCTTCAGGGAATCCCACAGTTTTGGGATGGAGGAACAAGGGGGGACAGTCCGAAGAAGGATCAAAGTCCCTGCGGCGTTGACTCGGGCCGGAAGGTCTGACAAACACGGGCTGCCCGGAGAACATTCGCAGAAAC
This sequence comes from Desulfobacterales bacterium, assembly GCA_041390465.1. Classification (GTDB taxonomy): domain Bacteria; phylum Desulfobacterota; class Desulfobacteria; order Desulfobacterales; family Desulfococcaceae; genus JAABRU01. The sequence goes on along the minus strand of JAWKPW010000010.1, from coordinate 37,421 downwards.
GGTGCAGGAATTGACAGTGACGCAAACCGGCTGAAAAAATCGCTATCGGATCAGATACTCCCACAAAGGGCCGGTATAGCCTTTGGCATACATCCGGCGCAGAATGGCTGCGGTTTCCTCTCCGCCTGCGCCGATGATCCAGTTGCTGCGGTTTTTGGCTTTTTCTCTGACCTGGCGGAGAATTTCCTCTGTGCGGATATGGGGGGAGTGATAGTAAACCGGTTCCAGCAGGTTCTGATTTTCTCTGATCTGTCCTTCGTTCCGCGCGATTTCATACAGCCGGGTATGGGGATAAATCCGCATCCCGCAGAAGAAAAACAGAACGGTTTTTTCCAGCTTTTCCATCTCTGTCAAAGTCTCGCGCAGCGTATCCTGATTTTCTCCGGGACCGCCCGGAAGAAAATAATGGGCAGCATGAATTCCCGCGCGGATGGCAGCTTTGTGGGCAGCAAAGACATGTGCTGCCCGAAAGGGTTTTCCGTACGCGGCCAGCATTTTGCCGGAAAGGCTTTCTGTGCCAAATTCCGCATGGCGCAGCCCCGCGTCAGCCAGGCACTGGTAATAGTCATCAGGCGGAAGACCGGGAAGGAAAAAAGCGCCCCAGGGAATGGAAATCCCGGATTTGCGAAACGCGCGAGCCACTTCTGCGCTGTGTTCATAATGAGAATTGAAAACCGCATCTGTGACAAAAAAATATTTTGCTCCGGCATTCTGCAGCCGCAGCGCAGCTTCCGCAACCTTTTCAGGTGCAACCAGCCGCAGTTTCCGGCCTTCAATGTGCGGATAGGTGCAGTAAATGCAGTTGTAACTGCAGCCCCGTTTGCTTTGCAGATTCAGCATTCCCCCGTTTTTCAGATAATACGCGGTATGGGGCATGTCCGGCAGATTCGGCAGGGAAAACGCTCTGTCCAGAGGTTTCGGAATCTGCACAGATTTTTCTCTGCACACCAGACCCGGAATTTGGGAAAGATCATCTTTTTTTTCAAGTGCGTCCAAAAGCAGAAGCAGGCGTTCCCCTTCTCCGATAAGGCCGTAATCTGCCTGCAAAGCCTTCATCATTTCCGCAGGAAAAATGGTAAATCCGGATCCGCCCAGAACGATGGGGATATTTGAGATGGAACGGATATAAGTGCTCAAATCCTGATACTGTCCCATAAAGCCTTTGGGATCATCCGCATCCGTATTGTCTGCATTGCGCAGGGAAATGCCAATCATATCCGGTGAAAAATCTTCAATCATTTTTCCCAGTGCGGAAAAATCGCCAAGGGCATTCATGTCCGCAATCCGGACACTGTGCTTTGCGGAAATGGCACCAGCCACATAATCCAGTCCCAGCGGATACACCGGATAGGGGCTTGTCAGTTGATTTGCGGAAATCAGCAGGATTTTCATGGTGTTATTCCCACTGCTGTGACAAATTTCCCCAATCCGAGCAGGAGAATGCCTTTTCCCTTCAGATCACAGGGTGTTCCCATACAAAGCGCAGCAGGAATTTCTCCGGCTCGGACAAATGCTGAGGACAGGACTGCGGCCACTGCGGACGCGGAGGCAAATTCGCCAGTCCATTTCCGGTAATCAGCAACCGGGCAGTTCCATTTTGCAAGAGAAACAAATTCCTGCAACTGATCTTCCCCCTTTTCCCGGAATGCTGCGGGAATCCCGGCCATTATCGCGGCAAAATCATTCTGCTGTGTTTCCAGCTTCCGAATCAGGGAAGAAATAATCTCCGGATTTCCCTCTCCATTTTCAAAAAACAGGGGAGAAATGCAAATGCCTTCCGCTTTTTCTGATTTTTTCACACAGAAAGCGCCTCCGCCGTCTGAATATTCAGATTCCAAAACAGAGGGATCAAACAGAGGCGACAGGGCAGAGTGAAATTCATCCGCTGCCAGAAGCAGAAAAGGATTTTCCCTGTTTCCCGCGAGAAGATCTGCTGCCATCAAAGCCTGCTCAAAGGAAGAATCTCCGCCTGTGACTGTGATATTCGGCCCTCTGGCGCCAAAGTGCATGGCCGCATGACCGGCCGGTGCATTGTGCACAGAACCGATAAAATCCGTGGGGCTGGTGAATTTTTCATCAGATGCAAACAGGCGGGTGAGAAAATCATGGGTTTCAGAAAGAGGCCCCCAGCCGGTTCCCATATAAACAGCATCAGGTTTTTCAGGACAGCCTGACTGCTCAAAGGCACTTATGGCAAGGGAAAGAACCATGCGGGGCAGGCGTTTCATGCGCCGGACTGCACCCGGAGAAAGATTTTGGGACAGATCCGCAGGGGAAAGAATGCCTTTGCAGTTTTCTCCGGCAAGCAGTTTTTCCAGACTTTCCCCCAGTCTTCCCGCTCCTGTGATGCAGGACTGCCCCAAAATCCGCAGAGGCAGATGTTTTTTTTCAGAAACCGTTCTCTTCTTCCGCACAGTTCCCAGCACCAGCACGGCATTGTTTCCGCCAAAACCGAAGGAGTTCGATAAAACCGTTTCCACCTCTGCTTTTACAGGCTGAAGAGCGGGAACAGTTTTCAGGGCAGGATCAGGCAGTGTGCATCCGGTATTGGCAGGAATCTGTCCCAGTTGTGTGCAAAGAACAGAAATCACGGCCTCAACCGCACCGGACGCGGCAAGGGAATGTCCCAATGCGCCTTTGACGGAAGAAAAACGCGGGGGATGTTCCCCAAACAGGCGGACAAGGGCTTTGGCTTCCGAAAGATCATTGTCCGGTGTGCCGGTTCCGTGCAGGCTGATATAATCCACATCCGAAAGGGAAATTTCCGCATCCCGGATCGCGGCTGTCATGGCAGCAAGCGCACCGTCTCCGTCCGGATGGGGCGAAGAGGGATGATACGCATCACAGGAAAGTCCCGCGCCCAGAATTTCCGCAAGCGCATTGTCCGGAGATTCCTCTCCGGCCTCCAGCAGGACCAGGGCAGAGGCTTCTGCCACGCTCATGCCCCTGCGTTGCTGATCCCAGGGCTTGGCCCCTTTGGGATCAATGAGCTGCAGGGACTTGAATCCGTAACAGGTCAGGCGGCAGAGACAGTCTGCTCCGCCTGCAAGAATCTGTTTTGCCTGACCTGCCCGCAGCATTTCCGCAGCGGTTTTTATGGCAGCCGCTCCGGACGAGCAGGCTGTGGAAACCGTGAGCACCGGCCCTTTGCATCCCAGTTCTTCTTCCAGATATTCGGCCACCGAGCCTGTGGCATGAAAACGGAAGGCAGCCGGATCGGATATGCCCTGTTTCAGAAGCGTTTCCGTTGTCAGCATTCCGCCTGTGGTGACACCGAGAACAAGGGCATCCGGAGGATTTGCAGCATGTTTCAAAGCCTCACGCGCGGCGCTCAGGGCAAGCTGATGGGTGCGGGGGATTGTGTCTGATTCCAAATCCGCCTGTATTTCTCCGACCGGAAAGCGGTTTTCCTGCGAAACCGGAAAAAGATGCAGATCGCCAATGAAAGAGGTTCCGCTTTTCAGGAATTCCCTGAGTGCAGAAACCCCGGAACCCGCAGGCGTAATAGCGCCCATTCCGGTGATGAAAACCCTGTTCGCTTTCAATTGGCAAGCCCCGGTGCATTCTGCTGAATGTATGCGGCCATGGATCGCAGACTGCCGAAAACCTTGGCGCCGATTTCCTTGTTGTCAATCTTGACGGAATAATCCTTTTCAATCATCATGACCAGCTCCAGCACATCAATGGAGTCTATGCCCAGTTTTCCCCCCACCAGTTGATCATCCGGCCGGATGTCTTCCGGCCTCACATCAATCAGGTTGAGGACTTCCACAATTTTCACTTTCAGTTCCTTAATCAGATTTTCCATAATTTTCTGCTTATCCTTAAGTTTTACGGTCTGTATGGCAAAGAATTCCTTTTTCCGACTTTACAGAAAGTCTGAATTGGTGTAAACAAAATTTTTGTTATATACGTTCAGGAAAAACTGTTTTTCCTTTTGTCTTTGCGGAACCGGGCAGATTTGCCGGCTCCCTGCATCTGCATAACAATGATTATCCGGAAGTTTATATATTTTCCGGCAGATTTTTTCAATCCTGTTTTTGGGGAATCAGCAAAAAACATCTGCGCTTTCCGAGCACTCATTTTGAAAATTCCTGCTCCTTCCGGGCAGGGGAGTTTTTTTTATGAATATACCCAAAATTCTGATTGTTGACGATTCCGCAACGGATGTTGTCTTACTGCATTATCTGCTGAAAAAAGTGGGATATGCGGATTTTCTCACTGCCCGCTCAGCCGATGATGCCTTCCGGATTCTGAAAATGGATGATCCCTCCCACCTGTCGGAAATAGATTTGATTTTCATGGATGTGGAAATGCCGGGCATCAGCGGAATCGAAGCCTGCCGTCAGATCAAGCTGACAAAGCATGTCCGGGATATTCCCATTATCATGATCACCGCCAGAAATGATCAGAGTTCCTTCAAACTGGCCTTCAGCGCGGGCGCGCTGGACTATATGCAGAAACCTGTGAAGGAACCTGAACTGCTTGCCAGAGTCCATTCCGCGCTGCGCCTCAAAGAAGAAACCGATATGCGCAGGAAACGGGAAAATGAACTGGTGGAAACCAACCGCATGCTGTCTGCGGAAAGGGAAAAATCCGAGAAACTGCTGCTCAACATTCTGCCGGAAAAAATTGTCAGAGATTTGAAGACCACAGGGCATACACAGCCGGAACTGTTTGAAAATGTAACTGTTTTTATCTCCGATCTGGTCAGATTCACGGCTTTGTCAGCCATGCTTGATCCGGAATCGCTGATTCAGGAACTGAATGAAATGTTCACCGCCTTTGACGACATCATGGAGGCAAATCAGTGCGAGCGAATCAAAACCATCGGGGACGCGTATATGGCCGTGTGCGGAATGCCGGAGTCCAACCCGGATCATGCTGTGAACATGGCAAAAGCCGCTCTGGAAGTCATTGAATATCTGAAGATCCGCAATCAGGAAACCCTGATCAAATGGCAGCTTCGGATCGGCATTCACAGCGGAAAGGTGGTGGGCGGGGTGGTGGGAGTCAAGAAATACATGTATGACATATTCGGGGATACGGTCAATACAGCGTCCCGTCTGGAAGCCCTGTCAGATCCCATGAAAATCAATATATCCGAATACACCTTCCGCCTGATTCAGGACGGATTCTTCTGTACGGAAAGACCGAAAATCCAAGTCAAGGGCAAGGGGATCCTGCAGATGTATTTTCTGGATGGAAGAAAATAAAATGCCGGGCAGTGGGATCTCTTATACCGATTCTCCTTTGAAACCATGCTTTCCGCCGGATTTGTTTTGCCGCAAAGGACACAGGGAGGGCACAACGGTCACAAAAAACCTGCGGCACTGCACAAAATCAACGGCGATTCGGTATTCTGCCAAATCGCCACTGATTTTCTGAAAATCCCCTCTTGAAGGGGACATGGGTGTGTTTCCTATGCATATTTTCAACAGAGAACCGGTATGATGCTGACAGGTTCGCAAACATTGTCTTCTTTGCAGTCAAACCTGCGGAATCAGATCCGGTGCTGTCGGGTCTGTCCGTGCAAAAAGCCCCATTGCCCCAATTTCTGTCAAACCCGAACCCATTCCGGAACTTTCATTGCGCCCCGGCTTATATCCCGCATTTGCAAATCTTTTATGACTTCGCAGAGACTTCCCTTCTGATCATGCAGATAAATATCAAAAACCAGCACCTGTGCATCATACTTTAGCGGTATGCACCCTGCCCTGTAGCATTCATCCGCTCTGGTGGGGCGGATGATGTGCCTTGCCCCAAGTCCCACAGGAAAGGCCACAATTCCCGCATACCGCTGTCCCCATGCGCAGGCCGCGTGAAAGGCCGCATCCGCAGGAAACGGGGAACCCAGAGGGCTGTGTGAAAAATCAGCCATAACATCAGGATGAACAGGGCTTCCCTGAACATTGGCCACCGCCTCTTTTTCCGTGAGAATCAGACTGCCCGTGATATTCTGATAAGCCGGGCCAAAGGGAACCAGTTGAGCATAAACCTGCTCGCACGGATTTCAAAGCGGTCTTTGGCATTGACTGTTTCAGGCGTTTGGAACAGATGTTCTCCGGTTTCCAGATGGTCTTCATCTGCTGAAAAATGCAATGTCACATGCTCGCCATTACGGCAATGCCGTTTTTCCGAAAGATGAAATTGGTGATGAAGTTTGAAACAGTCTACCCTCAGAATTTATTTGATGACGGATGCTTTTCCCTATCCGGATCATAAGAAATTTGTAAATTCGCTGAAGGTGTGCGCACATGGGTTCCGGATATCAAGGCGGTTTCGCCAAGTATCGCATGACTTCCTCGCAGAAACACATTTTCCTACAAACAGCAATCTGAAGATACGAATGAGAATGTCAGGAAGACCTGCATCTGCCTTGTCACCGAGAAAATTTTTCCATAAAGAAGCGTCTTTTCATCCACGCCCACCGGGATTCGGAGGAATTGGTCGCAGTGCCGGGTAAATCACTCGGCACACAATATCCCTTTCCTCATGGGTGATGACATAGTCAAAGCGGAGTTTCACCCGTTCCAGTTCCATTCGGTATGAATGAACATGCCGTCATCATGGCCCGCAGGGGCTGCTTAACCAGCTGAGTTCCACCTGTATGATGGGATAAATGTATCCGCTTTCCTCAATTTCCCGGTAGGGATAGGCTCACATCATCGGGCTGAAGCGTCCAGCTCCAGAAAATAATATAAAGAATAATTGGCATGATACACCACCTGGGATCGATCCGTGTCTGCATACAGCACCCGGCTGATGCAGCGGTGCCAGATCATTCCGCTGTTTCTGTCCCTTACATAGGGTTCGCTGTTTTTCAGGATTTCCGGAGCAAAGGCTTTGGGTTTCATGTAGTTCCGGTTCTGCAAAGATTCAGTTGCATCCCTTAAACACAATGCAGCAGTTTGTCCCCCCGAATCCAAAGGCATTGGAGAGGAAGAACTCATAATTCTGTCGTCTGGCATGGTTGGGAATCACATCAATGTCAGACAGGGCCGGATCCGGGATATGATTCACAGTGGGCAGAAGCCAGCCTTTCCGCATTCCCTCAATTCCCAAAGCAGCCTCAACCGCTGCCGTGCTCAGTGTGTGCCCAATCTGGGATTTGTTGGAAGAACAGGAATCTCTTCCATATAACGCCCGAACACGGTTCGCAGACATTCAATTTCCGTGAGATCCCACCTGGGCGTGGACGTGCCGTGTGCATTGACATACTGAATGTCACCGGCTCCAATCTGGGCATCCTCAAGGGCCTCCGGATGGCGCGGATAATGGTCTGCGGATTGGGCTGCGTGAAATGATGCGCGTCAGTATCAATGCCCAGCACCTCGGCTTTGGGCTGGAGTCCGTAAACCCGGAGCATTTCTTCTGCTGCGAGCACCAGCACGCCTCCCCCTTCGGAAAGCACCATGCCTTTCCGGTCAATGCTGAAAGGCCGGGAAGCCTGCGCGGGATTGTCAAAAGCCCGATCCCCTTCCACGATTTTGACGGTGGCATTCATATTGGCAAAACCGTGAATGATTTCCGGCATCAGGCAGGTGTCCGCGCCTCCGGCCAGAACAAAATCACAGTCTCCGTCCCGGATCATTCTTGCGGCAATGCCAATGGCATGGTTGCCGGAAGCACAGGCTCCCTGCGGGGAAAAAATCGGGCCTGTGAAGCCCAAAAGCATTCCTGCCTTGCCTGATGGCAGGTTTGCACAGAGATTGGGAAGCAGATAGGGACTGACCTTGAAGGGGCCTTTGGTAAGATAATTGTCCATGGCAATGCGGAAGGCATCTGTGCCGTTTAACGCGGAACCAATCAGGCATCCGGTGCGGGGCCCGGTTTCCCCTGTGATTTCCAGCCCGGAATGATCCAGCGCGGCTTTGCACAAAGCCATAATCAGGATCACAAATCCCGCGTTCCAGTTGTATACTTCCTTGCGATCCGCAAAATCCAGAGACAGGGGATCCCAGTCCGGTATCTCGCCCACCACATTGCTGAGGGAACTGACCTGACACCGGGTCACTTTCCGGAAACCGGCTTCCCCTCTGACTGCCCGTTCCCATGTTTTTTCAAAGGTGGAGCCCAGCGGCGTGGCAGCAGCATAACCGATTACAAATACCCGTCTGTTTTTCGGTGCTTTCATAACCTTCCGATAAAATTTGACAACTTTTTGAAAGTTGTCAAATTTCCTTGCATCATCTATTGTAAAGTTCCTCGGAAAGGATAACGGCCTCTGCCACATCCCGCATGGATTTGCGGGAATCCATGCTCTGGCGCTGCAGCCAGCGGTAGGCATCCTCTCCCTTCATATTGCGGCGGGTCATGATGATTTCCTTTGCTCTGTCCACCCGTTTCCGGGTTTCCAGTTCCTCCCGGATAACCTCGGTTTTGACCATCAGTTCCGTATTCAGTATGGCAACTGCGGCCTGATTGGCCACAGCCGTAATCAGGTTCACCTCGGTTTCGGAAAAATCATGAGACTCGGAAGTGAAACAGTTGAGCACACCGATGACTTTCTGATTCTTCAGTTTCAGGGGAACGCCAATCATGGAAACCAGACCGAGTTTGGCAGCCATTTCCTTTTCCTTGAACTTCTCATTTGTCAGAACATCGGAAATGACAAGCGGTTTTTGGGTTCTGATTACCTGACCCACCACACCCTCATCCATATGAAGCACCCTGTCCTGCACATATTCCGGCTCAATGGCCTGGGTGGCCTTCAGGCGGATGAGAGGCGGCTTTTCGCTTTCATCCACCATCCACAGGGAGCATATGGCCGTATTGGTGACTTTGGCTGTCACCATGACAATCAGTTTGAGCAAATCTTCCAGAAAGATGTCGGAAGTGATGGCCCGGCTGATATTCATGAGAGCCCTGATATATTCATCGTATGTTTTCTGACTGATCTTTTCCATAAATATGACCTATCGTGTTCAAGAAAACAGTTTTGGGGTTGTCAAAATTTCTAAAGTATTTAAATTCAGTATATTGAAAATATCAGATGCCCCAAAAGAATTATCTTGAAGACTATATATGAAAAACAGGTTCTTTTCAACACCGTACCTGCAAGATTTCAAAAAAAGACTCCTGTCAGGCTTGATGCTGCCGGGGAAAGTGCAATGTCCGAATAAAGTCTTAAAAATCTCAGAATGAACAAAAACAGATTGTTATCCATCAGACGATTTCCGGAGAAAAACATCCCTCAGATTTGACAACTTTCCAAAAGTTGCCAAATCTTTTTTTTTCAGTTGCTTCAAGGTCAATCCTCCGGGTTTTTTCAGTTCTTTTTCCCTGTCAGTCTGCAAATTGTTCCTGATTTTGTATTCACACTGCGGCATAATATATGCTAAACTGTGTGACATACGCAGGTCAGCGAAAATTTTCGGGTATAAAAGCAGCATAAGGTTCCAGCCTGTGCCTGCTGCATAAACGCAGTCCTGAAAACTTTATGCCTGAAAATTTATGGAACCTCATGATCAAACTGCGGTATGCATCAGGCCATCAACCCTTTACCGACCGGGAATCCGCTGGGAGAGCATCACATGGAATTCACACAGGAAGCACGGGAAGCAATCAATCAGGTCATGCGCACTGCCCATGCCGGGGGCAGAGATATGCTGTATGAGCATGAGGTGTACCGGATTCTGCGCATTGTGGGACTGGAAACACCCCAATTTCTTTTTGTCACAGATCCCGCGCAGGTAAATGCGGAACTGCTGCGCGGTTTCAGCCATCATCTGGTGGCAAAGATTGTTTCCCCCCGCATTTCGCACAAGCAGAAACTGGGCGGCGTGAAAAAGGTGCGCAATTATGATCCCCTGTTTGTCCGCTTTGTTCTCACCTGCATGAAAGAAGAGGTGCTCTCCCATTTTCCTGCCGAGAATCGGCCGGAAATCAGCGGATTTCTTCTCACAGAATTCATTCCCCATACCCAGGCGCTGGGCTATGAGGTGCTGCTGGGATTTCGGGAGGACAGCGCATTCGGCCCGGTCATGACGCTGAGCAAGGGAGGGGATGATGCAGAATTTTTTGCCAAATATTATGATCCGCCCAGTCTGTTTCTGCCGCCGCTGGATGAGGTGCAGGCATGGAAGATTGTGCAGGAACTCAATATCCGCCACAAATTTGAGGAAAGGGGACAGAGCGAGTATCTGACATACATGGCAAATGCTGCTTTTCTGCTCAGCCGTCTGGCCTGGCATTATTCCTTTGTTTCTGCACCCCGGCCTGAATTCATCATCAGGGCACTGGATGTCAACCCTTTTGTCATTGCCGAAGACAGGCGGGTTGTGGCTGTGGACGGTTTTGCATCCTTTGTGCGCGGCGCGGATGAAAAACAGAGCCTGCCCCCGGTCAATCTTCAGAATCTGGACGGTTTTTTCAAACCCGACGGCATTGCCGTTGTGGGGGTGTCCTCTGATTCGGAGAAACACAGTCTGGCCCGACTGATTGTGCGGCAGTTGCAGGATATGGGACGTACAGATCTGTTTCTGATAAATCCCAAAGGCGGCCGCATTTGCATTCCGGACAGCAAAGGATCAAGGGAATATCCCCTTTATCCTTCGCTGCGGGAACTGCCCCGGTCTGCGGATTTGCTGGTCTATGCGGCTCCGGCCCGGCATATTCTTGATTTTTTCCGTTCCCTGCCGGAAAATGCCCCCCAATCCGTGATTCTCATTCCCGGCATTCCCTCAGATACAGACTACGGAGAATTTGCCGCGCAACTGAGACAGGCAATTTCCGGAACCATCCGGATCATCGGCCCCAACTGCATGGGGGTTTTTTATGCTCCCGAAGGGGAAGACAAAGGCGTGAACACGCTTTTCATTGAAGAAAACCGGCTGGATGTCCGGTCTTCGGAAAAAGCCAATGCCGTGCTGCTGACACAAAGCGGCGCATTTTCCGTCACAGCCATTGACAAATTCCGCAATTACCGGCTTCTGCGCGCGGTGGTCAGTTTTGGCAACAAACTGGATGTGAACATCACGGATCTTACAGCCTGGTTTGCGGATCGTCCGGATGTGGAGGTCATTGGCATTTACGCGGAGGGACTGGATCCGGGCGAGGGCCGCAGTTTTTTTGAACTGTCCCGCAGGATCCGCAAACCCCTGATTGTTTACAAAGCAGGAAAAACCGACGCGGGTGCGAAAGTCACAGCTTCCCATACGGCCTCCATGTCCGGCAGTTATGACATTTTCCGGGCCGCGTGCAGACAGGCTGGCGTGATTCTTGCAGAAACCATTGATGATCATTACGCATTTCTCAAGGCATTTTCCCTGCTCAGCGGCAAAATTCCGGGGGGAAACCGGGTCGCGGGCGTGGTGAATGCAGGGTTTGAATCCGCAGTGGGCGCGGATGAACTTTTGTTTCTGCGGCAGGCAGTGCTGTCTGAACCCACACGGGAGAAACTCAGGAAACTGGATCGCACAGGACTCATTGACATTTCTTCCTCTTTTCTGGATGTGACGCCTATGGCGGATGACCGTCTGTATGCGGATTTCATTGAAACCGTTCTGGAGGATGAAAACACAGACTGCGTTTTTGTCTCGGTCGTGCCCCATACCAACACCCTGAAAACCGATCCCCGGACCTGCCGGGATTCGGACAGTCTGGCCATGCTCCTGACCGGGCTGCATCGGAAATATGCAAAACCTGTTGTGGTTTCGGTAAATGCAGGGCGTTACTATCAGGAATTTGTTTCTCTGCTGGAGGAATGCGGTCTGCCTGTGTATACAGATATCCGCGCCGCCATCAAATCGCTGGATCGGTTTGCAGCCTGGCATCTGGGCCGCACCGGTGTCTGAGGACTGACAGGCGCACAGATATGCAACTTTGGCAGATCTCACCGAAAAACAGGGAGATAAACACGGGTCCGCAGAATACCGGCGCAAAACAGGGACATGAAACACGGCGGGGATTACGATGGGAGCAGGCTGTGCAGTTGTGCAGGTCAGACTGTCGAAGCGCAATCCGACATTTTTCTGAAAATTTATCGGATCTCATATATAAACAGACAGGGAGGATAACATGCCAATTCATGGAGCGGGAGGTTCCAAAGGAGGAATCGGACGCTTTTTTATGGGACTGATCATGATGACCGCAGGCGGGTATCTGTTTCTGGATGCCATTCGCGTCACCCATGGCTTTCATATGGGGTTTGCCATTTACAGCTTTGGCAGTGTGAGGCTGACCGCAGGCATGGTGCTGATTCCTCTGATTTTCGGCATCGGCATGATCTTTTACAATGCCCGGAATCCGCTGGGCTGGTTTCTGGGCATCGGCTCTTTGACCATGCTGCTGTTCGGTATTGTCTCCAGCGTGAATTTCACAATCCGCAGCATGTCCGCATTTGAACTGATTACGATACTCGTGCTGCTGATCGGCGGCATCGGTCTGTTTCTCAGTTCGCTGAAGTCTTATGACGAATGAAAGCGGGAAAGATATGGTATCGACGCTGATGCCAATCCAATCTGCAACTGATGTCCTTCCCGTTACGGGACTTCACCCTGTAACGGAAAATGGACAAGCAGGTCAGATCCGTTGATCTGTCCGTTGATCTGTCCGCTGATTCCTGTCCGGAAAAAAATCCGAACGGATTGACATTATTGTAGAAAAAACATCAAATAAATCAGAATCCCGGAAGGGATGACATTGTCAGGCAGTTTGACCCGCCATGAAAACCCTTTTATCAGGAGAGAACATGCTTTTGGGAGGATTGCAGAAGAATTCCTTTATTGATTACCCCGGAAAAATAAGCTGCGTGCTGTTCTGTCAGGGATGCAATTTCAGATGCCCCTACTGCCACAATCCGGGGCTGATTCATATGAAAAAAAAACCGGAAACAGATGAATTTCAAACAGATGAAAAATACGCATACGATTTTCTTGTCTCCCGCAGGGGATTTCTGGATGGGGTGGTCATTTCCGGCGGGGAACCCACCCTGCACCGGGATTTGCCGGATCTCTGCCAAAAGGTGAAGGCAATGGGTTATCCCGTCAAACTGGATACCAACGGAAGCCGTCCGGAGGTGCTTGCGTCCCTGATGGAAAAAAAGCTGGTGGATTATGTGGCGATGGACATCAAAACCGATCCCATGCACTATTCCCCCCTGATTTGGGAAAACTGCAGCCCGGAAAACATTTTCTCCAGCATCCGGCTGATTCTGGAATCCGGGCTGCCCTGTGAGTTCAGAACCACCTGTGTCCGGCCTTTTGTCAATGCGGAAACGATCAGCACCATCTGCCGTCTGATCCGGGGTGCACAACTCTATGTCATCCAGCAGTTTTGCGAAAGCGAGATTCTGTCCCCGGAATTTTTCAAAGAAAAAAACCGTGTGTTCACCGACCGGGACTTGCAGCATTTCAGGGAGATTGCTCTGCAATGGGTTCAGAACTGCATGGTACGGTGAACACAAAAAATCCGATTTTTTTCACTGCTCCCCGGTTTTGTCCTGTGTTTTTCCAATGTTCTGAAATTCCATGCCCAGATCCATGGCCGCCTTTACCCCCATGAGTTCCAGCAGGTTCATGGCATTGGGCTGACCGTTGCCGCCCTGTCCCATCTGAACGGTTGGCACAAGCTGGGCCTGGGCCATATACTGATACTTGGCTGTCTCCACTTCCTTCCATGCCTGCAGTTTCTTCTCAAACACCAGTTGCGGATCCAAAGCATTTTCCGCAGCTTTGGCACGGGCCTGGGCCATGACCATCAGACCTTCGGCCTCTTTTTTCTGCATATCCAGAATCTGCTCCTGCTTGAGACTTTTCTGCCGGGCCACTTCCACCTCCCGTTTGGCATTGATCTCTGCCACGGCCTTTTCCTTTTCTGCCTGAATTTCCGCCTGCAGTTTTTCTTTTTCCGCCCCGGCCCTTGCCTCCGCGATGGCCTTTTCTCCCAAAGCCGCAGCGGTTTTTGCCTCCTGCTGGGCTTTTTTCAGATTCTGCCGTGCCAGCGCCTCATCTGCCGCGGCCTGTTTCTGTGCTGAAAGACGTTCATCCACCCGCTGTTCATAATTGACTTCTTCAATGGAAGCGGAAATCACGGCAATATTGTAATCAGTCAGAGAGTTTTTGGTCCGGATGTAATTGCCTTTGTCATCCTTGCGCTTGACCACCAGCACCCGCTGACGCCGTCCCAGGGTTTCCTTTCCCTTTGCCTCCGGTTCGCTGAACAGATTTTCTTCCGGAGATACCGGCACATATTCTGTAACCTGATCCACCACAAACATGCCGTTGCGGATCTGATCATCAAAATCCAGCGACATCTGCCCCGAACCTCCGGAATAATGCTCTTCCACCGACATGGTGCGCGCGGAGGCTTTGACCGCCTCTTTGACCATTCTTTCCAGCAGATTGGAGGCAAGGGAATCCTGGCTGCCAAATTCCCGGTGAATCTTGATCATATCCTGATCTCCTGTGGGCATGCGGAAACGGGCCACCCCTTTGGCCTGTCCGATGGAGGTATCCAGAAATCGCACACTGATTTCATCCAGAAGGGATGCGGCTGTTGCCCCTTTTTCTCCGGTAAAGTTGACGGCTATGACCTTTTTGTAAACATGGGGCTTGCCGAAAAAGCGCAGATAAGGCCCCGGTTCCGTGATGACGCGCAGGTTGCCTGTCAGGGACTGCAGCACAATGGTGCTGTCCGCATCATTGGAATCCACCACCTGAAACAGCAGGAAAATAAGTGCCAGAATGCCGATGCCGAAAACAAGCACTTTGGCAAAAAATTTTCCTGCGCCGGTGCCCATGTTCTTTAAGGGAATGTCTGCCATGTTTGCCTCCTTTCTGATAAATGTTCAAGGAACAGGGTATGCAGAAATGTTTTTTTCTGCCACAAAGACGCGAAAACACAAAGTATCACAGAGAAAAGGTTTCAAACAACCGGATTTTTCCGAAAAATACGGTTGTTCTGAAAGCGCCATACCCGAAAATTTATGCTGATCCGCTCATATTTTCATATCTTATCCAGCTCCGACTGGATTTCCCGCAGCATTTCATCTACGGCCTCCCGGTGTTCGGGCGGAACTTCCAGTATGGAAATCTGCCTCCGGATAATGGCCTCCACCAGTTCGTCCGGCGTCATTCTTCCGGCATTTTCCTGCCTTTTCTGCTCCCTGTACCAGCGCACCATGTAAACAATGGCTCCGACAGCTATCAGGATGGTGATAACTCTGATCATAGGCTCCTCTTATTTTCTTGTTTATCTTTGCCCCGGGTGCGTGTTTGCGGCAGAAAATGCTCTTGGCGGACAGATTTTCAGCCGAAGAACGCTTTCCTCTGACCGGATCTGCGGATGCAGAACGGACATCCGAACGAAACTGCCTCTGGGGGAATCTGTCCATAATTTTATCCGTATCTGTCTGCCGTCAGCAGATGCGAATCTTTTTCACATGTCAGCCTTGAAAAACTCTTCGGGTTTGGTCACCACCCGGTATTCCGGATATACGGGCTGCGGCTGGGGTCTGGGCGCACGGTATTGGGGTTCTGTGCCCTGCTTGAAACATTCCCGGATTATGTTTGCAGAATCAGAATGCGCCAGCATGCCGGTGGAGGCGTCAATCTGCGTCACCACCACGCCTTCCGCACTTTCCGGAAATTCCTGCACCGGTGTTCCATCCAGAAGTTTCTGCATAAATCCCAGCCAGATGGGAAGAGCAGCCTGTGATCCGGTTTCCCCTTTTCCCAGGGAACGCTCAATGTCAAATCCCACCCAGGTTCCGGTGATATATTCCGGAGTGTATCCGATAAACCAGGCATCCCGGAAATCATTGGTGGTGCCGGTTTTTCCAGCGACCGGCCGTTTCAACTGCTTTGCCCTGACTCCGGTTCCGTTTTCCACCACGCTGCGCAGCAGACTGGTCATGATAAACGCGGTGGCCGGTTCAATGACCTGCGCGGGAACTGAGGTTTCTGTGATTTCATTGCCGAAACGATCCTCTGTTTTTGTAATAAACACCGGCCGGATCAGTTGGCCCTGATTGGCAAACACGGAATAGGCCTGCACCATCTCCAGCAGGGAAATCCCGGAAGCCCCCAGCGCAAGGGGAAGCCCTTTGTCAAGATGAGAGGTGATGCCCAGATTCCGGGCATAGGTTATGGCATAGTCTGTGCCAATGCGGTTGAGGGTTCGGACAGCCGGCACATTCCGGGATTTGGCAAGGGCCCTGCGCAGACGCATGGGGCCGTAATATCTGCCGTCATAATTGGAGGGCGTCCACAGTCTTCCGTGTGCACCCGGATAGGAAACCGGGCTGTCATATACAATGCTCAGAGGCGTGAAACCTTTGTCAATCGCGGCAGCATAGATGATGGGTTTGAACGAGGAACCGGGCTGGCGCCGGGCCTGCACTGCCCGGTTGAACTGGCTGGCATCAAAATCCCTGCCACCCACCATTGCCCGGACATAACCGGTTCCCAGTTCCACGCAGAGCATGGCTCCCTGCAGAGAGGCATCTTTGGGATAGCGGTGCCGGTTTTCCAGATCCATCAGTCCCTTTTCCAGTTCCTGTTTCGCCATTTCCTGCACAGTTATATCAACGGTGGTGTAAATCTTCAGACCGCCGGCATACAGTTCTTCTCTTCCGTAGCGGTTTTCAATATACTGGCGCACATATTCCGTAAAATACGGCACGCCGTCCGCAAACCAGTTCTGCCGGGGACGGATGCGCAGCGGAAAATTTGCCGCTTCTTCAGCCTGGGCCTGCGTGATGTATCCTTCCTGCACCATGCGCCGAAGCACATATTTCTGGCGGATTTTGGCCCGTTCCGGATAACCGGCCGGTGTATCCTTTCCCGGTGCTTTGGCCAGCCCCGCAAGCATGGCGCATTCAGCCAGATTCAGATCTTTGGCATTTTTTCCAAAATAATTTTCCGCAGCCGCCTCCACTCCGTAGGCTCCGTATCCCAGATAAATCTGGTTGAGATAGAGAAAAAGGATTTCCTCTTTGGTGAAGGATTTGTTGATGCGGTAGGCCAGCACAGCCTCCCTGCATTTGCGCTCATAACTCCGCTCAGAGCCCAGCAGAAAGGATTTGATGACCTGCTGGGTGATGGTGCTGCCGCCCTGGACCACAGTTCCGGCTTCAATGTTTTTGAAAAACGCGCGGGCAATGCCGATGAAATCCAGCCCGGGATGGGAAAAAAAACGGGAATCCTCGGCAGAAATGAATGCCTGAATCAGGGTTTGGGACATGCGGGAAAGGGGGACAACAATGCGGCGTTCCCGGTAGAATTCACCGATTTTCCGCAGATTGGCCGCATAGACCGAAGTCACTTCCGGAGGCCGGTAATCCGCAAGGGTGCTGATGCGGGGCAGATCATGGGTGATGTGCCGGTATCCGGCATACAGGGCAAAGGCAGTGACACAGAGAAAGCACAGGGGCACAACCCCCCAGACCAGCAGCCGCCTCCGGAGTTTTTCCCTCCGCTTCCGCTGGGATATGACCGCAGCCATGCGAATCTGGGCTATGGATTCCTCCACGTTCCCGGCCTTGATTTCCGCACCTGCCAGTTGATAAAAGGCAAGAGCCTCAGACAGGGAATTGCTTTCCAAAAGTCTGTCGCCTTCGGCCTCCGCGCTTTTCCGCACACGGGAGCGGGCCTGGGGATTGCCCGGATCCAGATCCAGCACTTTTTGGTACAAAGTTATCTGCCGGGCATTTTCCTGTGTTTTTTCCGCCTGAAGCAGCAAAGCCTGCACATGAAGCGGACGCACGCGGACGGACAGGGATTCGGGCACTGATTCGGCAAAGGCAATGGCATCAGCGGTTTTTTCCAGACGGATAAGCACTTTGAGCACAAGGGACGCAATTTTGAGATTCTCGGGCCGGATTTCCGCACCCGCGCGCAGATTCCGCAAAGCCTCTTCTGTTTCTCCCTCCCGGCACTGTTCACAGGCCAGGGAATACAGTTCCTCGGCTCTGCGGCTGAACTCCTCCTGCATCCGGTCAAAGGGTTTGCGGGCCATCACCCACCGGCACAGCATATTGATGCGGATGCGGTATCTGCTGTTTTCCGCTTCCAGCAGTCCCCACGCGCAGAGTTTTTCCGCAATTTCTTTCAGACCGTCATCCGTGCGGAAACAGGCAAATCCGTTCAGACGTTTTTTCAGGGGTTCCGTATCTGCAAAGCGCGTTCCGGTTTCAGCCAGAGCAGATACCAGAATCCGTTCCTCTGTTCCCAAAGACTGCCAGATGTCTGCAAACAAGTCCTCTGCTTTTTCCACGGCACGGGTGAATCCCTGTCCCATATCCCGGAAACTGACACAGGGTGCCGGGTTTTGTCTGTTTTTGCAAAGTTCCTTCCATATTTCACTGCACAGACAGCGGATCAGATCCGGATGTCCGGCCGTGAAATTCCGCACCGCCGCGACCTGGGTGTCCGGCCATTTCAATGAGCCGTTTTCTTCCGAAAGCCTTATCAACTGTGCGCTTTCCTCCGGTGAAAACAGAGGAATTTCCGTCCGTTTCGCATTGGGAAAAAGAGCAGTCATCTTCTGCTCATCCGAGTGTCTGCCAGTGGCCGGGATCAGCCGGATTCTTCCGGAACTCTGCAAAGGAATTTCCGCAAGACAGGCATAAAAGGATTCCTCGGTCTGCCGAAAGCGAAGCCGGTCAGTGCCGGAAAAGGTGTCAATCAGGAGCAGGAGCGAGGAATCTTTGGGCATCCGGGTAAGGAGTCCGGGAACAAAGAGGGTGAGAAAAACCCGGGATGGCAGGGAGTCACCGATACTGATGCCGGAAATATGCAGGGTTTCTGTGACAGTCTTTGCCAAATCCGCAAGCAGATGCTCCGGTTTTGAATTTTCTCCATGTCTGGGCGCAAAATACACCGGCAGAAAATTTCCCTGGGGGCTCGCGGCAATGCGTTTGAGCACAGCGGTCTTTCCAATTCCCGGCATACCGCAGAGAAACAGGGTCTGATCAGAGGGCTCCATGAGAAAGCCGGAAATCTCGCGCAGAAGTTCTGTCCGGCCAATAAAAGGCGGAGCACTGTCTGCCGGATCTTCAGCAGGAATATTGTACGGATTGGAAAAGGATGTCATTGTGTCCGAAAATTATTGAATTTTTTAATCTGCACAGAGGCAGTGCAAAGTCCCGCTTTGTAATTTCCCATAATAGCACAAAGTTGCGATCTCTGTACAGTCAAATAAAAAAAAACAGGGGAACGGAAACCGGATTTGACAAGTTTTGGAAACCTGCCAAATCTTTTCTCAACTCTTTTCTGTGCGGAAAGAGTTTTCGGATGCGTCTGAAACAGGGGATATGAGAAACCGGATTTTTTTAAAAAATCCGGTTTCTTGCTTTTTTTCTGTGTACATTTATATGATTCGGCTTACGGGTTTGTCTGTGTGTTTCAAAAGTTTTTCTGTCTTTCCGCCGGGGCTGGCAAAACCGATGACAATGCGGTCAGCCAGTGCAATCATCATTTTGTTTCTTGTTTCCGCTGTCTTTTCTGCAGCTCTTTTCACCTTGCTGTCAAAGGGCGTGATGATTAACAGTCGGCCCTGATTCAATGCTTTTTTCAGTTCCGGTTCCATTCTTTTTTTCAATCCCCTTGCAAGAGCCAGGATAAGGGGCTGGCTGCCTTTGAGCAGATAATGCAGCACATCTTTTTCCATGGGGCTGTGAAATCCGCTGATGACGCAGATGCCGGATTCCCGCTGTTCAACTGCCCAGTCATAGCATTTCAGCACCGCAAAGGCCGGGATTCTGCGGCTGCATAAAAAAGCAGTTTTTCTGGAATATTCAGCAAATCCATGCACCTTGTCATGATCTTTTATCATTTCTGTTTTTAAATCTCCTGTTCCCAACCGCTGGTACAATCATTGGTGCATAAGCAATCCTGCATACTGAAAATGGGATCAGCTCCAATTGTCGTGACAGACAACGGCAATTGAGATATTTGAAAATTGCTCTGCAAACTGCATCATTATTCTTACATTTCTTAACTCAAAATTTTTTCAAATTTGTTTTTTCAATTGTGTCGTCAGTGTCGACTTGCAATTTGTTTTCCGTAATCTGCCCTTGTGTTTTGCAGAATTTCTTCCTTTTTCAAATCCCGCTTCTATTCAATATCCGGAAAATCCGGCAGGCTTCCGGCAATATTGTCAAAAAACCCAAGTAATTTCCGGTTAGGTTTTTGCATATAACCAATAAGACTTTCTTTGTTCTTTGAAAAATTGTTCTTCAAACTTGCTTTCACCTCTTCGTAATTCATTTTTGAATTTGTATTCAAGCTCCCTGACCCTTTTAATGCTGACCGGTTCATTATGCCTTGCAGCAGTATATTGCCAGCAAGGAGATAAGTAATTAAACCTGCCAGTATCACGACCATTAAACCATGCTTACTTGCTTGCAATCAGTGATAAACTTTAAGATGGCGTTTCCACCAGGGCAAAGCTTTTTCTGCCTCCCACCGGAGCACCATATACAATGCAATCTGTTGCTGTAGAGTCAAGACGGTTACTTGCTATCCAATATTTGACACCTTCAGTTTCACATAACCTGTCAATCGAAGTTCCTTTTGTGTCTGATTGACACTTCCGGTGTCCCCCAAAGTACAATGGCATCAAAGAAAACAAAACTTTCAGGGTCGACTTCATAAAAGCTTTTATGATTGTTTTCTTTGTACCGACTTTGATTCGACAGGCGAAAAATTATCACTCTTCCTGCCATTGATCAGAACTTTTTGTGACCACTGATAACCTCTGTCCATTACACCGGTTTCTCCCGGCGAGGATTTGACTGACAAAGGGCGTTCTGCTCACTTTGCCTTCGGTTAAAAACAGTTTTCACAGGAATTGAGCGATTTATATCAAAACCCATCTTGAACTTTGGCCTTTTTAAACTCACATTCCTGTGACGTCAGCCAAGTCATCAGAAGGACGGCATCAATAAGCGAGCCGTCAATTGCACCAACAAGCTCTCTCCCAATTCAGAATAATTTTGGGGCAATATACCCGCGAGCTTTTGAATTTGCGAACAGGAAAATACATAAAGAAACTGCTCAAGTCCCTATATGATTTGTGCTTCAAGAAAAAAAAGCTTGCTCTTTTTAATTCCATCTTTTCGGAGCAATATGCTCTCTTACCAAAATCATCTTCTTCCAGCACTTGAAGTAAATGTTGTGCTGAGGTATGTTCCTGAAGATGAAAATATACTAATGCTTTAAGCTCGTCTTCCAAAAGTCATTTGGAAATCTCTATTTATACAAATATAGTGGTGCCCTCTACCTTGCATTGCTTTTGTGCAGGACTGAAAAATAAATCAAATGATAAACTTTTTTTGACGGCAATTGAGATATTTGAAAATTGCTCTGCAAACTGCATCATTCTTCTTACATTTCTTAACTCAAAATTTTTTCCAAATTTGTTTTTCAATTGTGTCGACAGTGTCGACACAATTTGTTTTCCGTAATCTGCCCTTGTGTTTTGCAGAATTTCTTCCTTTTTCAAAATCCCCTTCCTATTCAATATCCGGAAAATCCGGCAGGCTTCCGGCAATATTGTCAAAAAAACCTTCAGGCCATCCAGTTTTGCGGAACCGGACAGGTTCATGATTGTGCCGCATTGTTTCAAAAACCATCACAATACGGATTTCTCTGCCTGCTGTATCTTCCGGCATCAGCACTTTCAGTACACCGTCTGATCCCACACGGGCATTCACTTCCATGCTTCTCATAACGCCTCCTCTGATGTTGCGGAAATCAGCATTACCGGTTTCATGATATTTTGGAAGTCCCATAAAGATAATGGTCGTGATTGATGGAAAAATCTTCAATTCCCGTGCTTACACTCGGCAGTTCAATATTCGGATCTGACCAGGTTTTCACCTCTTCATACTGCCCGGAGGCAATTTCAGTTTGTGCCTTTTGCAGGTCTTTGAGAAATTTGTCCTGATACAATTCATCCGGTGCGACTATTTTTGCAAGGAAATTTCTGATGGTGTGGTATGCCTGCAGAACTTCAGTCAGTTCTTTTCTGGAAATACGGATGGTTGTCATTTCGTTCATATTTCAATTTCTCCCTGTTTTTCTTTAACGTTCATAGGGTTTGTGAATGATTATGCCCGGAATAATCTCGTAATGTTTGGCATTAAAAGTACACAGGGGAATTTGCATATCACAAGCGTGCTGCCCCACCAGTACGTCTATAATGCTTATTCCATGACTGAGATGATATAATGAAAATATGTCGGCAGCACGTTTGCAGGTTTCAGCAGACGGCCATTTGACAGAATTCATCAGTCTGTATGTGTTCAGTATTCTGAATAACTGATCATGATGTTCACGGTTCCGGCATCCCTGAACAAGTTCCATAAAAACAAATCCTGATAGCAGAAATTTTTGTTTTTTTGCCGAATTTATCCATGTTATCGCGGGAGGATGTTTCCTCAGAACATCTATCAGAACATCTGTATCAAGAAAATACATTTCCTATCCCTCTGTTTACAGCTTCTTTTCTGAGTTTTCTGGCAAATGCGGGGCTGTCTTCCATTTCGGTTCTGCTGCTCCATAATCCTGCAAAACCGGAGTCAAGAAGATCTCCGAGTGTGGGGATGTTCCTGTCAGAATCTTCGGTACTGTCTGTCTGCATACATTCTTCGACCTGAACAAAATGGAGTTTGCTTAACAAATTGACAACAAAATGAAATTTTGCGTCATCGTTTATATGCACCATGACTGTTTTCATCAGATTTTCCTTTCCTGTTCTTTATTTTCAAAGTTGTCTGAACCATGATTAACCTGATTAAGGGATTGTCATGATTGAGACAGTCTGTACGATTTTTCAATCCTTTAATCCTTTAATCATGTGAATCAGGGTTCAGACAGAATTCCAGTTCTTTTCCCATGCGGTATTTGATGTCGTAATTGATGATGAAATCCAGTTCCTCCTGGGTAAAACCGTAATGTTCTGCAAGTGCCGCATCTATTTCATCAATTATGTCTTTAGATTTCTGTGGAAAAAATTGTTGAAATTCTACATCACCTGTAATGATATTTTGCCTGTTGCATAATCGAATTGTTATTCAAATCAATCATTAGTTTATCGCAAACATTAATTAATCTTTTCTTTCCTATCTTTTTCTGACAGCATATTAAATTCAAAATGGAAATTTTTTTAAATCACTTGATTATTTGTTCTTGTAATTGTATCGTATTATATAATACCAATAGTAATAAATAGAACTATTTTAAAATAGCAACTGCAATTTTCATAGTATCTGTATCATTAAAATATAAATAGCTTCTTCTTGAAGAAACCTTTTTTCCCCATTTAAGTAAAATTTAGGTTGAAAATCAGTAATAATTTTCCAATATCGTCCTCCACTATTTCTGTAATATAAAAAATGGGACGTTTTAGTTTTTGAACAATAAAAACCAATATTTTTTTGAACTTTCGCAATGTATTAATTATAGATACTCCTTCATTGGAGCTATCTTTGGAACTATTCCTGTTGTTATTGTTGACTTGGCCTCTGTATATGAAATATTTTGAAATAAATACTCTAAAAGAAGAATCTTGATTATAATAATAAGTAGTAAATATTTCATTTATTTTATTTTTCTGGATTTTTTTGAATAATGAAATAGCTAAATTTCTTTCTGCACCATCAAAAAGTTACTTGGTCTTTCGGCGAATAAACTGTTCCATGTGTTATTCTCTGAAATAATTTTTTGATATTCGATCATTCTGTCAGTACAGATACTCGAAATAGGAACAATCATCCCTATTTTTCTATCCGGTTTTGAAAGTTGAATACAGCGATCCACAGTAAATACGTATAAATTGCCACAACTTTCTGTTTCATATCCTTTTATTTGATATTCTTTTTTCACTTTGGAATACTCCACATACGGCGGATTCCCAATAATCACATCAAATCCCCCTTTTTCATGGATAATTTCATAAAACTCCGCAAACCAGTGAAAAGGCTGATGAGATTTCAGCCATTTGCTGTATTCCAGTTCACTGCTCTGCTTGTGCAGCAGGTGATTCAGTTCAGAATTCAGTTCGTTCAGCCGCTTATTCAAATCTTCCTTTGCCTGCGCAAAGCCTTTGTGACTGTCCCCATAACCCAACTGGATTTCCCTGTACCGCTGAAATGCACGGGCAGCAACATCACATTTTTCTTTGATTTTTTCCATATCTCTGTCAAAATCCAGTTTGCCTGCAAACGCGTTTTCCAGCTCCTTTTCCGTGGCAAACCCCACCAGCGAATTTCCTGCCCGGATATTGAAATCAATATCCGGCAGCGGCTCCAAACCCAGATTTTCCTTTCTGTAATCCGGCTGCACAGTTGCAGCCAGTTTTAAAAACAGCCGGAGTTTGGCAATTTCCACTGCTTCCTTCATAATGTCAACACCATGAAGATTGTGCAGAATAATGCTCTTGTAAACAAAATATTTCAGATTCGGATGTGCCGGGCTTTTCACCTGCTCCAGAATTTTTTCAAACTTTGCGTACCTGCCTTTGGGAGCCTCTGCCACAAAATTTTCCATCCGGTGCAGGCAGGATTCATACAGAGGCTCCAGAATGTTCATGGCTGCAAACAGAAAGGCTCCTGATCCGCAGGTCGGGTCCAGAATGCTGATTTCATTCAAAGCCCTGTAAAAATGGCGCAGGAAATCCGGATCGTTTGTATTGTCAATCACATCCTGCGAAAACTGGCGGATGTTCAGATTGTGCGTGATGAAATCATTGATATTGTCAATCTCCCCGTTTTCAATTTTCTCCTTCACTTCCTTGTAACGCGTGCGCCGCTCCACCACTTCCCGCCAGATTTCCGTTGGCAGCGCAAATTCATCCGGAGCAGACTTGTTCCATCCCTTTCTCCGCTCCAGAAGATTGGGTTTTTCCGTGTCCATTCCCACAGCAATTTCTTCCGGCAATGGCAGTTCCGCGCCTTTTTTCACAGCATCGTAAATATAGGCATCAGGGCTTTGTTTCAGCATATTCCAGATTTCTGAATCTTTTTTGAATGCTTTGGCATAACTGCGTTTGGTTTGATCAAAAAGATACGGCAGAATGCAGTTTTTGCTGATGTAATCCGTAATATCCTCTTTGGTGTAATATGCGCCCATTTTGGCGCGGTCATTGATGAATTTTTCAAAAATATAGCCAATCACATCCGGATTCACATCTTTGCCGGATGCCCCCATCCGGGTGTCCAGATGCCAGTTGTACTGATCAAAGAACTGGAAAATATTGACAAATGCCTCATCTGCAATATCAATTTTCTCATACTCCCTTTCCAGTTCATGAATGTCAAACAGACCGCCGTTGAGATAGGGAATTTTCCCCAGTTCCTTCTTCACTTCCGCCGAATGTTCCGGCGCTCCCAGCCCGTGATGAAACAAAGTCAGCAGAAAGTTTCTGTAAAAACTGACATAAAATTTGTCTTTTCCTTTCTTTTTCTGACATTGTTCCAGTTTTTCCTTCAGATAATTCAGATTGCTGTCAAGAAATCCCTTTTTCTGAATGAAATAGCAGAACATCAGGCGGTTGAGCATCAGGGAGGAATACCATTCCCTGTCCGCGAGATCAGAAATTCCCTTAATGAAATCAATGAATTTTCTGTGTTCTTTGCGGAAATTTTCATAGAATTTTTTCGTGACCTGTTCCACATTTTTGCGGAAATTTTCATTCACCCGTTCCACCACATCGCTGATGGTGATGTTTTCCTCCTCATCAAGGGTGAAAAACAGATTTGCGGTTTTCTGATACAAAAGCTCAGGTTCCTGACCTTTGTGCCACCGGGTCTGGCTTAGGCGCGCGGGCTTTCCCGCTTCTTTCACAAAAATCTGCCAAATCTGCTCTGTATTGTTTTTATTGCAGAAAATCAGCAGATGCTCCCGGTACAGTTCTGCAATTTTTCTGTCCAGCAGCATCCGGGTGCTGTAATCCGGCAGATCCTGATCCTCTGCTGCCCGGAACACAATGATCCGGAACCCGCCTTTTTCTGCAACAATATGGAATGGATAAATATTCTCTTTCACTTTCACGGAAAAATTTTCATCCGAAAAAGTCCATCCCAGATAATTGAAAAGGGTGGTGAAATCAAAATTCTCAATGCAGTCTTTAAACTGTTTTTTGCTGATGGTGTTCATAAGTCTCCCAACATAAAGCAGAACAAGCTTCCAGCTTGTTTTTCCAAATCACAGGGAAGATTTGGCTTTAAATCAGCCACGAATAACACGAATCTGCACGAATTGCACAAACCATGATTCGAGTAATACCAATTCTCCGTTGAAAATATGCTTAGAGTTTGTAAAAAAATAACCTGTACAATTTTCTGCCCATAAACCCTAAGGGTTTTCAAAACCCTTAGGGTTTGGAACAACTTATTTTGATACAGACCCTTATCCGGTTCCGGAGTGCCAAAATGAAGTGAAACGGAATTTTGGCTGTATTTTCCGAATCATTTCAGTGTCCCAAACTTTCAGTTCGGGACTCCTTCGCCCCTGACGTAACAGCATTCACCCCTCCGGGTCAGTCTGCCAAATTTCCTTTGATTTTTCGGAAATCGACAGCAAATTTTCTTCCTTTTTCAATCAATTCTTCCACAGACATATTTTCAAACAGGTTTTCACGCCATTTTGTGTAATCAAAACGATCACGCCTCATCAGTGCAATAAATTTCTCTGCATCAATAAAGTCCATATTGGCAAACAAAACCTGAAAACCTTCCTGTCTTATCTCAATATCACTTTTCATCATTTTCTCCTGTTTTGAAAAAATATTCCAATGGATTGATTATCTCAATTTCTTTGATTAAATTACGCTTTTTGACAATTCCTTTGTCGGTTGTAATAAAATAATCACATGCACTTTCTGCTGCACATGCAAGATGAACAGCATCCTTGCCTTTTATTCCTTTTTGAACAAATGTATTTGCAATTTCAGCAGTTTTTTCGGTTCCTATAAAATATGTTTCCGCATATTTTTCCCACTCAAATATTTTGGTCTTTTTTTCGAAATCAATATTTTGACTGTTTTCATAATCCAGCATAAATGACCAAACCAATTCAATTTCTCCATTTTTTACTTTGGACTGGATTTCCATCTTTGCTTCTGATTCAAGCCGTATTATTATCTGTTCCTGATCGTCAAATGGTCTGTTATAGCAACAATTATCCAGATATACACGAATTTTTTTCATCTCTGCTTATTCCTCTCCATTGTCCTCTGTAAATGGTAATGGTTAACTACAGCCGAAATATCATCTTTATGTTTGGATGCCCAGATTTGACAATTTTTGAAAAGTTGTCAAATCTGGGCGAAATCTTATCTGCAACAAGCTGGAAGCCTGTTCTGCTTTTTTTGCATGTGGAACAAGTTGGAAGCTTGTTCTACTTTTTTCTGATCCCCAAAGAACAGACAATCTGCGGAATTCCCAGACTTTCCCTGTCCTTTGCATGAATCACACACAGCCGCCCCTCTTCCCGCAACTGCATAACCAGCACTGCCAGTTCCTCATCCGTGCTTCCCAGCCGCATCCTGCGGTTGATGATTTCCCTTGCGCTTTCCCGCAGCGGATAATGAAAAATGTCATGAATGCTTTTTTTGATTTCATCCACCGCAAACACCGTGTTTTTCACACTTTCATAATAGCGGCAGAGAATGTCATAAATCCTGCTTCCCGTGCTGAATTTCGTGCCAAGGTGTCCGCCGGATTTCATCTGTGTTTCCGCAATGTTCACTGCTTTTTCCACCAAATCGTGATGATTTTCCAAAGGTTCATCCTGCGGTGTGTCCAATGCGCATTCTGCCATTTTCAGAATTTTTGAGGGATTTGTGGAAATCACTTTGCCATCGGCATTCAGCCAGGTCAGAATCTCCTGTCCTGCGCGGGTTCTGTGGTATGAAATCAGAGTGTTTTCAAAAACATCAGACTGTGTTTTTGTGGAAAAAAGCACATCCGGCAGACCCGGAATTTTCTTTTTCAGATCCGGATTGGCTTTTGTGGCCTGATTCCAGATTTCATATGCCTGAGAACTGAGATCCGCATCGCCTTCCTCCTCATCCAGAATGCCGGATTTTTCATTGTACAAATCCTGAATGTTCACGGGATCGCCATCAAAGAAAACCTCATCGGTTCCCACTGCCTCGGCATTTTCGCAGATGCGCGCGGCAAGCCGGGTTCTCAGACCGATGATTTTTTCAATGCCATCCTGTGGCAGAAAGGAATAGCAGAAGATTTTGGAAGAATTCTGCCCAATCCGATCCACACGGCCCGCGCGCTGTATCAGCCGGATAATGGCCCAGGGCAGATCATAATTCACAACAATGTGGGCATCCTGCAGATTCTGTCCCTCACTCAGAACATCTGTGCTGATGAGAATGCGTATTTCCTCTTTCACCTCTTTGACTGCATTGCTCACCGGACTGAAGCGGTGCGCGAGTTCCGTGGGATTTTTCACCTGACCTGTGGCACAGGCAAGGTCAGAAATCCCGCGTTTTGCAAACTGCTCATGCAGATAAGAGGCAGTATCGGCAAACTGGGTGAAAACCAGAATTTTTTCATCCTTATGGATTTTGACACAAAGTTCTTCCAGCGCATTGAGTTTTTTATCCGCGTCCGGATTCCAGTTTTTTCCGCTTTCAACAAGACAGAGAATCTTTTCCGTGTCTGTGTTCAGTGCCTCTGACAGTTTTTTCCCAAACAGTCCCGGAGAAATCCATTTGTATCTTTTTTTGCGGCCTGTGCATTTTTCATAGTATTTTTCCGCAAGTTTTCTGTATTCCTCCCTGTCGGAAAGCAGCCGGATTTCCGTATATTCCCCATTGTCATCTTCTTCCAGAAATTCATCAGGCTGGCCACTTTCCTGCTGACCGATGGGAAGGGGAAGATCCTTTTCAATGGCATACAGAAAAACCTGATTGCGCAGCACATGCCGGGCCAAAGACAGGAGAAAGGAAAAACCCGAACTTTCCAGCCGTTTGAAAAGATTGGTTCTGCAAAATCCCATCAGATGCCTGCCTGCGCGGTTGAGATTGGCAATAATGTGTTTTTCCTCTCTGTTCGCGTTCGGCATCCTGTCCCTGTCAATGTAACTGCCCAGTCCGTACCGGGGCAGAGAAAGGCCGGTGATGAGATTCACCACTTCCTCATCATAAAGTTTCACATAACTGTCGCTTTTGTCATCCGGATTGAATGCGTATTCCATTTTACGGGGAATTCTTTCCGGAAAATAGGCAATTCTGCCGTCAGTGAAATGCAGATAATGCTGTTTTCTTTCCGGATCATAAAGCGAATAATTTGCCCTGACAAAGGTGCGGGTTCTTCTGACCATGCACAGTTTCAGCAGATTCTGCCAGTCTTCTGAAAATCCGCTTTTCTCAAAAGCAGACAACGTCACGGGAGAACACTGGTATTGTTTGACAAACATTGCCTGTCCCCCGAGTTCGCTGATGAGTTTTTCAGGACAGATGCCCAGTTCTCTGTCTTCCGGCATGAACAGGCGCAACTGACTTGCAATGTCTGCATAGGTTTTGTTGTAGGGCGTGGCTGTGAGCAGAATCACACGCGCCTCATTTTCCTGAATATAGTCTTTACAAGTGCATAGCGTTTTCCTCCCAGGCTGCGGAGATTGTGACTTTCATCCACAATCACCACCCGGAATCTTCTGCGCCTTCTCTGTGAACTTTTTGTCAAATTGGGAAATGTTTCAATTTGGCTCTCAGTTTGAAGGTTTCAACATAACCTTCCCACATTTGGACAAGATTTTTGGGACAGACAATCAGGGTTTCAGTGAAAAAGGTTTCCTCAAACAGTTTTGCCACCGCAGTTGCAGTCATGGTTTTGCCCAGTCCCACCACATCACTGATGAGAACCCCGCGCTGTCTGTCCAGATACCGTGCTGCAACAAGCACGGCATTGATCTGAAATGGCAGCAGAACCGGGCGCAGAATCTTGGGAACAATATAATTTCCCATTCCACTTCTGGCTTCCTGTGAAAGATGGTATGCAATTTTCAGATAAATCCAATAGGGCGGAATCCGGTTTTCTCCGGCCCAGCTTTCATCAATGATCTGAATCAGTTCCTCTGAAATGTCAAGACACCAGCGATCATGCCACCGGTCTTCAAACCACAGGGCAAGTTTTTGAGCCGCGTCCTGCTCCAATACATCCACATTCAGTTCTCCCTGCCGGGAAAGCCCGGCCATGGTCAGATTGCTGCTGCCGATGTATCCGATTACAGGGGCCATTTTGTCTTTTCTGTGCAGAAGATAGAGTTTGGCATGTAAGGGATAGGCAAGAAAGAGTTTGACCCGCACCTTTTTCTCCGCAAGCTGGCCCCTGAGTTTTTTCAGATTTTCCTCATCTTCGGCACTGGGAATGCCAAAAGTCAACTGTCTGGCAAAGGATTTTGCGGTTTCCTTTTTCAAAGCCAGCGCAGTGGGATTGTCCATCATGCTTTCCCTGCTTTTTGCCAGCCTCTGGCGCAGTATGCTTTCCTCCCGCGCCTGCATTCCCACCAGCACCCGGCAGCATTCCTCTTCCCCTTTGAAATGGGCAATATGGGGCATCAGGAGTTTCCAGCCCCTGAGATTGAAGTACCCCACACAGAAATCCGCGCGAAAGGAACTTTCAAGGGTATCCAGCAGCCCTGTTTTCAGGTGCAGGGAAATATTGTCAAATATTTTCGGCATAGATCAAATGATTTCCTGAAAGGAATTTCCCAAAGGCGTGCCAGACGGAAAGTCTGTCAGTGCACAAAAACTGATTTTTTCAAAAAATCCGGTTATTGCAGTTCACAGATTCAAGATTCCTGCATGAGCAGTTTCGTTTCTGGATTGATCAGATCACCAGTACATGAGCAACTTGGTTTTTAGATAGTGGGTCAAACCGGTTGACAATGTCATCCCTTCCGGGATTCGGATTGTTTTTTTTCAATATTTTCTATAATAATATCAATCCTTGCGGATTTTTTCCGTCCCGGTGTCAGACCCGAATCAACGGATTTGACCCACTATCATATTTTGGTCATTCTGCTGAGCATATTTTAACCGCAGAGTGACACAGAGTTTTTCTGTGCAGAATTCAGATCTGAAAAAAATCGGATGTCCTGAATCCAACTGTTTCAAGTAATGGTATATCTGCTGTTTGAGCATCAGTCCCGGCATAACTGCCTCATGCCTCTGCGTTTTGGATCTGTGGGATTTGTGGGTGAAGCAGACCCGCCGACTACTTACTGCTGGCCAGCGGTTTGCTTTCAAAGGAAATGGTGGGGCAGAAACTCTCTGAACCGGAGCAAAAACTGATGGTTCTGGCAGAACAGAGACGAAAAGAGATATCACACTTGAAGCAGTATCCGGTTGACAGTTTTCAATGCGAATCAAGAGCCGGGTTCCGATAAAATTTGACAACTTTTAAAACATTGTCAAATCTTCTGCGAATATATGACAATGTTTCTGTTCATTCTGAAATTTTCAACTTTTAATTCACATTTTCAGAAAATTATACACTGCGGATTCTGATGACGGGGAACACAAATCTGAGAATACGGAGGATGAATATGTACGAAGATACTGAGATTGAGGAACGGGTTGACAAACTGGAATTCATTTTGGGAGAGTTTATTGTCCAGACCAACACCAGCCTGAGCAGACTTTCAAGAGAAATGAGGGACTTCAAGAATGAAATGAGGGACTTCAAGAATGAAATGAGCGACTTCAAGAATGAAATGAGCGAGTTCAAGAATGAAATGAGCGACTTCAAGAATGAAATGGGCGAGTTCAAGAATGAAATGAGGGACTTCAAGAATGAAATGAGCGAGTTCAAGAATGAGGTTCGCAATGATCAGAAGCAGATGAACAAAAAATGGGGGGAACTGGCCAACAAGATGGGAACTCTGGTGGAAGATATTATTGCGCCTGCTGTCCGGCCCGTGATGGAGAAATATTTCAACTGTGAAATACTCAGTTTTTTTGTCAATGTCAGAAAAAAAGACAGGAGACTTGGGATGGCGGGTGAGTTTGATGTCATAGGCGTCAGTGATGATCATGTGTTTCTCGTTGAGGCGAAAAGCCGTCCCAAAACACAATATCTATATGATTTTATAAAAAATATGGAAAAATTCAGAAAACTGTTTCCCGAATATGCGGACAAAAAGCTGATTCCTGTTTTTTCCAGTCTGCGGTTTGAGGATGAGCTGATTTCTTTGGCAAATCAGGAAAAAATATATCTTCTGGCATTCCGGGAATGGGAATATATGGATCTTCTGAATTTTGAGGAAATCAGAGCATAATTAAGGATGCAGACGGAGGATTTTCCCTGCGTCTGCATGCAGGTTTTACCCCATTGATTTTTTTTATCCGGTTTCTGTATGCTTCCCCGGAAAGCAAAAAAGAAAACTCTGGTATAAAAAATTTGGGACATATCCGGGAGAGGATATTTGTGATGAATCCATATGCTGAGGACATCATTAAATCCATGTGGGATGACAAAAATTTTCCTGCAGAGAGATTCGGTGTGGTAAGCATCGGAATGTTCGGTTCCTGTGCGGCGGGAAATCAGAACAAAGAGAGTGATCTCGACTTTCTGGTTGAACTGAATGCCCCCCGTTTTGACTGGCTGGCAGGTCTGCAGATTTATTTGGAACAAAAGTTTGACAGAAAAATTGATCTGATCCGGAAAAGCAGAAGAGTGAAGAACAGTTTTATCGAACGCATTGAAAGGGATGTTATTTATGCCTGATAACATTGTTAAGGAAAAACTGAATGTTATTCAGGCTTTGTTTAAAGGGGGAATAAGATGGGCTTACCTTTGATTAAACAGGAATACAGTTTTTCATATAAAGATTACTGTCAGTGGGATGACGGAGAGAGATGGGAAATCATTGACGGCATTGAATATAGTATGACTGCTCCTTCCAGAATCCATCAGGAAATATCTATGGAATTGTCAGTCCGTTTATATGATTTTTTTAAAAATAAAAACTGTAAGGTATATTCAGCGCCTTTTGATGTGAGATTATCGGAAATTGAAAATGCCGATGATGAAGATATTTTTACAGTTGTTCAGCCTGATATAACAGTTGTATGCGATCCGTCCAGATTGGATGAACGGGGCTGCAGGGGAACGCCTGATTTGATTGTTGAAATTGTATCCCCTTCAAGTGTGGGAACTGATATGAAAATCAAAAGGGAACTGTATGAAAGATACTGTGTAAAAGAATACTGGATAATTCATCCTTATGATAAAATTGTTATGATATATTGCCTCGGAAAAAATAACCAGTATGCAAAGTCTGAAATTTATACACAGGAAGATATACTTGAATCAAAATTATTTGAAGATTTGAAGATAAAAGTTGCTGATATATTAGCATCTTTTTAAAGGGGTATAAAAGCCGTTTCACAGTTGTCAGATGAAGAAATGTCAGATAAGTAAGGTGCCATAAATTTTCGGGTATAAAGATTTCAGAAAAACCGGATTTTTCCGGAAAAATCCGGTTTTTTTATATCTGAAAACTTTCGGTTGGGTACTTATATGCAAGGCGATATTTTTTTGATAACAGAACAATTTCTTAAACTCAGAAGTTAAAAAACTGATTGAAAATTCTTAACTTGCCAATATAAAAAAAATAATTCTCAGAGGAAAAATGCAATGAAAAAAATTATCACGTCAGAAATCTGTCATGACGGTGAATATTATTGCGCCAGATGCATGGATTTTGATGTTTTCACACAGGGAAAAACCATTGATGAGGCGGTCAAAAATCTCAAAGAGGCTCTGGCACTGCATTTTGAGGATGATTCCGATGCTGCCGATATTTACGATCCTGTTCCGTCTCTTTTCGGCATGATGGATTTGGGACAAATTCATGTCTGGCAGTCACGGGCAGAAATCTGATCCGTTTTCCTGAAGGGCTTGGATATGAAGCTGTCCGTCCGAGGGGCAGTCATGTCCGTCTGATGAAAGAGACTGCTTCCGGAAAACACAAAATCACCATATCCAATCATGATCCAGTTGCCAAAGGCACGCTGTCAGATATATTGGGGAAGGTTTCGCTTTGGTGCCAGATTCCGAAAGATGGTGCTGAGCCGCCTCAGGAACAAGTGATGCGCATCAGAAGAGTTGAAGTTTTGCCCTGAAGCATGGAAGAGCAGGACTACTGGCAGATTTTCCTGCCCCTGAATACATTGGCAACCCATTGATTTGCTCATCTTATTTGTGGCCTCTCTTTCAACTTTGGTTTTTTGTGGCACAGACATTGCTTAAACCGTCAGATAAAGCTTTGGGAACCGGGTTGGCAGAATCTGCTCCGGTTTTCGAAAAAACCAAAGTTGAAACAGTATAATTAAAACTAAATTTCAAATTACCCCAGTGTGACCTTTCCATATATTTTTATCAGGACATGCTGCCAAATGATGGATAAGGAGGAGAAGATGAATGTGCAGACCTTTATTGCGGAACAGACCTTACAGAACTTATAAAACAGGCTGGTATCAGCGCATTGACAGAACGGAGGGAGTTTATAGAATGCGGTTTCAGAGGCTATTCTGGACTAAACTGGGTTTGCAATAGAGAGGATACCGGAGGAAGTATGTGGTGAAACAGTAATCTTTTCCAAACTTGCGGAATAGTTATGAAACTGCTTTACGGAAAAGAGTTTGACAGAGATTTGGATGGCATTCGGAATGATGCAAAAACAAAGAAACGCGCTAAGGAACTTATCAGCATCATAAGGAATGCGGATTCCCCGGCTGATCTGAAAAATATGAAAATTGCGGGATATTCAGATTATTAAACCGGCAAATAAATATACCAAATATAAGAAAAGTATGCTAAGTTTTTTAGCATGGAAAAAACAGATACCCGAAAACTCAGACCTGAAATACAAGAGCATTGCGAAAAAGAAGCAAATCATTCAACTTCGTAAATCAGGAAAGAGCAATAAAAGAAATTTCTCAAACAGTCGGCATTCACCTTTACCAATGTTTGCAAGATATACAGCTGTAAAAGGGTGGTTTGAAAATACAGAATCAAGCTCTGGCGCAGAGACAGGGACTTGCCGGACTCTTGATCCGCTCCAGGAAAATCAGTTGAAAGAGTCTTGACCGAAAAAACGCCTGATCAATTAAAATTTCCCTTTGGGCTCTGGACTCGTCGAGCAGTTAAAGATTTGATCCTGCAACTTTTTTCAATCGGCATGCCAATCAGGACAGTCGGAGAATACCCTGGTCGCCGGGGATTTACCCCGCAAAAACCTCTGCGTCGTGCCTGTGAACAGAACCCAGAGACAGATTGAAACAGCCTGAAGAACAATACCCTGCCATTGTTAGAGCATTTGAAAGGAACAATCCGAAATCAATTGAGGTGATGAAACCGGGCTTTGCAACACCGATCATCAAGGATTTTGGCTACTGATCCCAAAGGTCAGACCCCGGTTATTCGCCTCAATGCCGGACGTGAAGCGTGTCAGTTTGATCTCTGCAATTACCAATCAGGGCAAAGTACGATTCATGCTGTACGATGAGACCATGAGCGCGCAGAGTGTTCGTAAAGTTTTTTGCAAACGTCTGATTAAAGATGCCGGGAAAAAATCTGTTTGATTCCTGATAATTTAACGTGTTCATCCTGGTAATGCAGTCAGGGAATGGGTTGAGGCGGCATAAAGAACAAATCCGGTTGTTTTTTGTGCCATCATATTCTCTGAACTCGGCCACGATGAATATCTGGTGTAGAATCTTAAAACAAGAGATTGAAAAAATAAATAAATCTTTTGATATATAATAAGCAACTATATACGCTAACCCATCGTTCAAGCGGACAAAAAGGGGTTCCGCTACCGCTACACCCCTTTTTGCCGCTTAACTCGTTGTTAGACAGTATAGAAGAGAAAGAAAGGAAAATTATGATGAAAATTATCGAACAGAAAGCTATTGATGGAAATATTTCTCCAATATGGAGGAAAATTTTTTCAAAAAGAGAATATGAATACTTAATCCATGTGATAAATGGTCTTATTATTTATAACGGCGATCAGTTAGATAATATTTGGATTCAATATGGCGAAACGGAACACAGTAGAGTTCTACATATATTTGAACCTTTTAAGGTACTCAGCAAAAATAATATCCCCCACAAATATGATAATATGTTAAGATCAGCATAAAATAATCGGAAAGGAAGAATGCATGCATATAATGTCTGATCGTCTTAGTCAATTAACAACTATCGGTGAAACTTCAAAATTCCCATCGGAAATAAAGATATTTTTAATTGAAACATGCTCGGTACTGAGCGGCAGTGAGAGACGCAAATTTATGGGCAGAGTTGTAAAACTGTTGGGTAAAGGGGGACAGGGCAGAGCAGAACGGGAATTGGGATGGGACAGAAAAACAATTCGGAAAGGCACAAAAGAACTTGAAAGCGGATTTGACTGTATTGACAATTTTTCCGGTCGGGGAAGGAAGCGTGCCGAAGATCATCTGACTGATCTTCTTCAGGATATAAAAGATACAGTGGACCCTGTGAGTCAGGCGGATCCGGCATTCCGCACAACCCGTCTCTATACTCCCCTGACAGCGGAGGAAGTCCGCAACCGTCTGATTCAGGATAAAAATTATAAAGACAGTGAACTTCCGGAAGTCCGGACAGTACAGACAAAACTGAATGAACTGAATTATCATCGTGACAAAGTGAAAAAAAGCAGACCTCAAAAAAAATCAAAGAGACAGATGCCATATTTGATAATGTCCGTAAAATAAACAGATTGGCGGATGAATCGGAGGGTGTTCCGAGATTATCTTTGGATGCAAAAGCAAATGTGAATGCCGGTCCCTTTTCACGCGGAGGATGCAGTCGTCAGAAAGAGCAGGCGGCGGATCATGATTTTGCTCCTGATACAGTTTTGAAACCATTCGGTATATTTTTACCGGCATACGATGAGACATATCTGTATTTCACTGAGAACCGTATTGCTGCCGATTTTACAGTTGATGCTTTGGAGAAACTCCGGCCCGTATTAAAAAACCGTTTTGAATTGCATACATTGGTTCTGAATCTGGATAACGGACCGGAAAACAGCAGTCGTCGGACGCAGTTTGTCAGGCGGATTGCTGATTTCGCCCGGAAAGAGCAGATTGATATCAATCTGGTCTGTTATCCGCCATATCACAGTAAATACAATCCGGCAGAACGTGTCCGGGGGATATTGGAAAAACATTGGAACGGTGAAATTCTGCACAGTGCGGAAAAAGTTCCGGGACTGGCCGGATCCATGAAATGGAATGGAAAAAATCCGGCAGTCAGGCTGATGGAAGGTATTTATGAAAAAGGGGTAAAGTTATCAAAGAAGATCATGAAAGAATATGAGGAGATGATTGAACGGATGGAAGGTTTGGAAGATTGGAGTGTAAACATTATGTGTTTTTCTGACTGAAAAATCCGATCTGATCGGGAGATTTATTTG
>JAWKPW010000009.1:0-87144 GCA_041390465.1 Desulfobacterales bacterium | reverse complement strand
TTCCGGAAACAGAATTGGGGTTTGTAAAGAAACAACCTGTACAATTTTTCTGTCCGGAAACCCTTAGGGTTTTGGAAACCCTAAGGGGTTTTGACAGGTTATTCTGATACAGCCCTCTACTGCACCGGCGTCCGTATCAAATCACCGGGCCGGATGTCTTTCTGGGACTGGATAATCAGAACTGTGGAAACGGTTTCCTCCGCGTGAAGCACCAGCACGGTTCCAAAATCCATTGGTGTGTGCACAGTTCTCCTTGCCTCTTTGGAACCGGCTGTAAACACCTCCTCCTCATACACCCGGTATTTCTGCCCCGGAGCAAGACCGTCAACTGTGCCTTTGCTGACAAACGCGATATCATGTTCTCCCATCATGGAATTGTGCTCTTCCGAAGCAATGATCCGGCCGCTGATCCCCTCCTGTGATTTCGCGAAGAGGATTTTGGGGGATTTTGGCGTATAGGGCATCAGCAGATCATCCACCTTTATATTCCGGTAGGACTGCGTCACCCTGCCGATTTTGAAATCCGGCTCATCCTTTACAATTTCCACCACGCCCACAATCAGATGCTGAATGCCGAAAACTTCCTTTGTTTTCTCATCGGTAAGCGGGGCTGAAGTCCGGTAAACCGTATACATCTTTCCCAGAACCAGAGAACCCGGTTCCGAAGGTCTGAGGAAAACCGTATCCCCCTTGCTGATCATCTGCTTGTCATCCCTTTCCATAAAAATAATCCCGCTGGACTTCACCGGTTCCTTCCGTATAAATCCAACCTGATTGATGAGGGTGAACACATAATGCGGGGTTCCGTCATCTGACAGAATCTCCTCTGTCTCAGGCTCTGTTGTGGGAATCACCTCCACGTCCGGAGGAACCGAAGGCGCAGGCATCGGCGGAAGCTGAACGGTTTCCGGCATCTGCCCTTTCCGGAAAAGCCGAATCCTCTGCCCCGGATAAATCAGATGGGGGTTGGGGATTGGCACATCACTGTTTTCCTTCCACAGTTCCGGCCAGTACCAGGGGGAATTGAGAAATTTCCGGGAAAGATCCCACAGCGTATCGCCCTTCTGTATGGTATAATACGCGCCGCCCTGTCCGTCCTCCGCAACTTCCGGAGGTTTGACATCGGCAGTCTCCTGCGCGTAAAGATTGAATGGCATTGCAAATCCCAGAAGGATGAACAGAACTGTCATCCTGCAAACCTTGTTTCTGCGATGTATCATAATAATCCCCCGTTTCCGATGATGGTTAAGAAAATGATCTGTGATGCTTTGCAGGTTATATGATTTTTATAACTATTGTCAAGTTTTTCCAAACAGAATCCGTTCAGACTGACAAGTTTCTTGACAGAAAGGGAGAATCCAAAGTATGAATAGATTTCTGATGCAGACTGCCTGCTGAGAAGATAAGTGCGCAGCCGCAAAAATTTTCGGGTATCCAAAAAAAACCGGATTTTTTGGAAAAATCCGGTTTTTGGGAAAAACCTGCACCCGAAAAGCTACGCTGACCTGCTTATTTTTCAGGGAATCGGAAAAAACTTTCTGATTCTGCCCGGCAGTATGAGCAAATTTTTCTCAAATGAAAGGGGAAGCTATGATTACCGGAGCGTTTACAGCACTTGTGACACCGTTTGAAGAAAACGGAGTGGATGAGGCGGGACTGGCCAGACTTGCGGATTTCCAGATAAGCAGCGGCATATCCGGCATACTGGCTGTGGGCACCACAGGAGAAAGTCCTGTTCTGACCTGGGAGGAGCACAATGCCGTGATTGAAAAAATCGCGGACAAAACAAAAGGCCGGTGCATCTGCATCGCGGGTACGGGAAGCAACAATACCAAAGAGGCTCTGCAGGGGGCGGAACATGCGGCAAAGGCCGGGGCCGATGCTGTCCTGCTGGTGGACCCCTATTACAACGGGCCAAGTTCTCTGGAAATCCGCAGGGAATACGTGGAGCCTGTCGCGCGGGCTGTTCCGGATGTGCAGGTCATTCCCTATGTCATTCCCGGCAGAACCGGCACACAGATGTTTCCCGAGGACCTGGCCATTCTCCATGCCAAGTATAAAAATGTGTCCACCGTGAAAGAGGCCACCGGAAATCTGGAAAACATGAAACGCACCCGTGCCTGCTGCGGTGCGGATTACAGCATCCTCTCCGGAGATGACGGGCTGACCTTTGACATGATGACTGACCCCGCAATCAAAGCCCAGGGCGTGATTTCCGTGGCCTCCAACATTGCACCCAAAGCTGTGTCTGACATGGTTCGTTTTCTCGCGCAGGGAAAAAAAGCGGAAGCAGAGAAACTGCGGATCGCGCTGGAGCCTCTGTTCGGGCTGGTCGTGGTGAAAACCACAGAGAAAACCCCTTACGGCGATGTGGTCTGCCGGGCCCGGAATCCGCTGGCCACCAAAACCCTTATGGCCATTCTGGGAATGCCTGCGGGCTTCTGCCGTCAGCCTTTGGGAAAAATGACACACAAAGGCATGGAAGTGGTGCTTGGCGCGGCCCGGAAAGTGATGGAAAACAATCCGGAACTCCTTGCTCCGGTCGCAGAATTTTTTGGGGTGGATATTGAAGCCCGAATCAATGATCGGAGCATTTGGGAAAAATTCTGCTACAGTGAATATTAGCCGCAGCAGATGCAATATTCGGGATCAGGAAAAAGACCCCGAAAACCCTCAGGGTTTTGAAAACCCTGAGGGTTTGGAACAGGTGCACAAAAAAATTATGAAAAATACATCCGAATCCGGCAAAACCCGGTGGCACATTCTGCTGGGCCGGCTGTTCACGGAACTCCTGACGCCCACCGGGGTTTCGGTGCTCACGGAATTTCCGGTGATGACCGGATCCCCGCAGGCCGACATTCTGCTGCTGCGGAAAAAGAGCGGAAAATGGACGCGGGAGCAGGCGGATATTCTGCCGGACGGCATCCGCGACAGCAGTGCGCAGCATATTCTGATTGAATTCAAGTATACGGAATCCGTGACAAAGGAGACCTTCCTCCAGATACTGGGTTATGAAACCTTTTACAGACGATCCCGCAGTCTTGCGGAGACGGACGTGCAGTCCTTTGTCATCAGTGCAAGGACACCGGAAAGCCGGGTTTTGAAAGCCCTCGGGTATCTGCCGTCTGAAAAAAAGGGTGTGTACCGCAATGATCTGTGGATGCTGGCCGGCATTCCGCTGCTGTGCCTCAATGAGCTGCCGCCGGAGCCGCACAACGTGCTTGTCAAATGCTTTGCCAGCCGGAAAAAGGAGAAAATGGCGGCCTTCGGCGCACTGAGATGCCTGGGATTCGGAATGCTGCGTCCGCAGGTTCAGTGGTTTGTGAAGGGACTTCTGCGTTACTGGATTTCAGAGAAGGGAGGATATATGGAGACAGCGGAACTGACCCCTGAAAAAGTTATGGAAATGGGAAAAATGTGGGCGGATCTGATTCTTTCCGGCCTGCCGCCCGAAGAGGTTCTGTCCAGATACAAGCCTGAAGAGCGTCTGCGGGGGCTCGGCCCTGAGGAGGTTCTGTCCAGATACAAGCCTGAAGAACGCCTGCGGGGACTGACAGAGGAGGAGATTGAGGCATATCTGCTGAAAATAAAGAAAAAAGGAACAAAAAAGCGCAGGTGATTCCGGGCTGTGTGTTTCTGCTGGCGGGATGCCGGACATCCGGGCGGTCTTCCCGCGCCGGGCATCTCCGTCCGGGTGGAAAATGGCAGATCCGGAGTTCCGGACGGAAAGGCTTCGGCAGGTGCAGCCGGAGTGGCTGCATTTTCTGCCAAACTTTCTGCCCGGCAGTCCGGAAAATTTTCTGACCTCACAGCACTGCCCCTCCCGCAAAAGGGAGGGGGATTTCCGCACCGGCTGATCTGATTCACTGGGTGAACAAAGATGCACAAAAAAATTATGAAAAATACATCCGAATCCGGCAAACCCGGTGGCAATATTCTCATGGGCCGGCTGTTCACGGAACTCCTGACGCCCACCGGGGTTTCGGTGCTCACGGAATTTCCGGTGATGACCGGCTCCCCGCAGGCCGACATTCTGCTGCTGCGGAAAAAGAGCGGAAAATGGACGCGGGAGCAGGCGGGATAATCTGCCGGACGGCATCCGCGACAGCAGTGCGCGTGCGATATTCTGATTGAATTCCGGCGATACGGAATCCGTGACCAAGGAGACCTTCCTCCAGATACTGGGTTATGAAACCTTTTACAGACGATCCCGCAAAAGTCTTGCGGAGACGGACGTGCAGTCCTTTGTCATCAGTGCAAGGACACCGGAAAAGCCGGGCTTTGAAAGCCCTCAGTATCTGCTGTCTGAAAAAAAGGGTGTGTACCGCAATGACCTAGGATGCTTATCGGCATTCCGCCTTCAGCAGTTCAACGAACTAGTCGCTGGAGCCGCACAACGTGCTTGCCGCTTTGCCAGCCGGAAAAAGGAGAAATGGTTATTTCGGCGCACTGAGATGCCTGGGATTCGAAACAACAAGTAACTGCAGGTTCAGTAGTTTGTGAAGGGACTTCCTGCGTTACTGATTTCAGAGAAGGGAGGATATATGGAGACAGCGGAACTGACCCCTGAAAAAGTTATGGAAATGGGAAAACAGGCGGATCTGATTCTTTCCGCCTGTCGCCCGAAGAGGTTCTGTCCAGATACAAACCGAAGAGCTGTCCAGGGGGCTCGGCCCTGAGGAGGTTTGTCCAGATACAAGCCGGAAGAGCGACGAGGGACTGACAGAGGAGGAGAGATTGAGGCATATCTGCTGAAAATAAAGAAAAAAAGGAACAAAAAAGCGCGGGTGATTCCGGGTTGTGTGTTCCTGCTGGCGGGATGCCGACATCCGCTGGCCTCTGCCGGGCATCTCCGTCCGGGTGGAAAATGGCAAATCCGGAGTTCCGGACGGAAAGGCTTCGGCAGGTGCAGCCGGAGTGGCTGCATTTTCTGCCAAACTTTCTGCCCGGCAGTCCGGAAAATTTTCTGACCTCACAGCACTGCCCCTCCCGCAAAAGGGAGGGGGATTTCCGCACCGGCTGATCTGGTTCACTGCCTGAACCGCAGAACCTGAAGCCGCACCTGATTGGGGCATACTATGCGGAAAATCAGGATTCCTCCGGCTCCGGAATGTTTTTCATTCTTTCCTCAAAATTTTTGTAGTTGAAAAACACATCCTTTAACCATTTCATGCCGAATTTCAGCAGCTCCACCTCATCGTTTTTTATCTTTTCCACAGTTTCGGGATCTGTGGGACAGCGTTGCAGAAAAGAGCTTTCAAACACAAAGCGCCTGAACTGGTCTGTGTTGTAACTGACCATGAAAAACAGTTGCTTGCTCTTGTCCGTCAGTTTGATGTTCATGGGAAAGGAGCGTTTTCTGACAATCAGATCCGTCCATCCCGCATTGACCTCATCATGAATGTCCACCCCCTGATCCACCCGCCATTCCCGCACCGTCCAATTCTCTTTTTCCTCAAAGCCCAGACAATGCGGCTCATTGACAAAAAAATAAAACCCATCATCATCCGCTCCTTCCTTGTGCATGAGGGAAGCCACGCCCAGAGGATAATAGCGGCAGGCTGTGGGTCTGTCTGTATAAATCAGACATCCGTCATCCCGCACAAAGGGGCAGGAATTCTGTTCATCATCCAGCAGTTTCAGAGTGACAATCGGCAGATCGGTCTTCTCCAGAATTTCCGGTCTGGTATATATGGCCAGAAATTCATCTGAAGGAAGCTGCAGCCGGTTTTTGAGCCGGATAATGTCATAAGGCGTCAGGATGATATTGATCCCCCGGCAGCACTTGGTGAAACATTTTACCCCCTTGTGGCATTTGAAGGTGAATTCGCTGTTTATGCCAAGTTTTACCGGTGAGATGGATGCCATTGTTTCTGTGTTTTCCATTGTATTTCTTCCTTTCCTTATTCAATTCCGTATTCCGGACTCCGGATTACGGGTTTTTGTTTTCAGATTCAATTGTCAGATGCCGGGGTACGCAAACGCCGAAAACCGGGCGACTGAAACCTGTCAGATTCACAGCGTTTCCTCCCATACGGGTTTGTCCTCATAAGAGACGGTTTTTTCATAAGAAACAGTTTCCTCCTCTGTCACGGCACGCTCGCAGGACACGGTTGCCTCATGGAAAAAATCCGCACCGGGTTCCTCGGCTGTGTCTGTTGCAAAGAATTCTCTCCTTATTTCCCTGAGTTCGGATTTGACAGCCTTTTCATCTCCAATATCGCCCCATTCCTCCCTGTACATGGCATGGAAGACAGTATGAAACATTATTGTCAGCAGATCATGGACATTGAGGGAGGAATCTTTCTGCATGGCGGCAAGCATCCGGCTGCCTCCTTCATAGTCGGCCTTGAGCCTCTCCAGATTCCGCAGCACGCGGATAATGCCGGAACGGATTTCCGAGCGGGCTTCCGGAATATTCACACCGCTTTCCCAGTTTTTTCTGCACCGCCGGATGGTTTCGCAGTCTGAGAGAAGCAAATCTCTGCGGCTTTTTTCGCTTTTGAAAAAGGACTGGGAGTTGATGTGCATCTGTATTTTCTTCTGAATCTCCTTCTGCTGATCCAGCATTTCCTGTCGCGCTTCCAGGTCCAGGAAATCCCACTTCCAGAGACAGAAAAAGCGACTGCGCCTGATTTTTTTTTGGAATCT
Organism: Desulfobacterales bacterium; assembly: GCA_041390465.1. Lineage (GTDB taxonomy): Bacteria > Desulfobacterota > Desulfobacteria > Desulfobacterales > Desulfococcaceae > JAABRU01. Next base: position 80,493 of record JAWKPW010000009.1, on the reverse strand, counting down.
CTGAGCGCACTGTGCCAGAACATCCGGCCGCAGAGGATAAAGATTTTGACTCTTTTCCTCTTCACAGGTCTGATGCATCAGCCTCCTCGGTTTCCGCAATCCAGAACCTTGTCTTTTCAAACAGACGTTCCCCTGTAACCGCATAAGAGATTATGCCGACTAAGCCGCATACCAGTCCTGAAGCTGAAAAATAAAAGCAGACTGCCAAAAGCTCCGGAGCAGTGTTTCATTTCACCACATGGGAAGGAGGGTATAGGACGGGGTTCCACCCATAAAAGGTTGGGGGATTTCCGCCGCAGGCACATGAAAATTTACAGAGGTTTCAAAATCAATCATAGCCCAGTTTTATTTCTCCGCTTTGGTGCAGATGGGAATCGACCGCCACAAACACATTGTCCGGTTTGAGATCCCGGATTGCAATTCCTTTGCCGCAGAAAATGGAGCAGAACAAGAAGTCCGGATACAATGCTTCGGAGCAGGAACGGTTCTGCTCAAAATTTTTCTGTGCACATAATCCCGTATCATTTTCCGATGATCTTTTATATCTTTTTCTTTTTCTTCATGCAACTGTGCCAGCAGTTCCCTGAGGGAACTGACAATTTCCGGACTCAGTCCGGGAGCCTGGGCTGGAAATTCATTCTCCGTCAGCCACCGCAGAAACCATTCTTTTTTTTTGTAAAGGAACACAGCGGGATTGACTCCGGCTTTTTTCAGCACCAGATTCACCCTTTCCCCGTAATCCGCACAGATTTCATTGACAGCGAAAAATATCCGGGAATTTTCAGATCCGAACAGTCCCTCAAACGCGGCAAGGTTCCACAGAATGTCAAACTGACTGAAAATATCCTCTGTGAGTCTGTGCCGGATACCGTGCATTTTTTCAATCACATGCCCCAGAAAAGAATTTTTGGACAGATTCATGAAAAAGACAAAGGTATCTCCAATTTTTAAATAATCCTGAAGCCGGGGGGATTTGCGCAATGCCTCCCTGTATGCTTTTTCCAGTTTTTCCAAAGGAATGTCAGCGGAGACCGCAAATTTGGGAATTTTTTTCAAAATCGCGGACAGACTGGGTGCGATACATTCAATGTCCGGACCGAGACGGTCAGCAATCCGCCTTTCCGCAGCAATGCTTTCCACATACTCATCAAATTCCCGGATGGGGGAAGGCGGAATCTTGACCACCAGCAGATCGTCATAAATGACTTTGAAACAGGTGCTTTTGCTTCCGCTGTCCTCTCCGAGCAGTCCCAGACTCATGCGTCTGGATTTGTATTCCTGCCATCTGACACGGAGTTCATAACTGTGAGCGGTTCCCGGAATTTCCGGATCAAGGCAGATGATTTCTGTCTCCGCCCTGTCATCTTCCGAAATCCCCAACTGGGCTTTGTAGAGATTGAGAAAAAAACGCAAAACATTCTGTCCGGTATCTGCGGTCATGCCGGGACCGCTGTATGCGGGTTCCTGCTTTTTTTTCATTTCTTCCTGATTTTTCAAAATATTTTATCCGGAACATCAGTTTTGTGCGCCACAAACAGAACATCATGGTTATGCACAATACTTGCTTGCGGAAACTTTTACAAGAAATTCTTATGTGTTTTTCTGTTTTGGGAAAAATGCTGAGGCGCAAACCGGAAGGTTTTGGCAGGTCAAAAAAATTGACAGTCACTCAAATTCGTTGATCTGTCCGCTGATTCCGGTCGGCAAAAAATCTGAAAAGAGAATCAGAATCCCGGAAGGGATGAGATTGTGAACCGATTTGAGCCGCTGTCAAAAAATTGGGGGACAATTCTTGTCTGAAAACCTGTATCATGTTGACACCTGCCCCATGCTCTTTTATGATAGGCAGACAATCATAAAAAACGATTTGACAATTTTTGAAAAATTGCCAAATCCCGCATGAAGATATATCGGTTCAGATTTTTTTCCGGCCCGAAGGCAGCGGTCAGATCAGAGGATTTGCCCGGCTTCAAAAATTTTTCAGATAAGGAACACTTGCAACCCATGACAGGCACCGGGAGCACTTTTTTCGGGGAGTTTGATTTTCAGGTTCTTGACTCCGGCGAGTTCAAAGAGGACGCGGTACGGGAGGAACTGGTCAATCCCATTGTAAAAAAACTGGGGTACAAAGCATACGGGCATAACCGGATTGTTTACAGCAAAACTCTGGCGCATCCCTTTGTGAAAATCGGCAGTCAGAAAAGGGAAATAAAGATTGTTCCGGATTATCTCTTTGAAATAAACGGAAAATACGCCTGGGTTCTGGATGCAAAGGCTCCGGGGGAAAACATACTGACCGGAGATCATATTGAGCAGGTCTATTCCTATGCCATTCATCCGGATATACGGGCAGATATTTTTGCCCTTTGCAACGGAAGGGAATTTGCTGCCTATTCCAAAGAGAAAAAAGAGCCTCTGCTGTTTTTTCAACTGTCTGAAATAGATAAGCATTGGGAAGAGATTGAAAAGATTCTGGCTCCGGACAGATTTGCGGAAAAGCAGATCTTGCAGGAAAAAGAACAGAAATATGAAACGAAAGAGAAATTTTCCTACAGGGATCTGAAACTGCCAAAAACAATCAAACCCAAGAAACAGGGAACAAGAAGACATTTTGGCGTGCATGGGTATTTCACCAAGCAAAGCTGGGACATACTGCAGCACTACATCAAACATTTCACCCAGCCCGGTGATACGGTGCTGGATCCTTTCGGCGGCACAGGTGTTACAGCCATTGAAGCCATGATGCTGGGACGCAAAGCCATCAGCATTGATATAAATCCAATGGCTGTTTTTTGGGTCAAAACCCTTACGGTTCCGCTTGATTTCAACCTGTTCACGGAAGAATATCACCAACTGACGGAAAAATTCAAAAAAAACTGCCCTTCCACAAAAGAGGAAATAAAAAAGGCAAAGAAAAAATATCCTTATCCCACAAATCCCATTTGCATGAAAGGCGCAGATGTGGATCGGGTTGACCAGCTTTTTACAGATAAACAACTGGCGCAACTGGCTTATTTGAAGCATCTGATAAAAAAGGTTGATAATGAGTCTGTGCGCGATACCCTGATGTTCATGTTTTCAGGTTTGCTGACAAAGACAAATCTGACATACCATACAACTCCCAACAGGGGAAGTACGGGCGGAGGCGATACCAGTGCATTCCGATATTATCGTTACCGGATTGCACCAAAACCTGTTGATGCGGATGTGCTGACCTATTTTGAATTGCGTTTTAAAAAAATTATGGCAGCCAAGCAGGAGATGAAGCATTTCATCACAAAGGAAAATTATCACAACCTGCGCATGGAAAAAGGCAGTGCAACGGATCTCAGCAGGATAGAAGACGAAAGCATTGATTACATTTACACTGATCCGCCTTACGGCGACAAGATCCCTTATCTGGATTTGTCTGTGATGTGGAATGCCTGGCTGGATTTGGAAGTGACAGATGAGGACAGAAAAACAGAAGTCATAGAGGGCGGCAGGCTTGAAAAAACAAGGGAGCAGTACAGCGATCTGCTGGCAAAATCCATCAGGGAAATGTACCGGGTGCTGAAATTTGACCGGTGGATGTCCTTTGTTTTTGCCCACAAAGACCCGCATTACTGGCATATGATTGTTGACACGGCTGAAAAATGCGGATTTGAATATGCGGGCGCAGTAAAGCAGGAAAACGGGCAGACCAGTTTCAAGAAACGTCAAAATCCGTTTTCGGTTCTGTCCGGGCAGTTGATCATCCATTTCATCAAAAAACAGACACCCAAAACCATTCAGAAAGTTAATCTTGGCAGTGATGTATATGATTTGATTATAGAAACCATTGAATCTGTGATTGCAAAAAACAACGGGGCCACACTTGAGGACATAAACAGTGAACTGATCATCAAAGGGCTTGAATTCGGATTTCTGGATATTCTCAGCCGTGAATACAGGGATTTGACGCCTCTTCTGGTAAATCATTTTGATTATGACAAAGAGCAAATGCTTTCATATTCGCAGTTTGCAGGAAGTTCAAACAAAAATTCCGCTGGATTTGCGGATAAAATATTTTCTGCTGTCCTTACATGAAGCGCAGAGAAATTGAAACACAAAACCCACAACTGATGATGCCATTATACTGGATATTATGCCCTTGCTGAAAAACGGTGTAACTCCTGCAGACCAGACCATATTGAAAATTCTCAAGGAAATTGCCGGAGAAGTCGGCAGCAACAGATGGGAACTGAAAAAGGAGGGGCAGGCAAGTCTGAATTTTCTTTAAGCAGGCATAAGTATGTTTCCATATATTTTCAGACATAAATTTTATGAAAAACCGGATTTTTCCGGAAAAATCCGGTTTTTCTGCACACAAAAACTTCCGTTGGATTACTTAATACTGATTCTCCTTTGAAACCATGCTTTTTTTAAACCGCAAAGGACACAAAAAACGGACAGCACTGAAAATCTGCGGAGAATCAGCTTTGCCTTCTGCAACATATGGTTTCAGCAGAGAATTGGTATAAGATTTGATGATAAGATCAACGGTAAGATTTGACAATTCTGAAAACTTGTCAAATCCCGCATGAAAAAAGTCCGGGTTTTTCCGAAAGACCGGATTTTCTCTGAAAAAGCCCGGTTTTTAAACAGGTTATCCCCGAAATTTTATGCTGATTCACGTAAAAACAGCCCGATACCGCTGGCTGAAAACAGGAGAAACTGTGATGAAAAAAAATGCTGTGCTTTTGGAAGTAAAAATGTTCTGTTTCAACAGAAAAATGCTTGTTCTTCCGCTTTTTCTGTTTCTCACTTTTTTGCAAGGCTGCAGAAGTGTCGGGCCGGATTATGTTCCGCCTGAAAAGCAGATGCCGGACGCCTGGCATATGGAACTGTTCAAAGGAATGCGCACAGGTGAGACAGCAGAAGAAGAATGGTGGAAGGCATTTGCTGATCCGCTGCTTGACAGCCTCATGCACCGCGCGGCCGAGGGCAGCCTGAATCTGAAACAGGCCTATGCCCGAGTCAATGAATCCCGTGCATCTCTGGGATATGCAATGGGTGAAAAACTGCCTGCGGTCAGCGGAAAAGGCGCGGCACAGCGGCAGCGGCAGGGAGAGGATTTCACCTCGCCTCTGGCAGACAATCCGTCCAATTATTTCAGTCTGGGACTTGACAGCAGTTGGGAGCCGGATTTCTGGGGCAGAATCCGCCGTTCTGTGGAATCTGCGGAAGCCGGTTATCATGCCTCGGTGGAGAATTACCGGGACGTGATGGTGCGCGTCTGTGCGGAAGTGGCATCAGCATATACGGATGTGAGAACCCTGCAGGATCGCATCCGCTTTGCCCAAAGCAATATCAAAGCCCAGAGGGAATCTCTGCGCATTACCAAAGCCCGTGTTGAAGCAGGCATTGCACCGGAACTGGATGTGCGTCAGGCCGAGATGAATCTTGCCCGCACAGAATCCGTGCTGCCGACGCTGAAATCCGCACTTGCGCAGTCCGTCAACCGGATGGGGATTCTCATCGGCAAAGAGCCGGAAGCCCTGCACGGGGAACTTGCCGCATCCGGTTCCATTCCCAAACCGCCCAAAGAGATTCTTGTGCCCATTCCGGCCAATCTTCTGCGTCAGAGACCGGACATCCGGCAGGCCGAGCGCGAGCTTGCCGCGCAGACAGCCAGAATCGGCATTGCCACAGCCGCGCTCTATCCCACTTTCACGCTTTCCGGCTCCATTGGTCTGGAAGCCGGTTCCGGTCTTTTTGATGCTGCCAGCCGCTACTGGTCTTTCGGCCCTTCCCTGCGCTGGAATCTGTTTGACGGCGGACGGGTGCGCAGTCAGATTCAGGCAGAAGAGGCCAGAACCGTGCAGGCTTTGGCTGCGTATGAACAGACTGTCCTCAGTGCACTGGAGGATGTGGAAAACAGTCTGGCAGCCTATGCCAATGAAAGCATCCGCCTCGACACCCTGAAACGCTCGGTCGCGGCTGCTCGGAAATCCGTGACTTTGGTGCAAAGCCTTTACAAAACCGGGCTTGCGGATTTTCAGAATGTGCTGGATACGGAACGGACTTTGTTTGAGCAGCAGGATGCTCTGGCCGCGAGTCAGGGGCAGGTGACCCAGAATCTGATCCGTCTTTACAAGGCCATCGGCGGCGGCTGGAAAGCGGATTTTTCTGCGGAAAGGGAAAAAAGCGGGAAATCATAATTGTCACAAAAATGTTTAATACCGATTCTCCGTTGAAACCATGCTTTTTTAACCGCAAAGGACAAAAAGATGGCACAAAGTTCACAAAAAACTGACAGGACTTCATAAAATTCGTAAGAGAATCGGCATCTCTTTCCATAAAGTATAATTTCAATGGGGAATCGGCATAATGCCGATTCTCTGTTGATTTGATCCAATTCTTTCTGCACAGCCGAAAGTTTTCGGGTATTCAACAAACCGGATTTTCTGAAAAAATCCGGTTTTTCCGGGGAACCGGCAGAAAATATTGCATAACTTTAACAGCGAATCAGTATCACGCCCAAATCATCAGGGTTTTCAAAACCCTGAGGGTTTCAGAGAGCCAGGCCATGCGAAAATGCAATTTCACAAAAAATGTCCTCATTGTTTCTGCTGTCATGCTGATGACCCTGCACACCGGGCTTTTTCCCGCTTATTCCGGGGGAAAAAAGATGGAAATTGCAAACCTTGTCATTGTGGAGGGATCTGTTCCGGAAAAAATGGCAGAAACGCCGGAAGAGGAGAAAACAGGCTCGAAGGACCCGGATCAGGATCAGAATCAGGATGCGGAAGAAAAGAAGGACATTGATGAAAAAATTGATGAAGTCCATGCCGCCATATCCGAATATATTCTCAGCTCGGCCCGGTGGCTGGATTCCTTTTTCGGAGACAAGCGCTTTGAAGCAGAGGAAAACCGCACCCGTGTGAAGGTCAGAATGTCTTCCTTTTACGATGCTGATGACGGAGCGGATTTGGGCGGAGGAGTCAGTCTGCGGCTGGTGCTGCCCCAGCTCAAAAACAGGTGGCATGTGGTGTTCAGCGGCACTTCCGCAGATGAGGATTATGAGGAAACAAGAGACAGCACAAAGGATGCCAGAAGGGATTTTGTCAGGGCAGAGGAAAAGAATTTCACGCTGGCTTTGCAGTATTTTGCAAAAACCACAGCGCGCAACAATGTCAAAATTGAATCCGGACTGCGCTGGCGGGACAATGAACCGGTTTTCTTTGCAGGCCCCCGTTACCGCTGGTACAAGGAGATACATGATCCCTGGGCTGTGCGCTTTACCCAGCGCCTCCGCTGGTATACCGATGAAGGCTGGTATGCCAAATCCATTTTTGACTTGGAAAGACCGGTAAGCGAAAAATTTTTCTTCCGCGCCACCGCATCCGGAAAATGGGAGGAAGAGGAAGAAGGATACGGCTATACCTTCGGGCTGCGTCTGTTTCAGGCATTAACTCCGGGAAAGGCATTGGAATATGAGATCAACAGCAATTTTGAAACCCGGCCGGTCAATGTGCTCGATGAGGCCAATCTCCGCATCCGCTACCGCCAGCATATCTGGCGGGACTGGCTTACTTTGGAAATCGCGCCCCAGCTTTCCTTTCCCAGAGAGGAAAATTATGAAATCAATCCGGGCATTCTGGTCCAACTGGAGGCGGATTTCGGGCAGGTGGAGTAAAAAATGCTGTTTCCGATACCGGGGCACACGGGTTGAAAAAGCCGCCGCAGCGATGGCCGAGCGCAACATCTCTAAGCAGGCATTTTCTCTGCACCGCGAAAAAATCAACAGGATAACTTGATGAATATTTTTAGCAAACAGACAGATATAAAAAATTTCAGCCGTCAGGAACTTCTGGAATGGCTGGCACAGCAGAAAATTTCTTCCTATCGCGCGGGGCAGATTTTTCGATGGATTTATCTCCGGCAGACAGACCGGTTTGAGGAAATGAGCGATCTGAGTCTGGAAATACGGCAGTTGCTGGCCGAGCATTTCTATGTGGAGCGGCTGCAAAAGGAAAAGCTTGAAACATCGGAAGACGGAACCCAAAAATTTCTTTTCCGGCTGGAAGACGGCAAAGGCATTGAATCTGTGCTGATTCCGGAAAAGGATCATTACACCCTCTGCATTTCCACCCAGGCCGGATGCGCGCAGGGCTGCCGCTTCTGCCATACAGCGCAGGCAGGACTGCAGCGCAATCTCACCTCCGGAGAGATTCTGGCACAGATTCGGGACACAGCCGCAGGCATTGCCGAAGAGGATCCCAGACGCCTGAGCAATCTGGTTTTCATGGGCATGGGCGAGCCCCTTGCCAATTGCAAAAACCTGATTCGTGCGCTGGAAATCATCACGGACGGGGATTACGGCATGAAATTTTCCACCCGCCGGGTAACGGTTTCCACTTCCGGGCTGGTTCCCATGATGGAAAAACTGGGCAGGGAAAGTGATGTGAATCTGGCGGTTTCCCTGAATGCGGCTGACAATGAAACCCGAACCATGCTGATGCCCGTCAACCGCAAATATCCGCTGGAAGTTCTCTTGGACGCGTGCAGAAACTATCCCCTGAAACCCCGGCAGCGCATTACCTTTGAATATATTCTCATCAAAGGGATCAATGATTCTCCCGAAGATGCCAAACGGCTGGTGAAACTGCTGAGACCTGTGAAGGCAAAAATCAATCTGATTCCCTTTAATGAACATCCGGGCTGTGCATTTCACCGTCCTGAAGAAAGTGCCATCCGCAGATTTCAGGAAATTCTGGTCAATGCCAATTACACTGCGGTCATACGTTACAGCAAAGGCGCAGACATTTCCGCAGCCTGCGGCCAGTTGAATGCAAGCTGCGGTTCTGCTTAAAAAAGAACAGAGCCAGTGGGATTCGTTTTTCCCGTATCCTGAAAAGAAATCCGGCGCAGTCCGGTTTTGACGGTTCTGAGATTCATTGCTCCGGACAGTTCGTATGAGACGGATGGGAATTTGAGGCTTTGGTATGCCGGAGAATCCGGCCCTGAAAATACGGAATGCAGGGGAACAGACAGTCTTACTCTTGTTTTTCCCTCAACTGCCTTTGACAAAGATACTGCCCCGTCTCCCATTTCCGCACCGTTCAGGCGGAAGACATAGGCCAGTGTGTCCACATCCAGCGGAAAATCATTGGGATTGTCCAGATCCAGTGTCAGCAGAAGAGAGACACCGGTTTCAGACAGATCCGAGATGCGGACTTCCCGCAAAAAAATGCGGGGAATTCTGGGAACTGCAAACCAGCCCGATGTTTCATAAGGCAGGGAATAGGGCCCGATGCGGATCATTCCGGACAGTTCATAAAAAACCCTTGCCTCTGCTGTGTCCGGAGACTGGAAAAAATCAATAAAATTAAAAGATACAGGCAGTTCCAGTTCTCCGGAACTGATGGCCTTAATCCGCACATTCTGGCCGGAAACCCCTTTGACAAATTTCCGGTTGTTGACTTTCAGATTGTAACTGACACCCGATATATCCAGCCCCATGGGGTTGGTGTTGGTGAATCTGAATTGGAAAACCGGTGTGGCCTCAAAAAGGGAAAGGTTTTGCAGATGCATTCCCAGATATTCGACTTTGGGTTTGTCAATAAGCTGCTGTCCGATGGTCGCGCATCCGGCCAGCACCAGAACGGTCAGCAGGACAGAAAAAAACGATTTTTTATTCCCCGATACCGGCAATAACCAGCGGTACACCCGGAACCCCTCTTCCCTGACGGATAACATTGTACAGCTCCCCTTCATAATAGGCAACTCCTGAACTCATCTGTGACTGAAGTGATTTCATCGGCAGTGCAAAAATTTCTTAACATTTTTTGCAGTTCTATAGCAAAGGTGGGCAGCGCTCCGCTTCTGCCCACCCTACAGAATGTTAAAAAATTTTTGACGAGGCACTTATTGGTCTGTCAAAAAAGTTCTTTCACATTTAAGAGTTGACAACTTTCAAAAAGTTGTCAGCTCTGTCCTGTCCTGAGTAAAGAAACTTATTTGACAGTCCACTTATTTCCATGCCGACATCCTGATTTATCTCCGACATAACATGCAAGGTGTTTTGCAAAAAGATCAGAAACTCACATTTTCAAACAGGTTCACTTTTTCCGCTGATTACTTCCCCCACCCGGAGCAGCAGATCCTCCGTTCCTCTGTGGGAGCAGTATGCAGAGCAGTAATTTCCCTTTTCCCTTACCAACTGCCGGACTTTTTCATGTGCGGATGCCATTGTGGCACTGTATCCGGCAGCATTCAGCATGTCCAGATCATTTATGTCATCTCCCAGAACAATATGGGGTTCAAATCCCAGTGCCTGTATTCCGCTCAGTTTGCCGGTCAGATACGGATAAACAAATATTTTTCCAGGCTCCTGATACAGATGTGCGGTTTTTCCGGCAGTGTCAAGAACTTGCCCGCACTTTTTTCCCGGATTTCTTCCGAACGCGCAAACGCCATCCCCAGGCAGTTCTCATAACCGGAAATTCGGCGCCAGTCCGGAAACTGCCGGGCAATCTCAGCCCATTCATCTTCCGGATTTTCTGTATGCGCATACAGACTGGTTCTGGCAATCATGCCGTTTTCCAGCACAAAGCCGGAAAAAGAAATGTCAAGCTGATCCGTGAGTCCGCCCACACTTCGGGCATTCCGGCCTGTGGCAATAATTACAGGCAGTTTCTGGCTGATTTCTGCCAAAAGTTCCGCAGATCGGCGGGCCATGTACCGGCATCCGGAAAAACCCGGAACCGGAATCTCTCCGGGTTCCGCGTGAACCAGGGTTCCATCCAAATCAACAATCAGGGCCTTCATTGTCATTATCAGTTATCAGTTATCAGTTACCCGTTTTCAGGGAACAGGCAACTGCGGTTTTCAGATTTTCCAGTTCCCTGCATTCATACAGTATTTTGACTTTCCTGCGTTCTGCCAAAACCGGAAGCAGCGGATAATGATCTTTCACATATGCGGCATCATGGAAAAACATCACGGTTTCCGGAGCCGCATTGATCAGGGCACGGCAGACTTCATTGGCGTGGATTCTCAGTTTGCTTTCCCTGAAAAAAGGTTTCTCTGTGTTCTTTGTGCCTTCTTTGTGTTCTTTGCACTTAAAATCTGCAACATCAAATTCCTGTCTCAACTTTGAAATTCTGTCTGCAAACCCTGTGTTCTTTGTGCCTTCTTTGTGTTCTTTGCGGTTAAAATCTGCAACATCAAATTCCTGTCTCAACTTTGAAAGGAACTTTGCAGAGATCGGACAAAGCTGCTGCCATTTTTCCACCAAATCCGTCCGGCAGTATTTCCGGGGAAAACGGTAAGCAGAAAAAAGACTGTGCGCATCTGTGAAAAATGTCCGGGAAAAGCCCAGCGTGGACGCGCCTGTGAAGCAGGCTGCGGGACAGAAAACATCTTCCTGCATGCCGGAAAAATCTGCCCATCCCCAGGGATCATTGAGAACAGCCAAAGGCCCCTGATTCAGTTCCCGGATGGCACGGGACACTCCGCCCTTGCCGGTCCAGCCGTCCACAAAAACGATTTTCCGCTCCGGCCAAGTTTTCTGTATCATCCCAAGCGCAATGCGGTCTATGCCCAGTCCCACAAACAGGGAAAGGGATACCGCAACGGAACCGGGCATCATGCGGCACAGCCAGTCCGCAATGGGAACACCCGCACGGAGAATTGCCGCAAAGACCAGTCTGGTTCCGTCCGGTTCCCATTGGAAAAGAGATTGCACGAGTTTTGCAGCCGCATTTTTTGCAATTTCACTGTCCAGATGCGTTTTCAGCATTTCCCAGAATTCATCATCCAAATCCGGCTCCGGCGAGGGAACGGACCAGAAGGTGTTGTCTCCGTTATAAGCCCGGTGCAGAGGACGGAAATACTCTCTGTCTGAAAAAGGATCAATTTCTTTTTCCGGCTTGGCATACACTGTCTGTTTCCAGAGATTGTCCCGATGATCAAATGGTATCATGCTTGTGATTTCCCTGCCAGCAGCAGTTCCAGTTTCTGCTGCATGTCATGCAAAAATATCTCCCGATTTCTGTCCAAAGCCTGATCTGTGAGATGTTCCGCGCTGTCGTGCACTGTCTTTAACTGCATTTCCGCGTATTCCTGCCACTGGATCAGCAGATTTTGGATCAGGGAATCAAAATTCTTTCCAATCTGATCCGGCAGATCCGCTGCAATCTGCTCAAAACAGGTCTGCAGGGAAGTCCGGACTTTTTTCTTCAGCACACTGCCCGCGATGGAGACAGGCAGGGCTTTGTTGATCAGAGGAATATAATGCACCAGCACCCGGATCAGAATATCGGCAATCGGCCCAAACGGGCCGAAACGCGCAAACAGCATGAGATCAAAGGCCAGAACCGCAAAAGGCGGAATTTTTGCCAGAATGCCGCCGTCAATTTCCATCTTCCGGCTGATATCCGCGTGCCAGGGCTGAAACAGCACCTGTGTTTTCATGCCGTATCTGCGAATCAGGCCAGACAAATCCTCTCCGGCTTTGCGGGAACAGTCCAGAAGCATTTCCTCTGTGTCTTTTTTGAGAAGATCAGCGGCATTTTTCAGGCGTGACCGGATTTCCGGCAGACCTTCACAGTCCTCAAATCCGCTTATCCATTTATCCGCAATCTGCCGGATTCCAGCCTGGGCATCCCGGACAAGTGCATACCGCACCGCATCCAAATCCTGCCGGAATTCACGGGTAAGGATTTCATGGCGCAGACGGATTTCCGCTTCCTGTGCCCGGATTTCCGCGCTGATCTGCTGCCGTTCCGATTCACTTTTGCGAAAAGCCGACAGTTCTGCCTGACAGCGGAACAGAGCCAGCCGCACCTGATTTTCCAGCACTCGGGCAGTTTTTTCCCTGCGCCCGGGCCGCACATTGTCCCGGATAAAGGCAATGATTTTCTGCTCCAAAGCGGAAATTCCGGAGCGCGGAGATATTGCAGCCGGTTCTGTTTTTTTCTTATGCCCCAGGAGTTGGGCTATCACATCATCCGCATCATTTGCCGCAGATGCAGACGATTTTCTGTCAGACAGGGAAATTTCCCTGTCAATCCGCTGACGGAAACTCCCGCTGCTCTCTTCAGGTCCTTTATCCCGTATATCAAAAAATTCCACAGGAATGTTTTCATATCCCATATGGGCCAACTGCCTGCGGATGCTTTCAGCCAACTGTTCCCGTTCTGATGCAGACTGTTCCCCGGCAGAATCATAGCTGACAATCATCATGCACCGCGTGATTCCCTCGCGGAAAATGCGTGACGAAAGAAATTCCTTTTCTGTATGGGAAAGCTGCTTTGCACCGATCATAAAAAGCACAAGGTCCGCTTCAGGAAGGATGCGGCAGGTCGCGGCAATCACCGCGGCATTCAGGGAATTGATGCCGGGGGTGTCAAAAACAGACAGTCCCTCCAGATTGGACGCAGGCCAGTGCAGTTTCACTTTTGCGGTTTTTTCCGCAAGCCGGGAGCGCGCTTCGGGACTTTCCGCAGACGTATGGGCTTTGATGGTCTCCGGATCAGGATCCGGTATTCTGAATGCAGAAGGAACGGATATCGCAGGTTTTGAAAAATTTTCCTGTTCCGCAATGTCCGAATCTGGCGGAGCAAAGAAAACAGCAGGATATATTTCCAGACATCTTTCTGTACCGTAACAGATTTCCGCAGGCACGGCAGTGGCTTCCATGAGGTCTGTGAACAGCAGATCCTCTTTGAGAAATATCCGGTTGATCAGAGTGGATTTCCCGGTCTTGAACTCACCTGCAACAGCGATTTTGTATATCCCGCTGTCCAAAGCCTCCAGTTCCCTTTCCATGCGTCCGGCTATGTCCGTGTAAGCAGCTTCCCGGACAATCCGCAATCCCTCTTTGAATCGATTTTTCATTTTTTTTATGCTATGATATATTGTTATAAACAGATGTTTCCCAAGTTTGCAGCACAGCAGACAAAACATTCGGCAAATCTTATCGGAAATGGCACAGATATGCAACAGCAACCTGTCTTTTCTGACGGAGACAATGAACTGTCAAAAAAACACGCGCAAACTGCTTCAAAATTTCAGCACTTGGCAAAACAGTCTGAAATTGATAAAAGGAAGCAGGTTTTCAAGTCTCAGATGTCAGGAAAACACTGACAACTGAACACGGATAACTGTTCACTGACAACAGGGAGGAAAAATGGACAGGGAACGGGAGGTCATTCTTATTGTTGACGATACACCGGCCAATCTGGGCGTTTTGTTTGATACACTGGAGACATCCGGATTCCGGGTGCTGGTCAACACCAACGGGGAGTCTGCACTGGAAACCGCAAAACAGGCACATCCGGATATTGTGCTGCTGGATATCATGATGCCGGGCTTGGACGGATTTGAAACCTGCCGACGCCTGAAATCCCATGAGACAGTAAAAGATATCCCCGTAATTTTTATGACAGCCCTGACAGATGCCGTGGATGAGGTCAGAGGGCTGGAACTTGGAGCTGTGGACTATATAACCAAACCCATACGGGTGGAAACCGTGCTGGCAAGGGTGAAAACCCATCTGTCCCTGCAGCGTCTGCAAAAGGAACTCAAAGAAAAAAATATCCGGCTGGAGCAGGAGATATCGGAAAGAACAAAACTGGAAACCCAGCTCCGCATGGCTCACAAAATGAAGGCCATCGGAACCATGACCGGAGGAATTGCCCATGAATTCAACAATATTCTGGGCATTATTCTGGGAAATGCGGATATAGCCGCAGATGATGTTCCAAGCTGGAATCCGGCCCGTTTCAATATCGAGGAAATCCGGACAGCCTGCTTCCGCGCCAAAAACGTAATCCGGCAGTTGATGTATCTCTGCCAGAAAACCGAACTGATGCCCAAGCCCATGGATATCATGCCCATTGTCAGAGATTCTCTGGAGATGCTCAAGGCCATTGTTCCCAAATCTGTGGAAATCCGATCAAGCCTGCCGAAAGCATCTGATCCGGTGCTGGGGGACCCAGCCCAGTTGCACCAGGTGATGCTCAACCTGTACAACAATGCGGTGCAGGCCATGAGAGGCAGGGACGGCATTTTGGATGTGAAACTGGAAAACATCCGCAGCAAAGAGCAAGCTCTGCCGCATGCGGAGGATTGCCCCTGTCCAATTCCCTGTGTCCTGCTGTCTGTCAGCGATACCGGGCATGGAATAGATCCGAATATCAGGGAAAGAATATTTGATCCCTATTTCACCACAAGGGGAATCGGGGAAGGCACGGGACTGGGGCTGGCCATTGTTTACGGCATTGTGAAAAATCACGGGGGGAACATTGCCGTCTCCAGTGAACCGGGCCGGGGAAGCAGGTTTTCTCTCTGTTTTCCTGTCATCTCATCCGCTGAGGCGGAGAATGTTTCCCAAAAGACAGGATCAAAGAATACGCGGCCCTGTCAACGTTGACTTTAGTCGATTTCCGGAAAAAAACATTCCTCAGATTTGGCAACTTTTCAAAAGTTGTCAAATCTCTGAGGTGACTGAACAGGCACATTCCTTTTCAGAAATCACCAAAAACAAAGGCATTCCCTGATCTCTGAAAACTGTCCGGCATATGGCATAATACCATTCGCCATTGTTCTGAAACATAAGTTTTTCTGTGAAAACCGGATTTTTTCCGAAAAATCCGGTTTTTTGAACACATGAAAACCTCTTTCTTGCCTGCTTATAAGTATCTTTTCAGCGAGAATCGGTATAATACCGATTCCTCCTTTGAAACCATGCGTTATTTTTAACCGCAAAGGACACAGAAAACTGACAGGACTTTGCAAAAATCGATGGAGAATCGGCATTGTTCCGGTAAAAACTGCTTTGCATAAAGCATATTTTCAATGGCGAATTGGTATAAGCCCATTTCTGCATGTCAAAACAATTTTGTTTTATATCAATCAATTATGCCATGATCCAATAAACAGAATGTATGGTTCAAAAATTTGAACCCTGTGAGAATATTTATTAATGAAATATTAACAATAAGTTATTAAAAATTCTTCTTGCCGGGGTTAAAAAAAATGAACAAAAAGCATTCTGATTTTTTGGGGAAAGGTTCACAGGCGCATTGCGCAGCAGGCGGGAAAAATAAATTTTGATTTAATATTTTGAAATTTAAACAAAATAATATTTTTTAAAAAATAAGGAATCTATTTTTCCATGTTTGGCAGGCAAATTGCATTAGCAATTGTCAACCTAATAATTTTTCATCTGTTCTCCTTCCTTAACGGTTGATTGACTGTCAATCAGCCGTTTTACTTTGGGCCCTGATTCTTCACCCTGTTTTCGGGGAAAAATGCCTTTCTGAAACCTTCCGAACAGTTTGCCACCTTTTTGGATGCGGTAATCAAAAAAAACAACACCGGTTTTTGCACGCATTTCGCTGGTAAGTTTGCTGCTGAGTCTGTAAAAAATCACAGCCGTATTCCAGCTCCAAGTCTGCTGCCGCGACATTTCCACAGTCAGCAGATCTCCATAATAAGTGGCCTGAGCCTGATAGACAATCACAGCATCCGAGATTACCAAGCCGATGCCGCCTCAATATCCAGTTCCCCCAAGCCGTTCTGCCGGAACCACTGCACACGGCCTCATGCATCAGCCGGAGTACCGCATCATTTCCCAGATGATTGCCATAGTTGATATCATAAATGCGGACAGACAGTTCTAGGAAAAAGCAAATACCAGGCAAATTCAGTTTGACACGCGCCATTTTTTCTTTCTGTGTCTTTCCAGCGAGTTGACAAGTTGTGCCATATCTTCGGGAACCGAGATTCAAAACCATTCTCCCTGCCGGTTCCGGGATGAGTGAGGCAAATCCGCTTACGAAGCATCTGCTGGAACGGTTTTCAGCAAAGACAGAATTTCAGGAGAATGCCTTTTCGGGATTCTGCTGCCATAGACCGGGTCGCCTACAAGGATGACCGATGGCCGTGCAGTGAACCCGTATCTGATGGGTTCTGCCGGTTTTCAGATCAATATCCAGCAGGGTGCTCCTCCGGGAATGCCCCGGACGCCAAAGGGTTTCGGCTGCTCTCCTTTTGTGCTGAGGACAGACATTTTTTTGCGATCAGCGGATGACGTCCGATGGAAAGGGATATGATCCCAAAATCTTTTTCCATCCGACCGTGAACCAGGCCAGATATTTTTTCCGGACCGTCTGGCCTGAAACTGCTCTGCAAGATGGGCCATTGCAGCAGCGTTTTTGAAGGAACCAGAGGCCGGAGGTGTCTTTAAACCAGACGGTGGACAATGCTTGTACGCATTCTCTCGATGCCCCTGATATCCGGACAATGATGAAGAAGCGCGCGACCAGAGTTCCGTTTGCATGTCCGGGCGCGGATGGGACAACAAACCCCTGCGGTTTGTCAATGAGAATAATATCCGCATCCTCGTAAATCACATGAATGGGAATGGGTTCCGAAGCGAAAGCGCAGGATTCAGGTTCAGGAATGCTGCCCCGATGCAACTTCCCGCCTGGTGATGCTGTATCCCGGTTTCGGTCTGATTTTCCACCTGCATCATGCCGTTGCGAACTGCGCTATGGCAGCAAGGGATCGGGAACAGTTTTCAAGACAGGAGGCAATCAGCAATATCCAGCCAAAGGTTCCCGTTGTGTTCCTCAGCAAATAATCGAAAAGCATGATGGTTGGTTGTCATAAAGGGGAGAAAAGTGAAAATGCTAACCGACAGCAAAAAGGGACTCGATTTCTGAGAGGATTATCTCTTCATCCGTATTTTCGCGGTGGACAGTTCCTTTACCAGCAGAATTTGGGCAGTGTCATACAGTTTTCGTTCCCCGAAGGAAAGATCTTTGCTCATTTTCAGGATGGACAGATCCCGGAACACTTCCAGCCACTTCGTACAGGGAACCGGTCTTGATTTTATCCATGTAGTCTCGGTAGCGGCGGTTCCAAGTCTGGTTGTCCATGGAGGATCTTTTTCCTCCTTTCATTACCCGGTAGATTTCGGGAATGTCGTTTGCTGATAATGTCCCGCAGTCCCACGGAATCCACATTTCCTGTCGGAATCATGATGAGCATCTCATTTCCAGAACCTTCATGATGTAAAAATCCTGGTTTTTCCTCCGACATCCTTGCTTTCTATGGCCTCAACTTCGCCCAACAACCGTGTGTGATATACGGCAAGATCACCAATTTTGAACTCCTTAGTTTTTCTTTTTCTGATCTCTTCTTTGCCTTTTTGTCATTCATGTTTTCACCACCACGTCTTCTGCTTCAGAATACGGAAAAATTGGAAAATACCGATAAGAAAGGGCGAATGCAACCGAATTGTGTTTGTCAGCACTGATCTCCGCAATTATGCCGCCAGTCAGAACTCTGCTGAAGCACTGAAAAAATTTCAGAAATCTGACTGAATTCCCGGAGTTTCGGAAGTCAGTGTTCAGCAATTCTTTTATTTATACCATACAATCGGAAAAAAACAATCAAATAGTGCGATTGCGACATACATCACCAATCCTTTTATCAGATCCGAATCATCCGGATCCCTTGGGATCCGGAGATGCGTGCCGTCACACGGATTACATCAGGAAAGGTACCATCAGCAGACAACGTTGAGGATTTTGATCATCGGGTTTGCTGTGCGACCGGTTGTGTTCAGGGTCGCCCACGGTGTCACCGGTAACGGCTGCTTGTAGGGCATCAGAGCCTTTGCCGCCCAGATGTCCGTCTTCAATGTATTTTTTGGCATTGTCCCATGTAGCACCGCCGGTGGTCGCGGACAGTGGCCACGAAAACACCGGTGACGATGAGCAGACCGCCCAGAGCCACTTTGCCCAGCAGGAAGCCAACGATAAGCGGCGCAACAACCGGCAGCAGAGCGGGAACAATCATTTTCAGTGCGAACTTGGTCACGATGTCAACACATGCGCCGTAATCGGGTTTTCCGGTGCTCTCCCATGATGCCCGGAATTTCACGGAACTGGCGACGGACTTCGTCAACAACCGCTGCCTGCATTTCCCACAGCCTTCATGGCATGGAGGCAAACAGATAGGGCAGCAGACCGCCGATGAAAAGACCGATGATAACATTCACATCGGAAAGATCAAACTTAAGATACCTTCTTTGCCGCCATGAAGCTGAATCCCATCACATAGGCAGCAAACAGAACCAGAGCGGCCAGACTTGCGGAAACCGATGGCATACTTGGTCACGGCTTTGGTGGTGTTTCCCACTTTATCCAGAGGATCAGTTACTGCACGGACACTGTCATCTATTCCGCCATTTCCGCAATACCGCCTGCATTGTCTGTGATAAGCTGTAAGCGTCAATGGTAATAACCATGCCGGTCATGAAAGCATGGACATGGCAGCCATGGCATGCTGCAAAGTCCGCCGAATTTGAAGGACAGAAAATGGCCAGACAGATGGCCAGAACCGAGCCGCAGTGCCCGCATGGAAACAGCCAGACCCGCGATGATGTTGGTTCCGTGTCCGGTAGCTGATGCTTCGGCAATGCCCACAACCGAGCATATTTTCCGGTGTAGTATTCAGTGATGATAACGATTACGACAGTAAGAACAAGGCCGATAAGGGTGCAGTAGTAAATATTCATTGCGGAGATGTTGGGAATGTTGCCCATGATTCAAGGCAGGCATAGTAGAAAGCGATGGTTGCAAGGATTGCAGAGCCGAACATGCCTTTTGTACAGAGCGCCCATGATGTACTGGCTTCTGCCAAGTCTTACAAAGAAGATGGCAATGATCGAAGCACACGGAGATCGAGCCAAGAATCAGCGGAAACTCGGTAGCCATTTTAATTTCGGGGAAAAGCAGATGTCCGATCAGCATTGCGGCCACTATGGTGACAGCATAGGTCTCAAACAGATCTGCTGCCATACCGGCACAGTCACCCACATTGTCGCCAACGTTGTCTGCGATGGTGGCCGGGTTTCTGGGATCATCTTCGGGAATTCCGGCTTCCACTTTGCCAACCAGGTCAGCACCCACGTCTGCGCCTTTGGTGAAGATACCGCCGCCGAGCCGTGCAAAGATGGAGATAAGGCTTCCGCCAAATCCCAGAGCAACCAGTGCAATGACATCATGCGTGACAGTATAGTAACCGGCAACAGCTGTCAGGGCCAGACCGGCAACGATCATACCGGTAACGGAACCGCCTTTGAAAGCCATGTTCAGACCGGCCGCCATCCCGTTTTTGGAGGCTTCAGCAGTTCTGACGTTGGCAATGACAGACACTCTCATTCCGATATAGCCTGCACAGAAGGAGGCCACAGCGCCAATGAGAAAGCCCAAGGCGGTTTTGGCACCCATGGTCGAATAAATCACGATGAAGATGATGATACCGGCAATGCCCATGCTTTTCATCTGACGGTTCAGATAGGCAATTGCGCCTTCCTGGATTGCCGAGGCAATCTTCTGCATTTTTTCATTCCCGGCAGGCGCGGATTTGACCATTCCGGCCACCACGATGGCAAAAACAATTCCCAGTACGCCGACAAGAGTACTTACCAACGGGACATTATTCACTACGAATTCCATTTTACCTCCATCCAAATGTTGTTTTCAACTGTTACGGTTAAACACATTCATCCCTTCCTTTGCACCTTTGCAAAGGACTGTCTCCACTGCATCCCGTCCTTTTTCCAGAAAGGCATCCAAATCCCGGATTTCATCCGGCCTGAATTTTCCCAGGACGTAATCCGTGACTTCCATGCCCGGATCGGGACGCCCGATGCCCATGCGGATGCGCACAAAATCGCCTCCGCCAAAGACATCGCTTACCGATTTGATTCCCTTGTGTCCTCCGCTCCCTCCTTTCTCTTTGATTTTGATCCGTCCGAAATCAAGGTCCATGTCATCATGGATTACCACAATCTCCCGGTTGCACAATCTGAACCAGGTTGAAAACGCATACAGAGGCGGCCCGCTCAGGTTCATGTATTTCATGGGTTTTGCCAGAAAAACATCTGCATCCCCAATCCGTCCCCTGCCGAAAACCGTCCCGAATTTCTCTGATGCAAGAGAGATGCCGTAATGGGCAGCCACCCTGTCCAGTACCATAAATCCGATATTATGGCGGGTTCCCTCATATCTCTTTCCCGGATTGCCCAGACCGGCCACCACACGGTACTGACTCTGCATGAAAGATTATTCTTCCTTTTTGCCTTCTTTTTTGCTTTCCTTGCCTTCCTCGGCCTCCTCAGCCGCCTCCGCACTTTCCTCTTTGCCTCTGCCGGCTCCGAGGATGGTGAGGACGGTGAAATTGACTTCTGCGGGAAATTCAAGTCCCTCAATGGAAATGTCTTTTATATGGACCGATTCCCCGACATTCAGATTGGTCACATCCAGTTCCACAGTCTGAGGAATGTCTTTGGGATAGCATATCACTTCCAGGGTGCGGCGGATAATCTGAATCATGCCGCCCATTTCAACGCCGATGCATTTTCCCCTGGTTCTGACAGGCACATTCACCCGTATCTTCCGATCCATGTTCACCTGAT
The DNA here is from genome assembly GCA_041390465.1 of Desulfobacterales bacterium. Taxonomy (GTDB): domain Bacteria; phylum Desulfobacterota; class Desulfobacteria; order Desulfobacterales; family Desulfococcaceae; genus JAABRU01. The sequence continues at coordinate 59,027 of JAWKPW010000009.1, read as the reverse complement.
AGAAATCCGCATGGATATAATTGCGGGTCACCGGATGGGTCTGCAGTTCCTTGAGCATGGCAATACGTGTGGACTTTTCTCCGTTCTCAACGGTGAGGTTGAAAAGAAGCTGGCCCGCACTTCGGGCTTTCAGCACTTTCTCCAGGTCTTTCATTCCCACGGTAAGCATTACGTTGTCGGCTCCGGGCCCGTAAAGAACGGCCGGAATTCTGCCTTCCCTTCTCAAAGAGCGGGAGGGGCCGTTGCCCCGTGCTGTTCTGATATTTGTTTTTAATTCAAGCAGTTCCAAAAATATTCCTCCTTGGCTTCAGAAAACGGACAATCTTCCGCAGTCTTTTGATTTTTTCCTTTGTCAAACAAAAAGAGATGTAACCGAATCCCCCTTGTGGCTCCGGATAATGGCCTCTCCGAAAAGTCTGGATATGGTCAGTACCTTGATTTTGCCGCAGTTGCGGGAATTTTCCTTTAAGGGTATGGTATCTGTCACCACCAGGCTTTTCAGCTCGGAATCACAGATACGATCCACCGCCGGTCCGGAAAGCACGGGATGGGTGCAGCAGGCATGGACTTCTTTTGCCCCGTTTCTCATCAGCGCTGCTGCCGCTTCCGTCAATGTTCCGGCTGTGTCGACCATGTCATCAAGAAGTATGGCCGTTTTGTCCTTGACGTTTCCGATAACAGCCATGGCCTTGGCCTCATTGGGAACCTCACGGCGCTTGTCAATAATGGCAAGTCCGGCTGCCAGACGTTTGGCAAAAGCCCTTGCCCGTTCCACTCCGCCTGCATCAGGGGAAACCACCACGATGTTCTCATCAAACCTGTCTTTGACATAGTCAAGCAGCACAGGCGTTCCGAAAAGATTGTCCACCGGAATGTTGAAGAATCCCTGAATCTGTCCGGCATGGAGATCCATTGTGATTACCCTGTCCGCGCCCGCAGTGGTCAGCATGTCAGCCACAAGTCTTGCGCTGATGGGAACTCTCGGCTCCACTTTTTTGTCCTGCCGCGCATAGCCGTAATAGGGCATGACAGCGGTTATCCGGCTGGCAGATGAACGTTTGCACGCATCCAGCATCAGCAGCAGTTCCACAAGATTGTCGTTTACCGGGGAACAGGTGGGCTGAATGACAAACACATCTCTGGCACGGATGTTCTGATGAATCTCGATCTGTATTTCCCCGTCACTGAAGCGTTTGACTTTTGCCCCGCCCAAAGGCATGTCAAGGTAATCACAGATTTTCTTTGCCAGCCCCGAATTTGCGTTTCCCGAAAAAATGGTGATGTCTTTCATTTGACAAATTCATTCCTAACGTGGCTGGGGCGGGAGGATTCGAACCTCCGGATGCAGGAACCAAAATCCTGTGTCTTACCGCTTGACGACGCCCCAGTAAATAAAAAAGATATGCAGGTCACACGCGGCTTTCATATCCGGAGTTCAGCGGGATAAAGCCTCCACCCCTCATGGTTTTCCGCAGAAACAGACAGATATGCCTCTTCAGCCTTTTTTGCATCCGAAAAGATCCCGAACACCGTCGGCCCGCTTCCTGACATCAGGCTTCCTGCGGCCCCGCAGTCCATAAGAACCTTTTTTGCTTCCGAAATCGCGGGATAAATGGCTTCGGTGACTGTTTCCAGATCATTGCACAGATGCCGTGCCGGATCAAACCTGTACTTCTCAAAAGGTGCATCTTTAATTATTTTTTTGCATTTTGTCAATCCCAAATTCAGGTTTTTATACACCATAGCGGTCGAAACACTGAAATCAAAGGCAATAAAAAGAATTCGGAGAGAGGGAATATTTCTGTATTCCGACAGATTCTCCCCAACTCCGGTGGCAATGGCCGGTCCTCCGAAAAGAAAGAAGGGAACATCGGCTCCCAGAGACAGCCCCATCCGGGAAAGCGACTCCTTGTCAAAGGGAAAACCGTAATGCCGGTTCAGTGCCATAAGCACAGATGCGGCATTGCTGCTCCCCCCTCCCAATCCGCCGGCCACGGGGATATGCTTTTCAATGCTGATGTGCACACCTCCGGATATTCCTGCCCGGTCAAAAAAAAGTTCCGCAGCCCGCCATGCCAGATTGCGCCCATCCGGAGGAACCCCCGGATGGGAACAGAAAATGGATATCTCCGGTCTGTCAAAATGCAGGGTAAGCACATCATGCAGGGAGACAGGACACATCAGGCTCAGCAGTTCATGATACCCGTCCGGCCGCTTCCCCCTTACCTGCAGAAACAGGTTGACTTTGGCCGGAGAAAACACCTTCAGACAGCCATCTCCCCCGTCCCTGATGCAGGATTCAGACATGACCCTGTCAGCGCACAAGTTTAATCACCACAAAGCCGCTGTTCATTCTTCGGATGAAAAAGTGCATGGCTTCACCGGGTTTGACACTGTCAAGCATTTTCTGGTAATCCGCTGCGGTTTGAATGGGCTGATGATTGATCTCCCGAATAATGTCTCCGCTCATGATGCCGGCTGCATCCCCTTTGCTGCCGGATTCCACACCCGTGACAATGACACCGTCATTCTGCGGGATATTGTACCTGGCTGCCATTTCCGGATTCAGTTGGGAAACCTGTATGCCAAGATCATCCTTTTTCTCCCCCTCTGTTTTCCCTGCTGTCAGCCGTTCATCCTCCCGCTTGGCAACCGTGACGCTGAAATGTTTTTCCTTTCCGGCCCGCAAAACATCAATTTCAGCCTTCTGTCCCACAGCAATGTCTGCTATCATCCGGGTCAGATCACGGGTGGTTTTGACGGGTGTGCCGTTTACAGCCACAATAATGTCCTTTGCCAGAATGCCGGCCTTGTCTGCGGGATCATCTTTGAACACCTCGGTCACCAGCACACCGTCTTTTCTGTCAACTCCGTAATATTCGGCAATTTCCGGGCTGATGTCCTGAATCGCCACACCCAGCCATCCGCGTGTGACTTCCCCGCTTTTCTTCAACTGATCAATAATCCCTTTGGCCAGATTGATGGAAACCGCAAAACCGATCCCCTGTCCGCTGGCAATGATGGCGGTGTTGATGCCAATCACCTCTCCTTTCATATTAATCAGGGGGCCTCCGCTGTTTCCGGGATTGATGGACGCGTCTGTCTGAATGAAATCATCATAGGGACCGGAACCAATCACTCTGCCTTTGGCACTGACAATACCGGCAGTCACGGTATGCTCCAGACCGAAGGGGTTGCCGATGGCCACCACCCACTGACCGGTTTCCAGTTCATCGGAATTGCCAAGACGGCAGGCAGGCAGTTTTGCATCTGCCTTGACCCGGATCAGGGCAATATCTGTATTGGGATCCCGGCCCACAATCTCTGCATCATATTCCTTTTCATCATTGAGGCGCACCTGAATCTCATCCGCGCCTTCAATCACATGGTTGTTGGTGACAATGTATCCTGCCGGATCAATGATGAAACCTGAACCCAGACTGCGCTGCTTGAAATCCCTCTGGGGATCTCCTCCAAAAAACTTTTCAAAAAAATCAAAGGGATCTTCCCCCATGGGGCCTTTTCCGAACTGACGGAACACACGTCCTCCGCCCTTGACCGTTTTCTCGGTGCGGATATTGACCACAGAAGGCATGACATCCTTGGCAATTTCACTGAAGCTTTCCGGCGCATTCCATGCTTTGGCACAGACCTCCTCCACCGGATATCCGGCAGAAAAAGCTGCAAAAACGCACATCAGAACAAAAAGGATGAAATGCTTTCTGCACAGAACTGTCCATATCCCATTCATAATGACTCTCCTTTCTCCTGACACAGGAAACCCTTTTTCCAAAACCCCGGAAAGGGTTCTATCCTGCTTCTTTGACATACAGTATTCTCAGATCATAAAGGATATGCTTCAGCATCTCCTCTTCCTGCTTTGCAAGGTTTCCGCGGGTCTTTTCCTGCAGCATGGCCAGAATGTCAATGGTCTGCTTTGCCACAGGCAGATTTTTGCTTCTTCCTCCTCCTGCCGGATCCTCCAGCACCCCCAAGTTTACCAGTACTGAAGAATTCAGGGAAAAGATGAACATGGAGAAATCAATTTTTGGCAGATGCGAGCCTGCTGCACCGTCGCTGCATAATCCCTGGCCACTTCCTCCGCTGATTTGTTTTTCTCAGGCATATGGAAATCACCTCCGTATATTTGTCACCTGCCAGGTGTCAGGAAACCGGGTTTCAGAAGGGCCAGTGCAATCCCGAAAGCGCCCCGGTTTCCCATTCACCGGCATTCTGCTGAAATCCGGTTTCAGTTTCAGGCAATTACAGTTCCAGGGGAATCACGGTGTTGACCAGAGGCAGGTTCCGCAGTTCCTCCACCACATTTTCAGGAATCGGGGTATCTGTGCGCAGGAAAATGATGTTGCGCCCCCATCCCCTTCCTGTCCCACCTGCATCCGTCCGATATTGACATTGTTTTTTCCCAGCACCGTGCCACACACGCTGATGGCTCCGGGTTTGTCCTGGTTGTGAATCAGCGCGGTGATGTCCCCCGGGAATCATTCCAGACGGAAATTGTTGATGCGGACAATGCGGGGATCGCTTTTGCCGAAAACCGTGCTCTGCTACAGTCATATCCATTTCCGTTGTCAATGCCTTCACCCGGATCAGACTCAGATATCTTCCCGCATCAGAGTCGCTTTGTTCTCCGTCATCCGAGTGCCGCGCTTCTTTGGCAATCAGGGGCATTGACGGAATTGATTCCTCCCTTGATCATGGGCGTCAGCGCCCCTGTATGACCGAGGTTGTCACCGGAGAAAGATCCAGCCCCTTGAAATCGCCCATGTATTCAATGGAAATTTCCTTTACCGGCCCGCAGATAAGCTGGGAAATCAGGCATCCCATCCGATTCCTTGAGGTGCACCAGGGACGGAGTTTTCCAGCAGTTCTCCGGTTACGGACGGCACTATTCCACCGCATTCACAATATCCTGGTTTTCAGATAATCACGATTCGCTCCGCGACAGCCACAGCCACATTGGTCTGTGCCTTCTTTGGTGGAAGCACCCAGATGTAGGGGTGCAGATGAAATTGTCCCAGTCCTGTTGAGGCGAGGCCTCGGAGGCTCAGTCTCAAAAACATCCAAAGACCCGCGACTGTTGATTCTTATGGCCTCATACAGATCTGCCTTCATTCACAATCCCGCCCCGTGCGCAGTTGATGATCATAACCCTGTCCTTCATCTGGGCAAAAGCGGCTTTGTTGATGAAACCGACTGTGTCTTGAGTTCTGGGCACATGCACGGTGATATAATCTGCTCCTCTGGTACAAATCTGCTATGGAACGCTTTCAAATCCGGTTTAAGGATTCAGGTTCGGGCGTGACAAAGGGATCGCGGACAATGACCTGCATTTTCAGTCCTCTGGCCCGGTCAGCCACAATGGAGCCGATTTTTCCGGAATCCGATGACCCCCAGCACCTTGTTGAAGATTTCCCGGCCCTGGCAGTTTTTTCTTTTCCCATTTTCCGGACTTGAGGGTGGCGGTCCTGGCGGGGAATGCGCCAGTAAAGAGCGAGCATCATGGAATGGCATGTCCCTGCAGTGGTGATGACATTGCCCGCGCGGGCGTGTTCATCACATTGATTCCCCGTTTGATAAGCCGCGGGAATGTCAACATTGTCCAGACCGATAACGTGGCCTATTCACCACTTTTGAGCCGATGCCGCATTGTCTTCAGACTTTGCGCACTCCGATGACCAGCGTTACAAGTCCCGATGACTGACTTCAATTCTTCCTGGTGACAATCCGGTTTTCACATTCACATCAATGCCTTCGGCTTCTGAAACATCCGAACTCCAATATCCCCAAGATTGTCACTGACCAGTACTCTCTTCATGAACTGTATCCCCTTTCAGAACGGTTATTGAACAATGGATTGAATATAAAATAAAACACTCTGCACCGGCAGGCGCTCTCGTGTCAACATCTGCTAACGCTGTTTGGCCCGGATATAACTGTTTCTGGCCTGATCCTTTCGTTGCCCTTTCCTCTGTTTCGTAAAATATTCGTTTTTGCCTTTACAAGTTCAGAAAGTTTTTTGTAACCAAAGATACGGGGATCGCATCTGACTGAACTTTTGTTAAATAGTCACAAAAGTGCCAAGGTGTGCCCATCCCTCCTCATCACTGAATGCTCGGTGCATCCAATACAAGTTTTTTCGGAAAATTATCATGCTGTGGATTGGCAGACTCTTACCCTGCACAGTTTCCTCTGTCTGTTTTTGCAAATTTTCTGTTTTTGGCAGGGAATTGACAGGCTCCATTTTATCAGAGGTACGCAGAATTTCCGTAAAAATAAATTGGTGACAGGCATTTCTGAAAGCTTCAGGTGTTTTCTGCTCACCAAAGCCAAGCACGGTAAGCCCCTCTTCTCGGAGCCGCATTGCCAGACCGGTGAAGTCGCTGTCGCTGGTGACAAGGCAGAAACCATCAAATCTGCGGGTGTACAGCAAATCCATAGCGTCAATAATCAAGGTGCTGTCTGTCGCATTCTTTCCTGTTGTATAGGCAAACTGCTGTACCGGTTTGATGGCATACGTTTGCAGAACTTTTTTCCATGATGCGCTTGTCGGTGCGGTAAAATCCCCATATATGCGCTTGACTGTGGCTTCTCCGTATCGTGCGATTTCAGCCAGCAGTTTTTCAATGACAGCCGCCTGCGCATTGTCCGCATCAATGAGAACCGCCAGACGGCGGGCCGGTTCCTCGGATTCAATTTTTGCCACAAGTTTTGGAGATAACATAGGTATTTGCCTCTGATTTCTTATGATAAGAGTGAACGGACGCAGGTTTATCTCTCAGTCTCAAGATTACGATCAGCAGTTCTCATTTCTTTTATTTCCCTGACAATATCCGCCAACCCCATATTTTCAAACAGTTTTTTTTTCTTCTGTATAATTGCCGTATCCTGCGGTAAACTGACGCTGAAATCTGATTTTCATCTTTTTTGTCAATAGCAAATCACAAATCATCTTTGAATTCCTTCCGCAATCCAAGATTTATCTGAGGCAGATTCATATTTGCAGAGGCAGATTTTATTTTTTTGTCATATCAGATCTGACAAAGTAAACAATCTTGCGCCGTGACGTATTGTCAGAATATCAACCCGATGTTCACCTGTTCTGTAAATAATCCTGTACTTCCCGACGATCAGTTCTCTGATATGTGTTTTATCAATTTCCGGAACAATTCGTCCTGATTCAGGCATAAATTCAAGCCTTTTGACTGATGCAAGTATTTTTTCGGCAAACAAACGGGCATAATTCTCCGAATCATGTCTGATATAATTGAATATTGCCTCAAAATCTTCATACGCCTGCTCTGTCCAGACTATTTTAACCATTTTTCAACTCTCTGCTCAACTTCCAGATGGGGAATAATTTTACCCGCATCCGCCTGTTGCAGTCCTGTTTCAACCTTAGAGAGCAGCACCAGTCTGTCTATGACATCTTCAACTGAGGCATTTAAGGCCAGTTGATCCGCAATTTTATACAAGTATTCTCTTATAACCATTGTCTGTCCTTCCATTTATCCCCCTCATGCTCATTGAATTAACAATCGAATTTATCAGGTGTGAACAACTGCAGACTTATTCCCGATTGCTCCGTACCGATAACAGGATTCAAGTCAAATAAAACAATATTTCCTCTGCTGACCCTTACCATCTGATTTCTCCGCTGATCAGTCTGTCTTCATAATTTTCCAAATTTGTCAAATAATCTGACATATCAGATTCAGACAAATTAAATGATTCACTGAAATTATTCCATAATTCCCATCTGCTGCGTTCCTGTCTGAGAAAAATAAAATCAATAAAATCATTTACCTCTTTCAATAATGTTTCAGGCAAATTTTGAATTTTAAGAATGGTCAGTTCACGGACAGATATTGCTTTTTTCCTTTTTCATTCCGGCTGACAATTGAAAAACAAAGTTAAAACAGTGAACCTGCACCTATCTTTTTTTGTGCTTCCAGCCGCTTTCGGCAGATGTTGAAATAATTTTCATCGGATTCATAACCAATGAATTTTCTTTTGAGTTTCAGACAGGCAACGCCTGTGCTTCCGCTTCCCATAAAGGGATCCAGCACTTTCTGCTTTTCAAAACTCACCAGTTTCACAAGATGGTGCATCAAATCAACAGGCTTCAGCGTGGGATGATGATTGTATTCCTCTGCATTCTGTCTGACCTTTGGGATCAGAAAAAATTTGTCATAGCCGTCAGCAAAGGATTCTGTGCGCACAACGTTGGAAGCCACTCTGCCTTTGGGATGCGGATTGTGCCCGACTTTTGTTTCCCCTTTTGCATAAGGAATTCTCGTCTCCTCAAAATTCAAAGCACCGGTTCCATGTTTTATGAGATTCTGCGCTGCGGTCATCCCTTTTTCCAATGGTTTCTGAATCAGAATCACAGGTTCATAAGCCGGTTTCAATCCCAGACCAGCGCCTTTGTAAAATATTCCCAGGTTCGAGGCCGGTTCATATTTCAATTTTTCTTTCCCGGCATAATAATTTTCCCTCCTGCCTTTTCTGTACCCCTGAACATAATTGTATTTTCCCACTGCCCTGCTTTCCACGCCAAGCTCTTTGTCTATGTCCAAAGCAACATCCCTGCTTTTGGGCATGCCGTTCAGATATGCCCAGAAAAGAACATCTTTGATCAGAAAATCTGTGTCTTCCAGAGCAACCATGAGCCGGTGCATCAGCCGGACTGAGGAGAAAACCAGTCCGAAAGCCCCGGGTTTCAATACCCTTATGCAGTCCTGCCAAATCTGTCTGTCAGGCAGATCCTTATCCCAGTAACTGTTCTGGTAGGATATGCCGTAGGGCGGATCTGTCACCAGCGCATCAACGGAACTGCCTTTGATTTCAGGCAGTCCGTAACAGGATTTGTTGAATATTTCAAAATGCACTGCTGTCAATTGTCATTTTTTTCTCAGTTTTCATTCGTTACGCTGGGCATCCGGAGGTGATACAGAGATCAAATCTCATCAGCTCCGTCCGTCTTAAGGTGATTTCTGAAAATGAATGTGCCTGTTCAGTCATCTGAAAGATTTGACAACTTTTGAAAAGTTGTCAAATCCGGGGGATGTCCTTCTCCGGAAATCGACTGAGCACTGCATATGCAATGCCTGCGTCCTGCTGTTTTCATCTCCCCATGACAAACAGGGAAAATAATAATTTTAGACAGATTGTCAATACAGCCCTTTTTTTCTCATACCGGCAAATGTCGGAATCCGGACGTAAATGCCGGATTCCGGTTTGCCTTGCAATATTGCGGTTTCAGCAGGTTGAAAATTGGACATGACAAAATGTCCCGTCCGGATTCACTGGGCATTCTCCTGCCCGGAATGATCCGGAGCCGTATGAGGCTCGGATGCGGGAACCTGCCTAGATTCGCTTTCCGCTTCCTGCGCAGGATGCTGTTCCTCTGCCGGGCCATGCGGAGAAGTCTGTTTTTCGCTTTTCGGAGCAGCATGTCTTTGCCGAATCCGCTCTGAACGCTCTTTGATTCCTGTCTCCAGTTTCTGCAATGCCCCTTCTATGGATCGGTCCATCACAGCCAAGTCCCCCTGACTGACAATGATGCGCTTGAGTTCCGGAATCCTTGCGCCCGATGCGGATCGGGTATACAGCGGCTGAATGTACAGCATCCCTTTGCTGAGCGGCAGGATAATCATTCTGCCGAAAATGACCTCTGCCCCGGCCTGTATCCAGAGGGAAATGTCCTGGGCAATTTCCGTGTCCTGATTGATCATGGCACTGATCTGCGAAGGTCCGAACACCTGCCGTCCCTTGGGAAAATTGAATACCACCATCTTACCGTAGTTTGTCCCGTCACAGCCTGCAACAACCAGAGACCGCAGATTGTCCCGTCCAATGGGACTCATGGGGGAAAACAGGACAAATTCAGGATGCTGTTTGTCGAGCATGGCAAGAGTCATATAATAGGGTTTGACCGCCCTTGACTCCATTTTGGCAAACTCCCAGGTGTCTTCCTCACGGTAAAAAATATCGGGATCCGTCTGATGATATTTTGCATAAATCCGCATCTGGGCTGTGAACATCTGCTGGGGATAGCGGATATGCGCCCTGAGTTCCGCAGGCATCTGATCCAGATTTTTGAGCAGTCCCGGATAAATGCTGCTGTAGGCACGAATGATGGGATCACGGGGATCGGCAATATAATATGAAATGTCTCCGTTATAGGCATCCACCGTTATTTTGACCGAGTTCCGGATATAGTTGAATTCCGTATTTCCGAATTCTGTGCTGCCCGGACTTCTCACATAATGCTGGGCATTGGGATAGCGGTCAGAGGAGGTGTAGGCATCAAGCATCCAGAAAAGTCCCTGGGATGTGTTGACAATATAGGGATCATCATCCAGCAGAAAAAAGGGGGTCAGGGTCCGCACCGCTTCCATAATGTTTCTGCGGAAAAGAATCCGGCTGTCCGCATTGGTCTTGGGCGTGAAGAAGATGTCCTTGTCCTCAAAATAAACGGAAAAAAGGATTTTTCGCCACAGCGATGAAAGCGCAACGCCCCCTTTGCCCGTATAATTGACATTGTCTGTTTTTTCATTGCTTCTGTCCTGAATGTCAATTTCTCCCATCTCATTGGGAACAATGACGAAATCATAATTTTCCTCTCCGTAGTAAATGCCCGGCACACTGACATTCAGTCCGAAATCAGACACAGTGGGAATATCCTGAATGAACCAGGTCATGGGTTCATCACCGCCCTGAACCGCAGGAGTCATGACAATTCCGTATCCGTGCGTATACTGCAGATGCCGGTTAATCCAGTTCTGTGCAGCCTCGGGCAGACCGTCCGTATTCAGTTCCCTTGCTGCCAGATACACCTGCTGATGCACCCCCCTCACCGTGTAGCGATCCACATCCAGATTGTGAAAACTGTAATACTGATGAAAACTCTGAAACTGTGTATAGACCTCATCGAGCAGTTCCCTGTCCCACACCGGTATGTTGCGCAGGGTTTTCTGCAAATCGGGATCGGCAATCAGATCCGTGACCGGGGCAATATCATAGTCACGGGTTTCCATATTTTCCAGATCAAAGGCATTCAATGCCGCGCGGATGCTGTTTTCAATATATTTTCTTTCCCGCACCGTTTCGTTGGGTTTGACAATATACTCCTGAATGGTGTCTGAGAAAAAATCCGTTGCCCGTATGCCGATTACAAGCAGCAGAAGGGCAAGGGAAATCAGCATGGGCATCAGCCCTTTTCGTCTGTGGACAAAAACAATCAGCGAAAATGCCCAGATCAGAAAAACAATGGCCGTAAGCCAGATCAGGGGAGCCCGAAGATTCATATCCACAAACCCGGGACCGAAAAAACGCGGCATATGATTGCTGGCATAAACCAGTTCAACTTTCTGCAGAATGATTCCCCATGCCTCGGTTATGACAACAATGACGGCAATGACGGTCAGATGGATTTTTGCAGGTTTGGGAAGGGACTGCTGATCCCTGCTGAGCATGCGCCATTCCACAGCATACAGCACCACCATGGCAAGAAACAGCAGCGAAAAGGTTATCAGAATCTCCTGCTGTATAAAGGTGTAAACCGGATAGGAAAAAAGATAGTAACTGACATCCCTGCCAAAGGCCGGGTCCTGAATTCCGGAGTTGGGACCGAAAAACCACAGCAGTCCCTCTTCCCATCGCTCATAAAAGGGAATGGCAACGGGAATGGCCAGCAGAAAGGAAAAAGGCGTGTATATTTTTAAAGAACCGCTTTGGAACATCTGCAAAAGGCTCTGACATTCCTTTCTGTCCTCAGCATCTTCCAGATTGCAGACCCCGGCCTGGGATGAGGTCCCCAGATAACGGGAGGCAAACCAGAAATTGGAAAAAAAGATCAGAAAAAAAAGCAGCACCACAGCGGCAAATATCACATAGCGGTAAGACAGGCGCATCAGATAATAGCCGTCATAGTTCAGGGATCGGAACCACCACAGATCCACAAAAAAATCCAGAAAAACAAAATTGAAGATCATATAAACAATGCCCAGACCAAGAACAGAGGAGCCTGAGAGAATAAGCCAGCGCTTCCATTTCTGCATCCTAATTTCCTCCTTTTGAGAAATCATAACAAATCAGAAAGGGCATTCATTCCCCGGCATGGAACAAATGCTTATTATTTCTTTGTTTTTGCGTAAAATCTGCCCTGTCCCTCTGTCAGAAACAGTGAAAGGCGGTTTACAGACCTGCAAATGTAACACAGGGATATGGAAATTTTCAAGAAAATTTATAGGAAAAAGTGTCAGGTCTTGAGACAGCGTCTGCAATGTCCGCACTGCAAATCTGACAATGCATCGGTCACAGGCATCATGGCGTCAAATCTGAAACAGGCACAAAAACCATTTTTTTCTCACTGTTCCTGTAATAGGCAAGTCTGGCACTGAAAACTCTTTCCTCCCCGAAAATATTGGACACCCGTGTTTCATCTCCTCTGCTCGCAACCTCATCCACATTTTCCAGAACCAGACGCTCAGAACCGTTTGTGTACAAATAGACATTGATATCGCACATGCTCTTTTCTCCTTATGCAGATTGGCTCCACTTGTCATAAATTTTTATAAAATAATACGTGTTGTCATCACATGCAAACCTTCAGCAGCATTTTGTTTCCGGAAGCCGCTCCTTTCAGGCACACACCTGCCGCTTTTTCCAAATCCGATGCGCAGGAAATCCAAAACCGTTTTCACAGACCGGCCAAGTGAAAAAGAACAGTTTCATCTGCCTGAGACAAAAATTGTGCGCCGGCAATCATCTCACGGGTTGACAACAGCCATGATTTTTTCTAAAAAGGAAAATCTCTTTGCGCGGGCAGAACATGCCTCCGGTCTGTTAAAAGCCCTGCCCTTTCCCCATTTCCGGCATCATTTGCCAATGAACAGTGTTTTTTGACAGATATTCAGACAGTTGCTGAACGGAGCATTTCATGGCGCACTTCCGGTTTTTCAGAAAAATACTGCCTTTTTTTCTCCTTGTCTGGGTTACAGGCTGCGGTTCCGCACTGAAATATGCAAAGGTGCCGGATTTTTCGCTGCCGGAAGAGGAGGAATATCCTGCGGCAGAACTGGAGCAGTATCTCTGGAAAGGGGTGAAAGACTGGCAGGGGGTTCCCTACAAATGGGGCGGGGAAAACAAGTCCGGCGTTGACTGCTCAGGGTTCACAAAAACCGTTTACCGGAAACTGTTCAATGTCCGTCTGCCCCGAACCTCAGCCCAGCAGTCAACTGTCGGCAAAGCAGTGAAACAGAAACATCTGCGTGCAGGCGATCTGGTTTTTTTCCGTTATGCCAAAAATGCCAATCATGTCGGAATTTATCTTGGAAAAAGAAAATTCATTCATGCCTCCCAAAAAAAGGGGGTAATGGTTTCACATATGGACAAACCTTACTGGCGGCGGATATACCGCACTTCCCGGCGGGTTGTGAAAGGAATTCCGGGCAGACTGAAAACATCCGGAGGCGGAAACATTCCGGACCGTCTGTCATCTGCGGAAAGGAGAAGCGATTGTTCACTTCGTTTCTGCATCATTTCAGAATCATTCTGATTTTACAGTTTTTTCAGAAAATCCGCACAGGATGCGTCATCCCACCGGGCTGCTCCGGTGTGGGCAAACACAATATTCCCTTTGCGGTCAATGATAAACGTGCTGGGAATGGCCTCCACCTTCAGAGAGGAAGGCAGGGAACTGTCTGCAAGCCAGACAGGAAAATCATAACGGTTTTTTTTCATGAAATTCCGCACCGTCTGAATTCCCTCATTGGAAACCATGAGAAACACCACATCCTTTTCCGCTTTCATGGCATTGTAAAGATTCTGAACCGAGGGCATTTCCGCTTTTGCACGGAGGACACCAGGTGGCCCAGAATCCCAGAAAACAACCTTTCCTCCAGTTCAGACAGAAGAAACCAGGCCTTCCTTGTTGATGTGAGAACATGACCTGAAAGTGTCATTTTTCCCAATGGTGACACGTTGTTCGGAAAACTGGGAGTGAAAAAGACCCGCATCATTTCCGGCCGGACGGAAAAAGTGCATGGTCAGCAGAAACATTGCCCCCAGTATCAGCAAAATGAAAAAATTTTTCCTCATGATTTTTCTCTCTCTTGCTTCCGGATTAAAATTCCTTGTATATCCGGGCCAGAGGATGGCCCGGAGCATCCAGGGAAAGGTTTAAAAAGTGACCGTAAGGTGTCTGTCCCACAGAATATCCCGCGCTTTCCAGCCGTGCCTGCGCCCGGTTCAGCAGAATCAGTGCCTGTTCCGGATCAGCTTTTTCCTCACCCAGATGCGTGAAGGAATGCAGAAGAATCCGGTCTGTCTCCCATTTCCGGGCCAGCCACTTGGCATTTTTCACCAGTTTTGTCTCTGCCTGACTGCCCTCTTCCATATCCTTTGGCTCCATATGGACAAAGGCCGCAACTGTTTTTTCATAAGTGCCCGGAAGCGCTTCCGGGGCTTCTTCCAGCGTTTTCATGGCCGGTGTCCAGGCAAAACGTTCGCAGAACCAGAACAGTACCCGCATATTTCTCACAATTCCTTTCTCTGCCAGATGCAGGGGGCCGTCAGACGCATAATTTGACAGAACCCGGTCTGGGGATTTCCTTCTGAAATTTTTTTCCCATGTCAGGCAGCCGAAAATTTTCAGGCACAAAAACGATATTTGTTATGTTAATGTCAATTAAAAATATTTCAAGAAGAAAGAAATTCTCTGCCCTGCCTTTGCAGGACAGGGAAAACCGGAACCCGTGTCATTTGTCTCTCAGACGCAGCAGCCAGGTTCTCAGATTGATTTTTGCATTCTTCAGGCCAAGTTTCTGGCGGATATTGGAGCGGTGAAAGCCCACGGCTGATTCTGAAATATTGAAAATATCCGCGATTTCCTTGTTGCGTTTTCCCTCTTCGATGAGATGGGCTATCTGCAGTTCCATGGGGGTGAAATCCCATTTTTCCGCTTTCACCCGGCGAATAAAAGGAGAAACTATGCTGCCCACACTGCTTTCAATGACTTCCACAATCTGCTTCTGCCTGTCATTCAGGCAGGTGTTTTTCAGCCTGTCCAGCATGGGCGTCAGGGCATTGCGGACATTGGTGACAAAACTGAGTTCAATATCCCGGATTTCCGCCTCTTTGTCTTTCAGCAGAACCCGCATGGCATGGTTGTAGGATTCGACCTCTCTGGCCAGATTCTCCTTTTGTTTCCGGCTTCTTTCCATCTGCTGTTTCAGACCTTTTTCCGTCTGTTTTTCATCAGTTATATTGGTAATTACGGCAAAACTGCCCTGAAAGTTCCTGTCTGCATCAAAGATCGGTCTGGGTGAAAATTTCAGATATATTCTGCTTCTGTCATTGCGGACTGCCTCGGCAGCCCAGGATGTATGCTCCCCGTTTTTTTGCCTTTTGAACGCGTCGGTTACAGTTTTCTGATTCTTCCGGTCAAAATAACGAAGAACGCTGCTTCCGATCAGATCTTTTTTTTCATACCGCGTCAGCCTGCAAAATTCGTCATTGACATACGCGACCGTCATATCTTTGTTTAACACAATAAATCCCTCTTTCATGGTTTCAACAAAGGAATGATACTGCTCCGCCTTTTGCCTGAGCATGTCTTCCATGCGCCTGCGTTCGGTAATGTCAACACACAGAACAGACAGTTGGGAAACGCTGCCGTTGTCGGTGACATCCGGGTTCAAAAAATGGGCATAGTGGCGGCCATCACGCTCATCCTCGAAATATACCTTTTTGCCTGTCCGCACAGCCTCTTCCACATATCTTCTGCGATTTCTTCCAATGTCCTCCGGCAGCATCTCATAGATGCTGTGACCTATGAGCTGGCCAATATCTCTTCCCATCTTCAGGACCACTTCACGATTCGCCACAATAACTGTGCCATTGGGTTCCATGAGAAAAACCGACTCGGAATTGAGATCAATCATGGTCTGCAGGGTTCGTTTGCTCTGCTGAATCTGATCTTCCAGTTTTTTGCGTTCGCTGATGTCACTTACCACGATGCGGAGCACGGGACTAGCCCTCCATATCCAGCGCGGCCCTGGCCGTCATATGTGCATGAAATTCGGTTCCGTCTGTTTTTATCATCCGCAGTTCGCAGGCACAGGCCCAGCCTTCCGAATCCATGACAATACTGCTGGAGCATCTGTTTGCAGTGGTGTTCAGGTGTCACCCAATCATCACGTGAATGAAGCAGGAGAGCGGCTGCCTGAGCAGGGCTTTGCGTGGTACGCCCAGCAGCGTCTCAGCAGTGAGGTTGGCCTCCAAAATCAGTCCCTTTTCACTCACGGTGACATAACCTACCGGAGCCAGATCGTAGAGTTCAGAATAACGATCGCCATGGCCTCCCAGTTCGATCTGTGTCCCACGGCTTTTTCGTTCTCATTTACCGCATCTCCAGTTCAATCTGATGCACGCGAAGCTCGTGAAACATCCGCCACGTTTCTTCGGGAGACAGGGTACCCGTGTTTTCCTCTCCCGCCTTTTTCTGTCCTGCAATTTCTTCAGCCTGTTCACGCAGTATCTTCATGGCCTGCGGTGAGCCCGGCTGAAGTGATTCAACAGATTCGTCAAAGGAGCATCATTTTCCAGAGATTCTCTTTGCGCTTCATTTCATTCATCTCCATTTTTCGGTAATGATTGCTTCTGGTACGGATTACCGGGAGGAGCAACCTGCAGATAAGCGCAGCAGGGCAGGCGTTTGTGCCCACCTCTGAAATGGTGGGCAACGCTCCTTTTGCCCACCCTGCTGTTAAGTAGGGTGGGCACGTTTTTTTTTGTGCCCACCTCTGAAATGGTGGATGGCATCCGCTTTTTGCCCACCTACTGTATTAAAACTTTGAAATAATGAATAAAAATGTTTCAAACACGCGCTTACTGCCCTTCTTTCCGCTGTTCTTCCGATTCCTGTCCTGCTGTTTCGGTCAGCTAGTGTTCATCGTCAGGGCGGGCACGTTTTGTGGCTGCCTCTGAAATGGTGGAGCCACTCATGTTGCTACCCTACTCTGCTGTTAAGTAGGGAAAAATGGGCACGTTTTTGTGCCACCTCTCTGAAAATAAGTGAAGACAGCGCTCCGCTTTTGCCCACCCTACTCTGCTGTTAGTAGGGTGGGCACGTTTTTTGTGCCCACCTCTGAAATGGTGGGCAACTCGCGCATTTTGCCCACCCTACTCTGCTGTTAAGTAGGGTGGGCACGTTTTTTTATTGCCCACCTCTGAAATGGTGGGCAATGCTCCGCTTTTGCCCACCCTACTGCTTTAACATATTTAAATAATGAATAAAAATGTTTCAAACCTGCGCTTACTGCCCTTCTTTCCGCTGTTCTTCCGATTCCCTGTCCTGCTGTTTCCGGTCGCTGTGTCCATCAGTCCGTAGAATGGAGCACATTTTTTGTGCCCACCTCTGAAGAGAAAAATAAAATGAACAGCGCTCCGCTTTGCCCACCCTGCTCTGCTGTTAAGTCAGTCAGTCAGTCAGTAGGGTGGGCACGTTTTTGTGCCCACCTCTGAAATGGTGGACAACGCTCCGCTTTTGCCCACCCTACTGTATTAAAACTTTGAAATAATGAATAAAAATGTTTCAAACACGCGCTTACTGCCCTTCTTTCCGCTGTTCTTCCGGTTCCCTGTCCTGCTGTTTCCGGTCGCTGATGTCCATCAGCGCGCAGGTAATCCCAATGATCTCACCTGCGGTATCACAGAGCGGCTCCACAGTCAGATCACAGAAATGCGCTTTGCCGTTTATGACAGTCCGGACTTCCTGCCGCGCACCTTTTCCGCTTTTCATCACCTGCTGCTTGATCTCCCTCAGTCATGTCCCCATCCTGGCAAAACAGATCCGCGTCAGTCTTTCCCAGAACGGCTCAGGAAAAATACTGGATGGGGATTGAATATCCGGAAGTAAAGCAGTTTTTGTCCTGATTGAAAACTGTGACAAAGGCACAACCCGGAGGGCAATCTGCATGCGCTCTTCTGCTCGACATCTCTTCCTACTTTTTCATCGCGGTAATGTCAGCAAAGGTGAATACCCATCCCCTCGATCACATTGTCAATTGTGCGGTAGAGGCTGGATCACGCATGGTGTAACACATGCCATCGGCTGTCTGCACTTCTTTCTCTATGGGAATCAGTTTCAGCAGCACGTCCTGCGTGTCCTCCACCAGCGTGCCGTAACCGAGCAGATTGGAATGTGGCTCAGAGGCCGCCCCACATCGGTCTGAATCAGGTTGATGATCCGGCTGGATCACGAGGTGAATACGCACAATGCATAGTTGATGATCCACCAGCACAGTGGAGATGCCCGTGCCTGTCAGCAGGTTGTTCATGTCATTGTTGACCTGCGACAGATTCTCCACTTTGTTCTGATTCCGTATTGACCGTGGCCAGTTCCTCATTGACGGACTACCAATTCTTCCTTGGAGGTTTCCAGTTCCTCGTTGGAGAACTGCTGAGTTCTTCGTTTACCGACTGCATCTCCTCATTGGAGATTGAGTTCTTCGTTGGAGGTCTCCAGCTCCTCAAGCACGGCCGGAGGATATTCCTCTTTGGCCTGCGGTTGCTCGCGGCGGGAATCGGTCGTCAATGTCCGATCCCCACGGTTTTTCCTCAGACTGCGGCGCAGTTTCCGGAACTCTTCCAGCGTAATCAGGTACAGGGTGGGCTCAGGTATGGCTGGGGTCTGTCTGTTCGTCCTGCCTTACGGGCCGGATGCTCAGGTTGACCGTTGTGTAATCGCCGTTGGTTTTCACCCGCAAAGGGAGGGACAGTGCACCGTCTGTTTTTCTTTCAATGCTTTGTGCAGACCGGTGGTGAGTTCCCGCCGCAGTCCTTTGCGGGCCAATTTTCAGGATATTGCTGATACCAGCTCTCCGAGCGCGGGTTCCGATATCCCAGGTTCTGCCGTGAATATAGGATGTCGCCATGCCCGTTGACAAGCAAGGCTGAGATCATTCCCAGTTGACTGCTCGGTCAGTTCGCGCAGCGGCACTTTCGCGGGGAAGATCTTTTTTCCCGCGTTCTGCTGCCCTGCCACCAGGGATGGCATAAAATGGGACAGGGCTGTGCGTGTGCTGTGAATGTCAGGCCTGCGCTGATACAGTTTTGCTTTGCGATCCTGCACGGCAAACAGATCGCTGAAATCTCCCACAGTTTCGGAAGTGCCCAAAAAGAGAAAACCTCCGGAATTGAGCGCATAATGAAACAGGGGAATGATCTTTTTCTGCAAATCTCCGTCCATATAGATGAGAACATTGCGGCATGAGATGAGATCGAGTTTGGAAAAGGGCGGATCCTTGATCAGATCCTGCTCGGAAAAGATCAGCATGTCCCGAATGTTTTTGCGGATGCGGTACATGGTGCCGCCCGGCGCAGCCGTGAAAAAGTGTTCCAGTCTTTCCCGTGAAATATCCGCTGCAATGCTGGCCGGATAAAGCCCGGCGCGGCCTGTTTCAATGGCCAGACTGTCAATGTCGGTCGCGAAAATCTGCACATTGAAACTCTGCTTGAGTGCATTCATGCGCTCTTCCAGAAGGATGGCAATGGAATATGCCTCCTCACCGGAAGAACAGCCCGGACACCAGACACGGACGGCAGTACCTCCGGATCTGCCTGCAAACAGCCTGGGAATGACCTGCTCCTCCAGCACCCTGAATGCTTTTGCATCCCGGAAAAAACCGGTCACGCCGATCAGAAAGTCATTGAAGAGGGATTCCACTTCCGGCGGTGTCACCTGCAGATACCTGACGTATTCATCCATCGTGTCAATCTGGTGAACAGCCATGCGCCGCTCAATGCGGCGGAGAATGGTGCTGGGTTTGTACTGGGAAAAATCATGGCCGGTCTGTCCGCGCATGAGGATGAAGATTTTTTTCAAAGCATTTTCAGCTTTGGGCTCAGGCCGGGAAGACCTGACAAAGGCATGGGCCGCATAGGCCATAAGCCGCACAGGCATCTCGGCAGGGGCAAGTTCGTAATCCACCAGACCGGTGGCAATCGCACTTCGCGGCATCCCGTCATACTCCGCGGACTCAGGAGTCTGTGCCATGACCATGCCGCCCTCTCCCTTTACGGCCCGCAGGCCCAGCGTACCGTCCGATCCGGTTCCGGAAAGCACAATGCAGATGCTCCGATCCCGCTGATCATGGGCCAGGGAGCGGAAAAAGAAATCAATGGGCATGCGGTGGCCGCGCGGCGCGGACGGTTCCAGCAACTGGAGCCTGCCGTTGAGAAAAGCCATATCCCGATTGGGCGGGATGATGTAGGCGCAGTTGGGCTGCACATCCATCCCGTCCTCAACTTCGAAAACCTTCATGCGGGTGTACTGCCGGATGAGGTTGGTAAGAATGCTCTTGTGATCCGGGGCCAGATGCTGCACCAGAACAAAGGCCATGCCCGGATCTGTGTCCGCAGGCATGGCTGAAAAGAATGCCTCGAATGCGGCCAGCCCTCCGGCAGATGCGCCAATGCCCACAATGGGAAAATGTTTCTTCTGCGGTTCATCCGGCAAAGCGGATTCTTCAGTTTCAGCAGCGGCGTCTGACGGATCAATCGGTTTGACCGGCTCTGTCTGTATTTTCTGTTTCCGAATTTTCTTTTTGGGCATGGTGTTCCTTTTCTGGTGTGCGAAAAAATATTTTCTTTTTTTGTAAAACAGGTCTGTTATACCGATTCTCCATTGAAAAGACACTTGCAGGCAGGCAGAAATGAGGTTTTTGTTTGTTCAGAAAACCGGATTTTTCCGAAAAATCCGGTTTTCTGAAAAACTTTTATGCCTGAAAACCTGTGTTTCAGATCAATGGCGAATAGTATATGCTCACGTCAGCGCCCGAGGCGGAGCATGGAAACAAAAGGGATATTCCTCTTAAAAACTGTGCAACAACTGAAAACTCAAATCCAGAAAATTTTATACACCTGAAAAAAACAGAATACAATTATTTTTTATTGTTAAAAATATAATATATTGAAATAACAAAGTATTACCCCCCGCAAAAAACCGACAGGTTTTGCCTGCTGATTTCCTGATGTTCATCAAACTTGTTATTTTTATTGAAATTTTTTAAATATATTCCTGCCTGTATATGGCTTTTGATTCAGAAATCAGAAAACAGGAGGGACATATGGCAGAAGAGCAGGAGACGAAAGTGTTTAAAAAATGCAATGACGGCTTGAAGAATGCAAGCTGGAATTCTGGCAGAAAAACGGATTCTGCCAGCCCTTTTCCCTGAATGGGGTCTTCCATTCCGCAACCAAAAACGCATGTTCCGGTTTGGAGATGTACAAAGAATGGATCCGGGTGGTGAGTCAGGTCTCTGATGACAGCATGATGATGTGGCAGAAGGCCATTAAAGGAGAAAAAACAGATACCGAAAATTTTTTAAAGTCCTCAGCACAGAAGTGTGAAGATTTGACAGATCAGATGATGCGGCACATCAAAGACACCCCGTTTGAGACTATGGAACCCATGCTCAAGTCAGTAAAGGAGGCCATGAATTTCAAAAAGAACGGTCATCTGCTCAAAGCCCTTATCCAGCCGGGCCTTGAAATGAGTCTCTTCATGATGGGCATGCTGCGCTCTTCTTACAGCAGTGCACTGGATGTGACCAACGCTGCAATGAAACGAAACTCGGCAGAGTCAGCTCCGGCCTCTGCCTGAAGTGCAAGTGCTGATCCGCAGAAAAGGCGAATTATGATAAACGTGAAAAGAGAAAAAGGTATCATCCCGCATTGTGAAACTTTTCTGCAAAATTCGGCCTGCCCCTATATAGAACGCGGGTGCACCGGATGTATGTCCAATTTTTTGCAGGAGCATTACAGGCGGCTTTACGAAAGTTCATCGAAACACCGGCAGATCAGCCCATCAATCCGGTGGAATCAAACCGGCACTGATTGTGCAACTGCAAACACGGCAAAATCAGCGCGGGTTTGATCCGCTGATTTCTGTAATGAGCGGCAGTTGTTTTTTCAGCAGGCAATAAGCCTGAATGGCTGATATTATTACAGAAAAAGAATTTGCAGAGAATCCTGAAACCCCGGAGGGGTGATAGAATAATGTCATCCATTAGGGATTAATCATCTGAATTTAATATGTTTACTATAATAATAACCATCCCTTCGGGATTGGTTTAACCCTTAATTCGCATTTTCAGTAAAGACTTGTTCCGCATCGGAGGAGAAAATGACATCTCTCAATGTTATGGTTGCACATGATCCGGGACTTCACATCAGACCCGCGGCTTTAATCGCCCAGACTGCCGAAGCAGCAAAGGCTGATGTGTGGATTGTATCCGGAGACAGGATGGCGGATGCGAAAAGCGTGCTCAGCATTTTGACACTGGTATGTGCAAAAGGTTCGGTGGTGACAGTGAAAATTGACAGTCCGGAGGACAGGGAGATACTGAATTCTGTTGCAACATTCATCGGAAAGGCAGCAGGCCAAATCCGCTGACAACTTTCTGCGGGCTCGGAATTCATACCAATTCTCCATTGAAATTATACTTTATGGAAAGAGATGCCGATTCTCTTCCGAATTTTATTCAGTCCTGTCAGATTTTTGTGAACTTTGTGCCATCTTTGTGTCCTTTGCGGTTAAAAAAAAGCATGGTTTCAATGGAGAATTCGTATCATGCCTGTCCCTGCAATGTTTCCCGGCAGATTTGATCCGCTGTCAATCAAACCGCAGGCGCATTCACCGCATCTTTCAGTTCCTGTTATCCTTAACATCATTCAATTGTTGTAATACATTGCTTTGACACACCACCTGACAATGCAAAGGAGGCCCTGCCATGAAAAACAGTGAACATTCCTGTGCGGGATCAGACGCCATCCCGGAGGAAAACAAAAATCTGCCATGCAATGTCAGCATCCTGTGCAGATTTGTTCTGAAAAGGAAAACCTTCAGCGGCAGGATTCTTTCCTGCAACAGAGAGGGCATGTATTTTGAATCTGATGCGGCTGTCCCGGAAGGGGAAATGATTTTTTATCAGATTGCAGATTTGACAGGCTGGGTTTATGCAGCCTGCTGGAAAACGCCGCGCACGGTGTCGCTTGCTGAAGTGCTCTCATGCACAAAAATCGGGAGCAGCGGCTGCCAGTTTGGAATAACAGTCAGGTATTACAGGCATTACCCCCAGGATTCTTTATTTTCCCAATTTCGCCCGGCTTCCGCAGCATCCGGTTTTTCTCAGGAAAGCCTCCCGCTTGCCTGAAAACAGAGTCTGGAACAGCATTGTCATCTGGAAATCAAGTCACAGGAGAATGTGCAAATGCCAATGGAGAATACGGCTGTCCATGCGGACAGAATGATGCATCTCAGCCCTCTGTCATGGGAAGTGCGCCGAAAACAGCAGATCGGAATTCACAATGGACAGAAACTGCAGACAATGGGAAATGGGGAAGCGCTCCATAAACTGCGTGCCCATCATATCGAAACAGAAATGCGCAACGGGGAAATCCGGAAACTTCAAACGGAACTTCGGGCTTCACGGGATCATTATGCGGATCTGTATGATTTTGCACCGGTCGCTTATTTCACCATCAGTGACAGCGGAATGATCCTTGAATCCAATCTGACCGGTGCCGATATGCTGCAAACCGGCCGGAGCAGTCTGCTTGGAAAACCCTTTTCCCATTTTGTCACACCTGACAGTCTTGATACCTATTCTTTTCACTGCCGGAAGATTTTTGAGAGCAGAACCCGGCAGAGCTGTGAACTCAGACTGGCAAAAAAGGACGGTGCGGAATTTCACGCCCGTCTGGACAGTGTGATTTCAAAAAGCAAAGATGGAAATAAACCGCAGTTCCGAACGGTTGTCAGCCACATCGACAATCCGGGGAAGGGCCCGGCCAACGGGCGGGAAACGGAAAAAAAACTGCGGCATGAGCAGAAAATGAGTGCCATTGCCACATTTGCCAGAGGCATTGCCCATAATTTCAACAATATGTTAAGCATCATCATGGGCAATACGGAACTGGCCATGGAGGAAAACGGCAACCGGAATTCAGTGCAGGGTTTTCTGGAAGACATTATGACGGCCTCCCTGCGGAGCAAAGAAATGATAACGCAGTTGCTCACTTTCACTTTTTCCGCAAAGACAAAACGTTTCCCCATCCGCATTGAATCGGCTGTGGCAGAATCCCTTGACCGTTTACGGGCACTGCTCCCCTCAAATATCCGGCTGTGTCACGATATAGACAATGATACAAATCCGGTCATGACTGATCTGTCCCTGATTCATCTGATTATGAACAATCTGGGAAGCAATGCCGTCCATGCCATGGAATCCTGCGGAGGAAACCTGACAGTCAGTCTCAGCAATGTCACCCTGACCGAAGATCTGCCTTCCTGCCTTCAGTTTCTGAAACCGGGGCCTTATGTGAAACTGACTGTGGCCGATACCGGTATCGGAATGGAGCCTGAAATGACGGAGCGCATATTTGACCCTTATTTCACCACAAAGGAGGTCGGCAAAGGAACGGGATTGGGGTTAAGCATTGTGATGGGAATTGTGCAGAGCCATGAGGGCGGAATTTCTGTGTGCAGTGAACCGGGCAAAGGCAGCGAATTCAGCGTTTACCTTCCCGCAGCTCGGAATATGCCGCAATCAAACAGAACAAGCGGCATCATTGCATGAAATCAATGGAAAATCGGTATTGCGCTCACATTTTCCATCCTGCTGCCATCCGGAAAAAAAGGAAGGGAACCTGCTGCGCATGTCATTTTCCTGTTTGGAGAGGAGGCAGTGAATGTGTTGAATATGAAATAAAAGAATAAAGAACAACTGGACAGAACGATTGAAAAGCACGGGCCGGTCTGAAACCTGCCCATGCAGAGAAAATCATCAGCAGATTTGAACTGTCACCAACAATGAGGATAACAGGTCAAAATGCCTGCGGTTTATCCGGTGCTGCCCCTGAGAGCCAGAATTTTTTTTGTTAATTGCAGTTCAACTGCTTTTTCAGCCACTTCCTGACATCTCCCTCAATGGAAAAAACCCCTTTGTTATGCCCGACAGATTTCAGGAATTTCTCTTCCAGTTCTTTGGGCATATTGATCTTCGCAAGTTCTTCCGCATGTTCCGAATTCCGGCGAATAAAGTAGATCACCGGATTTTTTTTCCAGGTGTTCACCACAAAATAATGTGCCGTATCGTTTTTCGAGCGGATCACATAGTTGCTTCGCGCCCAGTTGCATCCCCATTCCAGATAAAGCCGGACAGCTTCCTCCGGAGTCATATCCCAGTCTATCTTATTCAAAAGATTTCTGTTTTCTCTTATGTCTTCCAGATTCATCATAAATTTTTCCTCCTGTTTTTTGGGGTATGACAGATAAAACTGACGGCAAATCAGCAGTCTGTCTCTGTGTCCTGTGATTTTGAAAGTATAAGCATTTATGAGACTATAATACCGCAGAAAGATTTTTTCAAGATTCCAAATCAATTTTTCTGAATCAAAAAATTTTTATACCTGCAAACAGAATTTGTCAATTCAAAACAAATTTTGTGCATGTCTGATACCAAATCGCCATTGAATTTATGCAACACCTGCCTTTAATACCGATTCTCCATTGAAACTGTGTTCTGGGAAAAGCAATATCGATTTGCTGTCGATTTTATACAGTGATATAAATTTATTGTGCCCTTTGTGCCATCTTTGTGTCCTTTGTGGTTTAAAAAAGCATGGTTTCAATAGAGAATTGGTATTAATTGAAAAAATGAAACAGTTGCACAAAGAAAAAACACAGGAATTTGAAAACGGAATGTGCTGGGGATCAATCACGCGGGCTGCAAAATTCTGTGCAAATCTTATGAAATCACACGGCACTGCAGCCCTTTCAGATATGCGCCTTCGGGAAAGTTGAGGGACACCGGATGATCCTCTGCCTGGCAGAGCCGGCCAATGATATGTGCCTCACGACCGGCATCCAGCGCTGCATCTGCCACAATTTTCTGAAACAAATCTGCTTCCATGAGGCCGGAACAGGAAAAGGTGAAAAGACAGCCTCCGGGCCGAAGCAGCGCAAATCCCAGCAGGCTGATATCCTTGTAGGCACGGGCCGCGGCGGCAAGATATTTTTTGGATTCTGCAAACTTGGGCGGATCCAGAATAATTACATCAAACTGCCTTCCTCTGCTGCGGTATTCCCGCAAAAGGGAAAAAACATCCCCTTGGGCTGCCTCCGAACGATCAATGCCGAGCCCGTTGAGATTTATATTTTTGTGCAGCATTGCAAGGGCAGAGGAAGAGGCATCAATGCTGGTGACATGCTTTGCCCCGCCCATGAGAGCATTGACCGTGAATCCGCCCGTATAGGAAAAGCAGTCCAGCACTTCGGCATGTCTGCAGGAAAGGAAGACTCTGCTGCGGTTATCCCGCTGATCTGTGAAAAAACCGGTTTTCTGTCCCCTGCGGATATCAACAAGAAAACGGCAGGGGCCTTCCTGAATTTCCAGCAGTCCCGGAGGTTCTTTTCCCCGCAGCAGTCCCTGCACCTGCGCAAGTCCCTCTTTTTCACGTGCGGAAATGTCGGATCGTTCATAAATTCCCGCACAGGGGCATAGCTGCCCAAGCAGATCCGCAATCCGGTTTTTCCAAAATTCTGCTCCCGCACTGCCAAACTGGCAGACCAGATAATCCGCGTAACGATCCACAATCAGCCCGGGCAGACCGTCAGATTCCGCGTTGACAATCCGGCAGGCGGCATCCGCCTGGCTGAATTTCTGCCGTGCTGCAATGCTGCGCCGCAGCCGGTGATGAAAAAAAGCTGCATCAATTTTTTCATCCGGATCAAAACTCCACATCCGCACCTGAATCTGGGAGCGGGGAGACCAGGCCCCTGTGCCCAGAAAAAGTCCGCGATGGCTGCGGATGGCAACGGTCTCCCCCGGAGACGGACTGCCTTCCACTGCCTGAACCGCACCGGAAAATATCCAGGGATGACGGCGGAGAACAGACTTTTCCCGTCCGGGTTTCAAAAAAACAGTGTTCATATGTATCCCTGTGTGAAAATTTTTGCTGTTTTGTTCATAATTCCCTGCTGTCTGACCCTGTTCAGCAGATTCAGTGCTGTTTTTTTTCTTTGGGGATGACAGACCGGGATTTCTTCCTGACCGGATGCGGTTTTGCAGGCTCATTTCTTTCCGCCTTTTCTGAGCCCCGGATTCACTTCATACTGCCTCCGGGAGCAGACTGTCATTTGCTCATAGGAGATTTGCACGGGATTTGACAACTTTCAGAAAATTGTCAAATCCTGCCGGAATCTGATGCTTAATTCGCATTAAAAGTTTCCGTTTTTTTCACCCCCACACTTTTACCGAGGGAAACCGCGCCGGGTCCGTATGCGGCAGAAACCGCGACGCGCTGAAACGGATCATGAGTTCCTGATTCACATTGAGTTCAATATAGGTAATCCGGCTGCGTATCTTCTCTGTCTCTTCCATGCAGTTTTCCATTGTCAGGGCCATGGCAGCCCCGCCCAGGGAACTGTTGCCCAGCGGTTTGTAACGTTCCAGGGGCAGATCCGGAATCATGCCGATGGCAATGGCAGACGGGGGCTTGATGAAGGAGCCAAAGGTTCCTGCCACATAAAAGGTCTGCAGGTCTTCGGGTTTCATGCCCACTGTCCGGGTGAGGGTTCCCAAAATGGTGTACATCGCGGCTTTGGAGCGGATCAGGCTGTCAATGTCTGCCTGACTCATGCCCAAATCCTCTCCGCTGGCCGATTCTGCCGCAGGCACGACCACGATAAAAGGCATCCCGTCCTTTTCAATCAGCCGATCCCCGCATTTTTCCGGAACCAGTTTCCCGCGAATATCCAGCATTCCGGACAGAAAAAGCTGGGCTGCCAGATCAATGATGCCGGAGCCGCACATGCCTTTGGGCGGCAAATCCTCAATGGTGCGGTACCGGAATGCACGGGTTTTGCGATCCACTTCCATCGTGTCAATCACACCCGGAGCGGCCATCATGCCCATTCGCGCCACACCGCTTTCCAAAGCAGGGCCGGCAGCGCCTGCACAGGCCACCAGCCAGTCTTTGCAGCCCAGAATCACTTCCGCATTGGTTCCCACATCCACCAGAATCGCGGTTTCCTCTTTCTGACTCATGCCGGAATAGAGAATTCCTGCAATCAGATCTCCGCCGAAATAACTGCCCACATTGGGAAAAAGAAAGATCCGCGCATTGGCCCCGGCCGCTATGCCCAGTTCCGCAGTCCGGAGCAGTCCCGGACAGTTCACTGCCGGAATATAGGGTTCCCGGATCATCCAGTGCGGGGTAATGCCCATAAACAGATGGGTCATGGCCGTGTTTCCGGCCAGGGTGATAAGATAAATGTCTTCCGGAGTCAACTGACAGGAAGCGCAGAGTTGTGAAACCGTATTGTTCAGTTCCGCAATCACCATCTGCTGCAGTTTCTCCAGTCCGCCCGGTGCATCCGCAAAATGGATTCTTGCCAGAATATCGGGCGCAATCGCTATCTGGGGATTGTTGAACGCGGTTTCTCCCAGCACTTCTTCTGTGACCAGATCAAGCAGGCGCAGAACCACGCGGGTTGTGCCCAAATCAACTGCCAGACCCGCTGCAGTCCGGTTTTCCTGTGCCGAGGTGAGACCAAGAAGAATATGGCGTTTCCTTTCTCTGAATACCATGCACCGGACTTCATAGTCCCATCTGCGGAGGAGTTCGGGAATTTTCCGCAGAAGATCCAGATCCATGTGAATGGACGTATCTGCACCCAGTTCTTTTTTCAGAGCGGTTATGAGCCTGTCCGCATCTGCGGTATTGTCTGACAGCTCCGGTTTTGAAAGGGAAAGGGAAATGACTCTTTTGGTGTTTTCTTTCATTGCTTCATCCATTTTGCATCAGTTTGCATCAGTTTGCATCAGTGATTTGCTGCTGCGGGATTGCATCCCGGAAATTTCCTGAAGGGCTTTCCAATGTGCTGTCAAACCTGTTCTGAGGGATTTTAACCGCAAAGGTGACAAAAACGGCACAAAGATCACAAAAAAACTGTATCCGTCAGTTTTGTTTTAACAAAGCAGTAAGCACGCAGAAGAAAATTTTCAGGTATTCAAAAAACCGGATTTTTCCAAAAAATCCGGTTTTTCCGAGGAATATGGTTTTTCTGAGAAACCCGGTTTTTCTGAACATAATGTTTATCCTACGATTTCCCTGTTTCGTCAATCCCAATTTTATCATGCAGTGACAGATGATAAGGAACAACTCCTTTTTCTTATGGGAAAAAATGGAAATCGTCCAGAAGACAGATGATTGCTGTGAAACAGAGAATCTCATAAAACACAATAGTTCGGCAAAAATTTTCAGCTATAATAATTTCAATATCTTACAATTTCATGTCTGAAAATTCGTATTTAATGATTTCAGAAGGTTGGATTTTGACAGGCTGAAAATCAGAAAAAATTACCGAACCATTGAAAACAGAAAAAATCCCGGAATCAGCGTGCACTGATCTTATGAGCACTGCACCTGCTTTTTCTGTCTTGACAACACACAGCGCAAAGTTTATAAAAATCTTTATAAACACAGAAACCATGTACAATTTTTTAACTGCCAAAATACAAAAACGCCCTGTGAACGTTGTGAAACCTTTGCGTCCTTTGCGGTTGGAAAAAAACTGCACATCAGGTGACACAGGCCGTTTTTTGCACATCTGTTTACTTTTTTCCCAAAGAGGTTTTTATGCACCCTGTAACTGATCTGTCTGCCCTGTCTGTGTGGAATCCCGGTATCTTCAGCCTTGCCGTGTTCGGGATTATTGTCACTGTCCTGATCGGATTCCTTTTGTTTCTTTCTTACTGGCTGGGAGAAAAGAAACCCGGCACAGAAAAACTGAGAGTGTATGAAAGTGGAATCATCCCGACAGGTTCCGCGAGACTGCGCTATCCGGTTCCCTTTTTCATGGTTGCCATCTTTTTCCTCCTGTTTGACGTGGAGGGAGCCTATATCTTTTCCTGGGCTGTGGCCTGCAAGGAGCTGGGCTGGGCCGGATGGATGCAGATGTCTTTTTTTATCATCATCTTACTGCTGGGACTGATCTATGTCTGGCGCAAAGGAGGTCTGGAGTGGGGACCGTCACAGAAAAAATAAAAGATATAAAAGATATGGAAAAATGGATTGCACCGGCTGACATGGTGCTGAACTGGGCGCGTTCCCGCAGTCTGTGGCCCATGTTTTTCGGTCTGTCCTGCTGTTTTGTGGAAGAGGCCACAGCCATCACTTCCCGGTATGACATTGCCCGTTTCGGTGCAGAGGTGTTCCGTCCCTCGCCCCGTCAGGCCGATCTGCTCATTGTTTCCGGCACAGTGTTCAAAAAAATCGCGCCTGTGGTTCTCCGTCTGTATGAACAGATGCCCGGGACCAAATGGGTGATTTCCATGGGTTCCTGCTCAATACCGGCGGCATAACTGCGATGTTTACAGCGTGGTACAGGGCGTGAATCAGATTCTGCCTGTGGATGTATATTCCAGGCTGTCCTCCCCGACCCTGAAGCTGTATTTCACGGCCTGAATATGCTGCGAGAAAAGATTTTGAGGAAAAACCCATTCGCTCCGTGTTTCATCTGGGGGCGGAATACAGGAACCCAAAAACCGGTTCTGATTGACGGGCAAAACCGTCCCGTGACCTCCCAGAGGGCCGGGCATGGGAAGGCATTCCGGTGCGGGAACTTCTGTTATCCCGCCGGTTTTTGCCGAAACCCGGACTGATCTCATGTGGACGCCGCGTGCTGCCCGGATTGAACTGAGTGAAACCGACAAAGGCATTGCGCAAAGACCTGAAAGATCGTTTCGGAAATGCTGTGCGCCAGACCAGAATTCACTTCTGACATGCCGTGCTTTCATGGAAAGGAAGTTGTGAAAGAGGTGCTGCATTTTTCTCAGATCCCAGTCAAACCCCGTTTTCGCAGATTGGAAGATTTGGAAACGCGATTGATGAATCCGCACGCAGGGAAAAAGAACCTTACCCGGATTTCACGCTGATTTACAGCCTGCCTTTCTTTGACACAACACTCCCGCATCCGCCTGAAAATGCCCCTGTACGGAGACTATCCCTTTACCCCGACTGTGACGTGACTATCTGGCCGAGTGCCAACTGGTATGAACAGGAAGTGTTTGACATGTTCGGCGTGCGTTTTGAGGACATCGATCTGCACCGCATATTCTCATGCCCCGTGACTGGGAAGTCATCACTCTGCGCAAATCTATCCGGGCAAGGCAACAGGACATATCCGCCGTATACACTGGAAGATGCAATAAAGACAACGCTGGACGGAGCCGTGTTCGTGAAGCAGGGGAAAACGGCGAGGAAATGATTCTCAATGTTGGGCACTCATCATGTCAGCACCTGAACTTCTGCGCTATATCATCACGCTGGATAATTGAGGAAATCCGGCAGATGGGTGGAGATCGGGTATCATCACCGGGAAAAGCAGGCAAAATCAGGGAGCGCCAGCACTGGCACCAGTTCATTCCCTATACTGACCGGGTGGACTACCTGGCCAGGAGCCTCCCAACAATCTGCCCTATGTGCTGGCTGTGGAAAAACTGGCCGGAATCAAAATTGCCGGATCGGGCTGGTGCATCACGGGTGCTGCTGTCTGAGCTTTTCCGCCTGAGCAATCATCTGGTGTTTGTTGGCACATTTGCCCATGATCTCGGAACCGCGAACGCCCCACCGTTTACACATTCCGGGAAAGGAGATGATTCTGGATATTTGTGGAACTCATCACCGGCGGACGTCTACTATCCTCCTGGTTTCGCATCGGGGCGTGGCTGCGGATCTGCCACAGGGGCTGGAGCGGAAAAAGTGGATGCCGTTCACAAAGATATTCGGGAAAAAATTGATGAATATGAAGACCTGATTACAAAAATGCGATTGTGAAAGCCAGATCTGTTGGCGTGGGACGCATTTCTCTGGATGAAGAAGACTATCAGATGGGGCGTAAGCGGCTGACCTGCGTTCCTGCGGTTTACAGGATGGGATCTGCGGGAAAAATTTCCCTATTCCGGATACGAGCATTATGATTTTGAAATTCCCACTGCCATTGGCGAGACTGCTATGACCGTTATTTGGTGCGTGTGGAGGAAATGCGGCAGAGTCTGCGGATTATCCGGCAGGCTGCCGGAGCAGATGCCTGAGAACAGATACAAATCCGATGATTATCGCTATCGTGCAGAACAGATATGCTCAGAGACATTGAAAGCTTGATTCACCATTTATGAATGTGACACGGGGACCCAAAATTCCCAAAGGCGAGGCCTCATGGCTCCTGCGAAATCCCGCGGGGAGCAGGGCTACAGCCATTGTCAGTGACGGGATAACGTGCGCATATCGTATGCGCATCCGCACACCGGGATTCCCCAATGTGCAGGTCGTGCCATGATGTCCAAAGGACGGACATTTCCGATCTGATTGCCATTATCGGATCGGTGGATTACATTCTGCCGGATATTGACCGGTGAATTGAAATCATGGGTTTTGGTGTGTCTGATCGGGTGGTTCTGCCCAAGTGAGTTATGGAAGAACCGCAAGGCATAAGGCTATTTGCAGAAAAATATACCACAAAAGTAGCACAAGCTTCAGCTTGTGCACCTGTCTCTGAACCGAACCGGTATATTTATTTTGAGAAATCGCCTCGATATCAGAAGACTTGATAACGAGACATAAGCGGGACAAGTCGGGACGGAAATAAAATTATGCCTGTAAGAGATATTTATCATCAACCAATGTCAAAAATGCTCTTGTAGAGACGGATGGACGATTACGCATGATCCTCTGGTTCTTAAATGGGGCAAAAAGGAAAGGATATGTATGCGGATCTGGGCGCTGAAAATAGCGGGCGCCGAAAAAAGAGGGACGCAAGATAGCCGTTGAAGTTAAAAGCTTTCTCGGCGCATCCGAAATAAAAGACCTCAGGGACAACTTTGGGACAGTATATACTGTATCATGACATACTTAAACATACTGAACCTGACAGGACATTGTATCCTGCTGTACGCAAATCTGTTTTTGCAGGAATATTTGATGAGCCTGTCGGCAGACTCCTGCTTGAAAACAGACGTGTGATGCTTATCGTTTTCGATCAGCGAAGAGAGGAGATAGTGCAATGGATACCCTGAACACCTATCGCGGAATTGTAGAGGAAGTGCTTAAAAATTATGTAAATGTTTCTTATGCCAATGCGGAAATAAAAAACGAGATAATTTTCGACCGTATAAATGACCGTTATACAGTAATATCGGTCGGATGGGAAGATGTGAGGCGGATTCACGGCTGTCTTGTTCATATAGATATTATAGGAGAGAAAGTGTGGATACAGAGAGACGAGACCGAGACGGGATTGCCGCAGATCTGGAGAATGCGGGAGTCGAAAGAGCATATTGTTCTGGGATTTCACGAACCGGATGCACGGAAATATACGGATTATGCGGAGGCATAGAGCAAGCCCGCTAAGCACTCATTGCCATGCTTTTTTCAGGAAAAACGATCTGATTCTGCCGGATCAAGATGAAATTTGCTGATAAATCGAAACGGATTCAAAAACATGGTACACGTAACATCAGCAAATAAACATAATCATCTGTTCACAGGAAGTTTTCAGATTTTAGACGGACTGACTCAGATTGAAAAACATAAGGAGGCAGTTATGAACTGGCAGCAGGTCTGTGAAAATCCCGGGCTGCGGGATCTGCCGTATAAAATTGAAATCAATGAAAGAGATCAGATAATTATGTCACCCGCACGGCTGGCGCATGGAAACTATCCGTTTGAGATAGGCAGAATTCTTTTTGAAATTATGAATTGGCAGGGCAGAATCGTCACAGAATGCGCCATCCGGACAGCCAAAGGCACAAAAGTGGCAGATGTTGCATGGTTTTCAGAGCAGCGATGGAATCAGGTCAGGCATGAATATGACAGTCCGGTTGCACCGGAAATCTGCGCGGAAGTGATTTCCTCCGCCAACACGGATTCGGAAATGAGGGAGAAAAAAAGACTGTATTTTCAGGCAGGAGCCGAAGAAATCTGGTTCTGCAGGCGAAGGCAGGATGATTTTTTACAGCAGAAAAAGAAAACTGAAACATTCTGCTTTGGCCCCAGGATTTCCTGAAAAAATTGCTGATTGAAGCGAAAAACAGTTGATAGTGGGTCAAATCGGTTGATAATGTCATCCCTTCCGGGATTCTGATTTGTTTTTTTCATATCTTTTCTGCCATTGGCGGGGATTGCTATGATCGTTATTTGGTGCGGGTGGAGGAAATGCGCCAGAGCCTGCGGATTATTCAGCAGGCTGCATCAACTGTGCCATCAGACAGATACAAATCCGATAAATTACCGTTATATTGTACCGGAAAGAAAGGATATGCTTAAAGACATTGAAAGCCTGATTCACCATTTTGTCAATGTCACACGGGAGCCGAA
Source organism: Desulfobacterales bacterium (assembly GCA_041390465.1). Classification (GTDB taxonomy): domain Bacteria; phylum Desulfobacterota; class Desulfobacteria; order Desulfobacterales; family Desulfococcaceae; genus JAABRU01. The sequence goes on along the minus strand of JAWKPW010000009.1, from coordinate 24,557 downwards.
AATTCCCAAGGTGAGGCCTCATGTCCTGCGAAATCCGCGGGGAGCAGGGCTATTGCATTGTCAGTGACAGGATGGCATGCGCATGCATGCTTATCCGCGGCTGCCAATGTGCAGGTCATTTCCATGATGTCCAAAGGATGGACAATTTCGGATCTGATTGCCATTATCGGTTCGGTGGATTACATTCTGCCGGATATTGACCGGTGAAGGGGAAATCCGAGAGATTGTTTTTTACTGTGTGCTCTGCTCCCGGATTGCCCTCTGCACATGTTTTTTATAGTGCGGACGATATGGTTCCGCTATGTTTTTCTCTGTTAAAAGATATTCAAACCGTGTCTGAATTCGGGAAGGAATCTGCAGCATAAGTATTGTTTCCTGTTGATTTTTTGATTTCCTCATGATAATTGAAAAGTAAAGTCAGTATATTTATAACCTGCTGCGCATCAGTTGCAACCTCTGCATCATATCCGGGGGAGTTATGGAAATCAGAAGAACCCTTCAGCCAGGACAGCCCGGCACCAGAAAATATGTTGAACAGTATGGGGAATCTCTGGTGTGCATCAGATATCGCTATGATGCCGCCCGAAGCACCCGCCTTACCACAGTTGAACTGATTACGGAAGAGCGTTCATGGAAAAAACATCCAGAAAAGACGGCGGGAAATATGAGGAATGCAAAACAGCAGTCCCCCTCAGATTCACCGAACATGACAGAATGTTACCAAAAAAACTGTTGTCGGTGTGCATAGAATATGGAGAAGTGGAACTGGGCAAACTGGTGAAAGCGGCAGGTGGAAGATGGAACAGAGAAAAGAAAGTCTGGGAACTTGCTCACAGCGACGTGGCGGCCCTTGGATTGCTGGACAGAGTTGTTTATAGATGATCGGTTGTCTAAATACAGACAATCAGGTTTGAATCGGATTTTGTCCAAGTATAGACAAATTGTCTAAATGCAGACAATCGGGCAATTGTCTAAATACAGACAATTATGGATGATTGAAAATTGTCCACATATAGACAATTTGTTATGGTGAACAGGCGGAAACCGTATAATCACTGGTTATGCTTTTAAAAGGAGGCTTGTAATGGGAATTGGTATTTTCTTTATTTTTGTTTCGATTATATGGGGACTCATTTATATGGGGACTCATTTTGGTAATCAGAGTTGAATCGCTTATGGGGCAGAAATTTTTTATTATATCAGGAAGTAATATATTTAATGCCAGAGGATTCGAGCTGAGTAACGGACTGTATCTTGTGATGTGGCTTATTGCTGTTTTGTTCTTTTGTTTGGGGTTATGGTTGTTAATAGCCCTACAACGTCACTTAGACATATTCCAAAATAAAATGAAAAATTGCAGAATTTTATAATACAAACTCTCATAAAGAGACAGATTTTATGAGAGTTTGTATTATAAAATTTCACAGAAACGATGTTTTTAACAAGTTATATTTCATAAAATTTCCTACAGCATGATATTTTTATGAGATATAGCTAAATGACGTTGTAGGGATAGTTAATTCTCAGAAACGGACTGATACAATATCCTCTTCTTCCGATAATACAAAGAAATGCCCACGATGTGCGGAATTATTAAACCGGCAATTAAACACCACAACAATCAGTTGTTATAACTATTTTAAATTATTAAATATTTCATGTTTGCTTTTGGTATTAAAAATTGCCGGATTAATAATCAGGTTGGAAGCTAAAGTCTGCAAACACTGTAATCATCAGTTCAGTGAAGAAGAGGTTGAAAAAACAATTACAGAACGTCTTTCTGCAAATTGTAAATTCTGTCATTTTTGTGGAAAAACCGACAGCTATTACGATGCAAACGGAGATTTATTCTGTCCCAATTGCAAGAAAATAATCAGTTAGACAGATATAAGAAAGGTGGTATAATGAAAACAGTTCAGGCAGTTATAAATTTATCAGAAGGTCTGTATTTATCGCTTTCATGTTTCGGGCTGACCAGAGAGAGAATTGTCAGCGAATCAAAAAAACTTCTTGCTCTCAAATATTTTCAGGAAAAACTTCTTTCTCTGGGAAATGCAACGGAACTTTCAGGGATGTCCAGATGGGATTTTATTGAGTATCTGAGCAGTAACAATGTTCCGGTTATTGATTACGATGATGATGAAATCGGCAGAGAATTTGAAACGGCTGAAAATATTTCGGGAAGTGCTGGCATTATGAAGGTAATGAGTGATTCCACAGTCCTTATCGGACTCGCAAAAATAGAAAAGACTGACCTTCTCAGAGACATATTTCAGAAGATTTGTATTCCCGAAGCTGTGTTCAAAGAAGTTGCGGGAGAAGGCGAGCGCAGAGCAGGTGCAAAAGCCCTCAGAGAAGCAGCGTGGATTATAAAAAAACAGATTGCAGATTACACTCAGGCGAATCTTCTGATGACTGTTCTTGAAAAAGGGGAAGCGGAAGTTCTGGTTCTGGCGAAAGAAATGCAGGCTGACCTGGTTTTGCTTGATGAAGAAAAAGCCAGAAAAAGTGCGGTGAGAGCAGGTTTCAAAGTCATGGGGTTAATCGGTATTCTGCTTGTTGCCAAACGGCTCGGATTGATTACAGACATCAGAACATCTGTTGAAACACTGCAAAGAGAAAAATTTCGGCTCAGTGAAAAAATTGTGAATATGGCTTTGAAACAGGCAGGAGAGTTGGTATAAAAAGCATAACCAAGCGGTCAAGCGGATTGCCATGGGCAACCGCTTACCTCGTTGTTAGCTTTTTTAATTAATTATTTCAAGATAATATATAAATGAATAAAACTGTAAAAATTATATTATCAATTTCATTATTATTTCTTGTTTATGGATGTTCTTTTAATTCCCCTTTTAAAACTCTTTATTATGAAACTGAAAAATCCTCCTCACATAAAAATATGATTATCTTCCTCAGAGGCAGAGGTGGCGATCATAGAGATTTTGAATCACAGGGTTTTGTTGATGAAGTATTAAAACGTAAGCTGCCTTTTGCAATGGCTGCACCTAATGCACATTTTGGATATTATTTTAGCGAAACCCTTGTTTCTCGTTTAAAAATTGATATAATTGAACCTGCAAAATTAAAGGGTTATGAAAAATTTTGGCTTGTAGGTGTTTCAATGGGAGGTCTCGGTTCATTAATGTATGCCAGACAGCACTTGGAAGATATTGAAGGTATCTGTCTGATTTCTCCCTTTCTCGGATATGAGAAGATCATCAGTGAAATTTATAATGCAGGCGGATTAAAATACTGGGAACCAGGTGATTACAATCCTGATGGTGATTGGCAAAGAATGTTCTGGCACTGGTTAAAACAATGCATCAGCGGAGAGAAAACATTGCCTGATATTTATCTCTGTTACGGAACTGAAGATTCATTTGCAAAAGCTCACAAACTTCTTGAAAATATTATTCCGGCTGGAAAAACTATTTCAACTCCAGGTGGCCATACAGTGGACGTTATGAAAAAACTATGGATACTTTTTCTTGATAAAAATTATCTGAAACAATACGAGTAAAATGGCAGTGGGTCTGCACATACTGATAAAAATTAACCAATTAATATTATTAATATTTTTTTAAAACATACTGATTTTGTTTATATATTACAAATACAATATGTTAAATGATACACCATAACACTGCTTATACCGATTCTAAATAACATATTGAATTATAAATTAAAAAAATCAGTATGGAAAGTCCCACCACCAGTAAAATTATATATGACCAATGATAACATTATTCATGATGAGATTAAGAATCGGTGTCGTCTTCCGCAAAAACTGCCTTGCATAAAGCATATCTTCAATGGCGAATTGCTATTATGCCAATTCGCCATTGAATTTGTGCAATGCCTGCCCCCAGGTCAGGGACACGGAAATGTTCCGGAAACCGGGCCGGAATTTCGTCTCACTTCATTCCGGCACTCCGGAATCAGACAGGCACGGTTTCAATGGCGAATTGGTATTACGGGGCATCCGGAAGGATACCCCGTATTTTTGTGACGGGTTTTCCGCTTACTGGGTCTTCAGTGCATACTTTTCCACGATGCTGTCATAATAGGATTTTTCAGACACTGTGCCCCAGAGCCCAAGCTGCTTTTTGAACTTTTTGTATGCCTCATGCACCTTGGTTGACATGGGGTCTTTTTTGGCCTCTTCCTCCAAAGTTTCAATGGACAGCTTTCTCAGATCTTCCATCAGAGCATCAGGAAACTGCACCAGATTCACCTTGTGCTGGGTGATGAGTTCCTCCAGAGCCGCGCCGTTGCCGGATTCAAATTCGCACAGACTCCAGAAATTGGTTTCCATTGCCACCGCATCAACGGCAGCTTTGAGATCCGCTTCCAGGGAATCATAAATCTTTTTGTTGAAAATGACTTCCAGACAGGTTCCGGGTTCATGCCAGCCCGGATAGTAGTAATACTGCGCTGCTTTGTAAAAACCCATGCGCAGATCATGCAGGGGGCCCACCCATTCAGTAGCGTCAATGACACCGCGTTCAAGAGAGGTGAAGATTTCTCCGGCCGGCAGCAGCGTGACAGCGCATCCGGCTTTGGCAACCACTTTGCCGCCCAGCCCCGGAATCCGCATTTTCAGCCCCTTGAAATCTTCAATGGTTTTCATTTCCTTGCGGAACCATCCGCCCATCTGCACACCGGTGTTTCCCTGGGGTCTGGGAACCACATTAAAGGGCGCATAGACTTCCTCCCAAAGTTTCAGTCCGCCGCCGCTGTAAAACCATGCGTTAATGCCCTGAGGGTTGAAACCAAAGGGAACTGAGGAAAACCACTGGCCTGCCGGAACCTTGCCTGCCCAGTAATAAGCCGCGCCGCTGCCGCATTCCACAGTGCCGTCAGAGACCGCATCAAACACCCCCAGAGGCGGAACCAGTTCACCGCCCGCAAAAACCTGAATCTTGATGCGTCCTCCGGTCACCTCCTCCAGACGTTTGGCAAATCTTTCTGCTCCGACCTGCAGCACAGGCATTCCCGGAGGCCAGGTGGTGACCATTTTCCAGTTGTAGGTTTTGCTGGCATGAACAGCAGGGGCTGATACTGCTGTCCCCACAGCCGCGGCCGCGGCGACCATACCTGTTTTTTTCAGAAAATCACGTCGTTCCATTCTGTTGGATCTCCTTTTGTTTGGGTTGCTGGGTATACTTATATTTGCACATAATGCCTATTGCTCTGTCTGTCCTGAATCTGTGAGTTGCAAAAACCGGATTTTTCCAAAAAATCCGGTTGTTCTCTACACTCATGCCCCGTGTGCTTCGGCAAATCTCAGTCACCTCCTCCGCTGACTGAGCGCAGCCGAAATCAGCGGATATTTCAGAAAAATAAATACTTATCCTCCGAAAACAACCTTTGGCAGCCAAGTGGCCAGCCAGGGAAAAAATACACTGATCAGCAGACCGATCAACTGAAAAAACACAAAGGGAATAATGCCCCGGTAAATATGTCCTGTGGTAATTTCCGGCGGGGTCACGGCCTTGAGATAAAAAAGTGAAAAACCGAAAGGCGGCGTCATGAAAGAAGTCTGGAGATTGACAGCGATAAGGATGCAGAACCAGACCGGATCAAAACCGAATTCCAGCATGATGGGGGCCAGCACCGGCACATGGATAAAAGTGATTTCAATGAAATCCAGAAAAAAGCCGATGACAAAGATCAGGCACATGACTATGGCCAGCACCACCCATTTGCTGTGCGCATGGGCAATGGCTCCCAGAAAATTTCTCACCAGTCCGTCACCGCCCAGTGCCCAGTCCCCTGAACACAAGGCCGAAAGCTGCCGCACCCACAAGAATGATAAAAACCATGCAGGTAAGCTGCATGGTGGAATCCATGACATCATGCAGAATTTTCATGCTGAATTTGCGGTTGGCTATGGTCAGAACTGTCGCACCCACTGCGCCCACCGCGGCTGCTTCAGTGGGAGAGGCAATGCCCCAGAAAATGGAACCCAGCACCGCAACCATGAGAAAAAGCGGTGGGAAAAGCGCAACCATCATGCGTTTGAGAAGAACTCCCTTCCCCAGGGCATCCAGTTCGGCCTGCGGAACTGCGGGAGCCCATTTGGGTTTGAGCCATGATATGAGGAGAATGTAAAATATATACAGTCCCACCAGCACCATGCCGGGCAGAACCGCGCCCATGAACAGATCTCCCACCGGCACGCCCACAATGTCGCCGATGAGCACCAGCACAATGCTGGGCGGAATGATCTGCCCCAGAGTCCCGGACGCGGAAACGGTTCCTGTGGCAAGTTCCTTCTGGTATCCCCATTTCAGCATGGTGGGCACGGCCAGCAGTCCCATTGTCACAACTGTTGCGCCCACAATGCCTGTGGACGCACCCAGCAGCGCGCCCACCACCACCACGGAAACCGCCAGACCGCCCCGGATTCTTCCAAACACCATGCCCATCGTATCCAGCAGTTCCTCAGCCAGTCCGGAACGTTCCAGCATAACCCCCATGAAGACAAAGAGGGGAACAGCCAGCAGGGTCACATTGGTCATCACACCCCATATGCGCAGGGGCAGGAGGTTGAAAAAACTCCATCCAAACCCAATCAGCCCGAAACACAGCGCGGTTCCAAGCAGCGTGAAAGTGACCGGAAAACCGGCCATCAGCAGAATTGTCAGAGCCAGAAACATCCAGCCGGGCAGATATTCCATCAGTTTTCACTCCCTGCTTCTTTGTTCCCGGATGTGACAGGGGGAACAGGTTTGGGTTCACTGTCAAGGTCTTTGCCGATAAGAATGAAAAAACTCCGGATTCCCAAAGCAATGCCCTGCAGCAGAAGCAGAACAAAGCCTGCGGGAATGCAGAATTTTACAATATAGCGGTAGGGAATGCCTCCGGGATCCGGGGAGCCTTCCATGATGGAATAGGAATTGCGGACAAAATGCCATGATGTGGAAATAACAAGAATGCATCCGGGAATGAGAAAAAAAATGACTCCGACAATATTTACCCAGGCTCTGGCTTTGGGGCTTAAACGCTGATAAATGATATCCACCCGGACATGACCGTCTTTGAGCAGGGTATAGCCCGCCCCCATGAGAAAAATAAAGGAAAAAAGATGCCATTCCAGTTCCTGCACAAACACATAACTGGTTTTGAACGCGTAACGCATGACCACATCCGTAAAAACAACCAGCACCACAAGAAAAGCTGCCCATGCCACAAAGCGTCCCACCCAGGTGTTGACCGTGTCAATTCCCCGGCAGATGTTTCGGAAAAAAACCATTGTCCCTCCCTTTTGTTTGCAGTTCTTTGTCTGTCTGCCGAAACCTGTTTGATTCAGAAAGACTTTATATGAAAACTTGACAAAAAATCAACAGATAATTGAAATTTTATTACTGAAAAGGATTCGGAGGCAGAAAAAAACATGAGATTTTGCATTGACGCAGGACTTTTTTTGGTATAATGTCTGACTTAGCAAAACGCGGGCAGGAAGTCCGCAGACAAAGACAGTTTTTTTATTCACAATTTCATATAAATAATCAGACCACGAAGGTTATCGGCATCAGGAAGATGTCCATACTCGTGGTTTTTCTTTTTTGGAGGAAATAATGAAAAAAATCAAATTGTTGACTATTATTTTGGCGCTTTTCCTTTTTGCTGCTGTCCCGGGTGCCGCGCATTACGGCATGGTCATTCCCTCGGATTCCATGATCATGCAGGAGGATGACAGAACCGTAACCCTGAAAGCATCTTTTTCCCATCCCTTTGAGCTGATCGGCATGGATTTGGTAAAACCCAAAGCCTTCGGCGTGCTTGCAGGAGGGAACAAAGAGGATCTTCTCGGAACCCTGAAAGAGATCCAAGTCATGGATCACTCAGCATGGGAAACAGCGTATGCTGTCAAAAAACCGGGAATTTACATGTTTTACATGGAACCTCAGCCCTATTGGGAACCGGCCGAGGATGTGTTTATCATTCATTACACCAAAACTGTGGTGGCCGCATTCGGAGACGATGAGGGATGGGATGCGGAAATCGGTCTGAAAACCGAGATTGTCCCCCTTTCCAAACCCTTTGGTCTTTATGCGGGAAATGTGTTTCAGGGAATTGTCAAACTGGATGGCAGACCTGTTCCCCATGCGGAAGTGGAGGTTGAATATTACAATGCTGAAGGCAAATATCAGGCTCCCGCAGATTACATGGTGACACAGACCATCAAGGCTGACGGAAACGGTGTTTTCACCTATGCTGCCCCAAAAGCCGGCTGGTGGGGATTTGCCGCGCTCAATGAAGCGGATTTCAAACTTCAGCAGGAAGGAAAAGACAAGAGCGTGGAAATCGGCGCTGTGATTTGGGTGAAATTTGAGGACTGGAAGATGAAATAAGGGGAATAGGGTGGCGAACCGGTTTTGCTCTGAATCCCTGTTCCCCAATCCCCATTATACCAATTCGCCATTGATTTTATACAGTCCTGTCAGTTTTTTGTGACCTTTATGTCCTTTGCGGTTAAAACAAACCTGACAGAACGCATGGTTTCAATGGGGAATCGGTATTAAACCAAAAGAGGTTCTTATGCACATATCTGAAGGAATTCTTTCGGCTCCGGTGCTGATTTCCGGTGTGGCTCTGGCCGCGGCCGGAACAGCCATTGGTTTGAAAAAACTTGAAGATCAGAAAATTCCCCAGGCAGCCATTCTGTCTGCGGCTTTTTTTGTGGCCTCCCTGATTCATGTGCCCATCGGGCCTTCCAGCGCACACCTGATTCTCAACGGAATTGTGGGGCTTCTGCTGGGATGGGCGGCATTTCCGGCCATTCTGATCGCGCTGCTCCTGCAGGGAATGCTGTTCCAGTTTGGCGGCATCACCACGCTGGGGGTCAATACGGTTATCATGGCTGCACCGGCGGTAATCTGCTATTTTCTGTTCGGATTTCTGATTCACCGGAATGGAGCGGTTTCTTTCTGTGCATCCTTTGCCTGCGGTTTTCTTTCGGTTTTTTTCAGCGGCATCCTTGTGGGGCTGGCTCTGATGTTTACAGAAGAAAACTTTTTTGCAGTGGCTTCGGCTGTGGTGACAGTCCATATTCCCATTATGATTATTGAGGGATTTGTTGCAGCATTCTGCATCAGTTTTCTGAAAAAAGTCCGTCCTGAACTTCTGCCCTTCCGGGAAAGTGAACCCATTGTCATGCCCAAAGGAGCGCAGCAGACCGCAGAAAGTTCCACATTATGAAAAAACAGACCGTTTTCAAAATACTTGTGCCCGTGCTTTTTTCTTTCCTGATGAGCAATACGGCTTTGGCGCACAAAGTCACAGTTTTTGCCTGGGTGGAGGGAAATACGGTTTGCGGAGAGGGCAAGTTCAGCGGCGGCAGAAAAGCGCAGGGTGCGGAAGTTGCCGTGTATGATCCTGCGGGAAAACGGCTGCTGACCACAAAGACGGATGAAAACGGCAGTTTCTCCTTTCCCGTTCCCCAAAAAACAGCGATGAAGATTGAACTTCTTGCAGGAATGGGGCATAAGGGCGAATGGACGATTCCTCTTGAGGAAGTAACTGCTGCAGCAGATACAGACCGGGGCGGGGAAAGAACCGGTGTGCATCCTGATGCCAAGCTCCCGGAAAATTCAGAGAAATCATCAGAGAAATCAACTGATGCGGGACTTTCCGAAATTTCCGCAAAAAATGCGCTCATGCCAGATCTTCCGGACAGGGAAGAACTGCAAAAGATGATTCAGACATCCGTGGAGAAATCTTTGGATGAAAAACTCAAACCCGTCATCCGCATGCTGGCAGATTCTCAGCAGAAAGGACCGGCACTCAATGAAATTGTCGGAGGTATCGGTTATATTTTCGGCATCATGGGACTGGCGCTGTATTTCAGAGCAAAAAAGAAAGGCGGATTGCCGGAAAAATGATGGAAGAACCTTTTGCAGCGGGAGATTCTCTGATTCACAGGATTGATCCCGTATGCAGGGTGGCTTTTGCCACCCTGCTTTCTTTTGTGATTGCCCTTTCAGAAAATTTTCCCGCCCTTTGGGCAGGTCTGTTTTTCTCCCTGTTCCTGCTTTTCATGGCCCGCCTGAACCTGAAAGAGGTGACAATCCGCATGGCAGCCATGTGGGGCTTTCTGCTTTTCTTATGGATTCTCCTGCCCTTCACCTTTGAAGGAGAAGCCCTGTACCGGGTGTGGAAACTCAGCCTGACCCGTGAAGGCTTTCTCCTTGCTGCCCGAATCAGTCTCAAATCCACCGCCATCCTTGCGGTTTTCATCTCCCTTGTCACAACCATGAATTTCACCACTCTGGGATATGCCCTGAATTCTCTTAAAATACCTGAAAAACTCGTGCATCTGCTGCTGCTGACCTACCGCTATATTTTTGTCATCGAGCAGGAATACCGAAGACTGCTTCGGGCAGCGAAGATACGGAATTTCAATCCAAAAACAGATATCCATACCTACAGAACCTATGCGTATTTCGTGGGAATGCTTTTTGTGCGCGCATCCGCAAGGGCGGATCGGGTCTATCAGGCCATGCGGTGCCGGGGGTTTAAGGGAAAATTTTACTGCCTGCGGGAATTTTCCTTTTCCCGCGCAGACTGGATATGGACAGGTTTGCTGTCCGGGGCAGTCGCGGGATTAATTTTTTTGGAGTACTGGCATAAGCAATGACAGCATCACAGCCTCTTATCCGTCTGAAAAATGTCTGCTTCACCTATCCGGGACAGGGCATGATTCTGGATCAGGTCAGTCTGGAAGTCTTTCGCGGGGATCGCATCGGTCTTGTGGGCCCCAACGGAAGCGGAAAAACAACCCTGTTCCACATCATCATGGGCCTGCTCAAACCCACAGCCGGACGCATTGAAATTTTTGGCAAACCTGTAAAAAGCGACAAAGATTTTCAGGAAGTTTACCGCAAAGTCGGGCTGCTGTTTCAGGATGCCGATGATCAGTTGTTCAGTCCCACTGTGCTGGAAGATGTGGCTTTCGGGCCTCTCAATATGGGAAAATCCAGGCAGGAGGCTGCGGAAATTGCCAGAAAAACGCTTGCTGATTTGGGACTGGCCAGTTTGAGGATCGGATTACCCACAAACTGTCCGGAGAAAAGCGGCTGGTGCGCTGGCCACTGTTCTGGCCATGGAACCTGAGATTCTGCTGCTGGATGAACCCAGCACCGGCCTTGATGAAAAGACCAAGGACAAACTCATTGAAGTGCTGAAAAATCTGGATCTTTCCTATATTCTGATCTCCCATGAAAGTGAATTCATGGCAAAAATAACAGATGTCATGTTCATGATGGAAAAGGGAAAAATCCGCACGGACATGAACCTGCGTCAGTATGTTCATGCGCATCCCCATACCGGTCATGCACATAACTGAAGGATTTTTTCCGCTGCGGAAGACTTCCAAAAATCAGGAACCTGTTTTCCATAAATTTTGTGAAAAACCGGATTTTTCGGAAAAATCCGGTTTTTTTGGGTGCGTGCAAACTCCTGCATGATTGCTGTCCGGGCTGCGGAATTTTCTGTCTTGTTTCAGGCGGAACACGGCGTTGACTTAAAGGGAAAAAATCAATATGGTGACAGAAAACTCCATACGAAGAATCCTTCAGTTCGATGTTTTAATGAATTATGTCACAAGATGGGAGCATATGAAACTCAATTCTGTCATAAACCGTTATCTGTTCAGGGAAATGCTTTCCCCTTTTTTCATTAATGTCATATTTTTCCTCTTTGTTTTTCTTCTGACAGAAATTCTGCAGATCACGAATATGATAGTCAATTACAATATCGGCATGGCGCGGATTTTCTGGATGCTGATTTATACCATGCCCTATTTTCTCGTATTTGTCATCCCCATGTCTGTCATGATGTCCATCCTGCTTACCTTTCTGCGCATGTCAGCAGACAATGAAATCATCGCCCTCAAATCCGGCGGGGTAAGCATCTGTCAGTTGCTGCCTGCTGTGCTGAGTTTCTGTCTGCTGGGATGTGTTCTGACCGGATTCATGATCATTGAGGGAATGCCCTGGGGAAGAACCTCTGTAAAACAGTTGACGGTTGAGATTGCCAAATCAAGTATTGACATCGGTCTGAAGGAGCGAACCTTCACCACTGCCTTTGAGGGGGTCATGCTGTATGTGAACCGGATTGATCTGAAAACCAGGGAACTGATTGATGTGTTTATTCAGGATGAACGCAAGGCGGGATCGGCAGTAACCGTGATCGCTCCGAGGGCCAAAATGTCCGCTGAACCGGAAAAACTGCTTTTCCAAATGCGGCTGTTCAACGGCACCATCAACCATGCCAATCTGGAAAAACGGTCTGTGAACACGGTGCGCTTTGACACCTATGATCTGACACTGGATCTGCGCAATGCCGCATCCGGCATCGGGCTGGGGCCCAAAAATGAAAAAGAAATGAGACTGGGGGAACTGCGAAGCTGGATTCAGGAGAATTCAGACAAAAAAGACAGCAGGTACTACAGCGCTGTGATCGAATTTCACAAAAAATTTTCCATCCCCTTTGCCTGTTTTTCTCTGGGCATTCTTGCCGTTCCTCTGGGCATACAGAGCAAAACCGCGCGCAAATCCTTTGGACTGGGACTGGGGCTTTTTCTCTTTCTGTTTTATTATCTTCTCCTGTCCGCAGGCATGGTGTTCGGAGAAACCGGGAAATATCCGCCCCTGATAGGCATGTGGATGCCCAATATTGTCACCGGATGCATTGGAATATTTCTTTTTGTCCGAACCGTGAAAGGCTATCCGGTCTATATTGACAGAATTCCCCTTTTGCTGAAAAGACTGGGAAAAAATCCGTAAGGGCATTTGATCCGACTGGGGGAACCGGGTTCAACCTGTCCCCCTGTTCGGATCGGACATCTGCTGAAACAGGGGATAAATGGCCTGTGCAAACCGCAGATCTTCGGGAGTGGTGATTTTGATATTGAAGCGGGAGCCCGCAATCATGCGCACTTTCCGGCCGGTTCTTTCAATCAGAGAGGCGTCATCCGTGCCGAAATATCCGGACTGACGCGCCCACTCATGGGCGTTGCGTATCAGATCGTAAGAAAAGGTCTGCGGGGTCTGAGCCAGCCAGATTCCGGTCCGGTCAAGGGTCTTTTCCACCTCTTTGCTTTCATTCACCTGCTTGAGTGTGTCAAACGCGGGGATTCCCAGCATGGCAGCTCCGTTTTCCGCGGCACAGTCAATGGTGGCCTGAATTTGTTCCGGAAGGACAAAGGGACGCACCCCGTCATGTATGACCGCAATTCCGCCATACGCCTCTGCGGCCAGCAGGCCGTTGTACACGGAATCCTGCCGCTCCTTTCCACCGCGCACCACCCGGATTTTTTCACGGAAGCTGAGAGGGGAAACAATGGACTTCCGGCAGAAATCAGTATCCGCAGCCGGAACCACAAGAAATATCTGTTCAACAGATGGACACGCGCCAAAAGCTCTGAGAGTGTGACAAAGCAGGGGCTGACCAGAGATTTCAAGATACTGCTTCCGGATATTTCCGCCCATACGGATGCCTTTGCCTCCGGCCACAATGATTGCGGATGCCTTCAGCATTATCGATCTTCTCTGAGGTATCTCAAGGCAAGGGGCAGGGGAACCGGCTTCCCTATATGATCCTCTCCATAGTTGACGCCGGCAAGGATTTCAAGGTCTCTGAGTGCGCGCACATCTCCTTCAAAGATAACCTCGGTGATATTTTCATTCTGGATTTTTCCTCCGGCCCACTGCATATCCAGCATACTGCCGGCATCAAAACAGCCGTCACCCGCGCGCATTGTCACCTGCCCGCCGTAATGCTGCACCACTTTTACCACCATCATGCAGGGCCGGTTGTGAAATCCCCGTGTCACAGGAATCCCCACCTTAATCAATCCCCGTTCCACATTTTCCCTGAGCACTTCACGGGCCAGGTCTTTTCCCTTGGAGAGAAAATGGCAGGCATAATACAGACCGAAATTGACGGTGCGATCCAGAAGCATGTCAGGATCCACCAGAAAAGAAAGCTGATTGCGGACTTTTTTGTAAATATCCTTGTATCCGGCCTCATGCAGATGCCGCTCATAAAAGTGCAGCAGACGGCCCATCATCTGCAGAATATGAAAAACCACGGAAAAATGGCTTCGCAGCTCCTTGAGTTTCCGCTCTCCGAATTCGTAACCGCCGTGGATGACATAGGTGTCAAACGCGGACTGCAGATTGTGCACCAGCATTTCATACCTCCGGATTTCCACTTCATTGATGACATCCGGAACCTTTGTCCGCAGCTTCAGGGCATCATAAGGTTCAAAAAATTCATACTGCTCAAAATGTTCTGCAATATACAGAAAATCATTGGCTATTTTGACCACATGTTTTTTCTGACTGGTTTTCTGCTCATCATTGATATTGTATTCCAGCCGATCTCCGGTGGTAATGGCAGGAAAATCAGAAGTTTGAAACAGTGTCTGGGGGATGGGGATGTTCAGGCGCACAGCCTCGTCAAGGATCACCGGCCCCATTTTTTTCAGGCACAGGGTGAGAAAATCAAGATTTTTCAGCCCCTCGCTCCGGAACTGCTCCGTATCTTTCAGATTGTAGAAAGCCATACGGTTGAGGAGATGCTTCTGGGAATAGGCCCCCAGACTGATATGCCGGACTGCGGCAGAAAGCTCCCGGTACAGATACCAGTCTTTGTTGTTTTTTGCCCCGTGAAAATCCAGAAAACTTTCCAGCACCTGGGAAGTTCCGATGAGATTTGAGAACAGTTTTTTGGTGAATCCTTTCCCATCGGCCGGTGCGTCAGTGCCGGAAAGGTACAGACAGCATTTCAGATACTCGTGGGAAAACAGACAGATCTTGTCTCTGAAAGTGGTTCCGTATTCACACTTTTTGGCTTCCATTGTTTACATCATGTCCTTTTGGGTTTCAGAAACAGCTCTGTCCAGTGCAGCTTTGAGATTCGCGGGAAGCCCCTCAATATCCGCATGAAGAAAACCGCGCACAATGGTGGATACAGCCTCCTCCTCCTCCAGACCTCTTGCCATGAGGTATTCAATTTCCCTCCGGTCAATTTTGCCCACAGCCGCCTCATGGGACATCTCAACGCCCGGCACATATCCCCGCAGTTCAGGAATGGCATGCATGATTCCCTCTTTCAGAATCAGTCCCTTGCATTCCAGATGCGCCCGGATGCCCGGATATTTTCCCACCAGATCGCCTCTGGCAATGATGGTTCCGCCTGATGTGATTCCCCGTGAAATGATTTCGGCACGGGTGCCGGGCGCGTTCAGAATCACCCGTGAACCCACATCAAGACAGGCGTCTTTGGCTGCAACCAGGATGCTGTTGAAGCGTGCAACCGCGTTTTCCCCGTCCAGCCAGGTCGTGGGAAACATCTGAAGATTTCCCACCGGTTTCAGGGAAATGTAATTGGAAACCAGCACGCCCCCGGCTTCAACATGGGTCACGGTTCTGGGACGGACACTGACATTTTTCCCCCAGTCATGGATCATGGTGAAAGTCAGCCGTGCCCCTTTTTTCACATAAAACTCGGAAATGCCCACGTGGAGCCCGGAATCAAGACGGGGAGCGGTCGCGCATCCGGTAATGATGTGAATTTCCGAATTTTCCTCTGCCACCACCACATTGTGGACATTCTGGGAAAATCCCTCTTTGGCAATATACAGGCAGGACTGCACAGGATGGGGCACTTTTACCCCCGGAAGTGTTCGGATGAAATATCCTCCATGGGGAATTTCTTTTGCCCGAGCGGTGAATCTGTCTGTATCCGGATTCACACTTTTCCACAGATAATCCCGAAGCCGGCCATGCACTGCCGCTGCCTGGGATATTCCCATGATCTCAAGCCCCTGTTGCCGGGATTTGCAGTGAATCACGGATTTGTCCTTCTGGATAAAGGAACCGGCCCGCGCGCTTTCCCCCATATCCACACCCACATCCAGCATTTTGGATGCATCCGCGGGATCCATGTGCGTCAGATCGCTGAGGTAATCATGCGCCTGTGCATCTGTCTCAAATTTTTCCAGGTCAACCTCTCTGCTTTCTATATCGAAATCGAACATTTGGCACACCCCTCATACCCGCGCTGTCTGATCCATTTGAGAATTTCCCGCGCGTTGCGCGTAAAACAAAGCACCCCGTCATACAGAACCCGGCCTCTGTCAGCGGTGATATAATCCAGAATATGGCCGGTATGGGTAATCACCAGCGCTGATTTTGCCACGGCTGCCGGCCCCTTGGAACCGGGCGCAACAGGGCATCGGATTCCCCGGCCCAGGAGTGCATTGATGGTTTCGCCGATCATCACAATGCTTTCCAGATCCACACCGGATTCCGGTTCGTCCAGCAGCACCAAATCCGGCTGCTGGGCCATGAGCTGCAGAAGTTCCGAGCGCTTGATCTCCCCACCGGAAAAATTGCAGTTCACATCCCTGTCCAGAAAATCACTGAAATTCAGTTCCTCTGCCAGTTTTTCCACATCCGCGCCTTCGCGTCCCGCCGCACATATTTCCACAAGATTCCGGGTCTTGAGCCCATTGATGGCCGGAGGCCGCTGCAGGGAAATGCCGATCCCCAGACGGGCCCGCTCATGAATGGGCATAAAGGTGATATCCTCACCCTTGAAGGTGATTTTTCCGTGGGTGACATGATAGCCGGAAAAGCCCATCAGCGTCATCATCAGGGTGGTTTTTCCCGATCCGTTGGGACCGAAAAGAACATGGGTTTCCCCTTCCGGAATCTCCATGTTGATATTCTTCAAAATGGGCCTGCCGCCCACTTCCACTCTCAGTTCCTCAATCAGCAGCATACGTTATTCCATTGGCATATATGAATTTGCTGAAACAGATTTCTGTTTTCCGATCCGTATCCGGCAGTCCGCAAATCCGGACTGTCATGAGACTGAAGGGTTCCATCAGGAACGCTGTGAAAAAAAAGCCGGAGCAGCCTGTAAGCCGAATTCTGTGCCGGTTCCGCTGAACCGGTGACGGTCATTCATCTGCGGATGCCGGTTGCCCGGCATCTCCTGCAACCTACCCGGAAGCTTGGGCGGGCCACCCTCAGACACTTCCCTATTTGGTTTTGCACCGGGCGGGGTTTACCCAGCTTCCCCGGTCACCCGGGGAACTGGTGCGCTCTTACCGCACCGTTTCACCCTTACCCTGTTTCAGTGAACAGTTGTCAGTTATCAGTGAACAGCTCTTTTGACAACTGTTCACGGTTCACTGTTCACTGAAAAAGGCGGTCTGCTTTCTGTTGCACTTGCCTTCGCGCTGCCGCGACTCCGCGTTACGGAGCGCCCTGCCCTGCGGTGTTCGGACTTTCCTCGGAAATCAGAGATTCCCGCGACCGCCCGGCTGCTCCGGCTTTTTTTACTCCGCTTTTACCCAGTAGATGATCCTGTTGCAAAAAGGACAGCATTTCAGGGATTCAAGCCGCTTGAGTTCATTGCGCATCTGCGGCGGAATGTTCATATTGCATCCCTGGCACACAATTCCCTGTATGGGAACAATGGCCGGACTGCCGAATCGTTTTTTGATCATCATGAATTTTTCCAGCAGATCCGCAGGCACTTCCTGTGCCACGAGTTTTTTTCGGGCCTGCAGTGCTGCCATTTTTCCATTTCCCTCTTCCATTTCCTTTTGGATGCTCTGTCTGTCTTCCTCTGTTTCTTTCCGCAGTGTTTCCAGTTCCTGTTTTCTGAGGGAAAGACTGTTTTCCGCAGAGGAAATCTGATCCAGCATCACAAGCATGACATCCTCAATGCCGCTGTTTTTCTTTTTCAGATCATCTATCCCCCTCAGCATGGCCTGATATTCCTTATTGGTTTTGACCGTGTTGAGAATTGCCTGATTTTTGGCCATCGCATCCTGATTCTCCCGGATTTCGGCTTCATGGGAGCGGTACTGCTTTTTCAGAGCTTCCAGAGCTGCTGATTCCTCTGCAACAGAAGTTTCCCCTGCAGCCAGTTTTTCCTCCCCCGCGCGTATCCTGCCGGAAACATCATTGAGCCGGGCCTGCAGAAGCTCTTCTTCTGTTTCGACTGCCTGAAGGCGGATCAGGACTTCAATTTTCTCTTTCATGTATTCTCACCTGAAAATAATTATGATTGCAGATATACAAAGGGATCCCTTTCTATTTTGCAGATTTCCACTGTAGCGGACATGTTTCTTTCTGCCAGTATGGCACGAATGCGCTCAGCCAGTATGGAAACAATCAGATGCTCTGAGGCAAAATGGCCGATGTCAACAAGCCCCTTTCCCGCAGATTCCGCATCCCGTGCATCATGATACCGCAGATCCCCGCTGACAAAGACCTGGGCGGAAGAAGCCAGAAAATCGCGCATCATGCCGGAACCGCTGCCGGAACACAGGGCCGCCTTCCGCACCCGCAGATCCTCCCTGCCGCTGAATTTTACTGTGCTCAGGCCGAATATTTCCCTGATTTTCAGGGCAAACTCCTTCAGGCTCATCTCCTCATCCAAGGAGCCGATGCGGCCCAGTCCCTGTCCGGATTCCCCGCCGGAAAGCGGATAGAGATCATAGGCCATGGTTTCATAAGGATGATGGCGGCGGATATGTGCCACGACTTTTGGGGCATCCTGATGACGGACCACAGCCTCGATGCGGACTTCGGAAGCATGGGAGATTTCCCCGATTTTTCCGGAAAAGGGGCTGGCTCCGGGTTCGGGCCGGAAAGTTCCTGTTCCCGGATTTCGAAAGGAGCAGCAGGAATAAAGACCGATACGGCCTGCCGGGGTTTCGGAAAGAGCATGAAAAACCTGATCCTCATATTCAGCCGGAGCATACACCACAAGTTTGCAGTTTTTTTCAAGGATTTCCTTTCCCAGAACCTTTCGATCCTTGAGTCCGATGCACGCGGCCAGCATGTCATTGACACCGCCTGCCGCGCTGTCAAGATTGGTATGCGCGGAAAATATGCCCATCTGATGCCGGGCCGCCATATGGATGACGGAGCCGGAAGGGGTTGAAAAATCAATGGATTTCAGAGGCCTGAAAATCAGGGGATGGTGCGTGACAAGCAGTTGGGTATTGTTGGCGCATGCGTCCCGCACCACCTCCGGCAGCGGATCCAGCGCGATTCGGATTTTCTCTGCGGGCCAGTCTTTCTGCCCAATCTGCAGTCCGCTGTTGTCCCATTCCTCCGCAAGCCGTGAAGGCGCAAGCTCCTCCATAATCTCCATAATGTCTGCAATGCTTACGGTCATTCCCATCCTCCTGCTGTGTCTGATTTTGGAAAAAAATTTCCGGCATTCTGCCGGGCAGCGGAATCCCCAGCTTTCTGCCGGAATCATTTTTTATCATAAAAAATCAGCATATTAAACAATTTTTATAAAAAAATGTCTTCCCAATGCTCATTTCACAGGGCATCATTGCGCAAAAGCCGGAATTCCGAAAAACGCAGTTATAAAGATTTGCCCGTGTTTCTGCATCTCCGCGTCTGTTCTGCCGCAGCGGACATGCAAAAATCACGAGGCTTTCTTTGGGCATCCGAAAGGACGCTGCCCAATGACCTGTCCATGATATTTCAACTATATGCCAAAAGAAGAAATAATTCAAACAATAAAAACAAAATTTGAAGAGCGTTGTCAAGTTCTCAATATGAAAGCACACAGACAGGGATGCCGCTCAGGAATTTCCCATAATCCCTTCACAGATCCTGTCTCCGAATTCAGAGGTGGAAAGCATCCGATCGTGTTTCTCTCCCGCGACAAGGAGATCTCCTGTGACAAAGCCTTTCTCAAACACTGCGAAAAGAGCCTTCCATATGTCATCAGCCTCTGATCTCAGATTCAGACAGCGGTCAAAAAGAAGTGCGGCACTGCCGATCATGGAATAAGGGTTGGCAATATTTCTGCCTGCAATGTCCGGGGCGGAACCGTGCGCGGGTTCCACATAGCTTTTTTCCGGGCCTATGCAGGCCGAAGGCATGAGTCCCAGTGAACCGATGACACCACCGGCCTGATCCGTGAGAATGTCGCCCTGCATGTTTTCAATCAGAACCACACCGTTGAACTGTGCAGGATTTTTCACCAACTGAAACGCGGCATTGTCCACCAGCATGGATTTGCAAATCACATCCGGATACTCTTTCGCGACTTCCTCCACAATCGCGTTCCAGAAACGGGAAGTGGCCAGCACATTGGCCTTGTGAATATTCACAAGCCCTGATTTCCGTTTCCGGGCCTCGGCAAAGGCAACACGGGCAACTCTTGCGACCTGCTCCGCCGTATAGGTGCAGTCATCTTTTGCATATTTCATTCCGGTTGCGCTTCCCTCTGTTTTCTCTCCGAAATAAATGCCGCCCACCAGTTCCCGGATCATGAGAATATCCAGTCCCTTCCGGAGCAGTTCGGGCCGGAGCGGGGAAAAGGAGGCCAGAGACGCCGGCAGACGCACGGGCCGGAAATTGGCAAAGGTGTCATAGCGTTTCCGCAGAGGCAGAATGGCCCCGATTTCCGGCCGGTGTTCCGGGGGGATTCTGTGCATCTGCTCCACCGCAAGCCCCACAGGGCCTTTCATGATCACATCCGCGTCATCACAGATCTGTTTTGTTTTTTCCGGAAAGGCAGATCCTTCGTCAAAATACGCCTGCGCACCGAAGGGGGCATGCTTGAGGACAAAGGTATGTCCGTATTTTTTTTCAATGGTTCTGATAACCTTGACAGCCTCACGCACGATTTCCGGCCCGATGCCGTCGCCTTCCAATACAGCGATGTTTGTTTTCATTCTGTATACCTGCTTCCTGTTTGCGGGATTCCTGCCCGCACCCGTGATTGCACAAAAAATACCCATTTTCCCGCAAAATATAGCAGATGTCAGAAAGAAACTCAAAACCTTTTGAAGACGCGGGGCTGTTTTTTTCTCCTGCCGTATGTCTTATACCAATTCCCCATTGAAAAGATACTTGCAAGCAGGAAAAAAAGAGGTTTCCGTGTGTTCAAAAAACCGGATTTTTCGGAAAAATCCGGTTTTTCTGAAAAACTTGTGTTTCAGATCAATGGCGAATTGGTATTATGCTGCGGATCTGTGAACAAGTCTGAACAGTTGCCGGAACAGTTTGTCTGCCGGATACGGAAATCCCTGTTTTGCCAAAACGGAAAATGGTGTATAAACAGACAGACGAAAGTTCCGGAATATTCAGAAAACAGGATTTTTCCAAAAAAATCCGTTTTTTCCGAAACCGCCATACCGGAGAAGGTCGGTATCCTGAAGTGAATGACATGAAAACGGGCAGTTTTCTGATTTTTTCTGAAAGGCAGTCTGATACCAAATCGCCATTGAATTTGTGCGATGCCTGCCCTCAGATCTGGGGCGAAAGAGTCCTGAAATGAAAGTCAGTGACACTGAAATGATTCGGAAATCCTGCCAAAATTCCGTTTCACTTCATTTTGGCACTCCGGAATCAGATAAGAATATTTTCAATGGAGAATCGGTATAAGGTGATTTCCGGAAAAGAACATCCCGCAGATTTGACAACTTTCCAAAAGTTGTCAAATCTTTCAGGAGACTGAACCGGCATATTCATTTTCAGGAAATCGTCTGACATCAGTTGGCAACATAAAAAAACAAAGAGAGAATCTGTTGGCATGTCAAAGAAATTCCGAAAAACACAGACAGACACCGCGGCTGCGGCTGCGGATGCATATCGCCTGCGGAGAGCCCAGAAATGAGGAAGCTGCATTATTTTCTGGGAATCAGTCTGATGGTGACAGCAGCGTTCATTATCCTCTGTTCCTATATGACAGCCAGGGAACTGGTGGATTCGGCAGTAAATACCACAACAGATACCGCAGGTGACATTGCAAGGGTGCTGCGGATCAAAAGCCTTCACGCAAACATGGAGCATCTTGTCTCGGATGCAAAAATTGCAGGTTTTCAGATCAGTGCGGAACTGGAAAGAGCCATGTCTGCGGCCCAGACTCTGGCAGAACTGCTTTCCTGCATGAAAGCGGAAAAAGCTGCTCCAAACCGGGAATCTGCAGGCGTCATGGTGCACACTGTTCTGAAAAAAAACCAAAATCTGATCGGTGCTTATGCCTGCCGGGATTCATCCGGTTTTGCCGCGCCGAATGCGGATGAGGAAGGCAGAGGCTGTTTCTGTCTTTACTCTCTTCGGAAAAAGAAGGGAGAGAACTTTCTGGTGCAGATGCACAGCGGTGAAAAAACAGAACTTCCGGACTGGGGGCTCCCAGAAGAATTTTCTCCGGATGCCCGCGAAAGGGGAATTCCTTATGTCACCTCCCCTTTTTTCCGCAGGGTGGGCGATGAGGATGTTTCTGTGATTTCCCTGCTTGCTCCCATTCTGGTGAAGGGAAAACCCTGCGGAATTGCCGGAACCGATATTCACACGGATTTGCTGCAGTCGCTGGTGGAAGATGCCGCAGCAGAATTTTTTGTCCGGGAAGGAAAAATCATGCTGATTACGCATGAGGGAATTCTGGCCGCTGCCAGCGGAATGCCGGAAATGATCGGAAAACATGTGCACACCGTCTCGGACAGGTGGGAGGAAAAAAGGATACAGATGATTTCAGGAACTGCGGTCAGCATGGTGGAAAAAGGAAAGATGCTTGTTTACACACCGCTGAACATCCACCCTTTTGCTCTTCCCTGGTGCATGCGGCTCGAAGTTCCGGAAGCTCTTGTCCGAAAGGAGACCGATCAGATATACCAGAAAATGATGGCGGATGTGGCCTCGCTCGGTGAGCAGTTAAAGCGCATCAGCAGGAAATCTGTCCGGATGCAGATCGGAGTGGGACTGATTCTGATCGTCAGCGTTTTGCTGGTTCTCATTCTTTTCCAGTCTCTGTCAGACAAGGAAAAAGACCTTCGGCAAAGCAAATTGCGGCTGCAGGGGATTTTGGATCATACCAGCGCATTGATATACCTCAAGGACACAGAGGGCCGCTATGTGCTGGTCAACCGCGAATATGAAAAACGCTTTCACCTGTCCAATGAGGATATTGCGGGAAAGACAGATTATGATCTGTTTCCCAGACAGTTTGCGGATGTGTTCACCGGCAATGATCAGATTGTCATTGGCGCAGGAAAGCCCATGCAGCTTGAAGAGTCTGCACCCCGGGAAGACGGGGAGCATATCTATATTTCCATCAAATTTCCCCTGTATGACAGCTTGGGAAAGCCGGCCGGCCTCTGCGGTATTTCCACAGACATAACAGATCGGAAAAACATGGAAAATGAACTTCGCAGGGTGCGAAACTATCTGAACAACATTGTCAATTCCATGCCTTCCGCACTGATGGGTGTGGATACCGCACAGCGGGTCACACACTGGAACCGGGAAGCGGAAAGACTGACAGGAATCAGCGCAGAAAAAGCACAGGGACAGTTGCTGGAAAAGGTATTTCCCCAAGTGTCGGACCGGATGGATGAAATCCGAAGCACCATTGCGGAAAGGAAATTTCACAAGACAGAGAAGATCGTCCGCGGGACAGGGGGACAGAACCGCTATTCGGATCTCATGATTTATCCCCTGGTTGCCAACGGGGTGGAAGGGGCAGTGATCCGGGTGGATGATGTGACCGAACGGGTGCGGCTGGAAGAGATGATGATTCAGACCGAAAAAATGATGTCCGTGGGCGGGCTCGCGGCAGGCATGGCTCATGAAATCAACAATCCTCTGGGCGGAATTCTCCAGAGTGTTCAGAATATCCGGCGCCGGGTTTCAGCAGAACTTCCAGCCAACAAAGAGATTGCAGAAGAATGCGGCACAAGCCTGGAAACCATCCGCTCCTATCTGGAAAAACGGAAAATTATCCGTTTTCTTGACGGCATACAGGAATCCGGCCAGCGGGCTGCGGCAATCGTGTCCAATATGCTCTCCTTCAGTCGGCGCAGCGAGTCTGTGATGAAACCGGTAAAACTGCCTGAACTTGTCAGCAGAACCGTGGAACTCGCTGCCCATGACTATGATCTGAAAAAGAAATATGACTTCCGGCACATCCGAATCCTCCGGGAATTTCCGGAGGATATTCCCGAAGTTCCCTGCATTGCCACCGAAATTGAGCAGGTCATGCTCAACCTGCTTCGGAACGCTGCCCAGGCCCTGTCTGAAAACAGCAAATCAGGCAGGACACCGCAGATTGTTCTCCGGCTGGAGAAAGAGGAAAATGCTGTGCGCATCGAAGTTGAGGACAACGGCCCCGGCATGGAGAAAGATATGTGCAAACGGATTTTCGAGCCATTTTTCACCACAAAGGAGGTGGGCATCGGCACAGGACTGGGCCTGTCCGTGTCCTATTTCATCATCACCAGCAACCACAAAGGGAGCATGCATGCGGAATCTGAACCGGGCAAAGGAGCAAAATTCATTATCCGCATTCCCTGTTTCAACGAAAGACTGTCATAAGGTGATTTATGAAAATAAATGCACCTGCTCAGTCATCTGAACGATTTGACAACTTTTGAAAAGCTGTCAAATCTGAGATGTCCTTTTCCGGAAATCGCCTGACGATTCAGTTTCATAACAAATTGCCATTGAATTTGTACAATGCCCGCCCTCAGATCCGGGGCGAAGGAGTCCCGG
>JAWKPW010000008.1:0-87283 GCA_041390465.1 Desulfobacterales bacterium | reverse complement strand
GTCAAATATCCGTATGCCGGAAATGTCTTCGCCCCATCCGGGCAGGGTTTCATACACGGGTTCGCATTCGCCCAGCACCTTCAGGCTGGTGGGAAAATGATGCAGAGTTTCATTTCCATGCCTGTAGGCTGTGCAGATTTTCAGATTATCCAGACCGCCCAGCACATCCAGCTTTGTCACCACCAGACCGGTCAGGCCGTTGAGACGCACGGCATTTTCCAGAATTACGGCATCCAGCCATCCGCATCGGCGTTTTCTGCCGGTGGTGGCTCCGAATTCCGCTCCCTTTTTCTGAATTCCGTCACCGGTTTCATCAAAAAGTTCGGTGGGAAAAGGCCCGGCCCCAACCCGTGTGGTGTATGCCTTGACAATGCCGTAAATATCTGTGAGTTTTCCCGGCCCTATGCCGGAGCCGCAGCACGCATTGCCGGACACGGTATTGGAGGAAGTCACAAAGGGATAGGTTCCGTGATCAATATCCAGATGGGTTCCCTGCGCGCCCTCAAACAGAATCTGACCGCCGGATTTCAGGGCTTCATCCATAATTACCGACACATTGCACACATGGGGAGCCAGACGCCGGGCATAACCTGCATATTCCTCAATGACGGATTCGGAATCAGCGGTTTCTGCGGAAAGAAAATTTTTCAGGTAAAAATTTTTTTCCCGCATGATGGTTTCCACTTTTTCCCTCAGCACTTCCGGATCAATGAGATCCACAAAACGGATGCCCCGCCGGGTGGCCTTGTCTTCATAGGCAGGCCCGATGCCGCGTCCGGTTGTGCCGATTTTTTTGTCACCTTTCATCCGCTCCCGTGCCTGATCCACAAGTTTGTGATAAGGCATGATGATCTGTGCGCGTTCACTGATTTTCAGATTGTCCGGATCCACTTTCACGCCTTTGCCGAGCAGATAATCGATTTCCTCGATCAGCACTGCCGGGTCCACCACCAGACCGTTGCCGATGATGCAGGTTTTTCCCTGCAGAATTCCGGAAGGAACCAGATGACTGATAAACTGCTCGCCGTTGACCACCATCGTATGCCCGGCATTGTTTCCGCCCTGAAAACGCACCACCAGATCCGCGTGTGCAGCCAGCATATCCACGATTTTCCCCTTGCCCTCATCGCCCCACTGGGTTCCGACAATCACAACATTCGCCATGTGTTTCTCCTTTATGATAAAAAAATCCGGAAAGCACGTGCATCCGGTGTGTTGACAAAAAATGGAAAATTTGTGATTTATCATAAGGAAAAAGATTTCACAACTTCTGTTTTGATCAATTCCCTCAAAAGTCTTTTTCTTCGGGAAATCAGGTTTTCAGACACAAAAAACATTGATTTCAAAAACCGGGATGGGTATATTCACAAACATCATGCCAGTTTCCCCCCAAATCTTTCTGAAAGGATATTCCATGAAAATTTTCGATCACCTGAGCCTCAAAAAGAAAATGATCACCGGCGGAGCGGCGCCAATGGTGCTGATTGTTGCACTGGGTGTCAAGAGTTTCCGGAGCATTGATGCACTGCTGCGCATTGGCGGCAAAGTGGACAGCACCAATGCATTCATCACTGAACTCAACATGGTGAACAACAGCATTGCCCGCATGGAATCTTTGGAAAAAATTTTTCTGGTGACAGGATAAAACAAGCATCTGGCACAGTTTTCGGAAAGCAGGGAAACGCTGTCTCTTCTTCTGCCGGAAATAAAAAAGGGCATATCTCCGGACCGTGCTGCACAAATGGGCGCTGTGGAAAAACTGCTTGCGGAATGGCACCGGGAAACAGACAGGGAGATTCCGGCCCGTCAGAAAATTGACATGTCTGCGGAGGAACGCATGGCTTTGCGGGAAAAATCCGGGGAAGTTTTTCAACTGAAAGTGGAAGATCTCATTGCCTTGGAAATGCTGCGCAAAGTGCAGATTCTGCCCTTTGCCTTCTCCGGCATGGCTGCCCGTTTTGCCCCTGTCCGCTCCGGGGCCAGGATTGTCTGCGGACTGACCGGACTGTGGCTCATCCTCAGCGGCATGAAAAAAATCTTTTTCTGAAATTCAGGGATGCTGCTGCCGGTTTCTGTTCATTATGACCTGATGAATCACCCCTGCCAGGCGGCTGATGTCCAGCGGTTTGATAAGCAGCGCTTTGATGCCCATATCCTTTGCCTTTTCCTCAGACATATGCTCGCTGTATCCGGTGCAGAGAATGACGGGAATGTCAGGACGGATTTTCAGTATCTCCCTGGCCAGCATATCCCCGCTCATGCAGGGCATGGTCATATCCGTAAGAATCAGATCAAACTTTGCGGGATTTTTGCAGAAAATCCTGAGAGCGTTCAGCGGATTATTGCAGGATTCCACCTCATATCCCAGCCGTTCCATCATCTGTTTTCCCACTTCCAGCAGCAGTTCCTCATCATCCACAAACAGGATACGGCCGTTTCCGGTAAGCAGTGGCACAGCAGCTTTTTTTTCCGGGTCCCTCCTGTTCAGAATCTGGGGAAAAAAGACTTCAAACCTGCTTCCTTTTCCCGGCTCACTGTCCACATGCACTGCCCCTTTGTGGCTTTTCACAATGCCGTGCACCACAGCCAGCCCCATGCCGGTTCCCCGGCCAACATCCTTGGTGGTGAAAAAAGGATCAAAAATCTTGCGGAGAATGCTTTTGTCAATGCCGCAGCCTGTATCGCTGACAGCTATGCGCACATAATCGCCCGGAACCAGAGAATGTTCCTGCCACTGTGTCCCAGAGGATACAGGGAAGGGATCAACAGAAATCTCAAGAAGTCCGCCCTCTTCATCCATGGCATGGGCTGCATTGGTGCAAAGATTCATCAGCACCTGGTGAATCTGGGTCGGAGTGGAAAGAATGGTCAAAGGCTCTGAATGAATCCTCTGACGGATCTCAATGGTTTTTGGCAGGGATGCGCGCAGCAGTTTGATGGTCTCCCGCACAATGGGATTGACGGTTACAGGCTTGAATTCCTGTTCACTTCTGTGACTGAAGGCAAGTATCTGCTGCACCAGTTCCCTGGCCCTCTCACTGGCAGTGAGCACTTGGCCCAGATTGCGTTTCACTGTTTCCGTGTTTCCGATATCGCGCAGGGACAGTTCGGCATATCCCATGATAACCCCCAGAATATTATTGAAATCATGGGCAATGCCTCCGGCCAGGGTTCCAATGGCCTCCATTTTCTGGGTCTGCTGCAGTTTTTCCTCCAGTCTGTGCTGCAGCGTGACATCCCTGAGAATTGCCAGAATTGCAGACTTTCCCTCCCAGACAATTCGGACAGCATTCACTTCTGCCCAGATTTCCTCTCCTTTGCGGTTCCGGCATCGGAAAGAATAGACATCCGGAATCCAGCCTTCGATCCGCTGCCGGTATCTTTCCATCACAAGTTCGCGGTCATCCGGATGAATGTGCTCGGCAAACGGAATGCGGGTCAGCTCCTGTGCTGAATATCCGGTCACCTCCTCTGTTCTGTGATTGTGAAAACGGATGAATTCATCCTGGAGAATCACAATCACATCATTGGCATTTTCCACCAGCAGACGGTATTTTTCTTCGGATTCCCGAAGCTTCTGCTCGGACATCCGGAGACTGGAAACCGTTTCCCGCAACTGTTCTGTGGTCTGTTCCAATGCCCTGCGCTGCCGGTACAGTTCTGTGAACACCCGGACCTTGCTGATGAGAATTTCCGGTCTGATGGGTTTGAAAAGATAATCCACAGCACCTTTTTCATATCCGCGGAACACATGATGGGGTTCCTTGCTGATGGCCGTGACAAAAATAATGGGAATGTGACGGGTTTTCTGCCGGACCCGCAGCAGTTCGGCAATTTCAAATCCGTCCATGTCCGGCATCTGCACATCCAGCAGAATCAGGGCAAAATCATGATCCAGAGTCAGTCCCAGTGCCTCATTGCCGGATCGGGCACAGACAATGCTGTGTTCCGGGTTTTCCAGCAGCGCTTCCATGGACAGAAGATTTTCCGGCCGGTCATCCACAATAAGAATCTCTGTTTTATGTGACATGCTTTCTCCCGAACAGGGTGCACAGAAAGGGCCCAATTTGGTGCAGGGGCAGAATGTGATCCACAGGCCCGGCCGCAATGGCTGCACGGGGCATATCGTCTGCAAAGGCTGTTTCCGGAGACTGGACAATGGTCAGTCCCCCGTTCTGTCTGATTTTTTTCAGTCCCATGCTGCCGTCCCGGTTCGCACCGGTCAGGATGATGCCCACCAGCCGGGGACCAAATACATCTGAAGCGGTCTCAAACAGCACATCCACCGAGGGACGGGCAAAATTGACCCGTTCCTCGACCGAAAGAGACAGGGTGCGGTCATCTTCCACCAGCAGATGATAATTGGCCGGCGCAAGATAAACCGTTCCGGGCCGGACTTCATCCTTTTCCCCTGCTTCCCGGACTTTCACAGGGCAGATGCTGTCAAGATAACGGGACAGATACCCGTCCGAATCCGGACTGATATGCTGGACAATCAGAATGGGAACCGGAAAATCTTCCGGCAGAGGTTCCAGTATGACGGGGAGAGCTTCCATGCCCCCGGCTGAAACACCAATGACAACGGCATCATAAGTTTTCATGGAATTTTCTGCTGTCTTTCGGTTTCCCCCTGTTTCACGGGGAATGTTTTTTCTTGTAGATCTTTTCTGATTCCGCAATTGTCTCAAAATGATCCGCATATCCTGAAAACTGAAGGGTTTCTTTGGACCCCAGACATAAAAAGCCTCCCGGACTCAGACTGTCCATAAAAAGACGGATCACCCTGCGCTGCAGCTCCCGGTTGAAATAGATCAGCACATTCCGGCACACAACCATGTTCATCTCTCCGAAAACCTGATCCGTGACCAGATTGTGATCTGCAAAAATAATATTTTTTTTCAAAGAGTTGTCAAAGATGACCGAATCCCCTCCGGCACTATAGTAATCGGAAAAGGCTCCTTTCCCCCCGGCTTTCTGATAATTATAGGTATATCCCTTCATAAGATCAATGGAATATATGCCTTCCCGCGCTTTCTGCACAATGGCCTCGTTGAAATCTGTGGCATAAATCTGGCAGCGTTTGTACAGTTCCTCTTCTTTGAGCAGAATGGCCATGGAATAAACCTCCTCGCCGGAGGCGCACCCTGCGTGCCATATTTTGAGAAAAGGCCAGGTGCGCAGCAGGGGTGCAACCTCTTTTCTCACAGCCAGATAAAAGGAAGGATCCCGGAACATTTCTGAAACATTGATGGAAAAATCCGGCAGCACTTTTCTGAAAAAATCCGGATCGTGAAGAATCTGATGCTGCATCTGGGAAATGCCGGAAAAGCCGGACAGATTCACCCGGTGCCGGATGCGCCGTCTGATGTGGGCTCTGGCATAGTCCCTGAAATCATAGCCGTATCTCAGGTAAATGGCCTCCAGCAGGAGCCGGATTTCAATGGTTTCGATTTCCCTTGTGTCTTCCATGGGCATTCCCTGTGTCCCCTGCAAAGCCGTAAGCAGGAGTGCAAAAATTAGGCGAAGCGGTTTTTTGCACACTCATAAGGGACAACAGTTCGGTAATTTTTTCTGATTTCCGGACTGTAAAAATGCAATCTCCTGAAATCATTAAATGCGAATTTTCAGACAGAGTTTTTATAACCTTTTGAAATCATAAAAACCGAAAATTTTTACCGAACTGTTGAAAGGACAAAAGTTTTGGAAAATACTATAATCTGAATTTCCAATATATTCATCATGTCTGGCCCTTATACCGATTCCCCATTGAAACCATGTTTTTTTTAACCACAAAGGACACAAAGAGTGCACAACGGTCACAAAGAACTGACAGAACTTTGCAAAATCGGCGGCGAACCAGTATTGTCTTCCGCAAAAACTGCTTTCCATAAAGTATGTTTTCAATGGAGAGTCGGTATTATACCATTACGCAGAAGATTTAATGTTACAGCCGCGAATTGCACAAATTACATGGATTACAGTGTGTTTAATTCGTACAGATTCGTGTCATTCGTGGCTGATTTAAATAAATATTAAGAGCCAGCCCTTTCAAGGTGAGTCACAGGCCGGTCAGCGCAACTCCGCAATGTCCGGCGGTTTTTGCAGCAGGTCGCAGCAGCCACCGGCAGACAGCATCAAAAAAAAAAAGCTGTATGTAACGACCTGATGTTAAAGGCTTATTTTTCACACCTTGAAAGGGCTGATATTAAGAGCCTATCCGAAAACCTGTTTGCCGGTATCCTAACACCTTGTTTTAAAAGGATTCAAAAATTGGTTTCGGAGTCCGGAGGTTCCGGAAACAGAATAACCGGAATGTTTTAAGTAAAGATATATATCATTTTTCTCTGAAGAAAAAGCTCCTGCCAACTGCAACAGAGGAGCATCAGCACCACTTTCCTGCCTTTTCCTCTGTCCACTGCACAGCCGTCTGATCCGGTTTCAGCCGGAAACGGGCTGCCCGCTGCCTCAGAATTTGATATGCAGAATCAGGCACTTGAATTGTGAGAAAATTCATTCTGTTTTCCTTTCGGTGATAGTCATATGGTCAGCTCACAGGGGAAATCAGTGTCAGTTCCGGAAAACATGTTCTGTATCTCGCCACATCTCTTGTGATTAAGGGAAGTTTCAGAAATTCTGCATATGCGCCGATGAAAAAATCAGGTAAAGGAGATCGTTTTGTACCACTTCTTTTACGGTACTGCAAAAAAGATTTTCCAGCAGAAAAAGCAGCTTCCCAGGGGATCGGCATTCGGCGGAAATGTGCAGGCGGCAGTATGGCATCAACCTCATCCATTTTTTCAAAACCAACGGAAATCTCTGAATAAATGATAGAATTGATTATAAATATATGTGGATCCGCATACAAAGCCAGTGTCTGGGATGACCAGTGAAACCAGTTCGTATCTTCTGTAACTATATCCAGAATGACATTGCTGTCAACCATTACCTCCATCTATTCCCCCCGCGTCAGTTTCATTATCTGATCCGTTGTCATACCGGTATTGGCAGAGCCTTTCATCAGTGAAATAAGAGCAGAGCCTTTTTCCGATTTTTCTCTTTTGCGTAATAATAACAAATTTCCTTCGATTTGATATTCGATTTCGGTATCTGGCAGAAATCCCAATTTCTCTGTTACTTCCTGCGGCAGTGCGATCTGTCCCTGCGATGTGATTCTCATGTCATTTATTCCTTTATCTGCTATGCGAAGTAAGAGTCAACTTCCCATAAATTTTGACAAGTTTTAAAAGTTGTCAAATCTGACTCCGAATTCAGCTCTTAATTTGCATAAATAAATTATGTCAGAATATTCAATAAAAGCAGGAAGTACGCAGTTTGTCTTTCAACTATCTTATTTTAAAAACTATTTTATGCAGTGCAATATTCGCTTCCATAAAAATCAGCATATTAAAATTCAACTGCGTAATTCCTAAATAAAATTAAAATATTTCAGACACATTTTCTCACACTTTGACAAACTGGCCGGATGCTGCATGTCATTTCTTCATTTTTTCGGTGCACTTATGGTTGAGGTACTTGTCAGCAGAACATAACGGTGGTTGATTTTTTTGTATAAATTGATTTTGTTATCTGCTTTATTAAAGCAAACTGCAAATCTGTCCAGATGCCCTTTATTTCCCAATAAAAAATATGGAAAATTTCACTCAGCAACTATGACTTCCGCAGCAACAGAATAAATTTCCTTAAAATATAAGGTAACTGGGCATATATGCCCTTTAAGTTCTCCTGCAATACCAGAGCAAGAATCAGGAGGGAAGTCTTCCTCCGCAATCATAAAATGACTACTTCATCATCTCTGCGGTTTTTATTATGCGCTGTCACTTCTCTGAGTTTATCACGACCATCATCCCAAGCCACCC
The DNA here is from genome assembly GCA_041390465.1 of Desulfobacterales bacterium. GTDB lineage: Bacteria > Desulfobacterota > Desulfobacteria > Desulfobacterales > Desulfococcaceae > JAABRU01. The sequence continues at coordinate 79,406 of JAWKPW010000008.1, read as the reverse complement.
ACCATAGCAAAAACCTCCTTTAAATTTGATATAATCATAAACATGGGAAATATAAAAATACCACTTTCTGAACCGCCAATTTTTTGACTTCAGACCCACAAAAGTCTTTTTGTTGGCAATTACAGAAATAATACCAATTCGCCATTGTTCTGAAACATAAGTTTTTCAGAAAAACCGGATTTTTCGAAAAAATCCGGTTTTTTGAACACATGAAAACCTCTTTTCTGCCTGCTTACAAGTATCTTTTCAATGGAGAATCGGTATAACACCTGTTTTTACAGCAAAAACACAGATGAAAATGAGAACAGTGTTAAAGCATCCTTCAGTACAGCCACACCCGCAGCAGGGAAAGCAGTCTGTCCGTGTCCACAGGCTTGGCCAGATAATCGTTGGCTCCGGCTTCCACGCATTTGTTTTTGTCCCCTTTCATGGCTTTGGCCGTAAGCGCGATGATGGGCAGTTTTTTGAAGCGGCTGTCTTCGCGTATCCGGCCAATGGCCTCGTATCCGTCCATTTCCGGCATCATAATATCCATGATGACCAGATCCGTGTCTGTGTGCTGATCCAGTTTTTCCAGACTTTCTCTTCCGTTTCGGGCCTCAATGATCCGCATTCCCTTTTCCTCCAGCACACTGGCCAGGGCAAAAACATTGCGCATGTCATCATCCACAATCAGAATTTTTTTGTCTTTGAAAATATCCTCTTTTTCATGACCGGCAGAAATCATCTTCCGTTTTTCCCCGGGAAGAGCAGCAGCCACCCGGTGGAGAAAGAGGGCTGTTTCCTCCAGCAGCCGTTCCGGAGAGCGCACCCCTTTGACAATGATGCTGTCCGCGTATTTCTGGAGCCGGGCTTCCTCGTCCTTGGAAATATCCCGGCCTGTGTAGACAATCACGGGGATGCGGGAGAATGACCTGTTTTTGCGGATGGTTGCCAAAAAATCATATCCGGACATATCCCCCAGTCCCAAATCCAGAATAATGCAGTCAACGGTTTCCCGGTGCAGATATTCATAAGCCGCCTCGCCGGTGTTCACGGCCACGGCCTCCACATCTCTGCCGCTGACAAGTTCCATGATGCATTTCTTCTGCACTTCCTCATCCTCCACCACCAGCAGTTTTTTGACCGGTCGGGAAACAATGTTTTCAATTCTGCAAAACACATCCTCCAGCATCTCCATGCTGACCGGTTTGGTGAGAAAACCCACTGCTCCCAGGCGCAGTGCATCCAGGGGGCTGTCTGTCACAGAAATGAAATACACCGGAATATGTCTCAGTTCCGGATTTTGCTTAAGACGCTCCATCACGCTCCATCCGTCAATTCCGGGCAGGGCAATATCCAGAATAATGCCGCTGGGACGGTAAAAATCCGCAAAGTGCAGCCCGGTTTCCCCGTCTTCGGCCACCAGCACCCTGAACCCCCTTTCATGGGCCAGTTCCAGCAGAATCCGGCAGAAATTGGGGTCATCTTCGATAATCAGCAGGGATTTGTCCCCTTTGCAGATATGTCTGCGGTCATCTGTCACAAATTCCGGGGGGGGCTCATCCGGATTTGGCAAAGGCGGTTTTCTGTCCTGCACAGCATGGGGCCGGGCCGGGGACTGAGCTTTTCTGGAACTGTTTTTTCCCACAAATCCCTCAGGATCCACAGGCAGGAAAAGAATGAAGCTGCTTCCTTTGTCCGGTTCGCTTTCCACCTGAATTTCTCCGCCCAGGGCTTTGGCAAATTCCCGTGAAATGGAAAGCCCCAGACCGGTTCCACCGTATTTGCGGCTGGTGGTTCCGTCAGCCTGCTGAAATGCCTGAAAAATCAGATTCTGCTTGTCTTTGGGGATGCCGATTCCCGTATCGGACACGGCAAAGGCCAAGGCATTTTCCGGTGTAAGCCCGGATACCGGAAAAACCGTATCCGGCTCCGGACGGTAAATGCTCAGGGTGACACCGCCCTTTTCCGTAAACTTGAACGCGTTGGACAGCAGGTTTTTCATAATCTGCCATACCCGTTTGACATCCGTGTGAATCGCGGGAGGCAGATCATTTTCCATTTCCACATTCAGGTTCAGTCCCTTGTGTTCTGCCACCTGCTCAAAGGTGCGGCGCACATCCTGGGTAAGTTCCACCAGATTCATTTCCTCTATGACCATTTCCAGTTTTCCGGCCTCCACTTTGGACAGATCCAGAATGTCGTTGATCAGGGAGAGAAGATCGGAACCGGAGGAATGAATGGTTTCCGCAAATTCCTGCTGTTTTGGGCTCAGTCTGCCATCCCGGTTGTCCGAAAGCAGTTGGGACAGAATCAGAATGCTGTTGAGAGGCGTGCGGAGTTCATGGGACATATTGGCCAGAAATTCGGATTTGTATTTGCTGGCAATTTCCAGATCTCTGGCCTTGAGTTCGATTTCCCGGTGCGCATCCCTGAGTGCCTCATTTTTCTTTTCAATGGCATCGCGCTGCGCCTCCAGATCATAGGTGCGCTCTTCCAGTTCCTCATTGATCACCCGCAGTTCCTCCTGCTGCTGCTGCAGACTGGATTCTGATTTTTTCAAAGCGCGGGTCTGCTCTTCCAGTTCCTCGTTGGCCTGACGGAGCTCTTCCTGCTGCACCTGCAGTTCCTCTGCCTGGGTCTGGGTCTGCAGCAGCAGTTTCTCCATGCGCGCGCGGGACTGGGCAGTATTCACCACCACACCGATATGCCGGACAATATTTTCAACAAATTCCATCTCCGGATCGGAAAATTCATGAAAGGCTCCGATTTCTATCACACCTTTGAGTTCCTCATCAAAAAGAAAGGGGGATACAAGAATGTTTTTCGGTTTTCCGGAACCAAGACCGGATTCAACCTGAATATAGTCCTCCGGCACATTGCGCAGCACAATGGTCTGTTTTTCCAAAGCGGACTGTCCCGCGATTCCCTCGCCGGACCGGATTTCTCCGGAAAGTTCCTTGCGCTTTTTGTAGGCATAACTGGCACGCAGTTTCAGTATCTCTTTTTTTTCATCCCAGAGATACAGTACCCCCACATGGGCATTGATGTATTTGCACAGAAATGAGATCATGTTTCTGCCCAAAGTGTCAAGGTCCTGATCTCCGCGGATAAGATGGTTGAATCTGCTTTCACCGGTCTGCACCCAGTTGCGTTCATCCGCCTTTTTCTTCAGACGCCGGGCTTCCGTGATTTCCTGAACAATCTCCACATGACCGTTTTTTTCCCCTTTCATATTCCGCAGCCAGGCTGTGTCAATCTGGTAATGCCGATCTGTTTCCGTGTTTTCAAACAGGGATGTGGTGATCCCCTTTCGCAGCAGAACAATGCCGCAGCGGTTGGTGTTGCATATCCTGCCGTTGCGGTTGTGGCACTGCAGACCCAGCACCTCTTTGCGGTTTCTGCCCACAGTTTCTTCCGCTTTTTTGTTGATAAAGGTCCAGCGCGTATCCATGTCTGTCACAGAGATGGGAAAGGGAATGGCATCGACGATGCCCTCATACCAGTACATCTTGTCCACCACAATGTCAAAGGCCCGGTCAATAAAGCGTGCTGCCATGCCAAACTCATCACGGGAATCCAGACCCGCCCGGATTTCAAAATTGCCGTCCGCAAGAGACTGACTGACACTGACAAGCCGGTAGAGAGGTTTGACAATCTGCCGGGACAGAAAAAAAACAATCAGGATGACGCTCAGCAGCAGGGCAGAGCCGACAAAAAAAGACAGGTATCTCAGACGCTCGGAATTTTCCAGCACCCGGCTCATGGGCACAGAAACACAAAGGCTCCAGGGTGTCTGGGTTCTGCCGATGGGAAAGGGTGTCAGAATCACATAATCCCTTTCTTTTCCTTTGTTCATGGAATTCTGAAAAAAGGCAAACCGTTCTCCCCTCCTGACGGCCTGAACCAGTGATGTGCGTATATTTTCAGGGACATATTCAGAAATCCGATGCCCTGTGATTTCCTGCATGGGATGCGTGACAATGATGCCGGAATTGGAAATCACCGAGATATATCCGCTGTCGAGAGGTCTGATTCGGTATACCGGTTGACGGATGCGATCCAGTTTGATCAGAATTCCGGCAGCGGCAATCACTTTTTCATTGTGCAGAACAGGGGTTGCCAGACTGATGCAGACCTGTTCCGGCTCTCCGTTCTGGTATTTTCTGGGATCGGAGATCAGTTCCTCTCCCCGGTTTTTCACGAGCATATAATCAGAGGTATAAAGGAAATTTTCAAAACCTGTGAGAACCCGCAGGGAGATTTCATTGGAAAAACGGTGCCACAGAGGCATGTACCGGCCGCTGTGATCATGACCTTCGGCATTGATGAATTCATCATCCCTGCCATCCAGGGCATAAGGCTCCCAGCAGGTCCATACGCCCAGAAAATCCGGATTTGCCACAAGCATATGGCGCAGCATCTGATTGAGAATTTCCCTGTCCGGAATTCTTCCCCCCTTCTTCATTCCCTCAAAGGTGCTGGAGATGGTTCTGGCAGATTCCAGAGCGGATTCCAGGGCGGACTTTACCTCATGTCCGTATCGGTATGCGGTTTCCTCTGCCAGTCGAAACGCATTGTCCCTGAAGATGCCATCCACATGGGAGAGCATCAGAAAGGTCATCAGGACAAACACAGTCAGCACCAGCAGACCGACGGGAATGAGAATCTTGTTTCGGAGTTTCATGTTTTTGAACACGGCGATCCATCCTTAAAACAGATGTGAAGTTGTGAGAGACGTTTGATGTTCTCACTTTCAGTATCTTGAACCTCATCAGGAGTCATAAGGGAATGAGCTTCCAGAATTTGAGAATTATACCAATTCTGCATTGAAGCCATGCTTTTTTTGACCGCAAAGGACTCGAAGATGGCACAAAGGTCACAGCAAACCTGCTTCACTGCATAAAATTGACGGTGAATCGGCACTGCTTCCGCAAAATATGATTTCAATGGAGAATTGGTATAATGCCTGCCAAAAATTGAAACGGTTGCCGTTTCAGCCGGGAAGTGTTTCAGCAGGGAGGAAAGTTTCTGTTTTCCGCCTTTCGGGGATTTTTCCGACTTCCGGCCCCGTTTTTTTTCCCGGGGAGCGGTTTCGGGCCGTCCTGACCGACGGCGTCCCGACGCATCCGGCTGATCACATGCGCCCCCATCCGACAGCATCCGGCTGATGAAGGGGGGTTTTGAAAAATAAGTGTCAGTCAAAGCCCGAACCGGCTGAGCCCCGATTACTGCCTTCATCTGAGTCATCATGGGACATACAGTGTCCCGAAAACTCACCGGCCGGGGCTGCGGCTGTGCTGATTCCGCACACCCGGCATCTTCCCCATGACTTTGCCGGTCAGGCACGCATCCGTCAGCACCAGACACCCTCCGCGGATCAGCAGGCTGATTCCGAACCTGTCACAGATCAGATTCACAGGACCGGACACCGGACAGGTCCCATTGACATTTTGACAGAAAACGCTCCGTTAAAAAAAACATGCCCCGGAAATGCCGGCAACGCATTTCCGGGGCTGCCCCCCGCAGCATGCAGGACAGCATGAATCCTTGAAAAAAAAAATTGTTCGCCTTAGAGCAGGAGTCGAACGCTCCCATGCGCACCGGAATCGGGGATGGAAAATGCTCGGCTCGCAATCCTCCCCAATGATTTGTCAGGAAGGATTATAACTGTATGAAATTGCATCCTGCTGTCTGTAAAAACCTGATCGGGCTGATAAAAAAGTGCAAAAGTACGGCTTGTATGCTATATAACAATTTCCTTTTGCAGGTCAGCAGCTCAGGCACGGATTTCCACTTTGTCTCTGAGATATGCCTTCACCTCTCCAATGGGAACCTCTCCGCGGTGAAAAATGCCTGCGGCCAGTGCGGCTTCAGCTTCTGTCCCGGTGAAAACTTCATAAAAATGTTCCGCACATCCGGCCCCGCTGGACGCGATGACCGGTATGCCCGCAGTTTTTTTCACGGCATTGATCAGCTCCAGATCAAAACCGGAACTGGTTCCGTCCCGGTCTATGCAGTTAAGCAGAATCTCTCCCGCTCCCAGTTCTTCACAAACTTTGGCAAAGGTGACAGCATCCAGTTCGCGTCCTTCCCTGCCCCCTTTGACCGTGCACTGATACCAGCAGTATTTTTCCCCGTTCGGTCCGGGGAATGCGGTCTCCATCACCTGATGTTTCACTTCTTCAGGCGATTTCACATACACTCTTCTGGGATCCACAGAAATGACCACTGCCTGATTTCCGTAAACACGGGCAATCTCCTCAATTGCGCTTTTGCCGGTTTTTCTGCCGGTTTTCAGATATTCCTCAGCAATCAGCACTGCGTCACTGCCAATGGAAACCTTGTCCGCACCGGAGCGGAAATATTCAGCCGCCACTTCCAGAGCCGTGTAAGTCCGTCCGTGTCTGTCCGTATAATCCCGGATTCCTCCGCCAATGGTCAGGGGAACAAAAACATTTTTGGAAGTCTGCTTCAGCACCTCAATCATGGGCATGTCTTCCAAGGGAAAATCCCGAAAACCCGTAATATTGAGAAAAGTGATTTCATCCGCGCCTTCCTGATAATAGCGGCCGGCCAGTTCCACAGGTTTTCCCAGATTTCTCACATTTCTCATTTCCCCCTTTTCCCGGACATCATACCGATCCCCTTTGGTCACAACCAGATCTCCCTGATCATCGGAGCGCACATCCAGACATGCGATAATGCGCTTTGCCAGTTTTGTGCGCGGGGAAATATGCGCAGGCATGGCCGGTTCCGCTCCGCTTTCCAGAAAATTTTTCAGAACCTGCAATCCCGCGTTTCCGCTTTTTTCCGGGTGAAACTGGGTGGCAGTGACATTGCCTTTCTGAATTGCGCTGACAAAGCTGTATCCGTAATCCGTGGTGGTCAGCACAGCACTGTCCTCTTCGGGTGCGGCATGGTAGGAATGCACAAAATAGAATTTTTCATCTCCCCGCAGTCCCTGAAAAATGGGCGATGACTGCCGGACGCTGATGCCGTTCCATCCGATATGGGGCACAGCCAGGTTTGTGTCAAAACGTTTCACAGCCCCGTGCAGAAATCCCAGTCCTTTTGCATTCGGAGCTTCCTCACTGTAATCCAGAAGGGCATGCAGCCCCAGGCAGATACCCAGAAAGGGCCGGTTTGCCTCCAGATATGCTTTCAGGGGCCTTGCGTAATTTTTCCCCTCAAGAATTTCCATCATGCTGCCGAAGGCGCCGACTCCGGGAAAAACCAGTTTTTCCGCAGTCAGGATGTCTTCGGCATTTTTCACAGTTTTCACCTTTGCGCCCAGGCTTTCAATGGCATTTCTGACGCTGCGCACATTGCCTGCGCCGTAATCCAGCAAAGTAATCATCTGACAGTCCTATGCTTCCGGGTTATTGAAAAAATTTTCATGTTATGCTTTCAGAGAATCCCCGCCACCCGGACAGTTGCGTTTCTCTGAAAAAAATATGTCCGGAAAACCCTTATGACTCTGAAAATCCCTTGGGATTTGCAGGAGATTGTTTTGAGAGAGGCAGGGCAGGGTTTTGCCGTATCCTACCGATTCCCCATTAAAAATATACTTTCATCCCGTTCCTGTGCTTTGTGCCAGTGCCGTTAAGTCAGGGAATTTCCGGAGTGCCAAAATGAAGTGAAACGGAATTTTGGCCCGGCACATCCGGAGTGCCTGACAGAAAGTCCGGCAGAAAGCGCAGACTCCCAAACTTTCCGTCAGGAACTCCGGACAAACCGTTTCCGCCTGACTTAATCCCATTGACGCAGAACGCGGGAACAGGAGGCAGGTATTGCATAAATTCAATGGTGATTTGGTTTAATTGGCAGCCTGCGTTATCTTATGCCATAATCTGCATACCAGGCAAGGATTAATTTTTTCATGAAAAATTTTCCCCCTGATTTTATCAGAGCCGGCAAAAAACGCAGAGGCGATCTGTTACAGAAGATGCACAATCTCCACATTTCCCCATTTTTCTTTCAGATATTCGGCCACCAGTCTGCGGTGGCATTTTTCCGGCTCTTTTTCACTGCACAGCAGACAGTCCCGGTCGGAAAGAATGCCGGACAGGGTCTGTTCCGCTTTCCGCTCTGCCATGAGCTGCAGAAAATCCTTTTCATACACTGCCCAGAGCCCTTTGTTTTTTTTGTATGCCTCCAGAATTTCCTGTGACGGAGCCAGCTCCGGCAGATGAAGATAGTCCGCGCCGCAGATGGTTTTCAGAAACCAGCGCAGATCCTCGCGTTTTGCAAATCCGGCCAGTTGCGAAACATTGTTCAGACGCACATCTGCAACCCGTTTCACGCGTGCGGATGAGAGAGCGGAGAAAAAATTCTCTGCGGATCTCTGGGTGAAACCAATGGTGAAAAGTTTCATGCTTCCTCTTGTGTTTCCTCTGTGTTTTTGGGAATGTAGGCAATTTTTCTGCTTTGCATGTCATAGGCGCGGATAACCGCAGATTCAGGATCGGTGTCAAAAAGTTCCTGCCGGATATCCAGCACCTGCATCAGACGCTTTTCCGCATCACTGAGATCCTCGGTGGAGCCGTCTTCGAGAATATGCCGGATATGAATATCCGGAGAGCGAAGATGACGGCATATCAGAATCATGCGATGGCAGGTGATGGGATCCTTTTCTGAACACATCAGGGCAATGCGGAAGGATTCCATGCCTTTTTTCACGCGTTCAAGCCCATTCTGAAAATCTGCGGTTTTGGCAATCGCGTCATAACGCACCCTGCCGTTTTCATAACAACTGGGATATTTGCTTCTGGGCCCGAGTTCCTCTCCCAGAAACACATAGGCAATCCCCTGTTTTTTCAAATCTTCACGCAGGGTTTCCCGGTTAAACCGGGGATTGTGTCTGCTGTAGGGATGGGAACGCACATCGCCGATGGCTGTGATGCGGTTTTGCCGCAGCAGATCCATGAATTTTTCCGCACAATGGTTGGAATGCCCAACAGTCCATATTTCCTTCATCATAAAAAGATTCCTGTATCAGAGACACCTGCCACCAGCTTGTAACACCAGCCGTCAAAGGGTTCGCTGATGCTGATGGTGCAGCAAATCCCCGCGCCGGCTGCCGGATACTGACCGGCCTGTTTTTTGAGAAAAATCTTTTCCATCGCGGGATCGGTCACAGGCAGCAGATATTCGGTTCCATTGTAGAAAAACAGCACACGGATTTTTTTCTGCCAAGCATTTTCCATTACAATGAGCTGCATATTTTCCGGCTGAATCAGCACCAGCGAAGATTGAATTTCAGATTCCGCGATCTGCTGCGGGATTCTGTCATTGAGGCCCCGCGCGCTGTGAAATCCGTTGATCCACAGCCCATCAGGATGATCGCAGAGAAGGGGAAAATCCGAACCGGGAAAAACCCCTTTTTTCTGCCATGCCCCTTTTTCATCCATGATCCAGTTTTCAGTCTGATACTTTTTCGGTGCGGGACGGAGAAGGGAAACAGAGACAATATCAGCCAGTTCCGGCAGTTTTTCCTCAGGAAGAAGAATATGCTCCACCCGCAGTTCTCCGGTTTCCGAGCTGCTTACGGGTCTGATCCACTGCCCTGCGGTGTCGGGAATCCGCTCTTTTCCGGCCACACAGTAACGCCCGTATTTTCGGGACACGGCAAGACAGATGATTTCCCGGAGGGAAGATTCTGTTTTCCGCGCATTCTCAGATTCCGCCATGCCGGCCCGGATACATCTGAGCAGATGGTAATCATATCTGCCTTCAAACTGCTCATACACGGGCTTGAGAAATTTGCGATCCGGTTCCGGGAGAGAACGGAATGCAGTCTCGATACTCTTCTTTTCTTCAGAATCCAGGCGGATTACCTCGTCTGCCGACAATTCCCCGCTTTCAATCAGTTTGACAATATGCCCGTAAACGGTGCTGATGCCCAGTTGGCGATGCTGTGCGATTTCTTCCGGACACAGACCGGTGTGCACAAGCGCGAAGGTTTCGCTGACGGTGGAGGAATGATACAGCACGGATGTGCGGAACGGATCAGGTTTCTGCGGTTTTGTTTCCGGTTCTCTGTCCGGCATTCCCTTTTCCCGGATGTGTGCTGTGATGAGTTCCAGAAAAGGCTGGCCGTATTTTTCCAGTTTTTTCTGTCCGATGCCATGAATTCCCCCCATTTCTGCCAGCGTGCCGGGCAGATGCTGTATCATGGCCCGCAGCGTGGTGTCATGGAAAACAATATAGGGCGGCATATCCTCATTTTGTGCTGTTTCCAGACGCAAAGCCCGCAGTTTTTCCCACAGTTCACGGGAAAACGCATCTGTGAATTCTTCCGCATGCCTGGGTTTCACAGAAACAGATGATTTTTTCTTATCCGGAATCTCTTTGCGGAAAAAAATCTTTTTCTGTCCGCGCAGCACCGCTGTGCTTCGGGAAGACAGAAGAAAACCGCCTTTTCCGTCCGGATTTGCACGCAGAAATCCTCCTGCCGCGAGCTGGCGGAGCACAGATTTCCATTCCTTTGCGGAAAGCTCGGTTCCAATGCCGAAGGTGGAAACCTGATCATGGTGAAAAGCCCGGACTTTGGGAGTGGAAATCCCCAGCAGCACGTCAGTCAGATGTGCCGCGCCAAAACGCTGTCCTGTGCGGTACACGCAGGACAGAGCCTTCTGCGCAGCCAGTGTGCCGTCCCAGCTCTGCACCTGTCCCAGACACACATCACAGTTTCCGCAGTTTCCCGGATGGCCCTCTCCGAAATAATTCAGTACAACTCTCCGGCGGCAGTATGTGCTTTCGCAGTAACCCAGCATCGCTTCAATTTTCTGGTGCCGGATTCTTTTGAAATTCTCATCTCCTGCGGATTCCGCGATGAGACGCTGCATCATCACAATGTCGGAAAGACCGTAAAGCATGAGAGCATCAGCCGGGTTTCCGTCCCTGCCTGCGCGGCCCGTTTCCTGATAATAGGCTTCCAGACTTTTGGGCATTCCCATGTGAACCACAAAACGCACATCCGGTTTGTCAATGCCCATGCCAAAGGCAACCGTCGCGACAGCAATGATGCCGTCTTCCCGCAGAAAACGCCGCTGGTTCCGCATTCTTGTCTGTGCATCCATGCCTGCATGATAAGCAAGTGCATTGTATCCGGCTGAACAGAGCAGGCTGGCGATCTGTTCCGTCTTTTTCCGGGTGGGACAGTAGATCAGTCCGGATTCACCCGGATGCTCTTCCTGCAGAAAGACTGTCAACTGCCTCATGGCATTGTGCCGGGGCTCTGCCCGGTAACAGATATTGGGACGGTCAAAGCTTGAAACAAACTGTTCTGCCCTGTGCAGCCGGAGTCTGTCCACTATTTCCTTCCGGGTGACGGGATCTGCCGTGGCAGTAAGCGCAATGCGCGGAACATGGGGAAACTGATCCGTGAGAATGGGAATCTGCAGATATTCGGGCCGGAAATCATGGCCCCACTGGGAAATGCAGTGGGCCTCATCAATGGCAAACAGAGCGGGGGGAATCTGATGGAGCAGACGCTGAAAACTGCTTCCCATCATGCGTTCCGGCGCGACATACAGAATATCCGCATTGCCGGAAAGTATGCGCTGTTCGGTTTGGGTGATTTGGGACGGACTCAGGGAAGAGTTGAGATACACTGCGCGGATTCCAATCCTGCGCAAAGCCTCGGTCTGATCCTGCATGAGGGCAATCAGCGGGGAAATGACAATCCCCGCGCCTTTCCGGATTATGGAAGGAATCTGATAGCACAGGGATTTGCCGCTGCCGGTGGGCATAAGTGCGAACACATCTCTGCCGCAGAGCAGATTTTGAATGATATCCTCCTGATGTTCCCGGAAACGGTGATACCCGAAACAGGTGCGCAGGATTTCCAGAGGTGAGGAGCTGCTCCCGTATCCTGTGCTGTTTGTAACTGCAGTGTTCACGGCTTCTTCCCTGGCATACGGATGTTATGAAAAGATATTGCGCACCAAAACTGGAATTGGCGAAAAAGTGAACACTCCGGTTGCAGGAGAACAACCCCATGTCTTTGCAGAAAACCGCAGGGATTTTTCAATTTTCTCAAACCCGTGCCTTAAGGCTGATTTTGTCACTGAAACGCCCTTGCTGATGCGAATGAAAAGTTAAGACGATTTTCGGAAAAAAACATCTCCCGGATTTGACAACCTTCCAAAAGTTGTCAAATCGTTCAGATGGAGGATGCTTTTTTCGCAAAAGCCCTTCATTCTCTTTTTCGCACAGGAAGGGGTGAATCTGTGCATTCTGTGTTGCAGTGTTGTGTCTTTTTGTGCATAACAAACTGATAACACATTATCAAATTTCGGAAAACCGCTTATGCAGTGATTTTCCAGCAGCGGTGCATCTGCTTTTTTTTGCTCACATAGTCTTCGGGAATGGTCAACGAAGTGATTTCCTTTATCTCCTGAGCCCTGAGATGATCCATCCGGGGTTCAAAATTCTGATGGTTTGCGGAAAAGAAAATGATGCCCCCTTTTTTCATCAGGGAAATGACAGTTTCCAGAAGAAGCGGATGATCCGTGACAATGTCAAACTCCTGATTTCTGCTTCGGGTGCTTGAATAAGAGGGCGGATCCACGACAGCAAGATCAAAGGTCTGATTTTGCCGCTTTGCTTTTCTCAGAAAATCAAAGGCATCAGTCTGCATCAGGGTGTTTCCCCTTTCCGGAATCCCGTTCAATTCCAGATTTTCTTTTGCCCATTGGATCACGGTTTCCGAGCGATCCGCGGAAACCGTTGATCTGGCGCCCCCTTTTGCCGCAGCGCAGGTAAAAGTTCCGGTGTAGCAGTACAGATTGAGAAAATCCTTTCCTGCGGCCAGTTCTCTTACCATCTGCCGGGTGTTGCGGTGATCGGAAAAAAGCCCTGTGTCCACAAAATCGGAAAGATTGACCCAAAATTTCAGATCCCTTTCCGACACAGCCATTTTTTTGTCTGTATAATCCAGTCGTTCATATCTTTTCCCCTCTTGTTTTCCTGCCTTCCGTTCCTTGAGATGCACATTTTCAATGGGAACATTGAGGGCATTGGCAGCAGCCTCTGCCATCATGGGCAGCCATTCCGGCACAGACTGCATCCGGGTGTATTCCCCAATGACCAGATGTCCGGCATACCAGTCAACCACAGCACGGATTTCCGGAATGTCCCAGTCATAGAGCCGGAAAACCTCTATGCCCTGTTTTGCAAACCGTTTGTGAAGATGATTCCAGCGTTTTTTGATCCTGTTCGCCAGCATTTCAGCCTGATTCCGGAAGGCATCCGGCAATTCTGTTTTTTTCATCTGCTTGTATTTTCCTGTATTTTTGAAATGACATTGCACAGTATTCTCAACTGCGGACGCGGACACCGGTATTCTGAACTGTTTTTTTTGTGAGATTTGCATCTTCTTTGCGGTTAAGTCTGCAAAATCAAATTCCGCAACCCGCAGCGCCGGTATCTCATGGTAAGCGATCAACCATAATAATTTATAACTTTTTCAGACAGATTTTTCAGAACGGCTGACAGATTTGACAACTTTTTGAAAGTTGCCAAATCTTATAAATCTTTATGATCTGTCGCTTATGACAATGGTGCCGCCTTAAAAAAACTGCCGGTATACCGCCACAATGGCAACGCCCAGAAGCATGGACACAAACGCGTTTTTTGTTTTGTACGCGCAAAGCGCTGTGCACAATGCACCCGCACATCCCGCGATTCCCGCTGTCACCATGCCCGGAACAATCAGAGACAGAAGGATGGTTCCCGGAAGGGTGTCCATGAACTGCCTGAACCTGCCGGATTTCGGGAATTTTCCGGCCAGCATCAGCCCCCCGAAACGCAGCAGATAGGTGACTGCTGCGGCCATTCCTATGGTTGTGAACACAGACAACTGAAAACTGCCCGCAGCCATTATTGCTCCTCCCTGCTTTTTGCTGAAAAAGCGGAAACCAGAGCCCCGCCCACTCCGCCGATGACAATATACCATTTTCCGGGCAGAAAATGGTAAGCGGAAAGGAAAAAACAGCCGCTGTCAGCCAGGGAAGAACGTCTGTTCTGCCCCGCCACAGACTCATGGTCAGGGCAGTGAACACGGCAACAAACACAAAATCCAGCGCATAGGCTTCCGGATGCGCAATTGCCGCTCCCAGCCAATGTCCGGCCAGAGTTCCCGCGCACCAGGCGGATAACACACACACGCCTCCGCCCAGCAGAAACCAGGTGGTGGCATTCCCCTTCCGGTATTCGGCCATGGTGACTGCCCAGTTTTCATCAGCCACCAGATGCATCATGGCCATTTTGTGCCGCAGCGAGGTTCCCTGAAAAAGCGGATGCAGGGAAGCGCCGATAAGAAGATAGCGGAGATTGATCACCATCACGGCAAGGGTGATTTCCGCAATGGGCAGCGGTGCTATCCACATATCCACCATCACAAACTGGGCTGAACCCGCGAAAACAGAAAGGTTCATCACCAGCAGTTGGAGCCAGTCAATATTTTTCTGCGCGGCCAGCACGCCAAGAATGCTGCCGTAAGCGGCCACACTGGCCGCGACCGGCAGATTTTTGACAAAGCCGTTTCGGAACATGAAACTTTCCTCCTTACCTGTCAATTCTGTCCGGAAAATATAATACAAAACCGGGCAGAAATCTTCAAGAAAATTGTTTTGCTGTGAAAACAGGCGGGTACTGCCTGATTTGAACTTCGCTGGGAGTTCTCCGGACAGAGGGCAGTCCGCCATGAAAATGGAAAGTCACAGGAAATCTGAAAAAGATTTCAGCAGGAAATTCCTGCCTTTCTGCCGCAAAGACACAAAGAGTTAAGGCGCAGTTGCTTTTCTGCCGCCCAAAAAATTCGGACACAAAGTTTCTGCTGAGATTTCCTGCAGAAAAAACAAAGAAGGCTGTCAGAGGGACGTTTCATCCTCTGACAGCCTTGTTTCAAATCTGCAATGCAAACAAAAAATTGGTGACCCCAACGGGAATCGAACCCGTGTTTCTGGCGTGAGAGGCCAGCGTCCTAGGCCGCTAGACGATGGGGCCGTGAATGCTTCAGTTGTATAAAAAGAAGTTTATATACAAAAAAAATGCTTTTGTCAAACATTATTTTTTTCTTATGGAACAGGGACTGCAAAAAAAGAAAAAATATCAAAATTTAAACGGTTATGCTTTTATCCAAAAAACAGGGAACGGCCCCGGCATACTGGGAAAAATCTTAAAAATGTATTTCCCTGTTGAAATACATGCCTCAAACATGATACCTGAAAGATGCTGAAAACAGGACGCAGGCAGGATCACCCTGCTGTTTTCCGGGAAATAATTTTGAATATTGCAGGAGTCAGGAGAAACAATGAGAGAGTTTGAGACATTCATGCCAAATTTCGCAACAGAAACAGAACTCAGAGCCCATCAGTTGAAGGGCCTGAAATGGACCGTGAACCATGCCTATGAAGGCTCTCCGGAATACCGGAAAAAACTGGATCTGGCCGGAATCAAACCCGGGGACATTCAGACTCTGGAAGATCTGAAAAAACTTCCCTTCACCACAGCAGAGGATCTGCGGGACGGGTATCCCTTTCCCCTTCGCGCGGTTCCCTTTGAAAAAATCGTGCGAATTCATTCCAGCAGCGGAACCACCGGAAAACGGAAAAATCTCTGCTATACGCAAAAGGATGTGGATGACTGGGTTCATTTTTTTGCACGGGCTTATGAAATGGCCGGGGTCACGGTTCATGACCGGGTGCAGATTGCGGTCGGTTACGGCGTATGGACTGCGGGGTTCGGCTTTCAGATGGGCTGTGAAAAACTTGGCGCAATGTCTCTGCCGGTGGGTCCCGGGAATGTGGACATGCAGTGCCAGTTTCTGGAAGATTTGCAATCCACTGTGCTTTGCTGCACAGCTTCCATGGGGCTGCTCATGGCTGAGGAAGTGCGGCGCAGGGGAATGATGGATCGGATCAGTCTGAAAAAAGTGATTTACGGGTCTGAACGATCCTCGGTTTCCATGCGAAACAAAATCTCTCAACTGCTGGGCGGAGCGGAACTTTTTGACATCACCGGCATGACCGAACTCTATGGCCCCGGAACCGGCATTGAATGCCCGCATCATGACTGCATTCATTACTGGGCCGATTACTATATTCTGGAAATCCTTGATCCGGACACCCTGAAACCGGTTCCGGACGGCCAATGGGGGGAAATGGTGGTGACCAGTCTGTGCAAAGAGGCAGTTCCCCTGATCCGGTACCGCACCCATGACATTACCCGCATCATTCCCGGCCCCTGCACCTGCGGATCCGTCATGCCCCGGCATTCCCGCATCAAAGGCCGCACAGATGATGTGTTCAAGTTCCGGGCTGTCAATATTTATCCCTCCAGCATTGATGCAGTACTGTCCGAAATTCCGGGCATGGGGTCTGAATACCAGATTCATCTTTCCAGAGATGCATCCGAGCGGGGCATTATGCGGCTGGTGGCCGAGCGCGCGGAGGAGACGGAGGAAAGCCGTACAGAAGATCTCACAAGAGAAGTTGTCAACCGTATCAAAAAGAAGATACTGGTTACGCCCGAAGTGGAAATTGTGCCTTACGGAACCCTGCCCCGGTCTGAACGCAAAAGCAGAAGAGTTTTTGACAGCCGCATACAGGATTCCATTGTATAGATTTTAAGAAAAACATTGTCATCCTGAAACCCTGAGGGTTTTGAAAACCCTCAGGGTTTTTCGGACAAACATTATCTTAAACACTATATAAAGAGGTGCAGAACAGACCTCTGTTTTGCCTGATTGGGAGACAAGAGCACAGGCAGTATCATTCGTGCAATTCGTGGCTGTAACATTAACTCTTCTGGGCAATGGTATATTTTGGTTTTGCTTCTGTCAACTTCATCAAGCCGCAAAGGGAGGAATATGCATGGAATCTTCGGTCAAAGAAGAGATGTCCGCAGAAAAACACAGTGAATATCTGTTCAATTATGCCATCACAAGGGATGACCTGAAGCAGGTGCTGGCAAATCTGCCAAAAGAGGCTGAAGTCAGTCCTGTGACAATGGAATATGAAATTCAGCTTCTCAAAATTCTGAGTGTGGGCTGGGGCATTTCCTTTTTCATGGGGCAGCACCCGGAAAAAGAAAAGACTGCCCAGATGTTCTGGAATGCCGTGCACCATTTTTGCCAGGGAATTTCGGGAATGACGGCTGCCCATTCCGGAAAGGAAATAGATTATTTCAGTATTCTCAGACAAAGGGTTGACATCTATGTGGGCGCTCTGAACGCGTTTTCCGATGTGCAGGATCCGGCTCTGGTCATCGGCCCCACCTTTGCCAAGCTCTGCGGCAGTGAGGAAGATCTGTACGCCATTGTTTCCGGAAAGAAAATCTTCAATCAGGCCATTCGGGGCGTCAGAGAATATCTGACATCCGTGCAGATCATATAATCCTGTATCCGCTTGCGTGCAAGTGCTCCACTGTGCCGCTGCGCAGGGACATATCACCGGCCGGCGGCAAAGTGAATTTTAATTTGTCTTAAAAAATTTGCTTCCTCCTGCCCCGTCCGTCTTCATATTAAATTTGTCATCCCGCGTTTTTCCTGTTATATTCTTCCGTCCTCAAGCGGTCATGAAGAAAACACTGTGTGCCAAATTCAGGGACAAGGAATTGTATTTACATTTTTTATAAATTATGCAAGCGGAGAAGCCGTTACTGGCATGATCAAGGAGAAGGCAATGGCTGTGAAACGGAAAAAAAATACAAGTTTCAACATAATGGTCAGGAAATTTCTGCGGGATCATAACATTCCCACCAAAAAGGATGTGGAAAAACTCATGGAGCGGATGGATCGTCTGGAAAAAATGATGCTCAGCATGGCAGAGGAAAGCCGATCCGGGAAAAAAACAGGGGAACCCCATTCCGGAGCCGCTGCTGACAGGGTTATGGAGATTCTTCAGGAATATGAGAAGGGCGCGGGGTTTGCCGAAATTCTCCAACGAACCGGATTTGAGAAGAAAAAACTGAGAAATCTGATTTTCCGTCTGAAAAAAAACGGCAGAATTGAATGCCCCGCGCGGGGAATTTATGCTGTGAAAGGCACCACCCGGTAATTTGCCAAATTGCTTTCTGCCGCAAAGACACAGGGTCACAAAGATGAACAGGAAAGTCTTTGTGAAACTTCGGGGCTCTGTGCCTTCGCTGCCTCCTGAATCTTTGCCATAACGACACACAAAGAAGAAAATCTTTCTTACTGTCAGATTTTTTTCAATCTCTTACTCGATTTCCGAAAAAAATCCCTCAGATTTGACAACGTTCCAAAAGTTGTCAGATTTTTCAGGTGACTGAACCGGGACATTCATTTTCAGAAATCACCTTAAAAAGGATACCCAATGGAACATGCAAAAGATCCAAACAATCCGGAACGGAAAACCGGAGATCGTATCGGAGATTATGAAGTCCGCAGAACTGCGGAACTCAAAGTCATCAAGGCGTTTTATTATGAACTGGAGCATCTGCCCACCGGGGCCCGGCATGTGCATATCAGCAATGCGGACACGGAAAACACCTTCAGCGTTGCCTTCAAAACCGTGCCCCGGGATTCCACAGGTGTGGCACATATTCTGGAGCATACGGTTTTGTGCGGCTCCCGCAAATTTCCGGTGCGGGACCCTTTTTTCTCCATGATCAAGCGCAGTCTGAACACTTTTATGAATGCGTTCACCTCGTCTGACTGGACCATGTATCCCTTTACCACCCAGAACCGCAAAGATTTTTACAATCTTATGGATGTGTATCTGGATGCGGCTTTTTATCCCAGGATTGATCGCCTCAATTTCATGCAGGAAGGCCATCGTCTGGAAATGGAAGGGGAGAATCTGGTTTACAAAGGCGTGGTTTACAATGAAATGAAGGGGGCCATGTCCTCCCCGCATCAGATTTTGAGCAGAAAACTGATGAACGCGCTGTATCCGGACACCACATACTGCAACAATTCCGGAGGGGATCCCCAGGAGATTCCCGCTCTCACCCATGAGCAGCTTGCGGCCTTTCACAAACGGCATTACCATCCCAGCAACGCGTATTTTTTCACCTACGGCAATCTGCCGCTCAAAGATCATCTGGATTTCATAGAGGAAAAGGTTCTCCGGAATCTTGGGAAAATCGATCCGCAGACCGACGTTCCCAATCAGCCCCGGTGGTCAGAACCCCGGACAGTCACCTATTTCTATCCGCTGGACGCGTCAGAAAATCCGGAAAAGAAATGTCAGATCTGTCTGGGCTGGCTGGTGTCTGATCTTACGGACACCTTTGGCGTGCTCACGCTTTCCCTGCTGGGACAGATTCTGCTGGGAAATGCGGCATCTCCTTTGCGCAAGGCTTTGATTGATTCCGGTCTGGGAACCTCGCTTTCCGACAGCACCGGCTATGATCCGGACTGCCGGGACACCCTGTTTGCCTGCGGTCTCAAAGACGTGCGGGAATCGGATGCGGATGAGATTGTGAAAATCATCCTTGACACGCTGGAAACGCTGGTCAGAGACGGCATTGACAGACAGCTCATTGAAGCCGCGATCCATCAACTGGAATTTCACCGCCGTGAAATTACCAACACACCTTATCCCTATGGCATCAAACTGCTGATGTCTTTTGCCGGAACCTGGTTTCACGGAGCCAGCCCTTTGAATATTCTGGAATTTGATGAAGATCTGGCCAGACTCAAAGCCGAAGTGGAAAAAGGGCCTTTTTTTGAAAATCAGATCCGCAGATATTTTCTGGACAATCCCCATCGGGTGCTTTTCAAACTGCTTCCGGATCAGGAAATGGCACGCAAAGAGGAAGAACGGGTGGCTGCGGAACTTGCGGAAATCCGGAAAAAACTGACACAGGCGGAAATGGTGAAAATCCGGGAAGATGCGGCAGCTTTGGAAAAACTGCAGGAATCGCCCGAAGATCTTTCCGTGCTTCCCACTCTGGAACTGACAGACATTCCGCCCCATGTGCCAAGTGTGAACGCGAGCGAACCTTACAGCAGACAAGGCAATCTGGCTGCGACATGGTATGCACAGCCCTGTTCCGGGATTTTTTACTTTACCGCAGTGGCCGGAATCGGAACCGTTCCGGATCATCTGATTCCGCTGCTTCCCTTTTTCTGCCATGCCTTTACCAGAGTCGGCACAGCCAGAAGGGATTATGTGGAAATGGCCCGGGTGATGGACATCTGCACCGGAGGAATGGGGCTTTCCGCCCATGCAAAAACACGCTTTGACCGGGATGGGGAAACCCTTCCCTTTGTCACCTTCAGCGGAAAGT
The DNA here is from genome assembly GCA_041390465.1 of Desulfobacterales bacterium. Classification (GTDB taxonomy): domain Bacteria; phylum Desulfobacterota; class Desulfobacteria; order Desulfobacterales; family Desulfococcaceae; genus JAABRU01. The sequence continues at coordinate 59,156 of JAWKPW010000008.1, read as the reverse complement.
GCCTGGTGCGGAATCAGGAAAAGATGTTTGATCTTATCCGGGAATTTCTTGCAGAATACAGTTTTGCGGATCTGCCGCGCATCAAAAAACTTCTGCCGGAATACCGGGCTTCCATGGAATCCGGGATTGTGTCCAACGGGCATCGCTATGCCATTTCCCTTGCTGCCAGAAATTTTTCCCAAACCCGGTCTCTCAATGAAATCTGGTCAGGTGTGCATCAGTTGAAAATGATCAAGGATGTGACCGGGGATATGCGTGACGGGAAACTGCAAACCCTTTCACAGAATCTGATGGAAATTGCAGCGCATCTGTTCACGCGGGAAAACATGAAATTCGCGCTGATTGGAGAAGATGCGGCTTTGTCTTCTGCGGTTTCTCCGGTGCAGTCTCTGATGAAAGAGATGGAAGCCGGAAGAGGAGGTTTTTGTCCGCCGGATATGCAAATCCATGACACAATTCCCAGAGAAGGATGGACCACTTCCACTGCGGTTTCCTTTGTGGCCCGCACCTTTGGCACGGTTCCCATGCAGCATGAAGACGCGCCTGTCCTGTCTGTGATCAGCAAAATGCTGCGTTCTCTTTATCTGCACAGGGAAATCCGGGAAAAAGGCGGGGCATACGGGGGTTTTTCCATTTACAACATGGAAGACGGCCTGTTCTGTCTGTGCTCCTACCGGGATCCGCATATTGTCAATACATTGGATGTGTATGAAAAAGCCGCAGATTTTATCCGATCCGGATATTATGCGGAAGAGGACATCAAAGAGGCCATTCTGCAGGTCTGCTCTGACATTGACAAACCTGACACCCCGGCCCATGCCGCGCGCAAGGCTTTTTACCGCCAGCTCATCGGCCTGAGCGATGAAACCCGCAGGCAGTTCAAGGAGCAGTTGCTGAAAACCACACGGAAACAGGTCATGGCCGTTGCGGAGAAGTATTTTTACATGCAGCCGGAAAAACATGCTGTGGCAGTGATTTCCGATGAGGAAAAACTGAAAGCCGCAAACGGGGAACTCAAAGACCGCGGGCTGACACTTCACCGGATCTAGTGCATGACCACGTTGAATTTTATAGGATCAAAAACTGAATTTTTCCAAAAAATTCAGTTTTTTAATCACTGTTTCATCCTGTAAAAACTAAGTTGGTCATGCACTGGCTGTTCCGGAAAGGGATATTCTTTCCCGCAGACAACACAGACGAATGACTGTTTGTGCTTTGTTTCCCACAGAGAACACAGAGGTTTTTTCTGCGGGAAATTTTCTGTGCTCTCTGCGGGAAACTGAAAGGAAGGGATTGATATGAAAAAAAACATTCTGGTGCTGGGCGCCGGATTTGTGGCCCGGCCTTTGGTCAGATATTTGCTGAAACTGCCCGATGTCAGTGTAACGGTTGCCAGCCGCACTTTGGACAGGGCACAGCATTTGGTGGGAGATCATGCGCGGGGCAATGCAGAAACCTTGCAGGTGGAAAACACGGAAAAACTCAGTCAGAGCGTTTCCGCTGCTGACATTGTCATCAGTCTCCTGCCCTGGATTCATCATATTCAGGTGGCAAAACAGTGTCTGGCGCATGGCAGACACCTTGTCACCACCTCCTATGTGAAACCGGAAATGGAAGCGCTGGACGCGGAAGTTCGAAAAAAGAATCTGCTGTTTCTCAATGAAATCGGCGTGGATCCGGGCATTGACCATATGGCGGCCATGCGGGTGATTGACCGGGTGCGCAAAGCAGGCGGAACCATTACTTCTTTTTATTCTTACTGCGGCGGACTTCCCGCTCCGGAATGCAACAGCAATCCCTTTGGATACAAATTCAGTTGGAGTCCTCTCGGCGTGATGCTCGCGGCTTTGAGTGACGGCAGATACATGGAAGAGGGAAAAATCATTGACATTCCTGCGGAAAAGCTCTTTCAGCATTACCGGTTCATTGATATTCCGGATGCGGGGATTTATGAGGCATATGTGAACCGGGATAAGCTGCCGTACAGGAAAATCTACGGCACTGAATCCACAGTCCATGTACCGGGGAACCCTATGCAAATGGGGCATTGTGAATCCTCGGGGACGGCTTCAAGCGGCTGGGGCTGCTGGACAGAAACCAAATCTTTGACTTCCGCAGACTCACTCCGGCCAAAGCCCTGGCAAAAAAAATTGGATTTCGGGGAAAACATCTGCCCCGCCATATTGCCACCTTTCTGAACCTGCCGGAATATTCCGTGACCATCAAAAAAATGGAATGGCTTGGACTTCTGGATGATCGGCATCTGCCTTTGGAAAAAGCATCCCTGTTTGACATGTTTGCCCATCTGCTGCGGGAAAAGCTGGTGTACGGAGAAAAAGAGATTGATATGCTCATTCAGCATCATGAATTCTCTGCCCAATATCCGGACGGGAAAAAGGAGAAGATTGCTGCAACGATGGTGGACAAAGGCATTCCGGGCGGGGATACTTCCATGTCCCGGACAGTGGGACTTCCCGCTGCCATTGCGGTCAAAAATATTCTGGAAGGCAAAATTTCAGTCAAAGGGGTTCAGCGGCCTGTCATGCCGGAAGTTTATGAACCGGTGCTGGCTGAACTGAAAACTTTGGGCATCGGTCTGAAGGAAAAGAGCGAAGTTTTTGCTGATCCTGCATCTGTGCCTTGACATCACCACAGGATACAGGTATTGAATTGATGTTCCCTGTTTCTCAGCGGGAGTGATTTGCACGTAATACTCTCCCGGAGCCGTTTATCAGCGGGAGTTGTCAACGGGTCAAGTCCCGCGCGTCCTGCCTCTCCTGCTGCTTACCCGCAGAAAGGGCAGGAAAATCTTCTGAGACTGTCAGTCAAAGGGATTTTTGTAACGAAAAAAATCTGGACGTTATGCACAAAGATATGGTTTTCATATTTGCATATAATACTATATACTTTGTGTTTTTTCAGAAAAGCATACAGTATTATATGCTTTTGGGATTTGCATATAGTACTATATGCCTGACAGATTTTTCGAAAGCATATATATCTGTATGCTGTGCTGGCATATAATACTATATGCCAAGTATATAGTATTATATGCCAGCATATATATCTATATGCATAAAATGCGGACATGGGGTCCGCATAACAACTGGTTGCGTTTTAAACATATAACAACAAGGCGACTGGGATGACTACAGGAATAGAATCTGAAAAGTCAAAGATTTTATATCTTTAATAAAAAGATTTATTCAAGGAGCCTACGAAATGTTGCTATCTTGTTTCTATAACTATGTCTTTTATAGTTGCTTTTTTCTTTTGTTGGTGCATTGCCTCATGATATTTGGCAAATCATGTTGGTGAAAATATACTTTATTATATGTATATTGGACGGAGTTTTATTTATTATAGGTCTATCGCATTATATCAAAGTAAAACAAAAAGAAAAAAAGGAAAAACAGGATAAAGCAACACATGAACTTGCTGAAAAAGAAGAAATGAGCAGATAATAATTAAAAATGAATAATGATATGATGTTGTTTTTTAATGAAATGACTGACAGACAGAAAAGCATTTGCTATGTTTTGAAGATAATTCTCCTGTTAAAAATTCTGGCCTAATGGAAGATAGTCCGTTTCGTTAAATAATAATAATATAATTAAAGAATATCAGGCAATTAATAATGAATATGCTTTTTATGTTTTAAACAGTGTTTTAAGAAACACTATTAACAACCTGTTATCAGAATATTGTAATGATTATGTAAAAATATAACTTCAGAAGGTAAAAAATTTTTAATGTTCTTTGCAGAAGATACAGAACATAATAAACCTTTTGTTCATCCTTATATTTCATTATCTGTGTATAATGCTTATGCGTGAATTATTATTGCCTAATATATTAATGGATAAAAAAATACTGACATAAGCATTGTCAGAATTAATAAATAATATGCTTTAAATGCTATAGAAAACTATGTGTTAGGCAAAAAAACAGTCAGGACAGAAATAACACTTAATAAGAAAAAATATTGAAGAACCCATACTTCATGGGGCAGGGGCAACCGGTGGTTGTGAAAGCATTAAACGTAAAATAAAACCATAACCCATCGTTCAAGCGATTGCCGCCCCCATCGGGACGGCAAAATCGCTTAACTTGTTGTTAGAATTATAGAGAAAAAGATGCCTGGAATCTGTAATCGATACAAATATTTTATATAATTTGGGCTAAGGTTAATGATGAAGATGGAACAGATTTAAACTTTCCTATGATGAGATGGAAGAACATTCCAAAAATAATAGGATTTTGATATCAAGTATTTCTTTTTAGAATTATTCTGTTCATTTTCAAACAGAACCTAAAAAATAGTTCAATGCCTTACATATTGAAGATAAAAAATTGAAATAATTGATATCTAGGTACAATTCATCCATTTAAAATGTTAGAAAATTTCATTCTTGCAGTTGAAAATAACGTGAAGATTTAGAAATTAAAAAAGTTGGATTGCTCTTTCATAGAGAGAAAAAACTGATATTGAATCTCAATTTCTTTATTTTTATCTTATTTTATTGCTTAATGCAATATAATTTATTTTAAAAACTGAATATGATTTTAATACTGAAGATAAAAATCAATTAATGGGAGTTTTTCTTTATAATCTTGATGGAATGTTCAAAAAAACTAACATATATAATTACTTTTCACTAAACTTACAAATGGATATTTCAACAATGAGAATAATGAAAAAATAGTAAAAGATGAATTTAATAAAATGTTATATAAATATCTCAAATTGATTTTGTCCGCTCATTATGTCACATACCATCGAAAAAGATGAAATATTAGAAAATGATACATCTTTAAAAGCGAGTAGATTAATTAATAACAATCAAAGCATTTTAGGTTTAATTAAAAGTGACAAGTTTACCCAAGAAGTAGCACAAAAAATAAAAATGAGAATTTACGTAAAGCTTTAAAGAAAACATTAACATAACAGAACAACAGGCTATGTATATATTTGAAAGATTGAATAGATTTTTAAGAAAAATTGGGCATGAAGCAAAAAAATGGAAAAAAAATGATATTTCAGATATGATAATACTTTCTTTTTTATAAAATATGATAAGATCATCTTAACACAAGATGATCAGCTATACAGAGATTGTGAAAAATACATGAAGATAGCTATAACACAATAAATACATTAAAGTTAAGATAAATTTAACCAGTTTGTCAAGGGACCGGGGCTCCCGCCCGCAAGCTCGCCCCAGCCCCGGCGGCCGCTTACCTCTGCGTTGCACGAAAGCCCTCCGGGCAGGAGGGGGAGGTACTTTTCCCTATAGCACAAATCATGCCAAACCCGGCATCCGGAGCAGGGCCTCCTGTACAACCATGCGTTGAAGTGGACTGCCGTGGGGCAGGGCGGGAGGAGTCTTTTTTTTCCGATCCGCTGCTTAACTCAGTGTTATGCCCCCAGAACATTCAGAATAGATATTAATTGGAGCAATATGAATACAGCTTTTTCCCCATTTACATTTCTCTCGAAAATATGACTGATATTTATGTTGGTCTGAAATAAGAAATGGTAAAACAAAGGGGAACGATGAATAAATTTAAATCATGTTGACCACACTTATCGTATACTTGTTTTCTCAAAATCTTTTTGCATTATCGATTGCAAATGAAAACAAATATAGGTCTATTGAAAAGTTCTGTGAACAATTTAAAGGGAGTAAATGATAGGAACGTTTCAATCAGTTCTATTTGATTTCGCTCTGTTGAAGAATCAAAAAGAAAACTTATTTCTGTATCCTTTGTCAATAAAGGAAATCAAATTGTTACTCTTAATGATGAGGCTAAAATTTCTGTTTGAATTTTATTATCCGGTGAACTAATTAGAACGATTAATATGCATAATTCAAATCTTGAAAGCATTTTTTTAAAAAAACGACTTCATTAATTAAGGTAAGTCCAGATGGTAAAAAAATTGCTCTGCAATCTTTATATTAATAATAGTCAAAATAATATAACATATTATAATATTTCGATATTGAATCAGGCTTATTTATGAACCAATTAGCTATTTATCATAATAACTTTTTAGCAAAAAACGATATATATTTTAATCAAGACAATTCAAAAATATTAGCAACTTCTATTTATATGGATAATATAAGTCGGAATTTATGAAAAGTTCTACGATACATATATGGATGTTAAAGCAAAAATAAAATAATTAAGAAAATAGAAAAAATGGGACTGGGCTCCGACCGTTGAAAATGTTTTCATCCGGGCTGAAGTTGTGTTAATCTCAGGGCATGAAAACAGATACCAAACTCCATTGTCCTGATTGTCATTCCTCGGAAACGGAACCGTTCAAAAAATACGATACGGTTCATAACGGCGAACGCCACCTTTATAAATGCATTGAATGCGGCAACGTCTTTTCCGAAACCTCCGGCACCCCGATGCAGGATCTCAAGTCACCGATCAGCAAGGTCGCATCGGCATTGAAAATACGCAGCGAAGGTGAGGCTGCGTGCGACCGGCCGCGTTCTCGGAATACATAAGAATACGGTGTCGACATGGGAACGGCTGTTCGGCGATCAGAAAGAGACATTAATGCTTTACAGCTTCTGTCATGAGTTTGTTTCGCTTGTTTTCGAGGGTGATGAACTTTATACGGTTGTCGGCAGTCGCACCGACGCATCAGCCTCGAAAGGCTGGACAGCCGTGATCATGGAAAGAAGCAGCCGGTTCATTATCGATCAGCGGTGCGGGACTAAGGACGCCGCCCTGTTCGAATCAGTCATGTCGACCGTCTGCGAATATATTTCCCGATCCGGAGATCTGTCGTTATTTTCGGACGGAGAACGTCGTTACGGCAGCACTCTCTTTGCGTTTTGTGCTGAAGTGTTGCGGAACGGCAGGCCCGGTCGTCCGGCGAAAACGTTGCCGTGCGGAGTAAAAGTCCGCGTGAAGAATAAAGGCGATCAGAAGCACAAACGCGGCCCGAAGCGAAAGAAATATCAGGCTCCTCTCAAAGAACATCCGGAAACGAATCAGAAGCCGGACGAATCAGAGATCCATGCAAATCATGTCGAGGCGAACAACGCAGCGATACGCCGACGAAACAGTGCGTTTCGACGGCGCACAAACATGTATGCCAAAACGGTTTTTGGGCTTCAGCGCACCCTTGATGTGTATTGGGTGATCCACAATTTTGTCCGAAAACACTGGACAACAGGAGAAGTCCCTGCTGTCGCTATGGGCATATTATGTGCTCCGTTAAACCTTGAAGATATACTGATGATGCAAAAATAAGTATCAGCCGGCAGCCGGAAAAGGATGCTCATGCACTCCAAAAAAATATTAGGAAGGGTTCGAGCCTGAAGACCAGAAAAAATAAACAAACCAAACATTGTTGTATCCAGCCCAATGACCCGATTGATTGTGGTAAGATCATCTTCAACAATTTCAGACAATAATGAATTAGCAAAAATAACACCTTTAGCATCACTATATTAGTGACATTGAATTGCAGATGTTGAAACAGGAAATATTATTCATAGCATTAAAGAGTTCTTCTAATTGAATGGGTTGAATTCAGTCCTGATAATAAATTGTTTGCAGTAATATCATCTCATTAACAAAAGGAACAAGAGAAAGGGTAATTACGATTTTTGACAATAAAAGCGGAAGAATGATTCAAGAAATTCCTAAATTATCTATAGACGAAGAAGAAATACAAGGTCTATCATTTGGCTTTAATTCCTGAGTTAATTGCTTCAAATGATGGCAACACTTTAAAAAGTATGGGAAATTAAAAGTGGAAAATTAATAAATATATTTTCAGATCATGAATCAAAGAATACTTCCTTTAAATTTTCACCCCCCAAAAAACCAGATTGTTTCATGTAGTTTGATGGAACTGTAAGAATATGGGACAATGAGAACGGTAGTCAATTTGTTAAAATTGTAGTGTTACCACACGATCAATGGTTTGTTTATCAACCAGGTATGCCATATTATATTCCTTCGCAGAAAGGTGATAAACACGCATCTATTAAATATGATAACAGTTTAGCTCCAAGTCATCCTATTTTAGATGATTATCGTAATGAATACAAAAGAATTGACTGGCAAGAACAAACGAAAAATTTACAATAAAAACTGTTGAAGATAAAAGAAAAAAGAAGAAAACGAAAAATAGAAATAAAGGATGATATATACAAGAAAATAAAAAATGATATTATATTTACTATAAATGCGTATCGTTACCATATTGCGATTTTTTTTACATTTCGTCGCTTTTATTGTACAGGTTTTATAAACGCAAATTAAATATTGAAAAGATGCTATCTCAAATAGAGTGTTTATAAGCCATGTAAGGCGATGATGAAGCATATCGCAAAAAAGTTATACAATGATCTAAAAGAAAATGATATTAAAGCATGGAAAGATCGAGAAAAAATATTATAGCTGATGGCGATGGGAAAAGGCGATAAAGAATGCAATAAAAAACAGCAAAAAAATTATTGTATTACTATCAAATCATTCTGTTTCTAGAATTGGATTTTTTTCAAAAAAGAATTAAAAAATGATTTTTAATATTTTTGATTACTATCCACCAAATAAAATATATATTATTCCTGTAAGAACTTGTGAGTGTTCCTCTGAACATGAAAAGCTATGAACTTCATTAGTTGATTTATTTCCATCTTATGATAATGGACTGAAGAAGATAATAGAATCAATTATGAAAGAATAGTTGTTAAAACAAGGGCATAACCCGTCATTGGAAGCGGACAGGGGCTTACGGCGGGTTGACGTTGAGAAGGTAACGAATTGATTTAAGAGTGACGGGAGTTTGCCGTTAACGGCCCTCCACCCTCTGCGCCGGTGAGCTTGTCGTTGGATCGGACAGTCATTCCGGGGAGTTGCAAAAAAGCATAAAATATGCTATGGGTGAAACGGCTGTCCGGTTTGCCGTTCAACCTCCGTTAGGAAATCCTGATATTGGAAAACGAGGATTGAACCTAACACAAAAACAACAGGAGGTAGCAAACTATGGCTGAATCACAGGAAGAATGCGAGATTAGAAAGGACAAAGAAGAAAGAAAGAGGGAAATCTACAAGGAGAATATCAGAAAGTACGGATATCCATTACCGGGAGGTGGTAAGAAATCTGCTCCCAAAGGCTCGTCAGGAAAAGGCGATTAAGCAGGTAGTGGTGGGCATTTTTTTGCCCACCACAAACAGGAGTTATACACTTCTGTAATGAATACAGGCAACCGCATAACCCAACGTCAAGCGGATTTGTGGGGTTCCGCTCCATGCGGTCGCTACACACCGCAAACCGTTTAGCTCTACGTTAGCATGACTCAAAATAAGGAGGGTATGTTTATGGGAGAATCTTTCGAAAATGATGACGGAAGTATAAGCCATTACGACGATGACGGCAATTTGACAAGTATTGATGAAAGTGAAAGTTCTCAGGAGCTTATTGACAGTATGGATGATTTGAATGCAGAATGGGGTGATGATGACTAAACCACTGCATGACCACGTTGGTTTTTAAAGTATGCAACAGATAACTGTGGAGCGGGCTTTCAGCCTGTTCCACAGACTGATCGAAAGTCAAATTTTATTTTTGCTTAAATTTTTGTAAGGCAGCCAGGGTGGCAAAATCTTTTCTTTGCCCACCGCAGTCAAAGCCACATGCCATGCAAAAAAATAACCGGACGCAAAAAATGAACAGATTATTCTGGTATGATTTTAATCAGAAAGGATATAATAATGAGTAGAATAACAGCAAATCCGAAAATACTGGGAGGAAAGCCTGTGATAAAAGGAACAAGAATATCTGTTGAATTTATTCTTGAACTGCTTGCTTCCGATGTAACTGAAACTGAAATACTTCAGGATTATCCGCATCTTTCAAAAGAGGATATAAACGCCTGCCTCAGATATGCAGCAAATTCCTTAAAGAATGACATATACCTTGAACTGGAAGCCGCATAATGAAATACCATTCCTTAAAAATCCTGACAGATGAAAATGTTTCTCCAAGAGTGGTATCATTTCTCCGGGAGAAAGGAATTGATGTTATTGATATAAAAGAAGAAAAATGGCATGGAAAAAATGATGAATATCTTCTTGAAAAAGCATTTGCGGATAAGCGTTTCATTCTTACCCATGATTCCGATTTCGGAACATTGGCGGTTAAAGAGGGTAAAAAGTATTACGGAATTATTTATCTCAGACTGAAACTTCCGAAAGTCCAAAATGTGATAAGAGCGTTGGAAAAATTTCTGTCTCTGAATATTGAGTTGTATCCGGGAAATCTTATCGTAGTTGATAATGCAAGAGTCAGAATTCGCCTGCCTGAAAGCGGCTGAAAAAAGGACAACAAAGGGCTAACCAAGCGATCAAGCGGACGGCGGGATAAGCCCGCCGCCGCTCACCTTGTTGTTATGTGAACCAACGCTGTATAAGTCACAATCATGAGGAGTTAGATCTATGTGTATAAAATCAGGATCATGCCTTTGTGGTGAAATCACTTTCGAAATAGAAGGCGATTTTGACAATTTCTATCTTTGTCATTGTAGCCGGTGTCGAAAAGATACAGGTTCGGCTCATGGGGCCAATCTTTTTTCTTCTTCTGCCAAGTTGAAATGGATATCAGGAGAGGATAAAATCACAAATTTTACTTTGCCTTCAACACAACACAACAAATCCTTTTGCTCAATTTGTGGATCCGCACTTCCAAATATTCAAATGGGAGGTGAACTTCTGGTGGTTCCTGCTGGAAGCCTTGATTGTGATATCCACATCACACCTGACGCCCACATTTTTATTTCCAGCAAAGCAAATTGGGATAAAGATCTTCATAAAATTCCTATGATGGAGACTTTGCCGTCATAAGCATAAAACCACATAACAAAGCTAATTCAGTCAACGCAAAAAGCCGCGCGGCAGATTAGCAGCGTTGGATCGGACAGTCATTCCGGGGGGTTGCAAAAAAGCATAAAATATGCTGTCGGTGAAACGGCTGCCCGGTTCGCCGTTCAACCTCCGTTAGGAGGGAAAATAATGAGCAGAATCATTTTTGCAGTATTCACAGTGGGAATTTTGTCTGCGGGCTTTGGATGTGTTGATGGTTACAGAAAACCAGTTTCTGATTCCACTTATCAGAACGTTGAATATCAAAACGTCAACACAAGTGATAATTTTCATCAAGTTTCAACAGACAATCACATATTTCCAGCTTGGTGCTGATTGCGGGATGAGTGAGCCGAACTGCTCCAAACCGGTAAAAAGAACAGAGGATATACTTGTCATATCAGAAAATTTCAGACTGCCTGAGAGAAAAAAAATGGCAAAGAATGATACTGAAATCGAAGCTGTGCTTCCCGATGCCGCTGAGAGTCCGATACAGCGTCCTGAAAAAAGACATACCCTGAAGACGCAGGCTGCTGTGAACGCAAAAACTCCTGAAATACCGGCATTGAATTTTGCGAAGGGCAGGCGGCATGATTTCAGGATTTTTAAAGAAAGCAGACTGAAGATTGCTGAAAAAACCGTCATCAGGGCGGACAGCGGATATCCTGGTATTGACAAAATACATAAAAACAGCCTGTTACCGAAGAAAAGCAGCAAAAAAATCCGCTTTCCCGGAAAGATAAGCGGAACAGTAAAAAGCTGTCACGTCAGAGGATTTTCATAGAACATGTTATCGGTAAAATCAAAATTTTTAAAACACTTTCAGATAAATACAGAAACAGAAGAAAAAGATTTGAGTTAAGATTCAAGCTGATCGCGGGTATTTATAATTTTGAATTGAAAACAGGAGGAAATGACTTTTGAAAGAGGTCTTATGAAAACTAACTATTATAATTTTGATGAAGATAACTCTGATATTAAAGAATTGCTGTCTTTAATTGACGATCTTAAAACTCAGATTGATAAGAAAAAATCCCTGCAAGAAGGACATTGGTCAGCAATTCAGGAAAAACTTCGTATTGATTGGACATATGATTCCAATGCTATTGAAGGCAGTTCTCTGACAAGAGGAGAAACATTATTTTTTTTAAGAGAAGGACTGACAGTTGAAGGGAAACCTTTCAAAGACTTTCTTGATGCCAGAAATCATGCTGAGGCAATTGACTGGCTCTATGAGGTGATAAAAGACAATCGTCCTGTTTCTCAGGGACTGATAAAAGAAATGAATGCTCTTCTTTTGTCAGGAGTTAAATATACTCCGGCAATAAATCAGAGCGGTCAGAAAGTTCAAAAACCTGCTAATCCCGGAAAATACAAAGTGTTACCGAATCATGTTTTACAAACAGATGGAACCATTCATTTTTATACCGATCCGATTCATGTGGCGGATGAAATGGAAGTCCTGTGCGGATGGATTAATGAAAATATTGCAGACAGACATCCTCTTGTTGTTGCATCAATAGCTCATTACAATATGGTAAGAATTCATCCTTTTGATGACGGTAACGGTCGTGGTGCAAGAATTCTTATGAATCTGATTTTAATAAAAAGAAGTTATCCGGTTGCAATTATAAAAATCGAAAATCGTCGGAAATATCTGACAGCACTGAATCAGGGAGATAAGGGTGATATTGTCCCATTTTTAAGACTGATTGCCGATTCACTGATAGAAACAGAAAATATTATCATTGACGAGCTGCAACGTCTGCAAGATAATACCTAAAGAATCAAACATGTTATAGTTAATGATATGAGTAATCTGTTATCAATAATATTTTTCAACAGTGCAAAAAGGTATAACCCGGTGGAACTCGGATGCAAAAGGGTTCCGGCCGCTGGCGCTCCCTCCACCCTTTTGCGCCGGTTAGCTTAGCGTTAGGTGGATGAATTCAGTTTACATCAAATTGAGATGTGACCTTCGATAAGGAGTTTATTATGACTTTTATATCAGATACATCCCGTTCTTTTTTACTTCTGCTTATCCTCTGTTTTACTTCTTCCTGTGCTTCCCAGTCTGCCCACATATTGGCAGAAAAGAACATATCGCTTATCGAGGTGACAGCGGATGTGATGGAATATGCAAACAGTACAGTGAAACCTATCATCGCATCCCATCCGAAAAAAGACAAACTCTCCTTACTCCTTAAGGTTTCCGAAATTTTAAACGATCCTGTAATAGGAATCTGTAAAAATAGAATAGCACCGGGTGATTACATTATTTATGACATACTGAACAAAATAAAACTCGGTTTTCTGATTACATTGAAACTGTCTCCCGAACAGAAACAGATTCTGAAAGCATGGCATTCCCGATATATGGGTGAAAATCCAGCAGATGTATTTTTTGCACCGTCCGCAGGCGAAATCATTAGAACAAAAGCAGCCTTCGGCTGCTCCCATTATGCCAGAGCATTCATTGCGGTTGTCAAAGCACTCGATATGATTGATGAACCGAAAGATATGCGTTATGCCATCTCCAGCAAATCGGATGATTACAACCAAGCTTTTGAAAAATTGAACAAAGAGATGACAATAAACGGTCATCAGTTTGTCATTGTCAGAACCGGTTCCGAGTGGATTGCGATCAATACTTCAAAAAGTGAATATACGGTGATGCCGAAAGATTTTTTTCCTGATGCTTTTGGCCCGCCCGAAAATATTCCCGTCCGATTCGGGGCATATCCCGATGTGACTTTCCTGCTCAGAAAAATCAGCAGGGATTTTAATGAGGACTGCAATGATAATTCATTGTCAGCACTTATGAATATCTCACGTTCAGGTGATTCTCACTCACCTGATTTCAGATGGAAAAAATTTATAATATCAGATGATGCGGATGCGCTTTGAGCATTTTCATCTGTTTGAAATCGTAGAGATTTGAACTTTTTTAATAAAACAGAAATAAAATACCACCCAGCCAGTGCATGAACACGGACGCCGCGATAAAGCCCGCGGCGCCGGTTATACATTCGTTAGCCCATGAAAGAAAAAAATAAATGACAACACAATCACCTGATACTCATCCTGAAGCAGAAAAGGTGCAAATTTCCTTAATACAAAATTTAACTGCCGCTCAAAAAATTTCAAGAGTCCGTTCATTATCTCAAAGTACCATACTGCTCTCACGGCGTGCAATAACGCGAGCCAATCCTGATTTGGATAAAAAGGAACTGACGCTGAAATTTATTTCTTATCATTACGGAGAAAATCTGGCAAATTCTCTTCGTGAATTCATGGATAACAGAAGATTATGAGAAATCATGATATATTGACTGCAATTGAACCGGTTGCCAACGCATTTGAGAAACTCGCTATTCTTTATTATATCGGAGGGTCGGTGGCCAGTTTTAAAACAGCTTCTCAGGTCATCCCGAAATATTTTCTATGGACAATCCCTGCTTTACAAAAAAAGATTCTTTGGTATAGGATTTTTTCACAGCTTTCCTGAACCACTCAAATTCATATCTTTTATCAACCTTATGCTGCATCAGAAAGGAGAAAAAATGAAAAACGTTTTTTATGCAATTGTCATGTTTGTCTGTCTGGTGATGCCGTTGCGCGTTTGGGCAGAAACCTTTGTGCTTGGTGTTCTTGAAGACCTTCCCCCGTTTGAGTACAGGGAAAACGGTGAACTGAAGGGGATTGATCTGGAAATCGGAAATGAAATTGCCAAACGGCTTGGAATTGAATTCAAATATCTGGGACTGCCCTGGACAAGAATAAAAAAATATGCGGAGGACGGAACGGATATTCACGGCATTCTTTCCATGTTCCGTTTGGAGAAATACCTTCCCATAGTGGATTTTACGGAGGATACATTCATCTCAAAGATATCTTTTTTTGTAACAAAAGAGAGTACAATGCACATTTCAGGACTGGAGGATCTCAGGGGAAAAAAAGTCGGCGTAATCCGCGGCTATACCTATACGCCTGAATTTGATGCTTACAAGCAGATGGAAAGAATGGTGTTTGACAGCAACGATGTGCTTGCAAAGGTACTGGACAAAAACCGGATTGAAGTTGTGGTGGCCGAGGAAATCCCTTTTCTGTTTACCGCCAGAAAAACCGGTTTTCCGGACAGATTCAGGGCAGTTTGCACACTGGATGAAAATCCCACCTGCATGGCCTTTTCCAAAAAAGCATTGGGAGAGAAAAGCAGGATTATGGCAGACAGCGTCAGTGAGGTTATCAGAAAAATGAAGGAAGAAGGCGTAATCCGGAATATTCTGGATAACTATATCAAATAACAATACTTTCATAAATAAACAGGCATAAATGTCCCATCCGGACTTCCGAAGTTTCCACGAATAGGGCACAAAGGTCACAGCAAATTTATATCACTGCATAAAATCAGCGGCGAATCGGCACTGCCTTCCGCAGAATATGATTTCAATGGAGAATTGGTATTACATTGCACATTCATCATTCACCTCAAAAAGGAGTTCCCCCATGTCCCTGCAGAACGAAACCGGCACTGTCATGATTGTGGATGACATGCCTGCAAATCTCAGACTTCTGGAGAAAATGCTCAAAGACAGAGGTTACAGGGTGCGTCCTTTTCCGCGGGGGACAATTGCCCTGAAGTCCGCGATCCATGATCCTCCGGATGTGATTCTGCTGGACATCAACATGCCGGAAATGGATGGTTATGAAGTCTGCCGCGGTCTCAAATCCGAGGAAACCACGCGGGACATTCCGGTTATTTTCATCAGCGCGCATACGGAAACACAGGACAAAGTGGAAGCATTCCGTTCCGGAGGAGTGGATTATGTCACCAAGCCTTTTCAGGCCGAAGAGGTCTGCGCGCGTGTGCAGACTCATATGCGGCTGAGCCATTACCGGGATGTCCTGAAAAACAAAAACACGGAACTGGAAACCGCTCTTGAAAAACTCAAGTCCGCACAGGTGCAACTGGTTCAGTCTGAAAAAATGGCCTCTTTGGGTGTGCTGACTGCGGGTGTGGCCCATGAAATCAACAATCCGATCAATTTTATTGTTTCCGGCATCAGCGGGCTTTCCGGTCTTATGACAGATATTTGGAGAATCCTTGATGCCTGCGGAGAACTGACACCGGAAAATGCGGCAGTCAAACTTTCTGAAATTGAAATCCTGAAAAAAGAAACGGATATGGACGACATTCGCTGCGGCGTGTCCGAGCTGATGGAAAACATCCGCATCGGAGCGGAAAGAACCGCAGAGATTGTTCAGGGTTTGCGCACCTTTTCCCGGCTGGATGAAAGCATGAAAAAAGCAGTGGATGTGCATGAAAATCTGAATGCCGCCCTGATGCTCCTGCATCACCGGTACAAGGATCGGATTTCCATAAAAAAGGAATACGGCACTGTCCCCCTTCTTCTGTGCTATCCCGGCAGACTCAATCAGGTGTTCATGAATATCCTTTCCAATGCACTGGATGCCATTGAAGAACGTCTGAAAAAAGAGCAGGCCGAAGCCCGCATTTCCATCCGGACAGAACTGAGAGAAAAAAACGGAGCGCCCTGGCTTGCCATCCGAATTGCCGATACAGGATGCGGCATACCCGAAGAAATACTGCCCCGCATCTGCGAACCTTTTTTCACCACCAAAGAAATCGGCAGAGGCGTGGGACTGGGCCTGTCCATCATTCACGGCATTGTCCGTGATCATGGCGGTTTTATGGAAACAGAAAGCAAACAGGGACAGGGAGCGGCTTTCACCATCTGCCTCCCTTTGTCAGAATCCCATTGAAATTCCTTTGAAAAGGGAGAGGAAAACATGACTGCCCGTCATTCGGACAAACCCAATGTGCTGTACATAGACGATGAAAAACCCAACCTGACCGGATTCAAATACATGTTCCGGCAGTATTACAATATTTTTCTGGCGAATTCCGCGGATGAGGGATATGAAATCCTTGAGAAAGAAAAAATCGACATCATCATTGCGGATCAGCGCATGCCCCGTGAAACCGGTGTGGAGTTTTTTCAGCGCATTCTGCCGCGCTATCCCGACAGCATACGGATGCTGCTGACCGGTTACAGCGACATTGAGGCTGTCATTGACGCGATCAACAAAGGAAAAATCTTCTATTATTTCCGAAAACCCTGGAAAGAAGAGGAAGTGCGTCTGGTGATTGCAAAGGCTCTGGAATTTTGCGATCTGAAGAAAAAACTGGAGGAAAGTGAAAAACGTTTCCGGGATATTTCCTTCACAATGGCGGACTGGATATGGGAAACAGACCCTGAGGGATGCTGCACCTATATTTCCGGAAAAGTGAAAGAAATTTTGGGCTATGAGCCGGAAGAACTCATTGACAGAACCGTTTTTGATCTCATGCACAAAGAAGACGCAGAGCGCGTGAAACCCCTTTTTTTCCAATCCCTGAACGGAAAATGCCGGATTGCGGATATACAGACCCGGATATTCAACAAAGAAGGGCAGAGTGTTCTTCATCTCATCAGCGGGCTTCCCATACAGGACAAAAAGGGAAAAACAGTCGGTTTCCGAGGGGTTGGCAAGGACATCACAGAAAGCATCCGCGCAAAGGAGGAAAAGGAAAAACTGGAAACCATGCTCCGCCAGTCCCACAAAATGGAGGCCATTGGCACGCTGGCAGGCGGCATTGCCCATGATTTCAACAATATTCTCACGCCCATCATCGGTTACACCGAAATCCTGCTGATGGAAACCCGAAATCAGGAAAAACTGCAGGAATGGACAAAGGTGATTCTGAACGCGGGAATGCGGGCAAGAGATTTGGTCAAGCAGATCCTTACCTTCAGCCGTCAGACAGAGCAGGTCAGAAAACCCATGCGCATACAGCCGATCATAAAAGAGGCCCTGAAGTTTCTTCGCTCCTCTCTGCCTGCCACCATTGAAATCCGGTCTGCCATTGATGAAAACTGCGGTCTGGTGCTCGCGGATCCCACCCGGATCTACCAGATTATTGTCAATCTCTGCACCAATGCCTTTCATGCCATGCAGGATCCCGGCGGAATCCTTGAGGTTTCTCTCAGAGAAACTGTGCTGGTTCCGGAGGATATGTCCCGGTTTGTGGAAGTGGAACCCGGCCCCTATCTCCGGCTGACGGTAAGTGATACGGGAACAGGGATGACTCCGGAGATTCTGTCACGGATTTTTGAGCCCTATTTTACCACCAAAGCTCCGGGAGAGGGAACCGGGCTCGGTCTTGCAGTGGCCCACGGCATTGTGAAAGACTGCGGAGGCTGCATAAAGGTTTACAGCGAACCCGGAAAAGGGGCTGTTTTCAATGTGTATCTGCCGCGGCTGGAAATGCTTCCGGACACTGACGCACCGGATGAGGAAGAGGCCGTACCCGGTGGCACGGAAAGCATCCTGCTGGTGG
The DNA here is from genome assembly GCA_041390465.1 of Desulfobacterales bacterium. Taxonomy (GTDB): domain Bacteria; phylum Desulfobacterota; class Desulfobacteria; order Desulfobacterales; family Desulfococcaceae; genus JAABRU01. The sequence goes on along the minus strand of JAWKPW010000008.1, from coordinate 40,852 downwards.
ACGATGAGGAGCAACTGCGGAAAATCATCAGTCTTGTGCTGGAAAATCTGGGATACCGGGTCAGTGTTTTCGGAGATGGAAAAGATGCTCTTTTGGAACTGAGAAATAATCCAAAAAAATATGATCTGCTGATTTCTGACATGACCATGCCGGGCATGACCGGTGTGCAGTTGGCAAAGGAAGTTCTGAAAATCCTGCCTGCCATGCCCATTGTTCTCTGCACGGGGTTCAGCGCTCAGATCCGCAGGCACAGCAGTATGCCGCAGGGAATCAGGGGAATTATCCGCAAACCCCCTGTAAAAAAAGAAATTGCACAGACAGTGCGGGAAGTGCTGGATCAGAAAAAGCGCTGATGAAATCTGAAAAAGATTTCATCACAAAATTTTCCCTTTTCTGCCACAAAGACGCAAAGTTTCACGAATGTTTAATGCCCAATTGATTTTCAGATTTCATATAACCCTACTACCTGACCAATTTAGTTTTTATCAGGATGAAACAGGAAATGAACAAACCGGATTTTTTGGAAAAATCCGGTTTTTGATCCCATAAAATTCATCGTGGTCATGTACTACTACCTGACCAATTTAGTTTTTATCAGGATGAAACAGGGAATGAAAAAACTGAATTTTTTGAAAAAATTCAGTTTTTGATTCTGTAAAATTCAACATGTTTATGCACTGCCTTGTGTCCTGTTCCCGTTGAACAGCCGGCCAGGTGATCCATTCCCGGAGTGACCACATATGATCAGTCAGTCCGGCTGCCATTGCCGGGGTTCTGCTCACCCATATTCCGTATTCATCCTTCAGCGAAGAGTTCCTGGGGGCCGGCAGAAATTGCAACTGTACATGGTAAAATATGTGACCGCCTCATGAATATCCCGGTCTTTTGAGAAGCAGCAGGTCTTCCGAACCTTCCGGGCGTTCCTGTTTCCGTCTGTCCCGCTGTTCCGTTCAATGAAAGCCGTATTGACCTGACTGCTCACTGCCGATTCCGCCAGCGCCTCTCTGATACCGAATCGCCATTGATTTGTTCAATATAAGAGTTGTCAATTTTGATTTTGTGATCTGAGGATACAGAAAAACCGGATTTTTTGGAAAAATCCGGTTTTTGCAACGCACAGATTCAGGACAGACAGATCAGTCTCCGGGCATTGAATCCCTGTCATCCCGGTTCATTGAAAAACGCGGGATTCATTTCCAGCGTCAGGGGATCGTCCTCGCGGAGCCGCCGGGCAAGTCCCCCTGTTTTTGGCAGTTCATATGCAAAAAAATACCGGGCTGTGAACATTTTTCCCGCGAAGAAATCAGATTCTCCCGCGGAAAGAGGGCGTTTCAGTGCTTTCTGAACCGCAATGGCCTGCAGCAGCCACTGCCAGGCAATAATCACAATGCCGAAAAATTCCAGATACAGGGTGGCATCCGCGAGAAAAACATCAGCCCCTTTTTTCTGTGCAGTTCCCAAAAGATGAACTGTGACCTCCTCCAAATCTCCCAATGCTTTTTCCATACGGTCTGCCAAAGAGGAAAGATCCGGATATTCATGGGCTGCGCGGATGCAGTCCCGGATTTCATCACTCACGGCACGGAAAGCCGCACCTTTTTTCATGGTGACTTTTCTGCCCAGCAGATCCATTGCCTGAATGCCGGTTGTACCTTCATGAATGGGATGAATCCGCATATCCCGGAAATGCTGCTCCACCGGAAAATCCTCACAGTATCCGTAGCCTCCAAAGCACTGTATGCTCTGACTGACAGAAAGAATGCCCATTTCCGATGGATAGGTTTTTGCCACAGGTGTGAGAATGTCGAGCAGCAGTTCATATCTCTCCCGTTCCGTGTCAGAAACCGTTTTTTTCCTGTCTTCATAAAGGGAACACTGCAGAAGCAGAGAAAGAGAGCCTTCCACCACAGCCCGCTGAAACAGCAGCATCCGCCGGATGTCCGGGTGCCGGATAAGGGGAATCTGCGGGGAGGATGGATCTTTGGCAGTGATTTCCCGTCCCTGGGTACGGGCTTTGCAGTATTCCAGCGCGGCATAATATGCGGCAGAGGCAATCGCGCCGCACCAAGTCCCACCCCGATTCTTTCCTCGTTCATCATCTGAAACATATATCCCAGCCCGTAATGCGCCTGCCCCAGCAGCCAGCCGTGACAGTCGCCGTGATCTCATGCCGAGTTCCGTAATGGGTGCGCCCTGTATCCCATTTTGTGAAAATCTGGGAAACCGCACAAACATTGGGAATCGTCCGTGTTTTCCGTCAGGCCGTTTTTTGGGAACCGCAAAGTGATATGCCCTTTGCCCCGGCAGGCGCTCTTGATAGTGGCAAGCATGAGATGGACAATATTTTCCACCCCATCGTGATCTCCGGTTGAAATAAATATCTTGCGGCCGTGCCAGATATGATAATGGCCTTTGTTCAGGGAACCGCAGTTGCGAGAATATCCCCCAGAGCTTCCTGCCTGGGGTTCGGTCAAAGCCATAGTTCCCTGCCATGTTCGGATACAGTTTTTTCCAGATAGGTGTTTTTCAGATTTTCATCACCAAAGGAAGCAATCAGCCGGGCTTGCGCCTGCTGTCAGCCCCGGATACACAGAAGCTGAACACTACGGCAAAAACATTGCATAACATCAAAGCAGCAGAAACGGCATCTGCTCCTGGATTCTTCCGTGCGGTTGATATCCACCCGCCCTGTCCGAATTCTTCATAATTTTGGACACAGCCGGATGAACCGTTATTCGTCCTTAAAATGCAGGCGGTTTCCGATCCATTTCCTCATCATCGGATGCAGCAGATTCCGGGACAGTTTCAGGGCGCAGCACCATATCAAAGGTTTGAGTATGCCGACTGAAATAAGGCGCACGGTCAGCGATTGTGCATCAAAAACCTCAAAGCAAAATTTCAGATTTCGTATACTGACAAATTTTTTCAGCCATTGGATTATCCTTTAAATAATGCGAATTAAAGTGCCTGTATCAGAATAAACTGCTCCAAACCCTGCTGGTTTTCAAAACCCCAGGGTTTATCCGGTCAATCGCATAACTCCTATGTCATTTATATTTTCTTGACATACTGCCCAATTGACAGCAGGGTCTGGTTCCGGTCTTCTATGTTAAGTGCCTGCTCCAGCCCGCCCGCGCCAATGTTCATGTTCACAGCCTCTTTGGTCAGGCGCAGTCCCATATGATTTTTGACAAACTGTTTTGCGCGCAGGCGTATTCCCATTTGCAGTATCCATGAGTTTTTCCCCTCGGTGCAATGCAGCCGACCAGTCCCAGATTCATGGCCTTCTGCTGTCATGAAATCGCTGGTGCGGCGAATTCATGTTCTTGCCCGCCAATCATGCGGGGAAGAAATAACTGCATGACATATCCGTTTTCGCCGAGTCCGATATTGATATAAGCCGCAGAAAAACGCATCCGGCTGATGATGCGAATATCCGAGGACAGGGCAAACTGAACTCGCCCGCAGCCGCACAGAACCATGCAGATAATGGCTGGGGCGCACGGCGCATGGCCAGATTCAGACGTGCCAGCCGTGCCTGAAAGCGGTAGACCCCGGCACACTCATTTCCGGCGCGAATTTCTGCATCCTTCATATCCAATCCCGCACAGAATCCCTTTCGCCGCCAGTCTTTCAGAAGAATCACAACAGTGTCAAGATCATAAAGCCGTTCCTGCCAGAAATGCTCCAGTCCCTCCATCATCTGAAAAAACTGACCGCATTGTAGGATTTGGGACGGTTGAGAGTCAGCAGGCCGATGCCTGTTTCCACCGTTTCGTAAAGGATAAGCTGTATTGCAGCGGTTTTCTCCCTGTGAGATGAGTAATTCAGATTTCAGATAAATAATCCAAACGGATATGTTCCGTGTATTTAAAAACCGGATTTTCCGAAAATCCGGTTTTTCTGTATTGACAAAACACCAGCTATGGGAAGCTTATGTGGAACTCACGCCAACTTTTGCCTTACACTCTGAAATCTCTTTGAAAATTTTGCGTTCTTTCAGGTTAAGCACTGTCCCGGCCAATGGATTTGATCCTCTGGGCTGGAGAGAATCTCTATGTTTTCTTTCCAGAAAAGCATGAACTGCCTGAGCATATCCGGTCTGAAAAGAGTTGTCACTGTGCCCCGCCTTTGGCTATCCATATTTCCGCACTCTGGCCCGGAAATCTCCGCCAGCTTTTTTGGGCAAACTCCGGAGGAAAGGTTTCATCCTTTTCCCCGTGAATCAGCATGACTGAACTTGATGCACGGCGCAAGATTTCCGGGACTCAGCGCAGTCATTTCTTTGCTGTACAGCACTTTGTCCAGCCAGAACACAATGGTGCGCCCGAAGATCATGCCAAAATATCTGTTGAAAGATTTGTACAGACTGACAAGCGAAGGTTTAATGTCCGCATAACAGCCTTCTCCAAAGCAGTTTCACCAGATGGGACTGACGGAAAGCCGCAATAATCGCACCTGCTGCTCCAGGAATGTCCGTACAGAATCACCGGTTCTCCGACCCAGCGCAGAACGCTTTCCTCTGCGTTCCTCAGCAAAGCGGGAGACCGCTCATCATGCGGAAACGGGATGAGTTTCCGTGATCCCTTGCGCTGTGAATCACAGTGGTGTATCCCCACTGTCCGAAAAGTCTGGCACGGTTGATCATGCGATCCCGGTTTTGCCCCAGCCAGGTGCCAGCACCACAATTCCCTTTGAAAGGTCCCCTGAGGTTCAATGCGCCATACTTCCAGAAATCCGCCATCCACCGAGGGAATTTTTGTGTCTGTCACTCTGCCCCAGTCCGGTTTTTCTTTGACCGGTCTCCGGGGCAGGCGGTGAACCATATAAGTGAAAGCAATGGAAAGCACTGCATACAGCAGAAGCAGAACGGAAATCAGGCTCATCATTTAAATTAGTCCTCTTTCCTGTGCCATGGTCATATAGGTTTCAAACAGATTCTTGGGCGGTATGTACTGTTCCTGGGTTTCCTTCTGATGCAGGGAAATGGCATCAGTCGGGCAGTGCGTGACACACAGACCGCAGCCGATGCAGCGATCCACATTGACTTTGGCCACATCCTCCACGGTAATGGCATCCATCTGACACCGTTCCGCACAGGTTTCGCAAGCTGTGCAGTTTTCCGCATCCACCACTGCATAATAATTGGAATTGATGGCTTTGGCAGGACTGTCAAATTTTTTCAGGTTTTTCAGCACCTGACAGCAGCACCCGCAGCACAGGCAGATATTCGCGGGTTTCTGGGCATTTCCCGGCTGCAGCACCAGCCCGGCTTCCAGCCCGGTTTTCAGCACATTCAGCGCCTCATCCTGCGAAATATAACGTCCCAGCCCGTTCTCCTGATAAAACTGTGCGCCGATCCCGAAAACCAGACAGGTTTCCATGGGCTTGCCGCAGCCTTTGCCCACCATTTCATGCTCTCTGCGGCAGATGCAGGGCGCGACCAGAATCTTTTTCTGTTTTCTGATGATTTCCTCAGCCACATCATAGGGCATGATGTTCATTTCGGCTTTCAGGCTTTTGGAAACCGGAACCACCCGCAACTGTTTGGTTTTCTGCTTCAGCACCCGTTCTTTCATCAGAATGGGCAGATATTCATTCACATCCCGGATCAGATCTTTGTCCAGATCATTGAGATGATATTCCCAGATTCCCACCACAAACTGCGCAGCCATGTAAGTGGTCACGCCATCTTTGGTATGCCGGAAAATCAGTCCTTTTTTGGACATGCTTTCCAGCATGGGAGCCAGTTCTTTTTCCTCTTTGCCCAGCCGCGCGGCAATGGCCCCGGCAGGTTCCGGAAGCATCATCAGACCGGATGCGATTTCCGCCTCTTCCGGAGTAAAAAGCCGTTTGAGTATCCGCAGTTCCACACCGCTTTCCGTAGGCGGAAATCCTGCGGGAAGATTGTCCAGATGCTTTGCCAGTTTCTGATAGACGTCAGCCATGTGTTTTCCTTTGATGTTAAATGGTTAATTGTTAATATCAAACTGTAAATTGTGAATTTTTTTGATAATCCATACAGTTATACCATTACTAATAAGATTTAATGGTGCAGCCACGAATTACACAAATTTACACGAATTATGGTTTGTTCAATTCGTGCAGATTCGTGTCATTCGTGGCTGATTTAATTTATATCAGGTTGATTGCAGCATAACCTAAATGTTTTAAGTAACGATATACAATTCATAATTCATAATTTATCAATCATCATTTATGCGCCAGCACAGCCATTGTCACTCTGGATATGCAGATTAAGTGATCTTCCTCATCGTGAATGCGCACTTCCCATATCTGCGTTGTTCTGCCCATATGCACAGGACTGGCGCATCCGATGACGTTTCCGGTGCGCACGGATCGAACATGGTTGGCATTGATTTCCAGTCCCACACAGTAATATTTTGCCATATCAACGCAGCAGTTCGCGGCAAAACTTGCCAAAGTTTCAGCCAGAGCAACCGAGGCTCCGCCATGCAGAATCCCCATGGGCTGATGGGTGCGGTGATCCACCGGCATGGAAGCTTTGATATAATCCTCGCCCACCTCGGTGAATGCAATTCCCAGATGCGCCACCATTGTATTGGATATTATGTCTGCTGCCTTTTCCTTTTCAGGTTTTACAAACCAGATTCCCATGTTGCCTTCCCTTCATCTTAAAAGATGGGTTTTCCTTGAACAATCAAGTAGTTCAAAAACCGGATTTTTCGAAAAAATCCGGTTTTTTTATAAAATTCATACAGGAATTTGCCATGCCGCCCAAGTATACAGTTCAGCACAAAAAAATCATCCGCGAAACGTGATGCTTTCAATCAGATGTTCTGTATGATCAATCGCGTTGAGCAGATAACTTTCCTCTCCTGTGGCTTTGGCCATCAGGGTTCCGCCTTCCAGCAGGGAAATCATGATTTCCGCGACTGCCTGCGCATCTGTGCCGGATTTTATGCTTCCGGCCTGCTTGCCGCTTTCCACAAGAGAAATAATGCCCTTTTTCCATGACTGTATGGTCTCCACCGCGAGCCGGTGCAAAACCGGATGCGTGTCATCGGCTTCCGTGACCGTGTTCAGGATCGGACATCCGCCTTTGGACAGCATTTCTTTGTACATCCTGCGGAAGGCCCTGGGATAAACCAGCAGTTTGTCTGAATGACGCTTCTGCCCTTCCATTTCCCCGCGCAGGTATTTGCGGATGAAGGCCACATTATGCTCAAACGCACAGACCGCAACTTCATCCTTATTTCTGAAATTCCCGTAGATGCTGCCTTTGGTCAGACCGGTGGCAGCAGTAATATCGGACAGGGAGGTTCCGGCATAACCCTTTTTGTTGAAAATCGGGGCAGACTTTTCAATGATGAACTGCCGGGTCTGCTCAGATTTGCTGATGGGTGTCTGATCTTTCATGGGAAGCAAATATACCAGTCGGTATATTTTTGTCAACACAAAAATAATAAGGGAGCGAATATGAGAATTTCGCTCCCTTTCTTTTTTTCCGTCCGGCCGCAGGAATTATGCAGAGAATTGCCAGATCCGAAAAACAGCCAGAACCCTGTTCTTAGCGTCCGCCGCCCGTGCCTCTTCCAAACACATCCTTCCCTTTCAGGGGATTGTAGAGTTTGGTGATGGCAAACTTCATGACATCCACAGATTTCAGATTGCAGACGATGTCAAAAAGCGTTTTGTCTCCATCTGCGGGAAGCACACAGGCATTGGATGCATCAAACGTCAGTCCGGGAAAGCCTTTTACCAGTTTTTTCTGATCCTTTGCGGTCATTCCGACCTGAAAGCCTTTTTTTCCGTCAATATCTTTGATATTTTCGGCCAGCCCGAGTTCCTGCAGTTTCTTGGTTCTTTCCTCATCCACAAATACATTGATGTAAAAATCTGCCATGCTTCTTTACCTCCTGGAGTTATAGTGGTGAATTTTGTGAATCCCTTTCCAATGCCCGGTTTCCATATCTGAAATTGTTCAATGTGTCAAGTATTGATACACCCCGGAGATGTGCAAACCCCGGTTGCCTGCAAACGCGGAAACCACCAACCTCTTTGAATCACAGAATTCATCTTTTCAGACAAATAAGGTGACTCCGCAAAAATATTTGGGGACCGGTTCATCCGCTGCTGTTCAGACGCGGAACAGGCTCTCTCCCCCTTGACAAAATGGAAAGCATAATCATTTTTTGACAGATTTTTTTTGTATGCGGACATATCCGCATGGATGAGTTTTATCATATTTTATCAATTATAATGAGAGGTTGGATTTACAATGATTGAGGTCAGGAATCTCACGAAATTTTTCGGGGACAAAAAGGCTGTGGACAATGTCTCCTTTGCCGTGCAGAAAGGGGAGATTCTCGGTTTTCTGGGCCCCAACGGTGCGGGAAAATCCACCAGCATGCGCATGATTACCGGTTTTATTCCGCCCAGTTCCGGAACAGCGCTCATCGGGGGGCATGACATTGGCGAAGAACCCATTGCCGCGCGGCAGAAGATTGGCTATCTGCCGGAAAACGCGCCCGTGTATCCGGATATGACGGTTTTCGGCTATCTGGATTTCTGTGCCGAAATACGGGGATTTTCCGGCGCAGATCGGAAAAAAAAGGTGGAAGCGGTCATTGAAAAGTGCTTCCTCCGGGATGTAAAATTTCAGACCGTCAGCACCCTTTCCAAAGGATTTAAGCAAAGGGTCTGTTTTGCCCAGAGCATCATTCATGATCCGGAATACCTGATTCTGGATGAACCCACAGACGGTCTGGACCCCAACCAGAAACATGAAGTCCGGCTCATGATCCGGAACATGAGCGCGGAAAAGGCCATTGTTCTGTCCACCCATATTCTCGATGAGGTGGACGCGGTCTGCACCAGAGCCATTATCATTGCAGACGGAAAAATTGTGGCAGATGACACGCCATCCGGACTCAAAACCCGTTCCGCTCTTCACGGCGCGGTTTCCCTTACCCTTGAGCAGACAGATCCGGAGCGTTTTCTTTCCTGCATCCGCAGCGTGGAAGGTGTAAAGGACACAAAAATTCTTGAACATGCGGATGACCGTCTCAACGCCCGGATTTTCCCCAAATCCCCGGATATTCTCATAGCGGATCATGTGATGTCCGCTCTTTCTGCAAACGGTTTAAAGATCAAATCCCTTTTTGTGGAACAGGGACGGCTGGATGAGGTTTTCCGAACCGTCACATCTCCGGCAGGAAAAACCCAATCCGCATAATTTCATACAGGTTATAACTGTGCAGTATTTTCAAACTCCTGACAGGTGAGGTATGAACACTAAAACTTTTTTCAACAATATCAAAGCGATATTTAAAAGGGAAATTGCCGGTTACTTCGGTTCCCCGGTGGCCTATGTCTTTATCGCCATTTTTCTGCTGCTGATCGGTTTTTTCACCTTTAACATCAGCAAATTTTTTGAGGCCGGACAGGCTGATCTTCGGGCATTCTTTGAATGGCATCCCTGGATTTACCTGTTTCTCATTCCCGCAGTTGCCATGCGCCTGTGGGCAGAGGAGCGCAGGATGGGAACCATTGAGCTGATTCTGACGTTTCCCGTGACGGTCACAGAGGCCATTTTGGGAAAATTTCTGGCTGCTTGGGCTTTTATCGGCGCGGCTTTGTTTCTGACCTTTCCCATGATTTTTACGGTCCTGTATCTGGGGGATCCGGATATGGGAGCCATTTTCTGCGGATATGTGGGCAGTTTTCTCATGGCCGGAGCCTTTCTGAGCGTGGGAAGCATGACCTCCTCTCTGACCCGGAGCCAGGTTGTCAGTTTTATCGTGGCTGTGGTCATCTGCCTGTTTTTCATTCTGGCCGGTTTTCCGCCGGTCACGGATGTGCTGTCGGGATGGGCGCCCCGGTGGCTGGTGAACATTGTCTCCAGCCTGAGTTTTCTGTCCCATTTTGTCTCCCTGCAAAGGGGCGTCATTGATCTGCGGGATCTGATTTACTTTTTTTCTGTAATCTGTTTCATGCTCTTTGCCAACAGCATGGTCATTCAAAACCGGAGAACCTGATTGGGATTTCAGGTGTTCAGTGTTTCATTGCCTGAAACCTTCGTGTGTATGGAGGATATAAATGGAAATAAAAGCAAAAGAGTCTGAAATGAATGATAAAAAGACAAAAGGCACGCCGTCTTTGGGGGGAAAATCGCTTTTCTCCGCGGGCGGTCTGCTTCTGGTGTTTGCGATTCTGGTAATGGTCAATGTCCTGTTTGCCGGGGTGAATCTCCGCTGGGATGCCACAGAGGACAATCTCTATTCCCTGTCTGGGGGATCAAAGCAGATTCTCTCGGATCTGAAACAGGATGTGACAATCAAGGTGTACTACAGTCAGGATGCGGAAAACATCCCGGTTCACATCAAAAACTATGCCAACCGTATGCTCGATTTTCTCAACGAGTATGAAAATTACGGAAAAGGCAAAGTGAAGGTGGAAATTTACAATCCCAAACCCGATTCCGAGGAAGAGGAATGGGCTGACAAATACGGCATGGAAGGCGCAAATCTGCCCACAGGCGACAAAGTGTATTTTGGTCTGGTCGCGCTGTCCGGAGATCAGGAAGAGGCCATTCCCATGCTGGACCCTACGCGTGAGGAGCAGTTGGAATATGACATCACCCGGATCATTTCACGGGTGCAGTCTTCCAAAAAGAAAAAGATCAGCATTGTCAGTTCCCTGCCGATCTTTGGACAGCCGCCCGCAGGTTTCATGCAGCAGCCACAGCAGGGAATGCAGCCCTGGCTTTTTGTGGAGGAACTGAAAAAATCCTATGAGGTGAGCCAGATCAGTCCCTCGGAAAAAGAGATTGCCCCGGATACGGATCTGCTGGTTCTCATTCATCCCAAAGAACTGGATGAGGGGCTGGAATATGCCATTGACCAGTATGTGCTCAAAGGCGGAAACCTGATTGTTTTTGCTGATCCCCTGTGCATATCGGACACAGAAGCTCAGCCCGGACGTCCGCCCATGAATGCGTCAAATGTGAAAAAACTTTTTGACGCGTGGGGCATTGAAATGGACATGGGAAAGGTGGTCGCGGATTTTGACTATCCCACCCGGCTCCGCACCCAGAACAATCAGGTGGAGGAAAATCCCATGTGGCTTTCCGTGAGCGAAGGAGCCTTCAATAAAGAGGAAATCGTTACCGGACAGTTGGAGGGAATGCTGCTTCCTGTGGCCGGAGCCATTGTGAAAAAATCCGACAGCACCTATGAATACACGCCGTTGGTGCAGTCCAGCACCAATTCCGCTCTGACCGAGGCATTCAAGGCCCGTTTCGGAGGCGGCCAGATGCTGCGCCGGGATTTCAAAGCCAGTGTGGAAAAATATGATCTGGTGGCACGGATACGGGGAAAATTCAAAACCGCATTTCCCGGAGGCAAACCCAAAGCAGATCCGGCAAAAGAGGGAGAGGATATCGCAACGGACAAAGATGCTGCATCCAGCCATCTGACCCAAGGGGAGAAAACCGCAACCATCATTGCTGTGGGAGATGCGGATCTGCTGTTTGACGATTACTATGTGAGCAACCAGAATTTTCTGGGATTCAAAATTTCCCGCATGTTCAATGACAACCTGAATTTTCTCTTAAATACCGGCGAAATGCTCACGGGCAGTGAGGCTTTGATTGGCATCCGCTCCAGAGGCAAGTTTGAACGTCCCTTCACAACGGTTCAGGAGCTGGAGAAAAAAGCTCAGGTACGCTGGCTGGCCCGTGAGCAGGAACTGATTCGCAAAGTGGAAGAGACCAATCAGAAACTCCGGCAGTTGGAGACACAGAAGGATGCATCCCAGAAACTGATTATGAGTCCGGAACAGGAAGCGGAAATTCGCAATTTTCAGGAGGAAAAAATCCGCATCAACAGGGAACTCAAGGAAGTGCGCCGGAATCTGCGCGCGGATATTGAATCTTTGGGCACTGTGCTCAAATTCATCAATATTTTCCTCATGGTCTTTGTGGTGGCCCTTGGCGGCGGAATCTATGCCCTGTACCGGCGGAACAAAAGTATAAGCGGAGGTGAAACAAAATGAAATCCAAAACCTTTGTCATCCTGCTGGCCCTGTGCGCGGTGCTGGGCATTGCCACTTACCTTGTCAGCACATCAGACAGAAATTCCGTCAAAAAGCAGTCTGCCGGAGAGGACAAATTTCTTTCGGAACTCCCTGTCAATGATATAGTTTCCATTTCCGTCAAAGATGCGGAAAATGAGGTGGTTCTGGAAAAAGGGGAATCTGTCTGGCAGGTGAAAAACCGTTTCGGTTATGCTGCGGATTTTGGCAAAATTGCGGAATTTGCCAAAAAACTCAAAGATTCAAAGGTGGGCAGAACCTTTGAGGTTACAGAGGACATGCGTTCACGTCTGGCTCTGCACAGTCCGGAGGAAGCAGATATTCCTCCGGAAAGCAAAGGCACACGGGTTACACTGAAGGACAAAGCAGGCAGGGTGCTGGCTGATGTGATCATCGGAAAACCCAGAGAAGCCTCTTCCGGATTCGGTGGCCATTATCTGATGGCTGTGGGCGGCAGGACCGTGTATCTGGTGGACAAAGATTACAATTACATGGAGAAAAAGCCCTCAGAGTGGATACAGACCGATCTGCTGGATGTGAAAGCCGCTGATGTGCGGGAGGTTGTCTGCACAGACAGCAAAACCGGGAATGTGATCTATACGCTCCGGCGTCCGGAAAAAGGCAAAGATCCGGAACTGCTGAATGCTCCGGCAGACAAAAAACTGATTCCCGCGAGACTGAACAATGTTATGGCCGCGCTGGACGGATTTGCCATTGAAAATGTGGCTGATCCCGCAGAAAAAGCCGAAGATACCGGCACAGACGCTCTGCGTCTGATCTTCCGCATGTTTGACGGAACCGAATATACAGCTTATCCCGGAAAGGCTTCCAAAGAGGATGCGGAAAAGTATTATGTCCGGTTAAATGCGGCCTATGTCCCGCCTCCGGAACCGGAGAAACCCGCAGAGGAATCTGCTCCGGCTGAAGCGGAAAGCAAACCCGCAGAAACCGGAGATAAGTCCGATGCTGTGCCTGATGCCAAAGCACAGGAGAAAACTGCTCCTGCCGAGAAAGATGCGGCAGCTTCTCCGGAGAATAAGGATTCAGCAGATGTCAAACCCGCTGATGCAAAGCCGGAGGAAAAACCGGGTGCTGTGCCTGATGCCAAGTCAGAAGTGAAAACCGGTTTGCCTGAAAAAGACGCGGGAGCGGAAAAAGCCGACGATCCGGGTGCAAAGGATTCTCCTCAAGACAAAGGTGCGAATCAAAAGGCAGAGGACAAACCTGATCCTGCGAAACTCGCGGCAGATGCTGCGGAAATCAACAAAAAAATCAGTGCGTGGACTTACATCATTCCCAAATGGAAAGCCGAACGACTGATTGCCAGCGTGGAAGAATTCTTTGAGAAACCCAAAGCGGAGGAAGAAGCGGAAGGCAGAATGTCCCCAACTCCGCAATCTCCGCCAGTGCAGTAAAATTTTTCGTCTGCAAAAAAATCTGGTACATGACCAACTTGGTTCTTATAGGATGAAACAGTTTTGAAAAGCTGAATTTTTTGAAAAAAATTCAGCTTTTGAGGCTGAAAAATTCAACTTGGTTATGTACCCGTGCAGCGGATCAAATCTGTTGATGGCACAGAAAAATCTGTATCGGATTTTCAACGGATTTAATCCACTGCCGACTATACCATTCGTCAGAAGATTTAATCTTACTGCCACGAATTGCACAAATTATGATTCAATGCCGTTTCCTTAAAGGGTGAGGGAGTCCCAAACTGAAAGTTTGGGAGATGAAACAATTGGGGAAAAACTGCCAGACTTTCAGTTCGGCACGCCATAATTTTCTTAAGGAAACGGCATTGATATAAGACTGTCAGCGGATTTGACCTGCCATGCTTTTTTTCTGCAAAGCAAAAAATCTGCATTTTCTGCCGATGTTATGATACATGCCGGGGCCGTTTGCGTCCCTGCTGTTCTGCGCTGCCTGCATAGGCTGAGATTTTTCCGGAAGAATGCTTTTTCTGTCTCCAGCCTGCGCTGCCGGTATTTGCACGCGCAGAAGGTCCTTTCCGGGTTTTCTCCTGCCTTGCCGGAACTGCCTGCCGCGGCTGCCGGACAGTGACTTTCTGTTTCGGGGGAGCGGGTGCATTATAGTCAAAACCTGTCAGGGTGCGCCGCTCAATGGGGGAACCCATAATCCGGTTGATGGCGCGCACAACAGCCGCATCCTCTCCGGTGATCAGGGTAAAGGCATCGCCTGTGCAGGCTGCCCTGCCGGTACGTCCGATGCGGTGGATATAGGCATCCGGTGTATCCGGTATGTCAAAATTGATAACATGGGATATGCCGGACACATCAATGCCGCGTGCGGCAATATCGGTTGCCACCAGTATGCGGTATTTGCCGGTGCGGAAACCGTCCAGTGCGGCCTGTCTTCTGGGCTGGGAAAGGTTTCCCTGCAGGGACGCGGAACTGTAACCCGCATGGGTCAGCACTTCGCCCAGTTTTTTGGCACGGTGTTTTGTACGGGTGAAAACCAGCACCGAACCGGTATGGGTATGGCGCAGCAGTTCCAGCAGCAGAGGGGTTTTCAAATGCTGTGCCACAGGATAGAGCGCATGACTGACCGTGTCCGCAGGTGCTGTAATCCCTATCTGAACCGTAAGGGGTTTGCTGAGAACCTCAGCGGCCAGACTCCGGATTTCCTGGGGCATGGTGGCTGAAAAGAGCATGGTCTGCCGTTTTTTGGGAACATGCTTCATAATACGCCGGATGTCCGGAAGAAAACCCATGTCAAACATATGATCGGCTTCGTCCAGAACCAGCATTTCCAGACGGGAAAGATCAGCGGTTCCCCGGTTAAGATGATCCAGAAGACGTCCGGGACAGGCCACCACAATATCCGCACCCCGCTTAAGTTTCTGCATCTGTGTGTTTATATTTACCCCGCCATACACGGCAAGGCAGCGCAGTTTGGTCTGTCTGCCAAGAATTTCAAATGTTTCACGGATCTGCTCCGCCAGTTCGCGGGTGGGTGCAATGATCAGGGCGCGAATTTTGCCGCGTTCCCCTTTGATCAGACGATGCAGTATGGGCAGCGCAAAAGCCGCTGTTTTGCCCGTGCCTGTCTGGGCCAGTCCCATAAGATCATTTCCCTGCATTACCAGAGGGATCGCCTTGGACTGAATGGGTGTGGGTTCGGAAAAACCGGCAGCAGCAATGCCGGAAGCAACATGGGGATGAAAATCAAAAGATTGAAAAGACATAATTTCCTTACTTTTTAATGATAAAAAAAGCCCCGGAAAAATTCCGGGGCTCACGATATTTTCGTTTTCCAGAAAAATGGACTGAGACTGTTATCATCTGCGGATGCTTTTGTCAAACAAATTGATCTTAAAATTTAAAAAAATAAAAAAACAATGTGTTTTTCAGAAAATGGCGCATTCAGAAACTGCCCGGCAAATTTCCGTTTACTTTTTAATGTACCGTGATATAGTATTTAATATCAATGCGCCATTATACCGGTTCCGCAGTGTGCAGGGAATCTTTTTTTGCAGTCCGCGGAAAAATTTGTCATGGTTTGCGCCTTATGCCATTGTGAAACAGCAGAACAGATTGCATTATGAAAGACATTTTGGAAAGATTGTACCGTATTGGCAAAGCTGCCATTCCCCGTCCCAAATGGATGGAGAGATTCATTGGCCCCGGCATTTCTGATGAGGAATTTTTTCGGAAATTCAGGGAATTTTACGGAGACGGCCCCTGGAATGAGACAGAGGGCAGTTTCGGAAACAGTTCCGGATATGGGGCAGACAGGGGAACCGGAACTCGGGCAGAGGAATACCCCGGCATTCCCCGGCAGGTTGTGGAGGATCTGGCCGTGTTTGATCTGAAACCGCCTTCTTCGCTGAGCGAGGTGAAAAAGGCGCGCAACCGGGAAATCCGCAAATACCATTCCGATCATTTTGTCAATGATCCGGCAAAATATGAAACCTCCAAGAAGATCATGCAGATTTACAACGCAGCCTATGACCGCCTGAAAGACTGGTATGAAGGCAGGGAAAAATGAAAGCATCCATGCCCCATGAAGTGACATACTGGAAACCTGAAGGATCAGTTTCAGAGACACAGCATCTGGTGGGGGAGGCTCCGCTTTCCATTCTGGTGCAGGGGCAGCCCTTTTATACCGGAATGCGTACACCCGGTGAGGAAATTGCCCACGCGGCAGGCTTCTGTCTGGCAGAAGGACTTGCGGAATTCGCGGAGGATATTGTTTCCATCAGGTATGCGGATGAATCCAATCCCCATCTTGTGCAGGTGACACTCAGCCCGGCCCGGTGGGAAAAAATATCTTCCGCATTCGCGGAAAAACAAAACCATATCGCCGGGTTCGGTCAAAGCCCGGAAGAGGCTGCACAATCTCTGACCCGTATTCTCCCTCCTCTGCCGGAAGGAAAAAAAATATCCCTGAGCAAAGGTTTTGCCTGTCTCGACGAACTCAGCAGGCATCAGCCCCTGCGCCGGCAGACCCATGCCACCCATGCCACTGCCATTTTCACACCGGATTTTGAAATGCTCTCTCTTGCCGAGGACGCGGGACGCCACAACGGCATGGACAAGGCCATCGGACGGCTGCTGCTGGATGGGAAACTTGATCAGGCAGGGGTGCTGCTTCTTTCCTCGCGCATCAGTTTTGATCTGGTGCAGAAGGGCGCACGTGCCGGAATTCCGGTCATGCTTTCGGTTTCCCGGCCCACGGCCCTGGCTGTGCGTC
This sequence comes from Desulfobacterales bacterium, assembly GCA_041390465.1. Classification (GTDB taxonomy): domain Bacteria; phylum Desulfobacterota; class Desulfobacteria; order Desulfobacterales; family Desulfococcaceae; genus JAABRU01. Next base: position 24,061 of record JAWKPW010000008.1, on the reverse strand, counting down.
TGGCCTCCCGGCTGAACATGTGCCTTGCCTGCCTTGCCAGAGGCGGGGGCGGTTATGTTTTCTGCGGAAAAGAGCGTCTGGAAGAATTTGAATGCCAAGGCGATTTACGGAAAAAAACGTCCCAGAAGATTTGACAACTTTCAAAAGTTGTCAAATCTCAGAGATGCTATTTTATAGAAATCTCCTTAAATTAAGAAGATTTCTATAAAATCTTCGGGTATAAAAAACGGATTTTCCGCATAGGGCAGAACATGCTTCTGACCTGCTGACAGCCCATGCACAGGCCGGAAGCTTATTATACCGATTCGCCATTGATCTGAAACATAAGTTTTTCAGAAAAACCGGATTTTTCCGAAAAATCCGGTTTTTTGAACACATGAAAACCTCTTTTCTGCCTGCTTGCAAGTATCTTTTCAATGGAGAATTGGTATTACAGGCACAAGCCGAGGCTTATACTGCTTTTTATACCTGAAAATGTGTCATACATTTCCCCGCTTTGCAAAAACTGAAAATAAACTGATGAATGCCTGAATGTTATCATTCTGATTTTCTTTTGAAATTTTAACCGCAAAGGACACGAAGACGGCACAAAGGTCACAAAAAACGGACAGCACGGTGCAACATCTGCGGAGAATCGGCACTCTGCTTCCGCAAAATATGAGTTTCAATGGAAGAATTGGTATCACATTCTTTCGTACAAGCTTTTTATGAGGGGAGCGTGCCAGACTGAAAATTTGTGCAGTCCTTCCGCAATGAGTTCATTGCCCCAAACTGCCGACAAGGCCGCAAGTCTTTCCGTTCAGGATTACTCCGTGCCTGAACTTGGATTTACTTTGGCGTTCTGATCTCATAATTCCGGTCAATCCGTTAATTCCGTAACTCCTGATTCCAGCAGGCAACCACTCATTTTTGTCATATCACTGACGCATAACCATGTGCTGATGCTGCTTTCCACATTGTTTCTGGATATGGCCGTGACAAAGCAGATCGCCCTGCTCGCGATTGATCTGCTTTGGAATTTTCCACTGTTTTTTCCCAGTGACAACTTATTGAGTCCGCCTGCGTTTTCTTCTGTTCAGTTCCGCATTTTCCCGGTACCGCAGATAAATTCCCCGAGAATCACACCGGCATCGGGACTTTCCCAGGTGAGAACCCGAATTCCGTCCTGATTTTTTGCAGTTGCAGAATTCACAGGCACAACAGGTTTGTCTGATCCAGCCAGGGCATGGCAGGCATTAGCGGGCGTTGCGTAAATCCGTCCGCAAGCTGTTTTTCCAGATTCTCCGGGCCAAACAGGGATCATCTTTTGTTGATGGCCCGGTAAAAGGAATTGCCCAGCACGCTCACATTGCACCGTCGCGGTTCAGATCAGCTGTTAAGCTTTGCCCGCATTTTCCAGACCTCTGCCAGTTCTGTGATAATGCCGCGCCGGGTCGCAATCCGAATAATAAGGGCTTTTTCTTTCATCAAGGAGGATGTTTCCGGCGGCAGGCTGCTGCAACTCCTCTGCTGCCATCTGATTTCATTGTTCAAAACCGCCGCTTTGATGCGATCCAGTTCTGACGGCCCGGCAGTAAGAAATGAATCCTGCATCAGAATATGCTATTTTTGAGATAATCGTTCAATGCCGCTAAATCTTCACGGATTTCTGTTTTTACTTCCTCAAGCGTTGCGGGTTCTTTCCGGCTGACAGTTTCATTTTTGATCACCCTAGATAATCTGGGGTATTTTTGTTCTTTGTCCAGAGGATGCACCGCAACACATTCGGAATCTTTTGCTTTCGGTTTTCCCTCTTTCAGAAATGTTTCAAGATTCTGTTTGATTTCTTTGTGTTGCCCCTTGTAAAATTCTTTCAGCGTCACCATTTCAGAATGATATGCCACCAAGATATTTATCCCGGAATCCTCTTGGATGGTTAAAGAACAGGTTGACCGCCGACGTGCAAATCGCAAAACAGAGTTGCCATTCCATGCTCCAGACGTTCATGCAGACCAGTTGAAGATTGAAGCAGTTCTTCCCGGATTTTTCAATTTCCCATAAATTTGTATATACCCAGTCCCCGATTTCACCAATGATTTTTTCAAGGGTTTCAGCAAGTTTTGATGAGATTGTTCAACTCATCAAAAGCCGCACTGTGCAGTTCTTCCCGTAATTTGATATGAATAGTCTGCGTCTGTACAATGCCTTCCTGAGAACTTCCAACACTCTGTACCTCTGTGCAAATTTTTCATCAGAATAATTCAGTTCCTTTGCAAACTGGTCAGCAAACGCATTGAAAGCTGCCTGAAATTCCCGAAGTTTCTGATGCTCTCCGGCAAGGGCGTCCACATGCTCTTTGGGCATGATTTGGGTCAGGTAATAATCGGTAAAATCCTCCTGAATAATTTTCCATTTATCTTTCCACCACGATATAAAAGTATTGAATGCCTCATCTTCCTGTGTCAATCCAGTTCTTCAGGATTGTCCGAATGGTGTTTCAAAGAGTTTCTGTTATTTTTGACTTCTGCTTTTTCCGTATCGCTCAGAAGCCCTTTGCACCTGCGTTCCAGCACCTGAAGCGGTCTGTGTCAATATAGTGATTGACAATGTTTTTCAGTTCCGCAATACCGTCACTGATGCTGTCTAGTTCCAAATCACGGACTATTTTCTGTCCGTCCGCATAATCTCAGCACCGCCTGTTCCCAGTTTGAACAAATGGGATGGGGGGACAAACCGCAATAACCCGATCTTCTGGAACATCTGCCCATTTTCCTTTTTTACTTTAGCTATTCGTTCCTCCAGTCTTTGCAATGACTCAGCTTTATCCACACGGGTAAGGGCAATAAATATCTTTCCAGCAGCGGACATGTGGATCTTTCCGCATCACAATTTTCAGCATATTGAGTTCACTGTCCACCGTCCGGTTTGTCATGTTCTTTGGCATCAATGGGGCCGCATCCCACGCGTTTAGTCTGTCCTGTTAATTCCTTATGAAGTTTCAGGGGCGAATTAAGAGCACGGGACATCATGGAAACACAATGTCACGATCTGCCCGAAGTTTGACAGTTTTCAGGACAATCCCTTTTGATGGAGCGGGCATGTGCCTTGTCGTGTCAATTGCCTGTTTCAAATCTTCCCGCACTTCACTGACATCATCAAATCTCCTTTGATTTCTGCCCTGTTGAGAACAACCTGGATCTGTCCATACAGGATTCAATTTCCTGAACATCTTTTTCCAGATCGCTGCGTTCAGAAAGCCTTTGGGCAGTTCCTGAATCAACCTGCGTTTTTTCCTCAAGCTGTTTTTAAATTCTTCAGGGGGATAATATTCAATGACATATTCCTGTTCTTTTTCCGGAAAAGACTGACCAGAGTTCACAGGAAGTATAAGTACAGCGTTCATCCATTGCCGGGAAAGAATCTCAATTCCCAGCCAGGCGTTCAGATAAGCGTACTTTTCCCGCTTTTTCAGCCCCCAACACAGCCACTTCAAAACGGTTGTCTTTCGCTTTTCTTCCTGACGCCTTACCAGTTCCCGTATTTTTTCCAGTTCTTTCTGTATCTCCAAAGAAATCTCAGGTGTTTTTCTGCACAGTGCCAAAGCTCTGTCTGCGAGAGCCGATGCCCTGCCCATCTTATCCAAATATACCACGCCCGGGTCTGATTCCAATCCATTTTATAATCCTTTAGCTGAAAAGGTTGACACTTCGTTTCTGTGAACGGATTTTTGTTTTATTTCCGGTTTCACTTTTTTGCGTGTTGGCATGACCAGCATGTGATAGCCGTAATCAATGAGAATGTCCGTTGATGTCACTGGCAAAGGCTCTTAATTCGATCTCTTTGTCCTCATCTTTCGGTGCGCTTACCTGAATCCAAAGACTTTCCGAATCTTCCGGGCTTTCACTCACATTGATCAGTTCAACTTCCGGAAATTTTCTTTTCACAGACTTCATCAGATTTTTTATCAGTTCTTGCTGTTTGAAATTTTATTCTCATTTTTCCAGTTCCTTTTCGATTGAGGCAATCATTTCGGATGCTTTTGCTGATCTGCTGTTTTGCCAGATTCCTGCTTATCCCTTCATCCGTATAGTCAGCCTGATTTCTTACGCCCTGCATGTCCATAAGATAGGATCTGAGTTTGGAGGGATAAACTTTCTGTCTTTTGATCGGATTTTTTCACTGAAATCCGCCTGAATCTGTTTATGGTCAGCTTTGGGCTTTTTCACCTTTGTCCGCAAGCGTCAATGGCTGCCTGCAAAGCTGCATAATATGCCCTGTTTGCACACGCATCATAAAACCGTTTTCAAAACATATCCGGGCCACTTTCAGATTGGCTTTTGCGCCCACGGTGAAAATCCTGTTTTTCATTGGTATCCGCTTTTATCCTGTACCGCACACGCAAGCCAAATTCAAACCCGGTAAAAATCCTTTATTTTCATAACTTTCTTTCGGCTGCCGCTCGAAATTCTCACTTCGGGCTTTGTCTGGGCAAGTTCTTTCATAGCGTTATACATTTTTGCCGTCATACTACTGTTTTTCCCAGACCTTTCGTCAGGCTTATCCATTCTAATCATAATATAATATACATCATGATCATCCTGCTCTTTGGCCGGACTTGCAAACAATTCTTCACATTTGCCTTTCCATTCATCTTCAGATGTGTAAAGAATCCACTCTTTCACCCTGAAAAGTATTTCTGCTGTATCAGGAATCAGACATCGATATTTTTCATTTTTTTCTTCAAATCAGACTCTTTGGCAGGAATGGCAAAAGTCAGGATATGATTTTTGTCAGAAATTTTTTGTACATATGAATCATTACGAACAATATCGGATACTTAAATCAGCCGGGCTATTTCTTTTATATGAGGACGCATTGCCAGCATATTGATCAACAATGCCAGACAGCAATATCAACACTTCTTTCCTCTGTAACCGACTGTTCTTTCACAAAATTCAATAGCTTCGACAGAAAGACCATTTATTCGGTGCAATCTGATATTTTTTCATCGCGCTCAATATGTAGAACGCTTTATTTTTCATGGTATGCAAATGTTGAGTGAAAGATGGTTCAGTCTCCAAAATTTGAACCATTTTGTATATGCATAAATCATGCTTTCTATCTCATCTTCTTTTATATTTTCTCCTTTATGTGATAAATTTTCAGAGATGGAATGAATCATACCAAACAGTTCTTTTATCACTGCTGCTTTTTCAGTCATAAGATTCACCCTGCCCTTTCAATTTGTAGTTGTGAGAAGACTTTAATTCATCATGCACTGAAGTTGCATTATCAGCAATTCCACCACCCCATTCCATCTTTCAATCTCAGCATTTCCCTGTTCTTCCAATATACGGATTTGTTTATTTGCATTCTTCTTCAAAAAATTTCTGAGATTGAATCAATGCTTGGGAATATTACGGCAATCACACCTTCAAAGGCATTGCTTATCCATTCTGCCAGTTTCTCCCACAAACTGTCTCTTGCAGTACTGATTCCTTTTTCCCATTGCTCAGCCATGCCATCAGCACTGGAGCAGTTCCAAAACACGATAAAAAACAAAATCATGTTTATCACGGGTTCTATAACCTGTACGTGTATCATAAAACAGGATCCTGTTTCATAAGTATAACTGTATTCTTCTGTTCCGACGTTGTTTTTCCCACGCACTTTTATCCGTCTGTTTGGGTTCAGAAGACTGAAAAAGATTATCCGGGGAAGCTGGGTCGATATTTGTCTGAATCAACAGTGCAAAATCCGGCAGTTTCTTTTGCTTCTTTGTAACTGCTGAGAGTGTTTTTGATATTTCAGTAATATGACGGGACTCATCAAGCAGGACAGTGATGATAATTTCTTCGATTTTGGGACTTCTTCTGAAGAACAAATTCAGCACGAGTTGATAAAGATTCCCGCATCCTCTGATACAGATTTATACACCGCTGTTCAGCATTTTCCAATCGTTTATTCCAGTTATGTCATCTTTTTTGATTTCAAATTTCAATCCGTTACTGGCTGAATCCGGTCTTAAAAATTCTCTGGAATAATAATCATAGGCTTGTGCCACACTTGGCACTTAACACCAATAGTTTATAGAGAGACTATTATTCAGCACAGACTCCAAATCATAAACGAACTTCCCTGTTTAAAAGCTTATCTGAACAGGAGTAATAATATTTAAAAACAGATCCTTGCGAACATCTTCAATAACATTTTTAAAATCCCCAGACCGGAAAATTTTTTGTAAGGCTGTCAATTGCCCGGTTGGTGGCTTCCCGGGCATTTTTTAAGGTCTCCTATAATATTTTTGGTTGGGCGTGAAACGCTGTTTCCGAAATTCAACCTGTTCCGAACAGTTGACATTTCTTCGATGATACAGTTCCTTTCCTGCTCCACAAGTTCCTTGGTTTCAATTTTGCGGATACGCACCAGTTCCTCTGTTTTTCCGGCAAATTCCTTAAATGCTGTCAAAGTTTCATGCAATGCCGGAAAAATGACAAATTCAGGGAATCGTTCATTAATCCGCTGCCTTAATGTATTCAGAAATCCTTTCCTCCGCTCCACGCTCTGTATTGCCCGCAAACAGCTTTTAAACCTTCATCTGGGAGATTTTCCAAATTATCTTCATAGTTATAAAGCCATTCCTTGACTTCTGCTATCTCTTTCCTTTTCTGTCGGAATGTTTTTGAGCAGTCCTCCATGCAATCTTCAAGCAATCCAGTTCTCTGCTGATTCGGCGGCAAAGGTTTTTATCCGGTCCCTACATGCACTGGACATAATAAGCAACTGTGCATCTATTCCAATAAATCCGGTGCAGAAGAAAGATTTAACTGTTGTGCAATTTCATTTTTAAGTTTATCATACCGGTATTCAAGTTTCTGATCATCCCGTGTACGAAGATTAATTTTATTCAAAAGGAATATCATGGCATCCGTACTGCCATACATTGCCTCAACCACATCTTTGAGTTCTTGCAAAAGAGATGCCCTGCTGTTTTCATCAGTCTGGAGATAATCCATCACCACCAGAGAGAAGGTGTTCTTTGTTTTTTTCTGAATAACCTTTAAATTCTGGCGATCTTTATCCCATTTTAAACCCGGGAAGATCTGAAATTTCAAACTGAATACCATCCGGCAGATTCAGAAGCTCACGGAAAAGCACCCGAGCCGAATCGGTGCTTCGATACAGTTGCGCAGGGCAATCCAGATTGTTTCTTTTCTTTTTCTCCTTATGATAAGCAACCATGATTCCGTCTATAACCATGCTCCTCCTTTACTGCTCAGTTTCGTCCACAACCTGATCGTCAGTCAGCCCTGTCCTTGTTCTCTATTTCCCCAAACAGCGTTTTCCGTTTTTTTCAACAATCCAGGCGGAGTTTTCTCCATGAGCAAATGTTCAGAATGCCGCGCTCATTTCCATCAGCTTCCATCGGTGCCAGCCGTCTGCCGATAATGGCATTGACCAAAGTGGATTTTCCTGAAGAGGTTGTTCCGATGGTGGAAATCATCCAGAGAGTTTTTCAAGACGCCGCACAGACTGCTCGCAGGCTTTTTCAGCCGTTGGACCCACAGTTTCCCATTTCTCCCCTCATGAAATGACAGGGAGGATCCGGTTTTTTGAACACATGAAAACCTCTTTTCTGCCTGCTTGCAAGTATCTTTTCAATGGAGAATTGGTATTACAGGCACAAGCCGGAAGCTTATACTGCTTTTTATACCTGAAAATGTGTCATACATTTCCCCCTTTGCAAAAACTGAAAATAAACTGATGAATGCCTGAATGTTATCATTCTGATTTTCTTTTGAAATTTTAACCGCAAAGGACACGAAGACGGCACAAAGGTCACAAAAAACGGACAGCACGGTGCAACATCTGCGGAGAATCGGCACTGCCTTCCGCAAAATATGATTTCAATGGAGAATTGGTATCACATTCTTTCGTACAAGCTTTTTATGAGGGCGTGCCAGACTGAAAATTTGGCAGTCCTTCCGCAATGAGTTCATTGTCCCAAACTGCCCGACCGAGCCCACCGAAGTCTTTCCGTTCGGGATTACTCCGTGCCTGAACTTGGATTTGCTGGCGTTCTGATCTCCATAATTCCGGTCAATCCGTTAACTCCGTAACTCCTGATTCCAGCAGGCAACCACTCATTTTGTCATATCACTGACGCGCAGCCATGTGCTGATGCTGCTTTCCACATTGTTTCTGGATATGGCCGTGACAGAGAGCAGATCACCCTGCTGCAGATTGATCTGCTTTGGAATTTTCCACTGTTTTTCCCCAGTGACAGCAATGAGTCCGCCTGCGTTTTCTTCTGTTTCGGATTCCGCATTTTCCCGGTACCGCAGATAAATTCCCCAGCGAATCACACCGGCATCGGGACTTTCCCAGGTGAGAACCCAAATTCCGTCCTGATTTTTTTGCAGTTGCAGATTCACAGGCGCAGCAGGTTTTGTCTGATCCAGCCAGGGCATGGCAGGCGGCAGCGCGGGCGTTGCGTAAAATCCGTCCGCAAGCTGTTTTTTCAGATTCTCCGGGCCAAGCAGGAGATCATCTTTGTTGATGGCCCGGTAAAAGGAATTGCCCAGCACGCTCACATTGCGCAAATCGCGGTTCAGATCAACCTGTCCGATAATCTCATCCGCAGTTTCCGGTCTGTTCGCTGATTTGTCCGCATTTGCACCCCATGCATCTGTTTCCACATAAAAAACAATCTGCCCCGGATACAGATGGCGTCCGGCTTCACTGACTTTCTGCGCCCACCAGTTGAGCAGATTGGTGTAATCCGGTCTGCCGCCTCTTTTCCAGTACAACTGGGGAGCCAGATAATCCACGCTTCTGTCATCCAGCCAGGCCAAGGCATCACAGTAAATGCGCTGATATGCATCCATGCCCTGTTCCGCCTCCCCGGATTTGCGGATGCCGAAAGGACTTATGCCGAAACGCACATGGGGTTTTGCGGATTTGATGTCTGCATTCACTGCTTTGACCAGTTCATTGACATTGTGCCTGCGCCAGTCTCCGATACTGCGGCCTGCCCCGTATTTGCGGAAAGTCGCGAAATCCTCATTTTGCACGCCGGGAAATCCGCTTACCGGATAGGGATAAAACATGTCATCAAAATGAATGCCGTCCACATCATATTTTTCCACAATTTCCCGCACCGCACGGACAAGATGATCTCTTACCTCCGGAATGCCGGGATCAAGCATTTCATAGCAGCTTCCGGCCCAGCGGAAACTGAGTATCCAGTCGGGTCTTGTGCGGGTGACATGACCGGCAGAGGAGGACGAGCCGCATTTCTGAGACATTCTGGCACGATAGGGATTGAGCCAGGCATGAAGCTCCATGCCCCGTTTATGCGCTTCACTGACAGCAAAGCCCAGCGGATCATAGCCCGGATCGCGTCCCTGCTGTCCTGTGAGAAAGCGGGCCCAGGGCGCAAGACTGGTGGGATAATACGCGTCACATTCCACCCGGACGTGGAAGATCACCGCATTGATATGCAAAGCCTGCAGTCCGTCCAGCATTTGCCGCAACTGCTGCTGCTGCCGCAGAGGATCGGTTTCCTTGCGGGGCCAGTCCAGATAACTGATCCACACAGCACGGAATTCTCTGGTCGGATTTGCACAAAAGGAAGCCTGTGTTTTGGCATCGGTGACAGTGAAAAAAATCTGACGGTTTCTGGCCTCCGCGTAAAGACTGTGTGTAATGCGATCCAAAGCCCCTGCCTCCTTTGCCGTAAAGGAGAAGGTCTGCTGATGCAAATCCGGCCCAAAAGCAGCGGGAATCTGTTTTTCCATGCCGTGTGAAATGGCATTTTCCCCTATGATCCTTGAAATTTCCGGGAAAAAAGACAAAGGAGCAATGATTTTCAGCGTGCAGTCAATGGGATAGTGAATGCCGGTTTTGGGGCGCAGCCATACATGCAGTTCTTTTTTTTCTGAAGGAATTTCCACTGTCATAAGCAGATCATGATGACCGCTTGCGGCAAAGCGCAGGCTGTGGGAACCCGGAGCCGGAATATCCTCAAACCGGATTTTGCGATCCAGAATCTCTTTTTTTCCCCCCTCTTCCCTGTACTGATTCCGCACCAAGCTGATCTGCCTGCCTGTATAGGGAATACGAAGAGTTATTGGTGTCTGTCCTGCATACACGCCATCCAGATGCACAGCAGCCGGCGGATGGGTTTGAACTGCGATCTCCTGTTCTTTGGGTTGAGAAATCAAGCCCTGATACAGCCAGTTTTCATCCCAGTATACTTTGCTGCAGGCGCAGAAACAGAAAACAGAAATGCAGATGATGAAAGATGATTTCATTGACGGATTTCCTCACAGAGTTTCCAGAAACAGATAAACAGATTTTGGGTGTGACAAGTAAGATACCATAAATTTTCGAGCATAATACCAATTCTCCATTGAAACCATGCTTTTTTTGACAGTGGGTCAAATCCGTTGATCTGATCCTGTCACCGATGCGGAAAAAATCCGAAAGGATTGAAATTGTTACAGCAAAAAATGCAAAAAACAAATCAGAATCCCGGATGGGATGGCATTGTCAACCAATTTGACCCACTGTCCTTTTTTTTAACCGCAAAGGACACAAAGATGACACAACGTTCACAACAAGCTGACAGAACTGCATAAAATTCGGAAGAGAATCGGCATCTTTTTCCATAAAGTATAATTTCAATGGAGAATTGGTATAACGTTTTCAGAAAAACCGGATTTTTCCGGAAAAAACCGGTTTTTTATACCTGAAAACTTTCGGTTGGGTACTTATCAAATCGCCATTGAAAAGATACCTGCAAATAAGGCAGACAGAAATTTACGTGTATCCAAAAAACCGGATTTTTCGGAAAAATCCGGTTTTTTTGACAGGCAACGCGATGGAAAAACTGACAGTATTGCATCAGTTCAGCAGAGAATCGGCCTAATATTTTCAGAAAAACCGGATTTTTGAATACAAAGCAGAACAAACTTCCGGTTTGTTCGCAGTTCAATACACGGGCCGGAAGCCTGTGTTAGGTCCCTGTGCCGGATTCATCCAGCACCTTTCTTACCATTTCAGCCAGTTCGCCTGTCACCACCGGCTTCATGACAAACCCCCTTATTCCCATTGCCGCTGCCTTTTCCGGATTGATTTTTTCACTGAATCCCGTGCAGAGAATCAGGGGAATATCCGGCCGGATGCGCATCACTTCCGCAGCAAGCTGCTCTCCGGTCATTTCCGGCATGGACATGTCTGTGACAACCAGATCAAAATTCCGGGGATCCTCCTTGAACCTGGCCAGGGCTTCCGGGCTTCGGAGGTGCGCAGAAATCCGATACCCCAGTCTTTCCAGTATGATCTGCACCATGCGGACAATCTGTTCCTCGTCATCCACCAGCAGAATTCTTTCAGAACCGGTGGGATATTCCCGGATTTCCAAAGCTTTCTTCCCCTCTCCCGCATTTTCCAGAAGAGGAAGATACACATGAAAGGCTGATCCCTTTCCCTTTTCACTGTAAACACGGATATCTCCGCCGTATTCCCGCACAATGCCGTGCACCACCGAAAGGCCCATGCCTGTGCCCTTTCCCATTGCTTTGGTGGTGAAATAGGGCTCAAATATTTTGGAAAGGATGGCTTTGTCAATGCCGGTTCCGGTGTCTGATACGCTGAGGCATACATATCTGCCTGCCTGCATCATAGGGCCGGGCAGATCATCATCTCCGAATTCCCTTTCTCTGAGTTCCAGATGGATGGAACCCCCCTTTTCCTCAACCGCATGATAGGCATTGGTAATCAGATTCATGGCAATCTGATGCACCTGCACCGGATCAGCGGAAATCATGCCGCAGTTTTTCTCAATATTGCTTGTGAGTTCAATGTTTGTGGGAATGGTTGCGCGGGAGAGTTTCAGCACTTCTTTGAGAACCGGCTGCAGACGCATGGGCATTTTCTGGGGATCAGACTGACGGCTGAAGGCCAGTATCTGTTTTACCAAATCTCTGGCCCGTGCTGCGGCTGTCAGAATCTGCTTTATATTGTCATGTGCAGGATTTTCCGGAGGAATATCCTCCAGAAGCATTTCGGAAAATCCCATAATCGGAAAGAGAATATTGTTGAAGTCATGTGCAATGCCTCCGGCCAGCGCACCAATGGCCTCCATTTTCTGCGCCTGTGCCACCCTTTTTTCCAGTTCCACTTCCCTGCTGATGTCACGGGTGATCCACACAAAATTCACAATGCGCCCGTCCTGATCTTTCACAGGAGATATGGAGCATTCAGCCGTGAACACCGTGCTGTCTCTGCGTTTGTTGATCAGCCGTCCGCTCCATCGTCTTCCAGACAGAATGGTTTCCCACATTTCTTGGTAGAATGCAGCATTCTGTTTCCCGCTTTTGAGAATGCGCGGATTGCTGCCCATGATTTCCTCACGGGTGTAACCGGTGATCTGGAAAAAAGCCGGATTTGCATAAATGATACAGCCGTCTGTTTTGGTAATGACAATGCCCTCGGATGCCTGACCGACCGCCTCGGCCAGTTTGTTCAGTTCCATCTCCGCGAGTTTGCGCTCGGTAATATCCTGTGTGGTTCCTGCCAGTTGTGTCACCATACCTTTTTCATTTTTTATGACCTCGCATCTTGCGTTCACATACCGGATTTCACCGTCCGGACGTATCACCCGCAATTCAATATCATAACCAATGCCCTCGCGAACCGATGTGATTACTGATCTGTGAAACAGTTCCCAGTCATCCGGATGAAGGATCTTTCTGTGCTCTCTGAAGGAAGGTTCTCCGGAAGACGGATCCAAACCGAAAATCCGGAACATTTCCTCTGTCCATTTGGGCATCTGTGCTGCCGGATCATACCACCAACTGCCTATTTTCCCGATTTGCTGTGCTTTTATCAAAGCACTTTCACTTTTGCGAAGCGCCTTCTCTGCCCGTTTGCGGTCTGTAATATCGGTAAAGATCGTGGCAAAACGTCCAGGCTCCGGTCTGTATGCCGTGACGGCGTAATATTTGTTCAGCTCCCGGCTGTAATTCTCAAAATGCCGGGCTTCTCCTGTGGTGGCAACTCTGCCATAGGTTTCTATCCAGTAAGACTCTATGTCCGGCATTACCGCAAGCACTGTCTTTCCCACCAGTTGATCCGCTTTCAGACCGGTCAGTGTTTCAAAAGCCGGATTCACCTCCAGAAAACGGTAATCACAGGGATTTCCATTTTCATCTTTTACAATCTCATGCAGTGCAAACCCGGAGGAAAGGTTTTGAAACAGCAGACGGTAGCGTGCCTCACTCTCTCTGAGTCTGTCTTCCGCGAGTTTGCGCTCTGTAATATCCATCAGGGTTCCGGTGACAGCGGGTTTTTCCCTGAAAAAAATGGAAGAGCCGAACACCTCAATATGAATGGTTTCTCCGCTTTTCTTTATGCCCCTGAATTTGTAGCGGACAGATTTTATTTCTCCGGACAGGCGTCTGCGGAGATCTGCTCTTCCACATAAGGCCAGTCATCCGGATAAGGCAAGATCCTGAAAAAGATTTTGTGTTGAGAATTTCATTCACCGAATATCCGAAAATTTCTGCAAATTTGGGATTGACATACCTGAAAACACCATCCTTACCACATCAGGTAGATGCCCACCAGGGACTGTTCAGCAAAATTCGGAACTTGCTTTCGGATTCCCGGAGGAAACTATCCTGTATTTTTTTATACTCTGTAATATCGCGGGTAATGGAAAGAATGAATTTTTTCCCGGTTGATACTGAGCAGACAGGCGGACATGAGTCCGATGCGGATTTTCCGTTTTCATCCGAAACGGACTTCTGTTTTCTGCAATGCTCTATTTTTCAGCATATGCCTGTCAGTCCCGATCCACATCTTCCGGCTGTTCCCATATGCCAAGTTGCACAAGAGGTTTTTCCAAGGCAGTCCTCAGGGCTGTATCCTGTGATGCTGATGAAACCTTCGTTGATTTCTGTGTAAATCCGTCTAAGCCCGGTTCAGACTGATGGCATCCGGGCTTGTGCGAAAATCAGAACGGAATTTTTCCTCACTCTGTTTCAGGGGATTCCTCAACCGCATATGCCCGGTGATGTCCGCGCGCAGCTGCATAGATAATAATTTTTGCCATAGGGACTGGAGGAGCGCCATTCAATCCAGCGGAAGGTTCCGTCTTTGCACCGGTACCGATTGGTGAAATTCAGAATCTCTTCCTGACGGTCAAGCCGGGCCACTGCCTCCAAAGTGGCTTCCAGATCATCGGGATGCAAAATCCAAAAAACCTTCGCCCTTCCAGCTCGTTCAAAACATAACCCAGAACAGTTTCCCACTGGGGATTGAGGCGGCAATAACCGTCTGTATCTGCAATGCAGAACAGATCCAGTGAGTGAAATAACGGTCAAGTTCCTCTGTTTTTTCCCGCAAAGCCTGCTCTGCCTGTCTGCGTTCTGAAATGTACTTGGAAATGGACAGAACCGCGCGCTGTCCCTGATAATCAAGAGCCTGGCGTGGCTTTCCACCGGGATCCTGGACCGTCTTTGGCAGTGTGCACAGTCTCAAACTGGCAGCCTGCCCTTCTTTCAGCAGTTTTTCTTCTGACTTCTGACAGCGAGTTTCCTCTTTCTGTGCGAAGATCCGCCCGCAAGGGGCGCATCTGCGGCATTTCCTGCTTTGCATATCCCAGACGCTGACCCGCGATTTCATTGACTTCCAGAAAAGGGCCTGGTCTGCCGTCTTCCTCCAGCAGATGGACGAAAACGCTATCACCTGACAGTTTCAAACAGAAGACAGTATTTTTTGCTCCACTTTTTCTCAGCGAAGCAGAACCGCATCCACTTTCTCCCAAAGTTCTTGCCAGCCGGAGGATTGCTGTATCCGATTTCTGAAATCAGTTGTGCCAGTTTTGTATAAAACACCATAACTGTGTTCACGGTTTCGCCCGTGTCAGCGCAGGACAAGTTCCAACTTGGCCAGATATTCTTTTTCATCAAATCCGTATTTCTGCGCCTGAAAGCGAGAAGGTTTCTCTGTCCGGCTCTTCATCTGCAAGAACTGCCCCAAGCAGATTTCCGACACGCATACCGTCCGCCATGATAGGTTGCCATATCCCACATATTGTTTCTGCACGGTAAATGCGGAAGGTTCCGGTTCAATCCGTTGAAAGTTTTATGTCGCTTTCAGACAGTTTTTGCAGGTTTCCGGATGGATTCGGTGAAAACAGGTGCGAATATCCTGCCCAGCCTGTTGCCACCAGAATCTTTCCCTGCAAATCAAGAATGGCCACTCGATATGCGTAAGGCGAGAAAGAGTCATCCATCATGGACTGAATCGCTTTCACATCCGCCAATATCCGACAGTCCAGGCAGCTGCTCCTCCCATTCTTTCCCTGCCTGACTGTTCTCCCCGGCACGAAAAACAACCGGCTTTCCTTTGGTGCGGACAGGTTCCGATCTGCGGGCTTCTGATCCCGAACTTTTTTTCGCTCTTTGATAACTGGGTTTTTCAGACGCTGGTTTTCACTCTACTGCGGGGATGTTTTAAATTTCTGCATTTTTTTGCAGGAACTTAGAACGGAAAGAATGCCGGACTGGCGCCGCACAGGAAAGGATCAGGAATCGGATTGAAAGATATGTTTATCAGCAGATGCGTTCTGTCGAAATTTTTTTGACACAAAAACAAATGCAGAACAGGCTGCCATCCTGTTTCATAACCCGAAAGTTTAAAGTAAGCAATTCTGCATGAATCTTCGGGTATCAAGTTTTCAGAAAAACCGGATTTTTTCAAAAAATCCGGTTTTTTGAATACACGAAAACTTTTGTCTGCCTGCTTGCACAAGCTGGAAGCTTATGCTGCGTCAGACAGAATTCAAAAGGTTTCCTGATGGGTGAATTCCTCCGGTTCCCTGCGTTTGGGCGCAGTGGAAATTTTTGCGGGATAGCCCAGCGGAATCAGCACCACCAGTTCATGCGTATCCGGCACATTCAGCACGGCTGCGGCTTTGTCATGATCCAGCAGTCCCACAATCACGGTTCCCAGCCCCAGAGAATGGGCCATCAGGCAAAGGTTCTGTGTCGCAATGCCCAGATCAAACAGATACCAGTCTCCGAATTTGGTGCTGGCAGCATTATTGTAACATCCTGAAACCCCTTTCTTTCCGCACAGAGCCAGTACAACCGGAGCAGCGGCTATGGCTTTGGTGGCCGGGTTTTTCGGTGCAATGGTCTCCTGCAGTTTCAGTTTGGTTTCCGGGTCTTTGACCACCACAACTTCCCAGCACTGGCAGTTGGTCCAGGAAGGTGCCCATTGCACAGCTTCCAGAATTTTGCGCAGATCCTCCTGCGGAACCTCTTTGTCCTCATATTTGCGGATGCTTCTCCGCCCCCTGATGATTTCCATCAAATCCGTCATTTGTCTGTCCTTTCTTTTTAATATAAGCAAACCGACATTGAATTTTCAGGTGCATTTTTTTTCAGAACAACTGGATTTTTTGAATGCAGGAAAACTTTCAGTTGCACATTTGAAATCAAAATGCTGCGCACAAAGCTCACAGACTTTGTGCACCTTGTGAAAACCTCTGTGTCCTTTGTGGTAAAAAAACTCACGGTGCACAGCAGGAAAAAGCCCTATGATTCATCAGAATCATTCTGTGATGTGTTTTCCGAATCTTCCACCCGGTGACATTCGCAGTCCCTGTCATCACAGACCTGGCAGTTGTAACGGTCATCAGCTTCGTCATGCTCCTCTCTCCGGTTTTTTCCGCCCAGAACCAGCCAGAGAACAATGCCTGCTCCCAAAACACCGAACAGGATCAGCACCATACTCATCATGACAGCCTCCCTATTTCCCGGTGATTTCTTTGAGAGCCGAATGGACATCCGGATACCGGAACGGAAATCCGTAATGAAGCAGTTTTACCGGAAAGGCGCGCTGTCCCGACAGCAGGGACTCCCCCATTTCCCCCATAACGGTTTTGATCATGAATCCGGGAGCAGGCAGAATGGCCGGACGCCAGAGAATTTTCCCCAAAGCCGCGGCAAACTCCTTCTGCCGCACCGGTTCCGGTGCAGTGAAATTGAGGGGGCCTTTGATTTCTTTGTTTTCAATGACAAACAGAATGGCTGAAACCAGATCATGAATATGAATCCAGGGAAACCACTGTTTTCCGCTTCCCAAAGGGCCTCCAAATCCCAGTTTGTACGCGGGAAGCATCTGTTTCATGGCTCCGCCGTTTCTGCCCAGAACAATGCCGAAACGGGCCGCTGCCACCCGCACGCCCTTTTCCTGTGCCCGGAAAGCCTCTGCTTCCCAGTCTCTTGCCATATCTGCAAGAAATCCCTTTCCGCAGGGACTGTCTTCGGTGACAAACTCATCTGCCATCGGGCCGTAATACCCCACTGCCGAAGTGCTGCACAGCACGGTTTCCCTGTCTTTCGGCAGTGCATCCGCGAGATTGCGCGTGGTCAGGATTCGGGAATCATACATGGCTTTTTTGTATTTTTCCGTCCACACACTGAAAATGCTCCGGCCGGCCAGATTGACCGCAGCATCAGCTTCCGCAGCCGCTTCCTGCCATTTCCCCGGTTCCGAGGTATCTGCACAGATATAACGGAAACGCTCATGCCGGAACGTCCTGTTTTCAGACCGGGTTCCGGTCACAGTAACCTCATGCCCCGCATCCAGCAGCCTTTCTGACAGATGGGTTCCCACAAAACCGGTTCCGCCTGTGACAAAAATTTTCATGCACACCTCCCTATCCGATATGATACTGCTCGGATTCAATATACGGCACATCCTCAACGTCCAGAGCATGAACAATATGCCGGTAAAGCCGGGATTTCATTTCTTTGACAACCGCTCTTTTTTTCTTTATCCCTTTGGCAAAGATCATCACCTCATCCATGAGGGTGTCCACATGGCAGGCTTTGGTGATGATATGGTGTTTCTCACATTCAGCCGCAGTCAGACGGACCCCCAGATGGTGCAGTTCTTCAAGTTTGTAAAAGGGAATGGCTTTTTTCAGCAGTTCCAGCATACCGGGCAGAAAGGGAATGCCCAGATCCACTTCCGGAAAGCAGAAATAGCCCCTGTCTGAACGCATGAAACGGAAATCAAACGCACAGCTCCATATGGCTCCGCCGGCAAAGGCATGGCCGTTGATGGCCGCAACCGTAATCAGAGGCGAAGTAAGGGTTTTTTTGAAAAGCATGTTGAGCAGCCAGAAAAACTCCTTGGCTGCGGCATTGTCTCCTTTCTGGATTACGGGAACCAGCCATTCCAGATCAATGCCGTTGGAAAATATTTTCTCATGTGCGGAACGCACCACAAGGGTCTGGGCATCTGTCTTTTTTTCAATTTCATCCAATGTTCCGATAACCGCATTCAGAAAATCCGGATTGAAGCGGTTTTCACCGCTGTTGAGGGTGACAAGGGCCACATTTTCATCCACCGCAAGATCAAGCATTGCCATTTTTTTATACCTCCGTGCAAAGGAATCCGGCAATTTCGGATGCGGAAAGCCGGATTCCGGTTATAAGTTTTTGGATTAAAAAAATAATATTATCATGTTCCGCACATTGCGTCAACACAAGATAAACTTTTGAAAAAATATGTCATAACGCATATTTTTTGTCATGGCAAAAATATTTCGGATTTTTCTTGCTTTCCCTGCCTCTGCGTATTACTGTGGCAGAGACAGATACGCAGAAGGAAATTTTCATTTACCAAAAAAACCGGATTTTTCGGAAAAAATCCGGTTTTTCATAACAGAAAGTTCATCAGAGGGGTGAGAAAATGGAAACAGTGACTGTGGCAGTGATTGTGGGCATAGCAGTTGTTTATATTGCAAAATTTTTTTATGCAGGCACAAAAAAGGGAGGAACCTGCGGGTGCGGATGCACCTCCTGTTCCGCTTCAGGGGACTGCGGGGAAAAAAAGACATAATCCGCGGAAACAGTCATATGGGCAGGAGTTTTGCAGACAACCAGGAAAATGTGCAGATGTTTCCTGCTCAGCGATTTGTCCGGCAACTGATGAAACACCGGGTTCTGTTGACATTTCAGAACCGGCTGCGGGAATGAAGATTTGACAAGTTTTGAAAACTTGTCAAATCCTGCCGGAACTGTTCATCCGGGTTCATTGCGGCAGGATCGGTTTCAGTAAATTCAGGGGGTTATTAAAATATCAGCAGAACCTGAAGCCCGCCCTTGTGAAAAGATCAGTTTTTGGGCCCCAAAAAAAATGTGGAACCGGCAGGATGCCGATTCCACTTATGTTGTATGAAAGAATTTTTTTACAAAGCAGTTATGCTTTTGAAATGATGTCTTTGTAAGTCCTGCGCATTTCCCGCTTGAGGATTTTTCCTGTGGGCGTTTTGGGCAGCGCATCCAGAAAAATGACCTTTTTGGGAACCTTGAACCCGGCCAGATGTTTGCGGCACAGGGCAATGATCTCCTCTTCCGTGATTTGTTCCCCTTTGCGGGGTACAACAACCGCAGTCACGGCCTCCACCCATTTGGGATCATCCACTCCGATAACAGCGACTTCCTCCACCCGTTTATCCAGATAAATGACTTCCTCAACCTCACGGGTGGAGACATTTTCCCCTCCGGTTTTGATCATATCTTTCTTACGGTCCACGACCGAAATATAGCGGTCTTCATCCAGAATGCCGATGTCGCCGGAATGGAACCAGCCGCCGCGCATGACATCCTCGGTTTTTTCCGGTTCCTTGAAATACATAATCAGAGCATGAGGTCCTTTGCCGCAGATTTCTCCCGGAATGCCGGAAACCTCCACAGCAGCTCCGAAATCATCCTCTATCCGGGTTTCCATGTTCAGACCGGCCATGCCAGCGGAACCCAGTTTGCTCATCGCATCTTCAGCTTTCAGAACTGTGTGATAGGGAGCCAGTTCTGTCTGACCGTAGTAATTGTAAACCCCCGCGCCCGGCAGACGTTCCAGCATTTCCTTGAGCACTTCCACAGGCATGATGGACGCGCCGTAATAGCATTTTTTCAGGCAGGAAATATCATACTTGTCAAAATCCGGATGGCGCAGCATGCCAATCCAGACCGTGGGCGGGGCAAAAAACATGGTGGCCCGGTACTGGGCAATGGTTTTCAGAATATTGCCTATATCCGGCGTCATGAGAATATTGGTTCCGCCCACCCAGAATACCGGATTCATAAACACATCCCGCTGCGCGCAGTGATAGATGGGCAGAGCATTGACGTTGATGTCACTGCTTTCGTATTTTCCGTCAATGATTGCACCCATATATTCGGCCATCAAAGCCTGATTGCTGATGATGACACCTTTGGGCAGGGATTCCGTGCCGCTGGTATAGGTCATCTGGCAGGGGTCCTCAATCCGCAGGATCGCATCCGGTTCTGTCGCGGGATAGGCTTTGTACCAGGTTTCAAAATTCCGGAACCTGTCATCAGCCGGGGCCTGTCCGGCCATATCATCCGACCAGATCAGGGTGCGCACGGTTTTCATGTCGTTCAGGACATCTGTCACCAGCGGATAAAGTGCGTCCTCCACGATGAAGACTTTGCTTTCCGAATGGTCTATGCAGTAGGAAATATCCTTGCCTTTGAGCAGGTAATTGATGGCCAGATACACTGCGCCGATCTTGCAGCATCCCAGCCAGGTCAGCACATGATGGATGGTATTGTGTGCCAGAATCGCGACACGGTCATATTTTTCCACGCCCAGATCCCTGAGCGCATTGGCAACCCGGTTGGTTTCGGCCTCCAGCTCTGCATAGGTAAGAGATTTGTTTCCAAAGATAACCGCAGTTTTGTCCGGATAATGATAAGCACTTCTCCGGATCATGTCCGCGATGACCCATCGGTTCACGCGGTTGTAACGGTTCATCAGAAAATCAAGATTTTCCCTGTTCAGCACACTGTATCTTGATTTGTCCTCGGCTGATAAAATTTGTGTATGTGTCATAAGATTTGCACTCCATAAAGTTTTAGGGATTGGGGTTATGTTTAAGGGAAGGATTTCCTGACCCTAATCCCTGATCTCTGCTCCCTGTCCCCTTTTCCCTACTTCCTGTAATGTCTTCGAAGCTGGGCTTTGAGAATCTTTCCTGATCCGGTTTTGGGAAGTTCGGAAACAAAGTGTATCTGTTTGGGAATTTTGAACTTTGCCAGCCTTTCCTGACAAAATTCTTTCAGTTCCTGCTCGGACAGTTGCACATTTGCCTTTAATACCACCAGAGCGGCAGGAACTTCGCCCCATTTTTCATCAGAAAAAGCAATGACCGCGCATTCCAGCACATCCGGATGTCTGTAAATGACATTTTCAATTTCCACAGAGGAGATGTTTTCCCCGCCGCTGATGATAATATCCTTTGCCCGATCCACGATCAGCACATAGCCCTGGGCATCCACTGTGGCCAGATCTCCGGTATGGAAATAACCGTCGCGAATGGCTTCGGCCGTGGCATCCGGAAGTTTCCAGTAACCTTTCATCACATTGTCGCCCCGGACAATGATTTCGCCCACTGTGATGCCGTCTTGGGGTACGTCATTGCCGCTGCTGTCCACCACGCGGAGATCCACACCCGGCACTTCCAGCCCGGTGCGCGTGATGTAATTCATCTTTTCCGCCTCATCCGCATTCGCGAGCGTGTCTTTGAGATTGCCCACAGTCAGCAGCGGCGTGGTTTCGGTGAGTCCGTATCCGGAAATGTACTGACATCCGAGTTTTTCCATCATGCGTGCGGCATTGGCCGGAGACATGGGCGCTCCCCCGACCATAATCCATTTCAGGGAGTTGAGATCATAGCTGTCGAGTTCCGGCACATTGAGCAGAAAATTGATCATGGTGGGAACCATCATGGCAGCCGTGATTTTTTCATCCTGTATGATCTGCAGCACGGTTTTGGGAACAAACTGGCGCTGCATCACATGAGCGCCTGGTAGGTCACAGACCAGATAACGCGTCCGCAGATGAAGCAAGTTGCGATGGCATTACCGGAACTGTATCTTCCAGTTTGAAAGAAATGATGGTGCTGAGGAGCATTGGCATAGATATTCCGGTGAGTGAAACATCACGCCTTTGGGATCCGGTGGTTCCGCTGGTATAGTAAAGATTGAGCATGGCATTTTCATCATCCGGCTCAGATCAGCAGGTGTTTCTAAGGGCATTGTCAATCAGATTTTCGTATGTTCCCGTGATCATTCCGCATCTGCGGGCCGTCTGCAATATAAAAATATTTCAGCGTACTGACGGATTTGCCGGATCTGATCCACGATGGTTTTGAAATCATGAAAAATAAGAGCCTCAGCTTCCGGAATCCCTTCAGAATATGAATATATTCCTCTGCATTCAACCGGGTGAGCAGGGGACAGGACCACGTCCGGATAAATGCAAAATAGAGTTCCATATAACGGTAGGTGTTGTAATCAAGAACCACGTCCGCCCGGAGGATATGCCCAATCCGCATACTGCATAGACCATACGGTTGACCGTGTTTCTGCACCTGAAGGCATAGGAAAAGCGCAGACTGCCGTCAATGACAGCCAGTTTTCCGAATGGGATTTCACGGCTCTTTTCAGAATCTGACAGGACTCATGGGAACCTGCATCATGCCTCCTTTTTCTGAAAAAATGTTCAGTGGACAGTCTTAATACCAAAACAAATTTGCTGAAAACAGATGCACCCGGTCAGAACGGCTGATTTTTTTTGCATCCGGGTTTCACACAGAAAAAACTCTGTGTGACTCTGTTAAAACTTCTGTGTCACTCTGCGGTTAAAAACAAACTGCCAGCAGATCTGATCCTCCCCAACAAAACAGGGTTTATGTTGAACTCACGTCAATAAGACAAATCATCAGGTAAAAAAATTGCAACTGGTGTAAGAATTCCCCTATCCGCCAGATTTCAGAGCGGCGCCACCAGCGCCTTGACATCTTTGGGCGGGGGCGCAACTCCCTGTTTTGTCTTCATGCTGATTGCGTTCTGTTCGCATCCGCTCGCGCACAGGCCGCAGCCAAAGCAGAGATCCGGATTCACCAGAGGCGCATCCGCTCCCATTGTCAGGGCCTGGGGCGGACAGCGGTGCAGACAGGTTTCACAGGAAATGCATTTGTCCGCATCAAACAGGGGTTCAAATCCGGAATTGAAAAACAGTCCGGGACGGGAATTTTTCAGAGCCTGTGTCACCACCTCACAGTGCCATCGGTCGCAGTTGCAGATAAAATCAATGTCTTCAGCAGTATTGCGGCTCATATGCAGCAGCCCGGCTTTTTCGGATCTGTCCAGCACTTCCCTGGCCTGTGCCCTGCTGACCATTTTCCCGCCCAGCCGCTCTGCCATGTATTCCGCAATATGACCGAACCACATGCACACATCCATCGGCATGTCATGGGTGTCCTCACCCCGAAGTTTTGCAGCATGGCGGCAGTAGCAGGTTCCCACTGCTATGGCATCATATTTGTCAATATAGGTGGATACCTGATCATAGGTGCGGAGAACATTGCCCGCGTGTATGCTTTTCTCAACCGGAATGACACGGGTGAGGGGATAGACTGGCTTTGGCACAAGTTTTGCTCTGTGACATGCCTCTTTGTATTCATGAATCAGCCGGGCAATCCGGATTTCCCGCGGGCCGGATTTGCCCGCGAGCATCTGAAACTCAAAAATGCCGGGCATAAAGGAAGAACCCGTGTACAAACGGGTATTGCCTGAGGTAAAACTGACACAAAGCCCTTTGTCCGCCATCTGATCCAGAATTTCACGGATTTGTGCCTCATTTCGGTTCAGCTTTGCAGCAATGTCTCCGGCTTTGGCAGGTTTGCGATCCAGTGCATTGTTGACTTGTGCCTCTTCCGGTGTGAACAGTTCTTTCACCAGAGCATAGAATTCCGGGATGTCCGCGCCGGAATAGGCTCCGCCCCTGCTTTTCATGACCGTGAGCATTTGTCTGTACATTGGCATACAACTTCTCCCTTTTCCCGGCTGATGTTTCAGGTTTTGCGGATTCTCCAGCGGACAGTGGATCAAAGCGGCTGATTCTGAAATTCCCCTCCCTCAGGAGAGGGGAGAGTGTTTTTACTTCCTCAAACCTGACACCTGAA
>JAWKPW010000007.1:0-94654 GCA_041390465.1 Desulfobacterales bacterium | reverse complement strand
CGGCACGCCAGTGATTCCCAGCCGTACCGCATTGCCGGTGTATGGCAGCACCCGATCCACAATGGTTCTTGCCATTTCCTGATGCGCGGGCAGCGCGCTTTCAATCAAAGTGATGGTTCTGGCCAGCAGGAGCCGGTTTCTGTCCAGAACACCCTGCACATAATATTGGGGATCTTTGTACATTTTTTTCCGTTTTTTGGGGAATGGCGGGCAGAAACCGCTTCTGCCCGCGAATCAGCTTCCGTGCAGGACAGATACCATTACCTGCCCCGCGTGCCGTTACAGAAAGCCCGGCCGGGTTTCCGCTTCCCGGCCGGACAGATGGCTTACTTCAGATACTTCTCTTCCAGCAGATTCAGGGTTTTGTTGGCTGAATCAATAATGGAAGTTCCGGGACCGAATACAGCTTTCACGCCTGCATCATAGAGGAACTGGTAATCTGCCGGGGGAATCACGCCGCCCGCGATGACCATGATATCCTCACCGCCCACTTTTTTCAGTTCCGCAATCAGCGCGGGAATCAAAGCCTTGTGTCCTGCGGCCAGACTGGATGCGCCCACAATATGCACATCATTTTCAATGGCCATTTTTGCAGCTTCTTCCGGTGTCTGGAACATGGGGCTGATGTCCACATCAAAACCCAGATCCGCATAGGAAGATGCCACAACTTTCACGCCTCTGTCATGGCCGTCCTGTCCCATTTTGGTGACCAGCATTCTGGGACGGCGACCCTGTTTTTCCAAAAAGTTTTCCGTGCGCTTGCGCAGGGATTCAATGGCATTGCCTGCACAGGTGGCATATTCGGACGCGTATGCGCCGGAAATGCACTGTGTGGTGGCCACAAAACGGCCGAAAACCTTTTCCAGAGCATCGGAAATCTCACCCACAGTCGCGCGTGCGCGAACAGCAGGCAGCGCCAGTTCCAACAGGTTTCCACTGCCTTCTGCTCCTTTGATGAGATCAGCCAGGGCTTTTTCCACTGCTTTGTTATCCCGTTTGGCTTTGATTTCTTTCAGCCGGGCAATCTGCTCATCGCGCACAGAAGAGCCGACTTCCCGGACTTCAAAATCAATTTTTTCATCTTTGAGCTGGTATTTGTTCACACCCACAATCACATCCAGCCCCTGATCAATGCGGGCCTGTTTGCGGGCTGCGGATTCCTCAATGCGCATTTTCGGCATGCCTGTGGCAATGGCTTTTGCCATGCCGCCCATTTCCTCAATTTCATCAATGATCTTCTGGGCTTCCTCAATAATGCTGTTGGTCAGGGATTCCACATAATAGGAACCGCCCAGCGGATCCACCACACGGCAGACCTGGGATTCTTCCTGAATCACGATCTGGGTGTTGCGGGCAATGCGGGCAGAGAATTCTGTGGGAAGTCCGATAGCCTCGTCAAAGGAATTGGTATGCAGGGACTGGGTTCCGCCCAGCACTGCGGACAGGGCTTCCAAAGTGGTGCGGATGACATTGTTGTAAGGATCCTGCTGGGTCAGACTCCATCCGGATGTCTGGCAGTGGGTGCGCAGCATCGCAGACTGAGGCTTTTTGGGATTGTATTTGCTCACAATCCGATGCCAGAGGAAACGGGCCGCGCGCAGCATGGCAATATCCATGAAAAAATTCATGCCAATGCCGAAGAAAAAGGACAGCCGGGGGGCAAAGGTGTCAATATCCATGCCGGAATTCAGGGCGGCACGGATGTATTCAATGCCGTCAGCCAGCGTGAATGCAGTCTGCAGAACGGAATTGGCCCCGGCTTCCATCATATGGTAACCGCTGATGCTGATGGTGTTGTATTTGGGCATTTCTTTGGAGCAGTAGGCCATGATATCGGAAATAATCCGCATGGACGGCTCCGGCGGATAAATATAGGTGTTGCGGGTCAGGTATTCCTTGAGAATGTCATTCTGAATGGTTCCGGTAAGCTGGTCATGGCTTACGCCCTGCTCCTCTGCTGCCACAATATAACCGGCCAGAATGGGAATGACCGCTCCGTTCATGGTCATGGAAACCGACATTTTGTCCAGAGGAATGCTGTCAAACAGGATTTTCATGTCTTCCACAGAGTCAATTGCGACCCCAGCCTTGCCGATGTCACCGGAAACTCTTGGATGGTCAGAGTCATAGCCTCTGTGCGTGGCAAGGTCAAAGGCAACGGAAAGGCCCATCTGACCTGCCGCGAGATTTTTTCTGTAAAACGCGTTGGATTCTTTGGCTGTGGAAAAACCTGCATACTGGCGGATGGTCCAGGGCCTGCCTGCATACATGGTGGCCATAGGCCCGCGCACATACGGCGGCAGACCGGGCAGGGTGTTGACACATTCCATGCCTTCAATGTCTTCGGCAGTGTAAAGGGCCTTGACCTTGATGCCTTCCGGCGTCATCCAGTCCAAAGTGTCCGGCGATTTTCCCTTCATCTGCTTGGTGGCAAGTTCTGCCCATTTCTGTTTTTTCGGATGTTCTGACATTGACACTGCTCCTTGTAAAAATGCTGAATGTTGAATGCTGAATTGGGAGTGATGAATGTTTCATATTAATTTAATATGAAACATTCATTATCAACAAAAAAATTATCCTCTCTGACACAGTTCCACCAGCACGCCGCCGGTTGCTTTGGGATGCAGAAATGCAATCTTGGCTCCGCCCGCGCCGATGCGGGGTTTCTGGTCAATGAGCTGAATGCCTTTGGCTTTCAGTTCTTCCAGAGCCTCGTCAATGTTTTCCACACGGAAGGCCACATGCTGAAAACCCTCGCCTTTTTTCTCAATGAATTTGGCAACCGGCCCGTCCGGAGCAGTGGATTCCAGCAGTTCCACTTCGCTTTCCCCCACCGGGAAAAAGGCTGTGGTGACTTTCTGTTCCTGCACAGTTTCTGCGCCTTCAAAGTGCAGTCCCAGAACATCAGACCAGAAATTTTTTCCTTTTTCAATGCTGTTGACCGCGATTCCCAGATGATCGATTTTGAGTATTTTCATTTTTTTCTCTCCTTTTTTAATGTGTTTGCAATATGTCTTTATAAAAACTATCTTCCTGCAGTTGAACCTCCGTTTCTGTAATTCGGATTGACCATGCCCCGCCACACCATTTCAAACATGGTGTTGGCCTGCTCTGCCATGCTTTGTTTCTGACCGCGCAGAATCCACATGAAAAAGGAACGCTGCACAAAGCCCATGATAAAATCCAGCAAAGTTCCGGCACGCACATCAGAGCGAAGGATACCCTCCTTCTGCCCCTGTCGCAGAACATTGACCAGCAGATCAATCATTTTTCTCTGCCGGAAGGTTTCATCCACCATCCAGGTCTGCATGGGCAGGGTCATAAAAAGGATGCGTCCGAGTCCGGGATGCCGTTCATAATAATCCACCTGCAGCCAGAAGACCTTGCGGAGTTTTTCTTTCAGGTCTTCAATACCCTGCAGATGATCCACAATCCGGTCCGTGAGCTTGCCCATCCAGATGTCCACAAAAGCAAACACCAGACGTTCCTTGCTCCCGAAATGGTTGTAGATAGTGCTGAAACTGACCCCAGCTTTTTTGGCAACATCCCGGATGCTGGCCTTGTGGAAATCCGAGTTGGAGAAGATTTCCAGTACCGCAGATTCCAGCCGTTCCTGAACGTCAGGTTTGAGTCCGTCTAACATGGTTACTGAATGCCTGTTCTGATACATGGTATAAAAAAAAGGTGACATTTTTAATTTATTAAAAATACAAGATATATTTTATAAATATATTTCCCGGAACAGAATTGGGGCAGGTAAAAAATAATCACGTTACAGATAAATTAAATCTTAACAATTTGATTATACAATGTATTTTTTAAAGATCCGGAATATTGCCGAATCCTTAAAGAACATTGTTACTCTCTCTTTTATTAAATCTGATAATGAATGTCAAGAAAAAAAATATCTGTCCTGAATATTTTTTATATTACAAATTATTTCAAATAAATAAAAAAGTAACATTGTTATTCCGGATATATGACCGGAAACGGGCTTTCAAAAAAAAATCACAGATAAGTAACAGCATTTCTGCTCCTTCCTGTTTGGGACAGTCAAAGAAATCTTGTTCTTTGCAGGCAAACATGTTAAACGGCATTTAAAATATTTGCCACAAAGAGGCTGAGATACAAAACGAAAAACATGATTTGTGAGACTTCTCTGCTTCATGTCTTTGTGGCAGAAAATATGCGCTAAAAGTTATAATAAAACGCTAATACAGACAGAAAGGATATTATGATGAATCAGATGATTATGAAAAAATGGCTGGCCCCGGTGCTGACGCTGGGCATTCTCTGGGGCTGCGGTCCCCTGCCGGATATTGTCAGCACGGAAAAAAAAGAGGGGCAGAAATATTCCGCAGATGAAGTGCGGCAGATGACTGTGGATCAGCCTTTTCAGCTTTCCGGAGATTATTTCCGGGAAAGAGATCAGAAACCTTCCAGGGATCTGGGCAAACTTTTTTCCAAAAAATCAGAAAAGAAAACAGATGCCAAGTCTGTGCAGACAGACACACAGCAGCCTGTGCCAAAAGCGGAAACAGTTGTCAGACAGACCCCATCTTCCGCTGTTTCTGTTGCGGAAAGCACTTCTGCACCGCCCTCCCCGGTTTCTCCTGTTCCGGTGACGAATAAAAAAGCAGAAATTTCCTTTCCCGTAAAAACCGGTCTTATTATGGATAAGGAAAAAATAGCCCCGGACACCGCACAGAAAATCCTGCAGGCTTTGCCCGAAGCCGTCCGGAATCTTGCTGTTATTTCCGCTGACCGGGAGAAAATCGAGGAAGTCATGTCCCGATCCGCATGTCCTCAACGGGATCTGCAATGTCTTTCCGCTGCCCTGAGTCTTTATCCGGGCGTGCGTATGCTGGTGCTGATGGAAACCTTTGATCTGCCCAAAAATAAATCCGGAAATATCAAAACCCGGATTGGCGTGGTGGATGCAGGGCTGCTGTTCCGTTATCCCACCATGGAAATTGATCTGCCTCTGGCGGGCAAAGATACGGATGCGGCCATTACTGCAATTCTGCATGAAGTTTTTGATTTTGCTGTGAAAAAAAGCCAAATCATGCCTTGGTTCTGCCGTGCCTTTTCTTCGGACAAAGGCGAATGGTATGTTTCTGCCGGAAGCCGCACAGGACTGAAAAACGGTCAGGAACTGCAGGTGATTTCTCCCGGCAAAGTCATCCAAAGTCCCATTGGTATGCCTGCGGGATGGATTCCCGGAGAAGTCAAGGGGCTGCTTGCAGTGAAACAGCTTTTTGGGGAAGATTTTGCCGTGTGCACCCTGAAAAGCGGAAAAGGGCCGGAACCCGAAGATCTGCTGCTGATGCCCTGAGTCTCTGTTATATGATCAATTTGGGATTCAAAGCATCATGAAACAGTTCTCTCATCGAAAGGGACAGGGAGTGTCTTCTGCCCACCATGATTATTCAAATGTTGAAATGATTCTGATGGCAGTGATCCTGTTTCTCACGAACTTCCGGGATGCCGAACTGAAAGTTTGCTGCATTCTCTTTCAGTTTGGCAATTGAATTTTTTATCAAAAAATACAAAATGTTATTTTTTTATAGCAGACATTTTTGAAAAATGCACATGAATTTATACGCAAAACAAACAGGGAATGACACCGGAATCAGTGACGGTCTGCTTCTTATGGAAAAACAGGACAAGAATACAGAGCGTTATCTGAAAACTATCGCCACTGCGGATAAAGAGGCATACAACCGCTTTGAATCTGTCATAAAAACAGATAACAACATCAACCGGCAGATTGTGAGTTTTCAGGCAAACAAAAGCCTGTCTGCATACAGATGGTACAAATACAAGGAAGCCTTTTCCTGTGAGTTGGTGAAATATCTGCTGTCAGAATACCATATCCCCAAAGGCATTGTATTTGATCCCTTTGCCGGTTCCGGCACTGCATTGTTTGCCGCATCTGAAATGAGTTATGATTCCGAAGGCATTGAACTTCTGCCATTGGGACAGCAGATTGTCAAAAGCAGAATCACGGCAGACAGGCTGGAACAAAATGAAATCAGCAGAATTGTATTTTGGAAGACAACCATCCTGGGAAAAAATGCAAATTTTTCTGAGGAAAAAATAAACAGTCTGAGAATCACTGCCGGAGCATATCCGGGGAAAAGACAGAAAGATTTGTATTCCAGTATCTGACTGTCATAAAAGAAGAACAGAGAATGTTCGGCAAATATTGTTCGCTGCCTGACAGCATTCTGGATCAGTGAGAGTTATACCCGCAAGGACGGACAGTATCTGCGTTGGGATTACCGCGGAGCAGAAGAATCGGGAAAAAAATATTCAACAAAGGCACAATTTATTCTGTTTGCGATGCCCTTGTATCCAAGCCGGATCGAAATTCTCAATGATATTGGCAGTAAATATCCAATGCGGACTTTTTCCAAATACTGGTAAAAAAAATGTGGCTGCCGGAAATATCAATCTGTATTCCGGTTCCTGTCTGCATATTGCGCGGTCTGGAAATGCAAAATATCAGGCTGTGATAACCTCTCCCGTACTGCAACCGCTATGATTACACAAGAATTACAACTAATACAGGACATGCATAATGGGTATTCAAAGACGAGGTGGTTGATCTGCGGCAGAAAATGCTCGGTTACTGATTGGGCGCAGACAAGGATCTGCTGCTGTTCAACAAACATGGTCAAAGCCATAACGCATGTAAAAACAACCGGCTGCAATTGAGTTGCAGAATATCTGGAATACAGAAAAAAGATCAAAGAGTTGAACAACAGCGGCATTCCCCGCATGGTCAAAGGATATTTTTATGAACTGGCCTGCGTCATTCAGGAATGCTCCAGAATCCTGAAAAATGGCGGGGTCATGTTCATGGTCAATGACAATGTGCGCTATGCCGGAGCAGGGGTGTCTGCTGATCTGATTCTTTCCGAAATAGCAGAACATAGAGTTGCTGTTGAAAACATACTGGTTTGCCAAACGGAAAAGGCAGCAGCAGTCAGCAGATGGGGATTCATGGCAGGGAAGTGTTAAGGAAATGTGTTTATGTATGGAGAAAGAGGAATAACTGAAATTTAAGCAGGTAAAGGAAATTTTTCGTGCATTCAAAAAAATCCGGTTTTTCGGAACAACCGGATTTTTCCGAACATCTTGTATCCGAAAATTTATTTTGGCTTACTTATTGCTTATACAGCGAGAGGTTTACAATGCTGAAAAAAAATTAAAATCAAAAATCTTTTCAACAAGTTCAATTATAATTGGAACTCAGGGAAAAAGGCATTACAATTTTGACTGGACCAATGCGGATACGGCAAAACAACCATTTTAAAAATTATTCATGCCTTTGCAGTCAAAAATCTGGCTTTCTTTTTTCAGTTGCCGTTTGCAGAGGTTGTTCTGACGCAGGAAAAAGGTGAAATCAGACTGACAAAAACAGAAAATGATAAACTTGAAATTCAATTCCGGAGAAATCAAAAATTCCCAATTCTGAAGAAAGATGCTGTTATACCTAAAGAGATCAGACGATTGCTTGGAGGTTCGCCATATACGCAGGTAGATGAGAACCGTTGGCTCGATAAGAAGGACAGGCAGTTTTTACACAACAGAAGAGATGATCAACCAATTTGATCATGACATTCAAAACCAAACATTATAAAAAACAACTACTGAATTTGTTGATGTATATCTTATCAGAGAACAACGGCTTATCAGAAAAGTCAGTGTAACCAGAAAAAGATATGTGCCGTATGATTATGAAGAAGAAATGAGAGATTTCAGCAGCACAATTGAAGAATATGCAAAAGAATTATCCAAAAAAATTAAGGATATTCTTGCATATGCCTCCAAAATTGGTCAGGAACTTGACAGCAGTTTTCCCAGACGCTTATTTGATGAAACCGGTCAGGTCAGTGAGGATGAGTTTAACCAAAGATACAATGTTATAAAGGAAAAACAAAACTCTTTGAGTTTATACGGTCTTTCTGCTGTAAAAGAAGACAGTCACACTTCTTTTAAACCGGAAAATGCCAAAGCTCTTCTTGTCTATCTCAATGATACGGAAAAGAAACTCGCTGTTTTTGATGATATTCTGAAAAAACTTGAAATATTTTCCACTATTTTGAATGAAAGGCGTTTTGTATTTAAGCAGCTTGAGATTTCTCCGGACTTTGGTTTCAGGTTTAAAACAGAAGACGGAAAAGAACTTTCCTTAACAGATTTGTCTTCGGGTGAACAGCAGGAAGTGGTCTTGCTGTATGAACTGCTTTTCAGGGTCGGCCCCAATACGCTAGTGCTGATTGATGAACCTGAAATTTCGCTTCATGTTGCATGGCAAAAAGAGCTTATCAATGATTTGCTGAATATCATTAAACTGCAAAAAATAACAGTGATTACAGCAACGCATTCTCCCCAGATTATTGGGGAACACTGGGATTTGGTGGTGGATCTTTGGGATTTGTCCGGAGAAAATGCAAAATGAACATGAAAGATTTTCTCAGGAAGGAAGATGTTGTCGGCTCCATACGCCTTCAGTTAAGGCATCCGTCCGGTGCAGATAAAATATGGATTGTTGTTGAGGGGGAAACAGATCAGAAATTGTTTTCAAAGCTGATAAACGGTCATCATGTTGAAATTGAAATTTCTTACGGTGGCGTGAACCGTCTGCTGGAGGCTGTGGCAGAACTGCTGAAAGAAACAGATCGGGTTCTTGGTATCAGAGATGCTGATTTTTTGCATTTGGAAGGAAAAAGAGAGACAGGCAGAAATATTTTTCTTACGGATTTTCATGATTCGGAAATGATGCTTCTTGCATGTGACAAGGCATATCATGCTGTTGCCGCAGAATATCTGAGGAAAGAGAAAAATCCTTTGCTTTTGCGGGAAAAAATTTTAAAATCAATTGCTTTTATCGGTGGAGTCAGATGGATGAATAATTCTGAAAATTTGGAATTGAATTTCAAAGGACTTGGTTTTGGGAATTTTTATGATGGGAAAAATCTTTCTCTTGATGAAGAAAAGTGTCTGAATGAAATGATGAAAAGATCTCCAAACACAAAGAGAGAGATGTTAAGGGAAGAGATCAGATTGAAAATAAAGGATGTTTCATATTTTCTGAATCTGTGCAACGGGCATGATTTTCAGAAAGCATTTGCTCTCTGTGTCAATTCTGATTCCAACAAAGGGGTAAACGATGCGCAAATCAGCAAAGAATTTCGCATTGCCTACCGGTTTGAGGATTTTCAGGAAACAAATTTGTACAGACAATTAAAAGACTGGTCAGACACTCAGGCAAGAGCGATGTTCAGATAGACCGCAATTCCTCATTGCCGCTACAGAAAAAAAATCAAATAATTGAATGAATCCGGGAAATAAACAGAAAGTGATTTCAAAGGAATAACTATGTCCTATCTCGTTCTTGCAAGAAAATACCGGCCCCAGACCTTTGCTGATGTGGTGGAGCAGGAACACGTCACCCGCACCCTGAGCAATGCCATTTCCGCAGGCAGGGTGGCCCATGCCATTCTCTTTTCCGGCCCCAGGGGAACAGGAAAAACCACGATTGCAAGAATTCTGGCAAAAGCCATGAACTGCGAGCATGGCCCCACGCCCGCGCCCTGCAACCAATGCCGATCCTGCACGGAAATCACTTCGGGCAGCGCGGCGGATGTGTTTGAAATAGACGGCGCATCCAACAACGGCGTGGATCATATCCGGGATCTGCGGGAAAATATCCGGTACATGCCCGCGCACAGCCGGTACAAAATCTATATCATTGACGAAGTTCACATGCTCAGCACTGCGGCCTTCAATGCGCTTCTCAAAACCCTGGAAGAGCCGCCCGCGCATATTCTCTTCTTTTTTGCCACCACCGAACCGCATAAAATTCCCATCACCATACTTTCCCGGTGTCAGCGTCATGATCTGCGGCGCATTGATCTGGATGACATCTGCAATCACATGGATGCCCTGTGCAAAAAGGAAGGCATCAGCATCACAAGGGAAAGTCTGGGCATTATTGCGCGGGAATCCGGCGGAAGCATGCGCGATGCGCTCAGTCTGCTGGATCAGGTCATGTCCGGCTCTCCCGAAGGCATCAGCCACGAGCAGGTGCTGGATCTGCTGGGCGTGGTGGATCGCAAGATTCTGTTTGAGATGTCCGCTGCCGTGCTGCGCTCGGATTTGCCCGAAATACTGGGCATTATCGAAGATATTTATGATCAGGGTCATAATATCAAGGAACTCTACGCTTCCCTTGCGGAACATTTCCGGAATCTGCTGGTGGTGCGCATGGGCAGAAAAGTGGATAAACTTGTGGATGTTCCATCACATGAAATCGCGCTGATGAGTGAACAGGTGAAAGATGTGTCTGAAGTGTTTTTAAGCCAGATTCTGGACGCTCTGTGCAAAGAGGAAAGTGCCATCCGCTATTCCACACAGCCCCGGCTGGCCATGGAAATGGCGTTTATCCGGGTATTTCAGATCCGTCCGGCTCTGCCCATTGAGACACTTATTGAAAAACTGGACAAACTGAGCAAAGGGGTGTATGACGGCCCCGCGGATTTCCCAAGACCCGAACCTGCTGTGGCTGCAGTGCGGGAATCCGTGTCTTACCGTGTGGCTTTTCCGAAACCGCAGGAGACAAAGCCCCGTGACGCGGAAAAGCGCACTGGGCCATCTCCTGTTCCGGAATCCCCGGTTCCCAAAGTTCAGGAGACAGAGCCCCGCAAAGCAGAAACATCCGCAGTTCCGGAAGTTCCTGCCCCTGCGGAAACGCAGGCGGAAGAAAAATCGGATGCAGAGGAATCTGCTGTCAAAGCGGTTTATCAGGCCGATGAACCTTTGGAAAAAACCTGGGAGAAACTCAGGGGAATTCTTGCTGCCCGCTCCCCTTCTCTGTGTTCCTGTCTGGGAAAATGCAGTCTCAAAGATCTGGCACAGGATACTGTGGAACTGGAAACAGAGGGCAACGGCTTTCAGCAGAAGCAGATAGAAAAGAATCTGGACGCAATCCGGGATGCATGTGAACAGTTTTTTGGTCGGAAAATGAATGTGTCTGTCTCTGCCGGTGTGGCACAGACAAACAATAAACAGGAAGAAGTCTCCCGCGTCCAGCGCGTCAGACAGGAGGCTGTCAATCATCCTTTGATTGCGGCCGCTCTGGAAATTTTTGACGGCAGGCTCGTGGATGTGAAAATTCTGTAGGAGGTGTGATGATGAAAGGCGGCATGGGAAACATGATGAAGCAGGCTCAGAAACTGCAGTCCAAAATGCTCAAACTGCAGGAGGAACTGGGCAATGAAACTGTGGAAACCACAGCAGGCGGAGGCATGGTCAAAGTGGTTGCCAACGGCAAACAGCAGATTGTTTCCATTCAGGTGGAAAAGGAAGTGGTTGACCCCGAAGATGTGGAAATGCTGCAGGATCTGCTGCTCGCGGCAGTCAATGACGCTTTGACCAAATCCCAGCAGATGGTTTCGGAAAAAATGAGCCGGCTGGTTCCTGCGGGCATGAACATTCCTGGACTGATGTAAGAGGCGGAAAATGAGTCATTATCCGGCCTCTGTGCTGCATCTTGTCAAGGCATTCACCCGGCTGCCGGGCATTGGGGAAAAAACAGCGGAACGACTGACCCTGCATCTGCTCCGCGCACAGCCGCGGGAGGCAGAGGAACTGGCAGCAGCGATTTTGCACATGAAGGAAAAATCCCGGCTGTGTTCCATCTGTTTTGCTCTCAGTGACACGGATATCTGCCGGATTTGCAGCAATCCCGCGCGGGATGCTTCCCTGCTGTGCGTGGTGGGCGATGTGGATGAAATGGCCGCGATTGAAAAATCCGGGGCATATTTCGGCAGATACCACATTCTTCACGGTCTGCTCTCGCCTATGGATGGCGCATTGGGCCATGGATGACAGCTCCGCATCCGGGAACTGCTGGGACAGTTAAGCGAGGAAAGTCAAAGAGATTGTGCTGGCAACCGGAACCAATACCGAGGGAGAGTCCACAGCCGCGTATATTTCCTCGCGGCTCAACGGTCATCCGGTAAAAGTCACGCGCATTGCATCCGGAGTTCCTTTAGGCGGGGAACTCCGGTATGTGGATCAGGCAACCCTGAGAAAGGCAATGGAAACCCGGCATGTCATCTGATACAAAGGATGTTTGGACGGTTGTGCCATCTTTGAATGCAAACAGTGCGGCGAATGCTGCAAAGGATACGGCGGAACCTATGTGACACAAGTATACAGGCCATTGCCATATCGGCACAGACCCTGCCATTTGCGGAGAAATACTGCCGCATGTCCGGTTCCAGACCGGTTCTGGCGCAGAGCGGATACTGCGTTTTCTGGAAAGAGAAAATCTGCACCATTCATCCGGTAAAACCCCGCATGTGCAAAGCCTGGCCCTTTATCCAAAGTGTGCTGACAGATGTGAACAACTGGCGGATGATGGCAGGTTCCTGTCCCGGAATGCGAACTGATGTGCCGGATGATATGATTCTTGCCTGTGCGCAGGGAAATGGAAAACAGGCGGGAAAATCATGATCGGCATCTGGATTCCGGAATCGGGGGACTTACAGTGGCCCGGCATATGGAGGATCTGCTGCCGGAATATGACAAAATGTATTACGGTGACACTGCCCGCAGTCCCTATGACAATAAAAGTCTGCCTCTGATCAAAAAGTATGCACAGGAGGGAATTGCATTTCTCCGGGAACAGGGTGCAGAAATCATTGTCATTTCCTGCCACTGCATGGCAGCAGCACTGGCCGGGGAGAAATTCAGCATTCCGGTGCTGGATGCCATCTCTCCGGCTGCTGCTCTTGCAGTGCAGAAATCCCGCAAAGGGCAAATCGGCATTCTCTGTCCCGTGCAGTTGCGGAAAGCGAATCTGTGAAAAGAAAATTCGAGAGGATCAACCCAAATGCCAAAGTGCATTTTTCCATCGCCGCTTCTGTCTTATCTGATTGAGGAGGATTGTCCAGACGGCCGGAAACCAGCGGATCATCAAAAAATATGTACATCCCTCAAAGTCCGGCAGATGGACACTTTGATTCTGGGATGCGCCCATTATCCATGTTTGGCGGTATCATTGCGCAGAAGCGGAAAACGGGTAAAAAGATAATCGGAAACTCAACCGCACTTGCCTAGAACTGAAAACCTTTCTTTCCGCCCATTCGGAAATCGATGATAAACTGCCCAACGGGAATTCATGCTTTTAGGTATCTGATTTGACAGAACATTTACAAAAGGTTGCGAAATTGATTTTAGCAGGAATGTTCCTCTGGATATTCGGAGATGAAGATTATCTGAATATCAATATGTTGATACTTTTCAATGCAATTAAGAGTCAAAAATGTCAGACTGGCTCAAAACAGATTGTTATAAAACGACTGCAGTTGACAACTTTTTGGTTGTCAAATCTTATTCAAAGTCAACTCTCAATTCGCATTTTCAATTTGAAAAATTAACGAATGAGAAAGTGAGGTGCAGATTTGGGAAAGATGACATTACAAATGGTTAAGACAAAAAATTACAAAAATCTGTCAATGGAAGATGGTTCTGCCCTGTGCAATCTGAAGATCCTGATTGGCTCAAACGGATCAGGCAAGAGTAATACCGATTCTCCATTGATTTAATACAGTTTGCATCTGATCCGGAGGAGTGCAGAAATTAAGCGGAGCGGTTTTCTGCACAGACGACTGCGGAAAAACTGACAGTTGCTGCATCATGTCAATGTTGATTTTCAAGCGCTTCCCCGTGTTTCTCTTCTTCTGCTTTTCAATGACGGAGATGTGGAATTTGTTGCCAAAGGCACTGTGCTTTTTCAGAATTACTCATAAGAGTTAAGGTGATTTCCGGAAAGAACATCCCGGATTTGACAACTTTTCAAAAGTTGCCAAATCTTTCAGATGACTGAACAGGGACATTCATTTTCAGAAATCACCTGACAGCACAACTAACAGATGCACGAATGACACGAATTGCGGTCTGTGCAGTTCGTGTCATTCGCGGCTTTAATTTAAATTATATCAAATTGATTTCGGAGTCCGGGAGAGTTCCCTCGAAATGTTTTAAGAATCAGTATAAATTGACAATATTATGAAACGTATCAAATTTACGTATTGTGTCATTTTTGACAAACAAGCAGTTGCTTTTGCCTGTTTTGTGTGCAATAACAAAATATAAGAAAATTTCCTTAAGGGCGATATGTCTGTTTCCAGAGATTCCGCGCATCTTTTGATCCCATCATTGACATCCTGATATGAAAAAGTAATTTTACAAACAAATTGTGCGGGACTTCATGCTCCATGATTAATGCCCGTCCATTTAATTTTACCACCCGTTTCATTTTCCAAGCGCGTTTTTTCGATCCTGACCTTTCAATTCATACAGGGCATGGGAGCAACCAGACAGCATCAGATGTATTCTCTTCAAATGGCAAAGCAGCAGCATTTCCCTCAATCAAAATCAGTCTGTCAGACAAATCTTTTTCATATGCACGCTTGCGCAGCATGCCATGTGAAAAATCATGTCCGACTGCCAAAATATCGAAACGGCTCTGCAAAAAAAGAATCACAGAACCTGTGCCTGTGAACATCAAGACTCTGGGAGCTTTGTTTTCCAGCAGAGCGGAATCAACCAAAAACCTGCGGTTCTTCTCGTAATTATGGGAATGCAGTTTTACAAACAAATCATAAAAATGAGAAAAAAGATTGTAATATTTTCATTTGACCGGTTCTCAATTCTGACATAATTCACCTGCTGCTTTATAATTACGAATCTGTGATCTCTGCAACAAACCGGATTTTCTAAAAAAAATCCGGTTTTTCTGTGAAATTGAAATCACAGGAAAAGGGGCGAGACTTCCGTCCCTTCATATTTTGGGCTCGGGAACATTGATGACTGCTCCTGTACGCCTTCGATGAAGTCCCCTGCCCGGTTATCGCAGGACAACGACAGCGGCATCGCCGGTGCAGTGGCTGGGGCCACCCTGCGCGCGCCGATCTGACGCAGCTCCGCGACAGTGCTGGATCTGCTCCAGGAACTGCCGAGCGGTGAAATCCGCCCATAATCAGATAAACATCTTTCTTCAGATACCTGCGCGCGGCACAGCTTATGTCAACAATACCCGGATGGCGCCACCGGTAATCACTGCCAGACCCGATGCCGTGTCTGCAATCAGCGCCTGCTCGACAGTGCCCTCTATCTCACCGGTGGAATACAGATTTGCAAACAGGTGCCGAGGCCGCTCACAAGATCGACAGGCGCCCCCGCTTCTCCACGGAACTGCGAAACGCTGCGAGAAAAGACTGGGGCATATAGACCGTCATCAGGCTGGCCGCGAGAAAAGCGTCAAGTCCGCCGGTATGATCTCCATGAATATGGGACAGCACAACAGCACTGATTGACTTCCGGAGCAATTCCCAGCCGCTCCATATTGGTCAATAGCGTCGGGCATCATACCCACTGTATCAGACAGCACTGTATATTGGCATCGGCCTCGATTACCTGTGCAAAACCCCAGGCGGCAGTAAGGCCGGGCAGCACTTGTGCATCATGTTGTTGTAAACCACTAATGATGCGCAGCAGTGGACGGGGCTTGTAAATCTCAGCACTCATTGCCGACAATGTCCACTGGCTGATGCCCTGCCGACAAGTGATTAAAGATATTAAATATTTCATAGTTCATACAGGTTGCTCAATGCGCAATTGGACAGGCAGGCCAGTTGCGCGAGGATCACTTCGCTGAATCGGTCTGCCATGCCCTTAACTGATACCCACGTATCTTCTGCTGATCAGTAAAAGCAATTGATTTTGTACCGTTCATCAATTTTTCCTCACGGATAAGCATAGCAATAATTTTCTTTAATTTTTCAGTATCTTTTCCACGTCTGACAATTCTTCTGACATCTCTGGCGAATCGTTTTTGAATAAACCGGTCTCAGTATTATATTCCCAATTTTTTAAACATATCATCTTCATTTTCATACAACCAGTCCGATCCCTTTTCTTGCCTCATTTATTATCTGACGGTTTCTTCATTGGGTATTTCTGACTCGAACGGCAAAGCTCTGCAATATTTCACCTGAACAAAAAAAAAGATTTATCGCTTCATTTAACGACAGATTCATCTCATGAAAAATACTCTCAGCTTCCGCTTTTAATTTCGGATCTATTTTTGCTGTTATCGTTGACAATTCCGCCATGATATCCTCATTATTTATAATTCATGGGATGGCAGGCTGTAAAGCCTGCCCCGTATTCTGCTATTTCTTTTTATTATTCAGGCAGAGGCGAACAGTCATTAAAGTGGGCAATCGAATCTTCCTCCCGACTTTGGCAACCCCGCCTGCTACTGCTGATTTGGCTGTCCATCCTATAACAGGAATAAAGTCAGGAACAGTATGTGCAATTTTACTGCCGATTAACGGTGCCGCAACTAATGCAAATACAGCGGCAGCCTCAGTTTCACCCAAGTAACACCAAAAATTGCCCCGACCTGCTGAACTATTGCCAAATCTCCTGCTGCCATCACAAAGGTGAACCAGGAGTCCATGCAACACCTGCAAAACCCAAAAGCCCATTTATTAATTGCTGAACGTGCCTGTGTTGCAAGCGCTCTTATTCGATGCCGCCATAGCCACTCCGTTATAAGCCATCAACCGCTCATTATGTGAGTGCATTGAGAGCATAACGTAGAGCTAAGCGGATTTGCGGGGTGGGCTCCCTGCAGTCGCCACCCCGCAAATCCGCTGTCGTTAGGCTCTTATTTTGTCATAATGTGACCACATTCAGATTATTTTGACTACATTCTCTTCTTCGACAATCTGATAGACTAAACAGTGCTGTATAT
Organism: Desulfobacterales bacterium; assembly: GCA_041390465.1. Classification (GTDB taxonomy): domain Bacteria; phylum Desulfobacterota; class Desulfobacteria; order Desulfobacterales; family Desulfococcaceae; genus JAABRU01. Next base: position 77,811 of record JAWKPW010000007.1, on the reverse strand, counting down.
TAATTCGCCTGGGTAAGCTCCAACTAAATCACCAACAAGTTTTCGTAAGAGGGTGGCTTTTGCCATGGATTTTCTTTTCCAGAATTTTCAGCAACTTTTCTGCCTTTGGACGAAGACCGGCTGAAGATAATTTTTTTTGCATCTTTTGAGCCTGTTTTTGTATAAACCAATTCCCATTTACCAGTCAGTTCCGTTGTGCATTCTTTTACAGGAGTTTTCATCCATAAAGGTTGATTCACGCATATTCGGTATAGAAAGCAGATACAAGAAGTTTCCTGAATTGATTCCCAGTCATCTTCGGAAATTAAAACAGCATTTGATTTGTTTCCTGAAATTATAACCGGTTTATGTGATAAGCCAGTCTCTTCAATTAAATCATGCAATTTTGATTGTGCCTCGGATGCGTTAATTGATATCATAATAATTTCCTCATCTCCCAGTAAATAATGGGCATCGCCGTCCCACTCAATTTCACCCGTTTTTTTCCGATATTGTAATACATTTCTGACAGTTCTTTTCCATTTAGGAATATCTGGATTGAGGTTCAAAATCATCTTCGTCTAATCGGCTGTATTGTCTTACAAGTTCATATATTCCTTCTAAAGCTACCCATTGATGCTTTATCATTCTATTTTGTGCAATTTCCCAAATTTCCGCTAAACGCAGCATAATTTTCCTCTTTTTTATATTATAATAACATTTTAAAATAATACAAAATATTGACCCAAAATCTATAATTTAAGGATTTTCGGAATTGCAATTAATGAACTACCCCGCAACTGTGGAGAATTTGACCTAAAAAGAGTAAGATTATAATAGATTAAGAGCCTAACAACGAGTTAACCGGTGCGCCGAAGGCTATCCGGTTGAACGACTGGTTAAACGTTTTTACTTTTCACTGATGTACATCACCATAATCTTTTCGAAATATTGGAGCAAGAATAAGATTTCTTGCTCATGAATTAAGAGTCTGCAATATTTTTTCAAACCATTTTCATAAGGAAAAGATAAAGTCAACCCTGTGAATATTTTTCAATGTTTCATTTTGTGGCTCTGTATTATCTAGCGTTACAGGGATAATAAAAATCTCATCTTGTGGGCGTTCTTCAGAAAAATTTCCAAAGCAGTTCTGTTCTTTTTGGACAAAGCCTTTTTTGTAATGGGAATGAGGAGAAATCAGAGAACAGAAAATATTTGCTTCTCTTATAATACGAAAGTTTTGGTTCTCTATTCTGACCTGCCAATAAATCTTCTTTATCTAACCAAGTACTTATATTTCTTTGATTTAAATCATCATAAATCTTTTTTGCTATTTTATAATCTTCTTCAGCATAACTAATATAGACTTTATTTTCCAAATAGTTCCTCTTTTTTCATGTTGCTGATATTCTTGGTATTGCGTTTATCTAATAGCTGTTTTGCAGATGTTGCAGAGGCTATCTATTATGTAGAAATCAACGATTTATTACCATAATAAAACCCATGTTCACTGTCTGCATCGCTGACAACTGCGAATAAACAACTTTCCTGCATTTGAGACCACTTACTGAGAATTTCAAGATGTTGTGGATGTATTTCAGTGGGTGAAAGATTTTCCAATCTAAGAAGAATGACTCAGCACTTTCTGACGGTTCTTCTGGCAAATCGTTATTTATATCGTGAGCCGATTTTATAATATTATTTTCTACTTTGCACTCAAAAACATAGCATAATATTGATACCACGATTTCGTGGTGAAGTGTTTAGTGCAAGACAAACTATTTCCACAATACGCACCGCATATTTAAAAGAGGACTCTTCCTCAGCGCAGCGACGAAGTGCGAGAAAATTGATTCACCTTCTTTACGAACAGCACTGAAGGATTCCCATCTAATCATACCCCCGTCGTTTTATCTTGATGAAAAATACATGATCATCAGATTTTTTAATAATGGCTCCAGCACCAGCAAGTGTATTCATTGCTTAACTCCTTCAGTTTTTTAAAGTACAATTTTGATTTGGCATCGTAGCTCTCAAAATCCTCATCAGCGTCAGGAACTAGAAGTTCCACACATTCTTGTGTAGCTTCATAATCTATCAGTAATTTTCGATGTAATGGATGCATTCGGCCTGCTGGGTATTTTTCTCCAATCTACAAAGCCACTTGCAACGACAACTTTCATGGGAGGTTGAATACATGCTATTGCTTAAATGAAGAAGTTCATCAAAATCACATTCGCTTGGTTTTATCAGACGATATAGTTCAGGTGTAACTTGAATATTAAACTTTCCATGTGAAAAAGCTTGGGGAGTTAAAACCTTAAAGTCAAAGATTGAATGATCGTCAATAAGTTTGCCTTGGAATATGACACCCATCCATCCCTTATTGAGTTTATAGATAATTGCCAGCACATTGCAACTGCCTTTCCAATCTCGATCTGCTTCCTGTCTCTTCTATTGCTTCGTTTTGCGGCTTCTTCCATGGGCTCGCCATCTTTGGCAACGCCAGCAGGTAATTCCCAACGTAGCATTCCTCGTTTTAAAACCAAAGTCATCAGTACTTGATTAGCATCATCCATAAAAACGATTACCCCACCGCCTGGTACAGGTTCAATTGGATTGGCGGCGTCAAGGATAGTATCGATTGGTAAAGATGGTTCTCGTATTGTGTTGTCTCCTTTTATATAGTCCACTTGTTCCAAACCAATTTAAAAGTACCCATCGTATGTTATGCAATAGAGTAATTTCAAACGAATTATTAACGGGGAAAAGATTCTTCTGTTATACTCATGCTTTTTCTAAGAAATTTCAAAGATTCTAAGGCCGTTCGTTTCTACCCTCTGATTTATGAAGAATTTTTTGACATTCTGAAAGTGTCTTAGATTTTGTTATGTCTTTTTCTTTCCAAAGTGTCTCGATTTTTACGTAAACTCCTTTTCTCCTCAATAGCAAAGAGCCTGGAAGTGTAAGCAAGCCATGAGAGAAATATCATCATATACATCAAGTATTTCATCATTTAGTTGGCGGACTTTGCGTAGTAAATCCATTGACCCTATCATTTGCTCTGTTGGAATCTTGTTGGCTAATATGTAAGCCCAAACAGGTAAAACACCAAAAAATATAGAAGACAGTAACCTGCTATTGGGCATTAAATATTCCCACGAATAGATTCTGATATAAAAATTGGTATTGGTTTGAAGCGGCAATTGTGCTTTCTATGAGCATTTTCTCGTACATCTCCGGTTGTTAAAGTTACAAAAACATCCTTAATTTTATCTTTACCGGAAGTTTCATTGAACGAAATATGCCTTTGCATAAGAAAAGAATGGAGAATGCTGCGTCAGAACTAAATGATTCATCAGCATTGCTATCTAAAATTCTATCAATAACCATAGACGGTATGGCCTGCCTAAACAGTACCATGATAAACTCAACAAAAAGTCTCATTTTTTGAACTAATCTTAGTCCCATACACAAAAAGCGGTGAGTCTGCTTCAAACTGTTTCCCATGGAAAAGTTACGTTGCCATAATTTTATAAAAGTATCACTCTCCCTCTTTAGCAAGGTACCATTAATCGGGTTTACCCGAGAATACATTTCGAGCCACATATGTTTATATCTTTGTTCAAAGTACTTGTAATAGGAGTGATCAAAATCTATTGGATTCGTCAAGATCAAATGTGGGTCGAAGTCTGGTGGTCCTATTTCAGCAGCATTCCATGCGGATATGGCGTATTTCATCCAAGAATTTTCATTTTCAATATGCATAATCGTAATTTTTTCCCTCATGAGATATTTCTTTTTATGAATAAAGTAATGAATACGAACAATAGGGTATACTTCATTTAATCTCTCCTTCCAACGATTCGGGATTAGATTTAAAAGTAGTTAGGAACTGTCCTAAAGCAGATTAACTACTTGCCATTAAAAATATATAACATATTAAAATATAAAATATATTTTTTGAATCAATGATATTGTATAAAGTAATAAAGGGCTAACCAGTTGTTATGCGGTTTCCGCCTATTCACCATAAAAATTTGTCTATATGTGGAAAATCTTGTCTGAATATAGACAAAATTGTCTGTATTTGGAAAAAGTTCAATCATTCACAGTTGTCTGTATTCAGACAATTATTTGATTGTCTGCATTCAGATGAATTGTCTATAGTTAGACAAAATTCAATCCACGCCCGGTTTCTGTATAGACAATTCATCCATATTCTGATATTGGACAGAATAATTCAGGAAGCTGTTTCAAAAAAAAAATCGGGTATGGAAATTTCACACGATCCGTATCGTGCCTTTTTCTGAAAAACTGTTTCTGACTGTCAGGCTGAGTGCAGCCCGGTTACACCGATTCTCCATTGAAAATATGCCTGTCAGTTCCCTTCCTGAGAGGGCATAACAGGTTGTGTTTATAATGTGAACAGACACACCCCTGCCCCCTCTCAGAAGATTTTTAAAAAATCAATGGCGATTCGGTACAACAGCCAAAAACAAAACATATCGGAAGAATTTATCCTGAAAATTTTTTTCATTCAACGGAACCGCTCCTCTTTATTTGGAAAATTATTTACAGTATGAAGTGAGATATGTCAAGTATGAAAAAATTGTCAAGGCGCACTTTCAATGTCAGAGCAGCATAACACCGCAGGGACAAAAAAGAAAAATGAATCTCAAATTCTCTGCCTGAATGCAGGGGCAGGGTTCAAATCTGTGCCTGCATTTTTTTCAGGGGATTTTTCTGAGGAATCTGCTCTGCAATCTGTCTGCAAAAAAGGACAATCCGCGCCCGGTTTCCTGTCATCAGAACCGGGAGGAATGCAGCCACTGCAAGAGCCGATCCTGACGGACAAAAGTCTCAAGCTGCTGACAGACCAGCAAATCTGTGGGAAAGGCCATTGCCTTTGGCAGATGCGCCAAAGAGAAAAAGTCCACTTCGGATGCATCTGAACCGGCCCGGAGTTCTCCGCCCTTTTCCTGCCCCCAGAACCAGATGCCCACAGTCTGCTTTTCCGGATCATGAAAATTGGAATGAACGGCAAACACAGGCCCGATATTCACTTTCAGCCCGGTTTCCTCCCGGCATTCCCTTTGCGCGGACACCCGGACATCCTCATCCCATTCCGCATGTCCGCAGGGAATGCACCACATGCCCGCATAGGAACCCTTTCGCCGCACCAGCAGAAGTTTTTCTTCCCGCATCACAATCACGGCAACGCCCACTGTGGGATTCCGGTATACGGTTTTCCGGCACGCTGTGCACCAAAGATGCTTTCCGCTGTTCTGTCCCGATTTTTCCAAAGGGCTTCCGCACGCGGGGCAGAATTCAAAACGGCCAGAACTGATTGTCATTCCAAATTCTTTCCGTGAGCTGCCGATCCATTTGCAGCAAAAGATTCAGATGGCCTTTTTCCCAGTCCGCAAGCCATGCGTAAAGTTTCCTTTCTTCCGGGTCTTCGGCTTTTTCTGCCTGATGGGAATACAGGGAAACAGCCCGTTCCTCCATGGAAATGGCCGCACCGATGGCTGCGGATTCAAAACCGGCTGCGGATATCTTTTTCTGCAAATCCGTGTTCAGAATCTCGGATGCTGTGTCACATGCGGTTTTCCCGATATAGTTTCCGGGTTTGAACTGTTTGTTTTCCTTAAAGGAAATGAACTGATCCGAAAGAATGCGGATGTGATTTTCCTCTTCTGCGGCCATTGCGGTGAAAAATTCTTTCACAGCTTTGCTGTCTGTCTGTTCCGCCACCTTCCGGTAAAATGCCTCTCCCCTTTTCTCCAGCAGAATGGCATTTTTCAGTATTTTCAAAGAATTGTTTTCTTCCATCTCATCCTCCTCAACGAATTGTCATAACATTCCCACAAGATTTGACAACTTTAAAAAAGTTGTCAAATCTTGTATTATCCACCCTGCCCCTGCATCGGAGAGGGTTGTCTTAAAAAAACAGCATTGAATATATAATGAATATGGACAAAAAGCAATCTTGCGTTTATGAAAAAATAAAACTTTAAACACAAAGGAGATTTTTTATGCTTATGAGAACCGAAAGCGATTCCATGGGCAGTATCGAAGTTCCGGCAGACCGATACTGGGGCGCGCAGACCCAGCGTTCTCTGCATTATTTCCGGATTGGTGAGGAAAAAATGCCGCGGGAAATTATTCGGGCTTTGGGCATAGTGAAAAAAGCCTGTGCGCTGGCCAACAGGGAACTGGGTCTGCTGGATCAGGCCTGCTGTGAAGGGATTGTGAAGGCTGCGGAAGAAGTGATTTCCGGAAAACTGGACAGTCATTTCCCATTGGTGATATGGCAGACCGGCAGCGGAACCCAGAGCAATATGAATGCCAACGAGGTCATTTCCAACCGGGCCATAGAAATGCGCGGGGGACAGATGGGCAGCAAAATTCCGGTGCATCCCAATGATCATGTAAACATGTCCCAGTCTTCCAATGATGTGTTTCCCACAGTCATGCACATTTCCGCAGCGGAAGCCCTTGTGCATCAACTGATTCCGGCACTCAGGCATCTCGGGAGGGAACTGGACAGAAAAGTCGAAGATTTCAAGCACATTGTCAAAATTGGACGCACACACCTGCAGGATGCCACGCCCCTGACGCTGGGTCAGGAATTTTCCGGATATGCCGCACAGGTGAAACTGGGCATTGGCCGGGCAGAAACCTGTCTGAAAAATCTCTGCGGACTTGTCATTGGCGGAACAGCCGTTGGAACCGGTCTGAACGCTCCGCCTGATTTTGACCGTCTGGCTGTGCGCAGTATGGCAGAAATCTGCGGGATTGCCTTTACGGTTGCGGAAAACAAGTTTGAGGGCATGGCCGCGCATGATGCCATTGTGGAATGCAGCGGTGCAGTGCGAACCATTGCAGTCAGCCTGATGAAGATTGCAAACGATATCCGCTGGCTGGGCAGCGGCCCCAGATGCGGCATTTATGAACCTTTATCCCTTCCCGGCCACGAGCCCGGCAGCCTGATCGATATGCCTGAAAGGTGAACCCCACACAGTGCGAGGCCTGACTATGGTGGCAGCGAGGGTTCTGGGGAAATGATGTGACAGTGGCCTTTGCCGGTTCCTGTGGCAATTTTGAACTCAATGTGTTCAAGTCGGTCATGATTTGCAGCCTGCTCCAGTCTGTGCGCCTGCTTTCCGATGCTATACGGAGTTTTGCGGATCATCTGCTGAAGGGATTGCAGGCAGACACAGAGCGAATTGACAAACTCATGCGCAACTCCCTGATGCTGGTGACGGCCCTGAGCCCCCATATCGGTTATGACAAAGCTGCCAAAACAGCCCATGAAGCCCACAAAAACAGGGCAAGTCTGAAGGATACGGCTGTAAAACTGGGCTATGTGACAGCAGAGGAATTTGACCGGCTGGTTCGGCCTGAAGAAATGGTGAAACCGGGGCTGCGATCAAAAGGGTAAACAAGACTGGAAGGAGATGCTGCATCAGCGTGCTGAACACAAAGCTGGCTGCTGTTCAGGTGCAAAAATAAAATGCCGGGCATTCTGTATCCAAAGCAGCGCAGGCTTCCAGATTGCGATTATTATTTCGGGGTGCAAATTCCCATATCCAAGTGAGGGTTTTCGTGTGTGAGAAATCAGCTTATTGCGAACCGGATCGGATTTCCGGATACGTTCACACAACCCTGCGGAAGGATTTTTCCAGAAAATGCAGGCCCCAGCGGATCCATGTGGGCCTGCCGTGGGGACAGTTGGAGGGATTTTCGCATTCATCCATCTGGCGGAGAAGTCCCCGCATCTGTTCAGGGGAAAGGGACTGGCCTGCCCGGATGGCTCCGTGACACGCGGTAAGCATCAGAATCTCCTCTGCTGCCCGGTTCCTGTCCGCATCCGTGTTCATGCCAATCTGCGTCATTTTTTCCATGATTTCCGCAATCAGGGGCGCTATGGCTTTTCCGGAAAGCAGAGACGGTGCGGATTGAATGGCAAAGGTGTTTCCGCCAAAAGGCGCAATGTCAAATCCCATTGCAAGGAATGCAGGGAGCAGGGTCTGCATCAGCGCGCTTTCTTTAAAGGTCAGTTCCACGGTTTCCGGCATGAGCAGTTTCTGGGCAATGGGGTTTTGGTTCATTGCACGGCGTTTCAGTTCTTCAAAAACCACCCGTTCATGTGCCGCGTGCTGGTCAATCAGAATCAGGCCGTTTTCCGCTTCACACAGAATATAGGTTCCGTGAAACTGACCGATAATCCGCAAATCTCCGAATGCTTTTTTTTCCCACAGATTTTCCTGTCCAAAATCCGCATCTTCAACGGTCTGAAACCGGGGGGCGGAAAAATTTTCTCCCTCCCTGTAAGAAAGTGCCGCTTCAGAAACATGGGAACCGGCCGGAACAAAACTGCCGGGATTTGCCTTTTCATCTGCGAAAGAGGAAAAGAAAGAAGCAGGCAGGCTGTCCGGATTATCTTCCGGAACCTGTCCTGCATGGGCGGGCATTTGGCTTTTTCCGATCCGCAACGCAGGTTCCGCTCGGGCAAGAGCCTCGGAAACCGCCTGACAGACAGCCTGATGCACAGCTTTCTGCCGGGCAAAACGCACCTCGTTTTTGGCCGGATGCACATTCACATCCACCTGATCCGGATCAACTGTGACAAACAGCACAGCCAGGGGAAACTGGCCTTTCATGATCCGGCCTGCATATCCGGCAAAGATCGCGTGCTGCAAAATCCGATCTTTGACCCATCTGCCATTGACATAAAGATAAACAGATGCGGAAGTGGAACGGGTGATTCCGGCCCCGGATACCCAGCCGCGCAGGGAAATGTCCGGGCTTTCCCATTCCACTTTGCACAGGCTCTTTTTCATGTCCTGTCCCAGAATGTCTGCCGCGCGATCCAGCGGTTCTGAAACCCCTGACCAGATTTTTGCACTTTTGCCATTGTGATGCAGAGAAAAGCGGACACCGGGCCATCCCAGAGCAATGCCCGCGAGGGTGTCTGCAATATGCCCCATCTCGGTTACTGCGCTTTTCATGAATTTGCGCCGGGCCGGTGTGTTGAAAAAGATATCTTTCACACAGACCATTGTACCGGCAGGAACCCCGGCTTCGGAAACATTGCGGATGGTTCCGCCTGCAATTTCCAGCCGGGTTCCCGTGTCCCTGTCAGATGGCCGCGTTTCCATGACAAAACGGGATACAGCCGCAATGCTGGGCAGGGCCTCTCCCCGAAATCCCAGCGTGCGAATGGAAAAAAGGTCTTTTTCGTCTGCAATTTTGCTGGTGGCATACCGCTCCACAGAAAGAAGCGCATCATCATGGCTCATGCCGGTTCCATTGTCTGAAACCCGAATCAGGGAACGCCCCCCTTTTTCCACTTCCACAAGGATGCGCGTGCTTTGCGCGTCCAGTGCGTTTTCCACCAGTTCCTTGACAACCGAAGCCGGACGCTCCACCACTTCGCCGGCTGCGATTTTGTTGGAAAGGATTTCCGGCAGGATTCTGACACAGGACATTCTCAGGCTCCCGCGCAGTTCTGCGCCGCAACACGGATCAGATAATCGGCTTCTGCGGGCGAAAGATCAAATTGGGTGCAGGCCTGATCAATGAGTTTCTGCAAATCCTTTTCCGGATGATCTTTCCGTTCCTCGGAAATCCATTTCACAGCTCTCCGAATATCCTCACCCTGAGGCTGGATTGTTGTCATCTGTTCACCTTTTCTGAAAAAAGTTGAATAAACCAATGCAAATTTTCAGTTATAACCTTCTGACAAAAATCCGGTTTTTCCGAAAAACCGGATTTTTTTGCATACACTGAAAATTTCCTTTGCCTGCCTAAAACTGGTACTCCACCTCATAATCCACCACCCGGATATCCTCGGCGATTTCCCTTATCAAACCTGAAACCTTTCTGTGATCCGGATTCATCATATACGTTTGCAAAGCTTCCATATCCGCAAATGCGGACACCAGCGCAAAATCATGGGAACGATCTGTGCGCGCCATATCCCGGCCAAATTCATAGGATTCAATTTCCGGAATCAGATCCGGAAGCGAGCCCAGTCCTTCCTGCACCTGCGCAATCTGATCTTCGCTGACATCCGCCCTGAACTTCACCATTACAATGTGTCTGATCATCATGACCGCCTTATGTTGAAAGTTTTTTCATATTTCCACCATATCCGGAAAATCCGGAACCATGACAGACTTTTTCAGCATTCCGTTTCTGTTGCAAAAAAACATCCTGCCATCTTCGCAAAGCCATACCTCTTTGGCTCCGCTCTCAAAATACAAAGCTTTTTTCTCCTCCATTTCCTCATGGGTATTGGTCAGGGAAAGAACCTCCACACAGATTTCAGGGGCAACAGAGCATTGTATTTCATACTTTATGCGAAAGACTGTTTCAGGAGAAGCCCATGCCACATCAGCAACTTTGGTTCCTTTCCGGGTTTTAATAGCGCATTCAGGAAAGGTTTTTCCTTTTTTCAGCAAGGAACGCAGCAGAAATTCTATTTCTCCCTGATACAGTGCATGGGATACCCTTACAGCATTCATAATGATTTTTCCGTATTCATCCAGTTCTATTTTGAAAGGCATATCCTTCAGAGAAGGATGTGCACATGCCTGCTCCCAGTTCATGCTGTCCTCCTTTGGAAAGGGGATTGGGGATAGGGATTAGGGGTTTTTATCTGCCCTGATCCCTGCCATTGAAACTTAGGCTATCTATTAAAAAAAATACCAAATTAAACAGGGGAGCAGGGTGTGCAAAATCGCTTTCTGTACAGGGCAGACCGGATTTCCGACAGCGATTTTGCACACCCTGCTGAACTTATCAACCCTATCCCCCAATCCCCAATCCCTTCTATAATTCCGGTTTTCTTTTGTGAAAATCCGCTGCCTGTTCAAAATTGTATGCCGCGCGCAGCATGGTTTCCTCTCCGAAATGGGGGCCCATAATCTGCAGACCAATGGGCAGCCCCTGTTTTGAAAATCCGCAGGGAACTGACATGCCCGGAATGCCTGCCAGGTTGGCCGACAGTGTGAAAACATCGGAAAGATACATGGTCAGGGGATCATCCGTGTTTTCCCCAATGGGAAAGGCCGGGGTGGGCGCAACCGGGGAAACAATCACATCACAAGCGGCAAAGGCTTTGTGGAAATCTTCCATCATCAGGGTGCGCACCTGGGAAGCCTTGCGGTAATATGCGTCATAATAACCTGCGGAAAGGGCATAGGTTCCCAGAATGATTCTGCGCTGCACTTCCGCTCCGAATCCCTGGGAACGGGTGCTGCGGTACATTTCCAGCATATCGGTCTGCTCTTTGTCCCGAAAACCGTATTTCACACCGTCATAGCGTGCCAGATTGGAGCAGGCTTCGGAAGGTGCGATCACATAATAGGCTGCGACAGCATATTCTGTTCGGGGCAGGGAAATTTCCACAGGCTGCGCGCCCATTCCCTCGAGTATTTTTATACTTTCGCGCACAGCAGTTTCCACTTCCGGGTCCAATCCTTCAGCCGTGTAATATTCTCTGGGAATGCCCAGTCTCATGCCCTTGATTCCCTGTTTCAGAGATGCGGTGTAATCCGGCACTTCCTTTGGAACTGAGGTGGAATCCCTTTTGTCATGGCCGGAAAGGATATTCATCATCATCGCGCAGTCGGTAACAGATTTGCACAAAGGGCCAATCTGATCCAGAGAAGAGGCAAAGGCCACCAGTCCGAAACGGGAAACTCTGCCATAGGTGGGTTTCATGCCCACAATGCCGCAGTGGGAGGCTGGCTGGCGGATGGAACCGCCTGTGTCTGATCCCAAAGCCCCCAGGCACAGATCCGCAGCCACTGCTGCGGCAGATCCTCCGCTGGAACCTCCGGGAATCCGGTTTGTGTCCCAGGGGTTCCGGGTAATGCCGAAGGCGGAATTTTCGGTGGAAGAGCCCATCGCGAACTCATCCATATTGACCTTGCCTGCCATCACAGCGCCTGCTGCCTTGAGTTTTTCCATCACCGCTGCATCATAGGGCGGCACAAAATTTTCCAGAATCTTTGAGGCGCAGGTTGTGCGGATTCCTTTGGTGCAGATCAGGTCTTTGACAGCCAGGGGAATCCCGGTAAGCGGCGTCATGTTTCCTTTGGAAATGGCCTCATCCGCTGCTTTGGCCTGTTCCATTGCCGCATCTGCTGTCACTGTGATATAGGCGCACACTTTGCTGTCAGCGGATGCAATGCGATCCAGCACGGCACGGGTCAGCTCGCAGGAACTGATTTGTCTTTTTTTCAGCAAATCATGCGCTGCATGAATCGTGAGTTCGTACAGTTTCATTTTTATGTTCCCTGAATATTCTCGTTTGATAAAAAGAGGGGACAGGGGTTGGGGGACAGGGAGTGCTTTTCAGAAAAAACAATTTCCAAATACCTGTTTCCCAGCCCCTGTTTGCCAGCCCCTATTCTCCGGTCCCTTACTCCTGTTTCCACAAAGGCAGGGTAAAACGGAACACACTTCCCTTTCCCTCGGTGCTTTCCACCCACAGTCTGCCTTTGTTTTTTTCTGTGAATTCTTTGCACAGAATCAGCCCCAGTCCGCTCCCTTTTTCACTGCGCGTTCCGCGTGTGCTGAAATGTTCATGCAGAGAGAACAGTTTGCCAATGTCTTCCGATCTGATTCCCACCCCGGTGTCTTTGACAGAGATTTCCGCCTCCTCCCCTTTCCGGACTGCCCGCAGGGAAACCCCGCCGAAATCAGGTGTAAACTTGAGGGCATTGGAAAGCAGATTTCTGACAACAACTTCCATCATTTCCCGATCGGCCCAGACCAGTATTTCCTGTCCTTCACTGTCCGGTGCAATCTCAGAATGCAGCCGGATATTTTTGCTTCGGGCGGCAGTGTTGAGCAGACTGATATTGGGTTCAACAATGTCGGAAAGTCTGACAGGCCCGGGATGAAAAAACATCTGGCCGCTCTGACTGCCTGCCCAGTATAAAAGATTCTCCAGCAGATAATGAACCCCCCTGACAGACATGCTGAGACTTTTGAGCAGTTCGGCCTGCAGTTCCTGCTCCAATGCTCCGGGGGCGTCCGCCATGATTTCAACTGTCTGGCACAGGGAGCCGATGGGTCCGCGCAAATCATGGGCAATGATGGAGAACAGTCTGTCCTTGGCAGCATTGGCCTCCCGGAGCAAATCGTTGGCTGTTTTCAGTTTTTCATTTGCCCGTTTCAGGCGCAGATGGGCATTCACTCTGGCATACACTTCTTCCCGCTGAAAGGGTTTGGTGATATAATCCACCCCGCCGACTTCAAAGCCTTTGATTTTGTTTTCCGTATCGGAAAGCGCGCTGATAAAGATCACCGGTATGTCTTTGCTTTCCTCATTTTCCCTGAGCCGTTTGCAGACCTCATATCCGTCTATTCCCGGCATCATAATATCCAGAAGAACCAGGTCCGTCTTTTTTCTGGCGACAAAGTCCAGGGCCTTGAATCCGTCCTTCACCATTGCGATTCTGAGGTTCCGGCCTCTGAGAATATCTGCCAGCACCTGCAGATTTTGTATGTTGTCATCCACTATCAGAACGGCAAACGGCGCATCTTCTGTCATAATATCTTTTCCCCTGTGCATATCAGTTCCTGACCCGGTTTTCGGATTCTGCCATTATGCAGTCCGGAATGTCAATACATTTTCTCCCCCGGAAACAAAGTGGTCTGTCAAAAAAGTTCTTTCACATTCAGGACTTGACAACTTTCAGAAAGTTGTCAAATCTGTCCTGTCATGAGCAAAGAAACTTGTTTGACAGTTCACAAAGGTCCGGAAATCTTCCGTATCAGAGTTCTGATGAAACCATGCCTGTCTGATTCCGGAGTGCCGGAATGAGGTGAAACGGAATTTCGGCCCGGTTTCCGGATCGATAGTGGGTCAAATTGGTTGACAATGTCATCCCTTCCGGGATTCCGGTTTGTTTTTTGGAATTTTTCTATAATAATGTCAATCCTTTCGGATTTTTTCTGCCTCGGTGACAGGATCTGATCAACGGATTTGACCCACTACCCGATCAACGGATTTGACCCACTGTCCACATTTTTATCAGTATGAACAATCCCACTATCGATTTGCGGGACTGTTCTGTTAATTTCGGAGCGGAAAAATCATGGTCCGTGCGGCAGCTTTGCACGGGAATGCAGAAAACGCTCGACAAATCCGCAAAAAATTGTTTACATAAGCAATCTGTCAAACAACTTCTTTCATACATCAGCGCGCATGCGGCAGAATGGCGGCTGACCGTATGCAGAGAAATTTTTCTGACAGACCGGAAACCTTTCACTTCAGCCTTGCAAAATCCTCATGGAAACGGCCTGATGGAATCTGCGGGAACTTTTTTCAGAAAAATGTTTGACATACGGGAAGGGGAGGAACTTCGGGTCTTCCTGATGTTCTCCTTTGTTTTTCTGCTCATCTCCTCCCTGATGATTGCCAAACCTGTATGCAATGCCCTGTTTCTTTACAGATTCGGTGCAGCCAGGCTTCCCTATGTCTTCATTCTGGTGGCCTTCTGCGCCGCAGGCATGTCGAAGTTCTATTCTGTGCAGCTCAGACGTTTTGATCTCTGTCATCTGATCATCCGCACCCTTTGGCTGGCCGTGCTTTCCCTGATTCTTTTCTGGGCTCTGCTCTGCACAGATGCGGCAGGCGGAGCCGTGCTTTTCATTTTCTATGTGTGGACAGCCATTTTTGCTTTGGTTTCCTCATCGCAGTTCTGGATTCTGGCCAACAGCATCTTTAACCCCAGGGAAGCCCGGCGACTGTTCGGTTTTATCGGCACAGGCGCGATTGCCGGGGGAATTTTCGGCGGATACCTGACCCGTTTCACAGCCCAGTATCTGGGAAGCCTTCATCTGCTCTGGATTTGTGCGGGTTTTCTTTATATCTGCATTCCCATTGTGCGCACCATTCAGACTGCCTCCCGGCGGGATAAGGTTCTGCAGAAATTCCGTCAGGAAAAGCAACTCCGGGAAACCGCAGACAACCCTTTTCATATCATCCGCAATTCCCGGCATCTGCTTCTCACAGCAGGCATACTGGGGTTTGGTGTGATCGCGGGCCGGATGGTGGAGTATCAGTTCAGTGCGATTGCCGCAGCGCAGATACAGGACAGCGACCGGCTGGCCGCATTTTTCGGTTTCTGGCTGTCCAACCTGAACGCGGCCTCTCTGTTCATACAGGTCATCGCCACCCGCAAAGTGGTGACAGGTCTGGGTGTGGGTGCATCCCTTTTTTTTCTTCCCCTGGCCATTCTGTCCGGTGCGCTGCTGGTGCTCATTCATCCGGTGCTGTGGACAGCCATCTTCATCAAACTCTGTGACGGCAGCCTGAAAAATTCCCTTAACAAATCCGGAATTGAACTGCTGATTCTGCCGGTTCCTTCGGATATCAAGAAACAGGCCAAATCCTTTATTGATGTCTTTGCCGACAGTTTTGCCACGGGGCTGGGGGGCATTCTGCTGCTCCTGCTGACGGAAAGCCTTGAATTTCCGGTTCGCCAGGTCAGTCTGCTGATGATTGTTCTCATTGGAATCTGGCTGTATATGGTGATTCTGGTGCGAAGGGAATACATCCGCTCCTTTCGCAGGAAACTTGCGGGAAACTCCCCGCTGACGGAAAAGCATCCGGATTTCCGAAATCCGTGCATTATAGGCGAATGCTGCGAAATTCTGGAAAAAGGGGATGCATCCGGGACAGTGAACACCCTGATCATGATCCGGGAAATCCGGGATCAGCGCTTTATCCCCTGTTACCGGAACCTCCTCCGGCATCCGGATTCCTGTGTGCGCCGGGAAGTGCTGCGCAATATCTGTTTCTGCAAACACCCGGATTTCACACAGGAGGCACTGGCCCTTGTGCACGATCCTGATCAGAAGGTGAAAACCGAGGCGCTTCATTACCTGTTCCGGCATCCCGGAGAAAAGGAAAAATCCCTGATACGGGAGTATCTGCGCCATGAGGATTACCGAATCCGGGGGGCAGCGCTTTTGGCTCTGGCCTGGGAAACACGGGGCAATCAGAAACTCAAAACCATGTTTGATCTCTGCGGCATACTCAGGGAAAATCTGAGTGCCGCCTACCAGATTCAGGATCAGGAGCAGGCCCGTTTTGTCCGCATGAACTGCGCACGGGTCATCGGAGCGGCCAATCTTCCGGATTTCCATCCCCATCTGCATATTTTTCTCAATGATCCGGACACAGATGTTGTAAAGGCTGCCATTCGCGGAGCCGGAGAAACCCGGAGAAAGGATTTCATTTCTGTGCTCATGCCCTTTCTGGCAAAGGAGGAATTCCGGAAAGCCGCAGCGCACGCGCTGAAAGATTTGGGGCCGGATATCGGGGACACACTGGCCCAGTGGCTGAACAATCCCCTTGCGGATCACACTGTCCGGATACAGATTCCGGATATTCTCGCGCAAATGGGAAAGCAGAAGGCGGCAGATGTTCTGAGCCTGAACATCCGCCATCCTGACCCGGCCATCCGCTGTGAGGTGGTCCGGGCCATGAATCATATCCGGGTGCATTTTCCCTTTCTGAAATTTGATGATCGCCGCATTGTGCGGACCATACTCGAAGAGACCAGAGAGCATCTGGACCTGCTGACAGTGCTCTGCAGTCAGTTTCAGAATTCCGGAAACGGTGCCGGTACTGCCAATAATCCGTCTCCGGCAAATGCCGCAGGGTTCCCATCCCCCGGAACCGGGACAGCGCAGGAAGACAGGCAGGATGTGCGTGAGGCAAGAGAGCAACTGATCCATTCTCTGGAAAAACGTCTGGATGACAACCTGGAAAGGATATTCGGACTTCTGGGGCTCAAATATCCGCCCCAGGAGATTTCCGATGTGTACAGGAACCTGCAGAGTGAAAGGGCGGATTTGCGATCCAGTGCGGTGGAATTTCTGGACAATCTGCTGGAGACAAATCTGCGCAGGGTCATCATTCCCATTGTTGAGTCCGCACCCGCAGGCCCGGGGCATATTCCGGATCTGCGGGGCATGAAAATGCTCTCAGAATATGAATCCCTGCGCCTGCTGCTTTCCGGCGGAGACAGCCGGATGCACATGCGGGTGCTGCGCCTGATAGCGTGCCTGAAGTCAAAGAGATACAATCCTCTGGCAGGAGAAATGCTGGCCGCTTCTGATCCCCAGGTCAGGGAAATGGCGGGAAGTGTTCTGAAAGAGGCCGGGATGCTGTGAGGATCTTCTGAGAGCACAGAGAATTTTTCAGTTTTTTGCCTAGGAAATTTTTTCCATAAGATCAACCCGCTGAAAGATATGGTATTTCTGATCTGAACGGGTTATACCAATTCCCCATTGAAAAGATACTTGCAAGCAGGAAAAAAAGAGGTTTTCGTGTGTTCAAAAAACCGGATTTTTCGGAAAAATCCGGTTTTTCTGAAAAACTTATGTTTCAGATCAATGGAGAATTGGTGTATCACCCCGGCAACGGCCAGATCGTGAACAAAGAAGACAGCACAAAACTGATTCCCTATAATTTCATAGTCTTCAGCGTAAGCCGGTATGAAGGATAACCCGCAGTTGATGGTCAGCAGTAAGCCCGGAGGTTTACCTCCGGGCGGAAGGCGGAATTCTTTTCATTATGGAATTCCGCCCCGTAAATTTCTTTGATGGAGACAACACACATTCATGGACAAAAAGATATTCAGATCAAACGGCCTGCTGGTGCTGACAGCCGCGATATGGGGACTGGCCTTTGTGGCTCAGCGCGCGGGCATGGAACATGTGGGCCCTTTCACTTACAACGGAATCCGTTTTGCGCTGGGCAGTCTTTCCCTGATTCCTCTGCTTTTCCTTATCCGGAAACAGGAGCAGAAATACAATTTCAGCCTTGCCGGTGCAAAAACAGTTTTCTTCAGCGGGCTTATGCTCGGACTGGTGCTGTTCACCGCTGCATCCCTGCAGCAGGTGGGACTGGTATACACCACAGCAGGCAATGCGGGTTTTATCACAGGACTTTATGTTGTTCTTGTTCCCATTTTGGGACTGCTGTGGAAGCAGGCTTCGGATTCCGGCACCTGGATCGGCGCGGGGCTGGCCGCTGTGGGACTGTATTTTCTCAGTGTCACCGACAGCTTCTCCATTGCCTTTGGGGATCTGCTGGAACTTGCGGGCGCGTTTTTCTGGGCCGGACATGTGCTGCTGATTGCCTGGCTTTCTCCCAAAATCAATCCCATCAGACTGTCTTTTGTCCAGTTTGTGATATGTTCGGTTCTGAGTCTGCTTACAGCCTTTGTTTTCGAAGAAATCAGTCTGCAGGGAATCCTGGATGCCGCAGTTCCCATTCTCTACGGCGGATTCTGCTCGGTTGGCATCGCCTACACCCTGCAGGTGGTGGCCCAGAAATATGCAAAACCCGCACACGCGGCCATTATTCTGAGCATGGAATCCCCTTTTGCCGCAATCGGCGGATGGCTGATACTGAATGAAATTCTTTCCGGCAGATCCCTTTTCGGATGTGCGCTCATGCTGGCCGGGATGCTGATTTCCCAGCTCTGGCCTTATATTCTCCGTTCATTTTTTCGAAAATCGGAAGCTGTGTTGCAAAATGATTAAGGCGAGTTCCGGAAAAGAACATTGATCAGATTTGACAACTTTTCAAAAGTTGTCAAATTGTTCAGTTGACGGAACCGGCACATTCATTTTCAGAAATCACCCAGGTTCCTGACATTCAGTTATCGGCAGGAACTGATGAATGAAAGCTTTTGCCCATATGATGATGCTGTGCAACATAACAGTGAGGATTGAAAAGGCTGAAAAACAGGATTTGCCTGACATACTGGCCCTGCAGAAAACGGCTTACAAAAGTGAAGCGGAAATTTACAAGGATTTTTCCATACAGCCTCTGCGGCAGACGATTGAGGAAACAGAAAAGGAATGGGAAAGTCATATTTTTCTCAAAGCAGTTGATGAACATGGAGATATTGTCGGTTCTGTCCGGGCTGCGGCAGAAAATGGCGTATGCTTTGTCGGAAAACTGATGGTTCATCCTGAATTTCAAAATAAGGGAATCGGAAAATCGCTGATGGCAGCCATTGAAAATCAGTTTAAGGATTCAGATTTCTTTGAACTGTTCACCGGAAGCAAAAGCCGCAAAAATATTGCCTTATACGAAAAACTGGGATATTCTCCTGTCAGAAGGGAGAATATAAGAGAGGATTTCGGACTGGTTTATTTAAGAAAGGAACATCCTGAAAAAACGGAAAGAAAAAACAATGATCTATTTCCGATGGAATGAAAAATACAGTATTGGAATTGCGGAAATTGATGCCCAGCATCGGCAGTTGGTGCAGATGGTCAATGAACTTTATGAAGCCATGTATGCGGGACAGGGCAGGGAGGCTTTGGAAAAAGTTCTGACAGGACTGATTCGTTACACCCGGACGCATTTTCAGACCGAAGAGCATTTTATGAAAATCCATGATTATCCGGGTTATGCGGAGCATAAACAGATTCATGAAAAAATGGCAGCCAAAGTGATGGAATTCCAGTATGCCTTCCAAAATGGAGAAGTCTCCAATCCGGTTCAGATCAGCAATTTTTTAAAGGCATGGCTGATAAAACATATTCTGAAGACAGACAGAAAATATGCTGATTTTTATCAGCAGAGAAAACAGAACCTCTGAAAGCATCAGGCAGGGAGCTGGGGATTTCTGAACGGAAAGTTTGGAAGGCCCAACTGTCTTGAGGGATCTGCCACAAACTTTCCGTTTGTCACTCCGTTACAGTCTGATTTTAATGATATTGCAGTACCGGGAGCAGATATTGAAAAGCGTGGGATTGTTTGTCAAAGTGGATGGGGAGGCCTGCAGAAAAGCCGATGAATTCGAATCATGGCTCTGTGCAAAACAAATTCGCGTCATCCGGAAGGAAGGGCTTCCCCCCAGCCGCAGATGCAGTGAAGTGCAGCAGTCAACTGCCCCCCATGATCTGTTCTGTGTATTTGTTTTGGGAGGTGACGGCACATTTCTCAGCGCGGCCCGCTGGATTGGGGAACATCGCACCCCGATTCTGGGTGTCAAATTCGGGGAAGTTGGATTTCTTGCGGAAATTACGGAAGATGTGCTGTTTTCCGCGGCCGAAGACATTCTCAACAGCGAATTCCGCACGGTTCCCCGGATGCGCCTGCTGGTGAAGGTTCTGCGGGAGGGAAGGGAAATTGCATCTGAACCGGTGCTCAACGACATTGTGATCAACAAAGGCGCTTTGGCGCGTCTGGCACGGATTGAAACCTGGATTGATGAACAGTATCTGACCACCTATCGGGCGGATGGACTGATTGTGGCCACGCCCACCGGATCAACTGCCTATTCCCTGGCTGCCGGTGGCCCTGTGATTCACCCATCGGTTCCGGCCATTGTGATGACCCCCATCTGTCCCTTCACCCTGACCAACCGTCCCCTGATTGTTCCGGATTCCGTGTGCGTGAAAATCCGGCTGGTGCGCAAATCCGCAGACATCATGCTGACCTTTGACGGCCAGACCGGCATGGAAATTACGGAAAAAGACAGCATTATTGTTCAAAAAAGTCCCCATCCTGTCCATATGATTGTCATGCCGGAACGTCATTATTTTGAGGTGCTGAAAACCAAACTGAGGTGGAGCGGCGGACGGATATGAACAGGCAGGTTTCAGGTGTCCGGTGTCAAGTTTCAGGGGGCAGAAAAACAGGTGCCGAAATATTAAATCCGAAATCTGAGCACTGACAGGAGTTAAGCAGTTGAGCGGATAAACCCTGATGGTTTCAGGATTGATTTTTTATCAACTGCGTAACTCCCAACCGATCCTCAACATCTGATACCGAATCGCCATTGACTTTATGCGGTTCCGTCATTTTTTTCCCAATGCGGCTGAACTGACACCCCTCCCTTGGGGAGAGGAACCGCAGGTTCACCCTGTGCTGAAAAATCGGCGGCTTTGTATCAAATCAATGGCGAATTGTTATGATATGGAAAAAATTATTTCCGACAACTGGAATGAAATAGAGATTCCCGCGGAACTTCTGTGGGATTACCGGCAGGCTCCCAAAGATATTCTCTGGAGGCTGCAGAGAATTGCGGATTTTTTTCCGGCTTACGGCACGGACAGATAAACCGTGCGTTTTCTGTTTGCCTGCAGGGATTGTCTGAAAATCGAAAAAGGCAGATACAGGCTGATAGAACTTTATGAAGAAGTATGGCGCGATAAAACCGGTGAGAGGGATTGAGGACAACCGGATACTGACACACTGGCAGAAAAAGTTTCTGCGGGCTTTTGCTGATTCGGATCTGAAAAATATGTTCAGACTTTCAGGCGGAACTGCCCTGAGTGCGTTTTATCTTGAACACCGTCTGTCATTTGATCTTGATTTTTTTTCTTATGAAGCCGTACCGTCCCCTCTGATTGAACATTTTCTGAATCATTTGGATTTTGCTGAAAAGACCCAAATGCAAAAGGCATATGACAGAAAAATATACACCATGCAGGTTACGGACGGAAGCCGGATAAAAACGGAATTCACACTGTATCCCCGGAAAAATATTTTCCCCTTTGAACTGTCTGACAAGGTTCCCATTGACAGTTTTACTGACCTCACGGTAAACAAACTGTGTGCACTGGCTGACAGAAACGATATAAAAGATTATGTGGATCTGTATGCGGTGTGCAGGGACAGACCCGGTTTTCTGCAGAGGATGCTGGATTATGCAGAGAAAAAATGTGAAATGCACGGGCTGCGGCATATCGTGAAATACAAACTTCTGCAGATTCCCCAGGGAGTTGAGGAACTGTATCTGAAAAAGGAAATTGACCGGAAAGAGATGGAATCCTTTTTTCGGGCTGTTGTGAAAAAGATGGTGGAAATGGAAGTGAATGGCAACATGCTGAATGATAAATGACAGTAATGATGAATCAAGAATGTATGAATGAAAGCGGAGATTCTCCCCGGATTCTTCTTGCAGACGATGATATGGTGATGCATTCCATCTTCAAATATCATCTCAAAAAGGCAGGTTTCGAGACAATTGCGTTCATCAACGGCAAAGAGGCTCTGGAAGCCGTGTCCGAAGAAACCGCTGTGGTGCTTCTGGATCTCCATATGCCGGTGATGGACGGCATTACCTGTCTGCGCTGCATCCGTGAACGATTCGAGCATGTTTCCGTCATCATGGTCACAGCCAGCGACAATGTTTCCGATGCTGTGGAAGCCATGAAATACGGCGCGTCCGATTATCTGATCAAGCCGGTGAAACCTCCGGAACTCGTTGCCCTGGTGGAGAAAAATGTAAAAAACTGGATACGGAGCCGCCGTTTCCGGCAGATGGAATCTGAACTGGCCAGAGCGCGCGAAACGGAATTGTCCATCTCCTCAAAGATTCAGCAAACCCTGCTGATGGGAAAGCCGCCGGGGGATATTTCCGGGCTCAGGATTGCCCATCTTTCCGTCCCCTCCCGCAAAGTGGACGGAGACTTCTTTGATTTTTACAGAATCAGCAGTTCCTGCCTTGACATTATTGTCGGCGATGTGATGGGAAAGGGCGTGGCAGCCGCACTGCTGGGAGCTGCCGTGAAAAGTCATTTTCTTCGGGCCATCAACGGACTGCTGCTGTCCAGTGCCTGCGGAAAGCATCCTGAACCTGCTGAAATTGTTGACTGGGCAAATTCAGAAATGATCTGTCAGCTCAAAGAAATAGAATCCTTTGTCACCCTCTGCTATGCCCGAATTGATCTGAAAAAATCCTGTATGGATTTTGTGGACTGCGGACATGTGCGGACAATCCATTTCCATTCCGGTTCCGGAACTGTCCGTATGCTGGAAGGCATAAACATTCCTCTGGGAATATCGGATCCGGATCCCTTTATGCAGGTTTCGATCCCGTTTCTGCCCGGTGATGTCTTTTTTTTCTGTTCAGACGGTCTTACGGAAGCAGAAAATCCCGATGGCAAACTCTATGGAGAGGAACGTCTTGCAGATTTTATAAGAAAAAATGCAAACAAGCCTCCGGAGCAGCTTGTTTCCGCTGTCCGGGAGGAAATAAGCCGTTTCTCCAGATCAACTGCCTTCAAAGATGATTTCACCTGTGTGGCGGTTTCCATTGACAAATCCTCATGATTCGGCAATCATTCCGTAAAGCAGCCCTGTATGACAAAGAAAAAGATAAAAATTGTGATTGGCAGTGAACTGGAAGATGTGCGCATGGCAGACATCATTGCAGAGCGGCTTTGCACCTGTTCAGGCATTCCGGAAGAGATTTGCTCCGAAATTCGGCTCTGCACAGTGGAAGCTGTAAACAACTGCATTCTTCATGCCTATGGACAGAAAAGCGGAAAGGAAGTGGAAATTCTCTTCTGTTTCTGTCCGGACAGGGTTATGCTTCAGGTCTGCGATTCCGGCACTTCCACTGGACTGTTCTCTTTCTGATATGCCCCGCAAGCATTCCTGCAATCCGGATAATGGGGATATCCCAGTATGCGGAAGAGGGTTCATGAAATCATTAAAACTGTTATGGACAAAGTGGCGTATGTGAGACACAAGCAGAAAAACTGCCTCATCATGAAAAAGACAATGACAAAAAAACGCAAGAGGACATAATGACATTATTGGAAAAACAGCAGGTGGAAGATGTGTGGGTCATCACCGTGCGTGAAAACCGTCTGGATGCGGCTGTGGCCCGGATATTCAGGGAAGAAATGGAAAAACTGATTGAACACAGGGAATATCTGCGCATTGTTCTGAATCTTTCCAAGGTGGCATTCATGGACAGCAGCGGAATGGGAGCCATCATTTCTGTTCTGAAACTTATTCATCCCAAAGGCGGTTTTGCCCTCTGCGGTGTGGGGGAGATGGTTTCGAAGATTTTCAGACTGACCCGTATGCACAAGATATTTAAGCAGTATGAAACCTGCGAGGAGGCTGTGGCAGCTCTTTCTGCGGAAAGCAAAGCAACTGCCAACCACTGACACATTTTGGAGGAGGGCGTATGCCGTTATCATGTGAACAGGCTGCAGACAGGTCGGCGTTCCCGGTGTTCCGGTACAAAGAACTGCTGAAAAAAATGGATGAAACAGATGATTCCGGAGTCATTTATCCGGAATCAGACGGAGAACCCATGGGAGAAACACAGATTCATGTCATTGCCATCATACATCTGTATCTGGCTTTGGAGTATTTTTTCCGCCATCGCCCCGATATTTACACAGTTGCGAATATGCTGATGTATTATGAAAAGGGAAATCCGAAGGCCTTCAAAGTGCCGGATGTGATGGTGGTGAAAGGTGTGGAAAAGCACATGCGCCGGATTTTCAGGGTATGGGAGGAAAAATCCGGGCCATGCGTGATATTTGAAATCACGTCAAAATCCACAGCAGACGGGGATATTTCCAAAACCGGACTGTATGCCTCCCTGGGTGTGCGGGAATACTTTCTTTTTGATCCTCTGGAGGAGTATCTGGAAAGCAGTTTCCAGGGATTCTGTCTGGACGGTATCATGTACAGTCCCATAACACCGGAAAAGGACGGCAGTCTTTTCAGCAGGGAACTGGGTCTTTTTCTGAAACGGGAGGGGCATCTGCTCCGGGCGGTTGATCCGGAAACAGGCCGTGGGCTTCCCTCTTTCAACGAGGCCATTTCCATGGCCGGGGAAGAGGCTCAGCGTGCGGACAAAGCAGAAAGACGTGCTGAAAAGGAGGCGCAGCGTGCCGAGGAGGAGGCGCAGCGTGCTGAGCAAGAGGCACGGAAATCCGCTCGTCTGGCCGCAAAACTTCGGGAGATGGGGATTGATCCGGAATCGGTGTAATGCCGCACAGCAACCTCCCGGATTTTAAAAGATTGGTGCAATTAAGGCGATTTCCGGAAAAGAACATCCCTCAGATTTGACAACTTTTCAAAAATTTGGAGAAATGGGATATACAGAAAAAGATTGAACAGCAGATGCGTCAGGGGCTGACCATTGAGCAGAGTAAAAATATTCCAACAGTTTCTCACAGAGAAGCTCAAAGGCGCATTCGGTCTTTGGACGCTGTGGGATACGGATTATACGGACCGGCCTGTGGGAGCATAAAACAGCGGACAAATTTTCAGGAGGAACAGAAAAAGGATATCCGGAACATCTTGATAATCTTTGAAAAATTTTGAAGGATCAGACTTTCAGGTAATCCCTGCGGGTCTTGATGACGATTGACACCAGACACAGGACAGAGAACCGAAAAACACAAGGAAGCCTCGGAAAACAATGAATCTGAATATACTGACCCCGCGAAAGGCCCTGAACAAGGCGTTTCTGAAAATCAAAACTGTCAGAAACGAGTTTGAGAATTTCCGTACACAACTGATCGGACTGCTGGATCGGATTGATGAAAAGGAATCAGAGGAATTCCACAAAAATCTTGTCTCTGATTTTCTGAAAAAAACCTTTTATGATCCGAGTCACTTCATCAACACCAAAGGTCACACCGATCTGGTGATTCACAGCGGAAAGGATGCGCAGAGCCCGGTTGCTGTCATCATTGAGACCAAAAAGCCGGGCAGCAAAACGGAAATGCTGCGGACGGACAGTATCAATGTCAAAGCCTTTCAGGAACTTGTGCTGTATTATCTGAGGGAAAGAATCAGCGGAAAGAATCTGGAAATCCGCCATCTCATTGCCACTGACATTTATGAATGGTTTGTTTTTGATGCGAATTTGTTTGAAAGGGAATTTGCACAGAACCGGCATCTGATTTCACTTTTCAGTGATTTCGAGTCCGGGCGTCTGTCCGGGAAAACAACAGATTTTTTTTACAGGGAGATTGCTGCGCCCGCGATTGCCGGAATCACAGCGGAAATTCTGTTTGTCCATTTTGACATCCGGAATTACGAACATGCGCTGCGGAATCCAACCCCGGAAAATGACAGCAGACTCATTGAACTTTTCAAAATTTTCTCGCCCGAGCATCTGCTGAAACTTCCCTTTGCCAATGACAGCAACAGTCTGGACAGAAATTTTTATGCGGAACTGCTGCACATCATCGGCGCGGAGGAAACAAAGGAGGGGAACCGGAAAGTCATTCAGAGAAAGAAAAAGCAGGATAGAAACACAGGTTTTCTCATTGAAAACACCATCCTGCGCCTTGACAGCCTGAAAAGGATAAAACAGCCGGAAAAGGATGATCCGTCCGGAGAAACGTATGAGGAAAGACTTTTCACCGCAGCACTGGAACTGGTCATCACCTGGATCAACCGGGTTCTTTTCCTCAAACTGCTGGAGGCTCATCTGATTTCCTGTCATAATGGCGACAAATCATACGCTTTTCTGCACATCGGAAAAATCAGAAACTTTGATGCCCTCAACTGCCTTTTCTTTCAGGTGCTGGCCTGCGGAAAGGAACAGCGGGACGCGGAGGTGTCGCCGGCCTTTGACAGCATTCCCTGGCTCAACAGTTCCCTGTTTGAACCCACAGAACTTGAAGATGCAACCATTTTTGTCAGCAATCTGAAGGATCTGAACCGTCTGCCGATATTTTCCTCCACTGTGCTGAAGGATGAGAAGGGAAAAAAGCGCACAGGCGATCTCAGGGCATTGGAATATCTGTTTGCATTTCTCGATGCCTACGATTTTTCCTCTGAGGGTTCCGGGGAAATTCAGGAGGAGAAAAAATCCTTAATCAGTGCCTCGGTTCTGGGTCTGATTTTTGAAAAAATCAACGGATACAGAGACGGATCCTATTTCACGCCCGGATTTGTGACCATGTACATGTGCAGAGAGACTGTGCGCCGTGCGGTTGTGCAGAAATTCAATGAGAAAAAAGGCTGGAAGTGCAGAGATTTCAATGAACTGTACAATAAAATTGAGGACATGAAAGAAGCCAGTGAAATTGTCAACAGCCTGAAAATCTGCGATCCGGCTGTGGGTTCCGGGCATTTTCTGGTTTCCGCTCTCAATGAAATCATTGCGGTGAAAAACGATTTGAAAATCCTGCAGGATCGTGACGGCAAAAGACTGAAGGAATATCACATCGAAGTGGTGAATGATGAAATCACGGTGACAGATGAGGACGGAAAATGTTTTGCCTATCATCCCAAAAGCAGGGAAAGCCAGCGGGTGCAGGAGGCTCTTTTCCATGAAAAACAGACCATTATTGAGAAATGCCTGTTCGGAGTGGACATCAACCCCAATTCCGTGAAAATCTGCCGTCTGCGCCTGTGGATTGAACTGCTGAAACATGCGTATTACAAAGCGGACGGGGAACTGGAAACCCTGCCCAACATTGACATCAACATCCGATGCGGCAATTCCCTCATCAGCCGCTTTGCACTGGACGCGGATGTGCGGCAGGCTCTGAGAAAAAGCAGATGGACGGTTGACGCATACAGAATCGCTGTGCAGACCTACCGGGAATCCCGAAATCATGAAGAAAAACGGGCATTGGAAAAACTCATGGCGGACATCAAAAAGGATTTCCGGGCAGAACTGGGCGCAAACAATCCCAAAGCAGCGCAGATGAAAAAACTCACGGGGGATCTGCATGAACTGCTGAACCAGAATCATCTGTTTGAGCAGACAGCAAAAGAGAAAAAAGCACGGGAGCAGAAACAGAAAAAGCTGGAGACGGAAATCAGCAGACTCAGCTCGGAAATTAAGGAAATGCAGACCGGCAGGATGTATCAGAATGCGTTTGAATGGCGGTTTGAGTTTCCGGAAGTGCTGAATGATGAAGGCGATTTTGTCGGATTTGACATGGTGATTGGAAACCCTCCGTATAAAATGATTCAGCCGAATAACACTTCTATCAATGAAATTCAGTATATGAAAACCTTCTATCCCTTTGCTGATTTCAAGATTGATTTGTTTCATCTGTTTTTTCAGAAAGGTTCTTTTCTTCTTAAAAACAAAGGTTTTCTTTGCTATATTTCCCCAAGCACACTTTTGAACAATGTGTATGCACAAGGATTAAGACGGATGATTGCCGAAAATCATGAAATTTGCAAGATTGCCGCAGCAAAAGGAAAAGTGTTTGATGTTGCAGATGTGCATACAGCAATTTTTTTGCTGAAAAAAGAGAATGTCAAAGCCAGTGAGCATACAGTCCGGATAACTGCGCAACTTGAAGAAGTAATCGCAGGAAATACAAAATGCAGTCAGATTAAACAAAAACATTTTGCAAGTCTGCCGGGAAGTGTATGGAATTTACTTATTGATGAAAAAAATTTCCCGATTATCAGCAAAATGGCAAGAAACAGAAATCTTGACACATTTGCAAGGATAAACAGGGGATTGGTTACAGGAAACCGGTCAAAATATTTTTCACGGACAAGAATTTCAGACAGTCACATTCCTGTTCTTACAGGTTCGGATATTCTCAGATATGCACATAACAAACCCGGAGAATTTGTTTTGTTTGAAAGGCCGGAAACAGCAGGCGGATGCTGGGATGAAGAAGTGCATCTTTCACCATATAAAATCTGCATTCGTCAAATAGGAACAGAACCCACTGCAACTCTGATCGAAAAACCTTATGCGGTCACCGGAAATATTTTCACGGTCACAGACGGGGATTTGGACAGTCTTAAATACTGGCTTGCAATCATCAACTCAAATCTTGTGAAATATTACTGGCAAATAATGTTTTCTGATTTCAAAACGAGTTTCCCGCAGGTAACTATTTTCAGTTTAAAACAGATTCCCATTGCTGAAAAAAAAGGAAAATTTGCATCAAAAACAGTTTCAGTTGTCAGCAAAATTCTTGCAGCCAAAAAGAAAAATGCGAATGCAGATACCACTGCATTGGAAAGAGAAATTGACCGTCTGGTGTATGAAATTTACGGACTGGCAGAGGAAGAGATTGCCATTGTGGAAGGGAGAAAAACATAAGGAGCATCAGAAATCAGTGCTGCAAAACCCTGCGGGGCGGTTTTCAAAACCCTCAGGGTTTGACGTTTACAGGCACAAAATAATCTGCTATAATCCCTCAGTGTTTGACAAGGTTGCAGGCAGGAAAAAACTGCGGCGGTCATTTTTTGCAATCCCTTACTTCAGCAAGTGAAAAAAACAATGAATCCCAACACAGCAGACATATTGATTGAGGCACTGCCTTATATCCGCCGTTTCAACGGCATGACCATTGTGATCAAATACGGGGGGCATGCCATGGTGGATGAGCAGTTGAAAGAGGATTTTGCCAGAGACATCACTTTGCTCAAATTTATCGGCATCAAACCTGTGGTGATTCACGGGGGCGGGCCTCAAATCAGCAAAGTGCTGGAAAAAATGGGCATCACGTCCACCTTTGTGCGGGGAATGCGTCTGACCGATGCGCCCACAATGGATGTGGTGGAAATGGTTCTGGGCGGCAAGGTGAACAAAGGCATTGTTCATCAAATCAACCGTCAGGGTGGAAAAGCCGTTGGTTTGAGCGGCAAAGACGGGGGACTGATTCGGGCCAGAAAGATGCACATTGTGTTTCAGGAGGATGAAACCAAGCCACCGGAAATCATTGATCCCGGACTGGTGGGGGAAGTCACCCGTGTGGATCCCTCCATCATCAACACCCTCACGGAAAAGGGTTTTATTCCCATCATTGCGCCGGTGGGAACCGGTGAGGAAGGGGAAACCTATAACATCAATGCGGATCTGGTCGCGGGAAAGGTGGCACAGGCACTCAACGCGGGACGTTTTGTGCTGATGACCGATGTGGACGGCGTTCTTGGCCCGGACGGAGCATTGATCTCTTCCCTTGATGCGGACACCGCCCGGAAAATGATTGAGGAGAAAAGCATTTCCGGAGGCATGATTCCCAAAATTGAATGCGCGCTGGACGCTCTGAAAAACGGTGTGGGCAAAACCCATATCATCAACGGAAAAAAACATCATGCCCTGCTGCTTGAGCTTTTCACAGACAGCGGCATTGGAACACAGGTGACAGTATGACAGAGGAAATCATCACACAGGCCAACACCGTGATGGCCGCAACCTATGCGCGGCAGCCCCTTGTTCTGGAAAAAGGACAGGGATGCACTGTCTGGGACACAGAGGGGAAAAAATACACGGATTTTATTGCGGGCATCGCGGTCTGCAATCTGGGACATGCACATCCCAAAGTGGCAAAGGCTTTGGCTTTGCAGGCGGAAAAACTGTTTCACACCTCCAATCTCTATTATACGATTCCCCAGACCCAACTGGCAGCCTGGCTGGTCAGCCACAGTTTTGCTGACCGGGTGTTTTTCTGCAACAGCGGAGCCGAGGCCAATGAGGCGGCCATCAAACTGGCGCGGCGCTATTTTTATGAAAAAGGCGTGAGCGGACGCTGCCGGATTCTCACTGCGCTCAAATCCTTTCACGGCAGAACCATGGGAACGCTTTCAGCCACCGGTCAGGACAAGATCAAAACCGGTTTTTCTCCGGTGCTGGAAGGATTCTCTTTTGTGCCTTTCAATGATGTGAATGCGCTGCGCGCGGCAATGGATGACACGGTCTGCGCTGTGCTTCTGGAGCCCATACAGGGAGAGGGCGGTGTCATCTGTCCGGATTCGGATTATCTGAAAACCGTGCGCAGTCTGTGTGATGAAAGCGGAACCCTGCTGATGTTTGATGAAATTCAGACCGGCATTGGCAGAACCGGAAAACTGTTTGCCTATGAGCATTTTGGTGTGGAACCGGATATCATGACCCTTGCCAAGGCGCTGGGCAACGGCCTGCCCATCGGCGCGATGCTGGCAAAAGAGGAAGTCATGTCAGCTTTCACTCCGGGAGCGCACGCGTCCACTTTTGGCGGCACGCCCGTGGTGACAGCCGCTGCTTTGGAAACCCTCAGGGTGCTGACCGAAGAGGGCATTATTGAACACTGTGCACAAATTGGGGCTTATTTCAAAGAAAAACTCCAGTGGCTCAAAGCCCGGCATGATTGTGTCACGGAAGTCCGGGGAATGGGTCTGCTGCTGGGCATGGTGCTGAAAAACGAAGGCGCTCCCCTGGTGAAGAAATGTCTGGAAAAAGGCTTTCTCATCAACTGCATACAGGGCAATATCCTGCGTTTTGCGCCGCCTCTGATTATCCGCAAAGAGGAAATTGACGCACTGGTGCAGTGTCTGGATGAAATTCTGTGATGCGCTTGTTAGCCGCCATGCGGTGGATCTATGACAAAACCATATAAAAGTTATCAGTTAGGCATTGTCAAAGGGAATCCGGGCAGTGAGGGTAACACACGGGTATTTACAGACGGCAGTACTCGTTCCTGTGCAGCTCTTCGAACGGCTGCCATTGGATTTGGAACGTATCAACCAGGTTGGCGATGGTCTTTGCATGCCGGACCGCAGACGGGTAAGTCGTCAGAGAATCACATTGGTTATGTTCTCTCTGGGCGCATGATGGTCAAAGATCCATCCGGAAATGAAGCAGAGATAGAATCAGGATGCGCATTCGAAATTGTGCCGGGAAGTGACGCATGGGTGATTGGAGATGAGCCATGTATTGCCCTGGACTTCATACCCATAAGCGACCGTTCCAAATCTCAGTAATGGCAGGCAGTTACGTTGAGCAATCGGCTGAGCTGCAGCAGACAGCCAGGGCGTTGGCAATTATGACAGGACGAAGAGCAGGGATTTTAAAAGGCTGACAATCCCTGCCTGTTCAATTTGTTCTATAATAATGGCAATCCGTTCGGATTTTTTTCGTTCAATTCTGCTGAAAAACCCGCAAGGGTTGAAATTGTTATAGAAAAAAAGTTGGCCCCACCCCAAACCCCGAAGGGGTGAAATTACAAATTCAATCCGTTCGGATTTTTTGTGCCGGTGTCAGGCTCGGATTATTAATCCGGCAATTTTTAATACCAAAAGCAAACATGAAATATTTTAAAATTTTAAGCATGAAACAATAAACTTTCAAAAAAACTGCGGAAACCTACCGGAAGATCATGCAAAAGCAGCCGGATTCTGTGAAAGAAGATTTGTTCTGGTGATGCAAGACTCAAAGAACAGCTTCATTATGAATCGAAGATCGTTATTTAGCAGGGAAGTCGCGGAAGTAAAGGATTGACGCGGAAAAAGGCGCACACCGATCTGGTGAAAATTATGTGCAGGAAAAAGGGAAAGCATTTTTAAGATGCTTTGGGAGTTAATTTTTATAAAAAGCATAAAAACAAGTGTCAAAAAAAGGAAGATAAATAAATTATGAAATTAATCGGCCCTTTGCAGAAAAACAAAATCAACAAAGCCCTGCGCATCTTTGCATGGTGCAGACGGTTCATTCTATGGGATCTGCTGATGGCATTGACAACGCCAGGAAGTATCGGCAAAAGGCTTTCGGTTCTCATTGAGATCAACAGCGGAGGGGAATCAGCCAAATCCGGGGTCCTGCACCGGAATACAATGCAGTGAAATCATTGGCCCGGCATATTTCGGCTTTGCCGCATGTTCATCTTGAGGACTGATGACCGAGGTCTCTTTTTGAATGCAGTCCCGAAGAACTGCGTCCCTATTTCCGGAAAACAAAGGAAATGATGATCGTCCCGGATCTGAATCTGCCGGATACGGAAATCAAATATTCGTCCATAAGATAAGCTGATTCTGCAGGTGGCCATTGAGGAAGGCTCCACCATGATCCGGTTGGGAACGGTTTGGGGCAAAGACCGGTCTTGATACCGATTTCCTCCTTTGAAACCATGTTTTATTTTTAACCACAAAGGGCACAAAGGTCACAGAAGACTGACAGGGCTTTGCAAAATCGATGGAGAATTGGTATTGTCTTCCGCAAAAACTGCTTTCCATAAAGTATATTTTCAATGGAGAATTGGTATGATTCCGATTGAAAAACAGGCGCTTTCCATTTTTTTCAAGTGCTTCTCGCAATAATGGCAATCTGTTCAGTTTTTTCCCCGGTGCCAGTTTCAGATCAGCAGATTTAACAATGCGTTTCCTTAAGGAGGAGTCCCAAACTGAAAGTTTGGGATATTGAAACAATTTGAAAATCTACAACTTTCAGTCTGGCACCTTTTTCATAAGGCAGCAGGGGCGGATTTCTCCCCCGCCTCGCCTTGCATTTCATATTTGTGCACATTCCCGGGCCACAGACATCCTCCGCTCCCGGCCTTTGGCATGGTCGCGGCAATCAGCATATAAGTCGCAGGGAACCACAAACAGGGTGAACACCGTCAATGGCCATTTCGCCCACAATCACCAGACCAATGGAATTTCTTGCTGCCGCTTCGCCCGAAACCAGTGTGAGGGAAAATGGCCTGTAAGCGGTGGTCTGTATCGGTGAGAATGGGACGGAGCCGGGTCGCGGCAGCCTCATGCACGGCCTCATATTTGCTTCGCCCCTGCAACTGAAGCTGATTGGCAAATTCCACAATCAGAATCCCGTTTTCGGACACCAGCCCGATCAGTGTGACCAGCCCCACCTGTGAATAAATGTTCAGGGCTGTTGTCCCAGCCATGGTCCAAAGCGCTGCATTGGGATCAGGAATTTTCAGAAAGGTGAAACTCATGCTGAACATGGCCAGCGGCACGGAACCGGCCAGAATGACAAAAAAGGATCGCGAAAACTGTTGAACTTGAGGACAGCACAAGGAAAATCAGAATCAGATGGCCAGAGAAAACGTAAAGAAATTTGTTGTCTCTCTTCTCTGCAGTTGGCGGGATTCTCCTGTATAATCCACTGTATAACCTTTGGGAAGAATCTCTGCTGCCTCTTTTTCCAGAAAACGGAGTGCCTCATCCAGAGGACGGATGGCCACGCCGCTGATTTTGACCGAGTTGAACTGCTGGAAACGGTTGAGCGAACGCGGAACTGTGGAATCTTTGAGAGTGGCAAATCGTTACGAGCGGCACAAGCTGTCCCCCGGGGCCTGTGATGTAAATATCCTTCAACTGTTCCGGATTCAGACGATCTGAATCGCGCCGGATTTGGGGAATCACTTTGTAACTTCTGCCTGCAATGTTGAAACGGTTGACAAAATTTCCCCCAAGCATCGCGGACAAATCCGAACCCACCTGACGCAGATCCAGATTCAGATCCGCAACCTTGTCCCGGTCAATGACAATTTCAGACTGGGGCTGATCAATCTTGACATCAATCAGAGGCGGAAATGCAAACATGCCGCTCGTCATGGCCTTTGCCTGAATCTGCCGGGCTAGATCCAGTATCTGCTCTGTTTCCGCAGTGGAACCCAGAACAAATTCCACAGGAAAATCTCCGCCGCCCGGAAGTGCGGGCGGTGTGACCGGAAACATCTGAATGCCGGGAATCGCGCTGAGCCGCTGCTGGGCTTCCGGCAGAATTTCAAAAATGGTGCGCTCCCGCTGATCCCAGGGTTTGACCACCATTCCCAGAAATCCGGATGTGGGAAATGTCACCTGAAAGGTGAAATCCGCCTCTGCAATTTCCAGAAGCGATTTGTTTGCCGCTTCAGCATACAGGCTGGTCTGATCCAAAGTGGAATTGGCAGACGCGTCCAGAATGCCGAAAAGCACGCCCTCATCTTCAGAAGGTGCCAGTTCACGGGGGGACATGACAAACATGGGAACAGTCAGCAGACTCAGGACAATCCAGACTGTGTAAACCGCAGGCCGCGCGGCAAGTATGGCATCCAGCCAGCGTCCGTAAACAGCCTTGATCCGTTTGAAGTCCCTCTCAATTTTTCCCGCAAATCCTTTTTCAGTCAGTCCCGGTTTCAGGATATGGGCAGACATGACCGGAGAAAGGGTGAGAGCCACAATTCCGGAAATCATGACCGCTCCGGCCAGAGTGAACGCAAATTCACGGAAAAGCGAGCCTGTAAGTCCGCCCTGCAGACCAATGGGCGCATACACTGCCGCGAGCGTGATGGTCATGGCAATAATGGGGCCGATGAGTTCCCTCGCACCGATGAGCGCGGCTTCCATCGGTGTTTTTCCCTCACGCATATGCCGTTCCGCATTTTCCACCACCACAATGGCGTCATCAACGACCAGTCCCACAGAAAGCACAATCGCGAGCAGGGTAAGCAGATTGATGGTGAATCCGAAAATCTGCATGAGAAACACAGCACCCACAAGGGACAGGGGAATGGCCACCACCGGAATGAATGCGGAGCGCAGCGAACCGAGAAAAAGAAAGATGATGACCACCACAATAACCAGAGTTTCTGCCAGTGTTTTGGTCACTTCCTGTATGGCATTGGTGATATAATCGGTCGCGTCATACGCGATGCGCGCGTTGAGGCCGGTGGGCAGTTGGCTCTGTATATTGTCCATTTCTGTGCGCACCCGTTTGATGACATCAATGGAATTCGCGTTGGGCAATGCCCAGATGCCCATAAACACGGCAGTCTGTCCGGAAAAACGCACCTCGGAATCATAATCTTCCGCTCCCAGCACCACCTCGGCAATGTCTTCGAGCCGCACAATCGCGCCATCCTGCTGACGGATGACCAGCCGTTTGAATTCCTGAACCGAGCGCAGATCCGTATTCGCGACCAGATTCACCTGAATCATGGATCCTTTGGTTTTGCCCACAGCAGAGAGAAAATTGTTGGCAGCCAGTATATCTCTGACCTGCATGGGACTGATGCCGAGCGCAGCCATGCGTTCGGGTTTCAGCCAGATGCGCATGGCAAAGGTGCGTCCGCCCAGTATATCGGCTCGCTGCACCCCTTCAATCGCGGACAGACGGGGCTGCACAATGCGAACCAGATAATCCGTGATTTCATTCTGCTGCAGCACATCAGAAGTGAAGCTGAGATAGGCTGAGGCAAACTGGCTGTCTGCGGATTCCACATTGATAAGGGGAACTTCTGCCTCCGGCGGCAGATCGCCTCTGACCTGATCCACCTTGGAACTGATTTCCGACAAAGCCTTGACCGGATCATAATTGAGTTTTAAGCGCACGCTGATAATGGAACCGCCCTGGGAACTTACAGACTGGATATAATCAATTCCATCTGCGGCAGCAATGGCGCGTTCCAGTATGGTGGTGATGAATCCCTTTACCAGTTCCGCATTTGCTCCCACATACGCGGTGGCAACCGTGACAGTGGCGTTTTCACTGCGGGGATACTGGCGAACATTGAGAGATTTGACGGCCTGCAGTCCCGCAATGATGATGACCAGATTGATGACCAGTGCAAGAACCGGACGGCGGATGAAAATATCGGTGAATTTCATGGGTTGGCAATGTCCTTGTTTCTGCTTCTGTAAAAAACGATGAAAGATGATTTCTGAAAATGGATGTCCCTGTTCAGTCTCCTGAAAAATTTGACAAGTTTTGGAAAGTTGCAAATCTGAGAGATGTTCCTTTCAGGAAATCACCAAAGATGCCTGTCTGCACAACGGCAAATTGACCTTTCTGCATCAGTTTCTTCGATCTTCCAGAAGGTTCTTGTCAAAATGTCCTGTTTCAAAAACTTTGGAATAAGCCGAGTTTCTATGTTCGGCTGACATTTCAGATCAGGCTGCGGGAATGAAGATTTGACAACCTTTGAAAACTTGTCAAATCTTGCCGGAACCGGTCAGCCGGGTTTGTTGCAGAAAAATTAATTTTATTAAATTCAAATTGTTGCAAAAATATCAACAGAACCTGATTTTCCAGCAGCAATTCATTTTCCGATTTCAGACTTAACTGTCCTCCGGATTGGGATCAAGCCGGAATTCCGGATTCAGGGTATTGTCCACCACAACAGACTGACCGTTGCGCAGCTTGAAAACGCCTGTGCTGACCACGGTATCCCCTTCTTTGAGTCCGGAAACAATGGCCAGAAAATCCCCCCGTTTTTCCCCAATCCGCACAAACTGCTGGCGGATGACTTTGCCGGGAGAATCTTTTTTTTCCCCGTTTGCCTCTTCCACCACAAAAACCGAATCACTGTAGGGCGCATAGAGCACAGCCGTGGCCGGAATGCTCAGCACCGGCTTCTGTTCCGGCAGCACCACAGCCACATTGACAAACATGCCGGGGCGCAACTGTTCCTGGGGATTTTCCGCAGTGGCCTGTATCCGGATATTGCGCGTGGCAGTGTCCACTTCAGGATTGATGGCCGTGATTGTGCCTTCCGCCTGATCCGAAAGCGCATCTGCGGTGATCCGAACCGTCAGTCCGGCATGGATGTCAGCAAGCTGATGCTGGGGAAGAAGAAAATTGACAAAAATCGGATTGATGGTCTGCAGGGAAACAATGGCTTCCCCCTGATTGATAATCTGTCCCAGATTGACCATGCGTATGCCCAGACGTCCGGAAAATGGTGCGCGTATGGTTTTTTTGGCAATGACTGCACGAATGCCGTCAGCCTCGGCCAGCGCGGAAGCATACCGGGCTTTTGCGCTGTCAAATTCAGTTTCCGAAATGGCTTTTTGGGACAAAACCCTTTTCGCACGCTCAAAATTGGCTTTTGCAAGAACCACAGCCGCGTCTGCGGCACGGAGCTGGGCTTCTTCCGAGGAAGTATCCTGCCTGAGCAGCAGATCGCCCGCCTCCACCCTTGTCCCGGATTCAAAAGCAATTTCCGTTATTTTTCCAGTCAGTTCCGCAGTCAGCGTAACACCCTGAACCGCAGTGAGCGAACCTACGGAAGTCCGCAGAATCTCCCATGATTGTCTGGTGACAGCCGCAGTGCTCACCGTCTCAGGCGGTGGGGAAAAACTTTGGCCCTGGGCAATCATTTTGCCAATCTGGAGGCCTTTGATTCCGCCAATTCCGCCAATAACCAGAATTAATCCGATAATGGTAAAAAAAATTTTCTTTTTCATGCCGGCTCCGCTGTGTGACTTGCTGAAGGTTGACAGAAAATTCATGAAATGCTGTTTATATAAAAAACATCATTATATTCTTTATTTTGATATTGTCAATCTCTGCACCTGATCAAAAAGCTGGAGAAAACAGAAGCAGAGAATATTGGGCTGTCAGTTTTGATTCTGTTGTTTCATACCGATTCGACTTTGAAACCATGCTTTCCCTTTGACCGCAAAGGACACAGAGAGGGCACAGAAAACTGACAGGACGTTATAAGATTTACGGAGAATCGGTATTGCCTTCCGCAAAAACTGCTTTCCACAAAGTAAGTATGACACCATAAATTTTCTGGTATAAAGTTTTCAGAAAAACCGGATTTTTCCGGAAAAATCCGGTTTTTTCATACCTGAAAACTTTCGGTTGGGTACTTATATTTTCAACCGCGAATCAGTATCAGATTATTCTCATAAACAAAACGGCAGTCCGACTGTGACACCTCCTTTTTGACATCAAAAGAATCTGCAGAGGATTGCCAGATGCAATCCTCAGGCTGTGGGGACATCCGTCAGTATAAAACTGACAAATAGTTGGCAGCGGATCAAAACGGTTGATTTTTTTTAATCTGAATGTTGCACAGAAAAAAACTCTGTGTGACTCTGCGGTTAGGTGATTTCCAGAAAAACAGGCGATCAGCGGACTGACCCGCTGCCGTTGATGCTTTTTTTTTGCGGGGATGGTTTGGAATCTGCCTGCAGAGCTTTTTTCAGGTGATTTGATCCAACATCGAATAAAAGACCCAAAGTTTTTTATTTGTTTTTGGTATATATCCAGATATTGTTGCAGAAGACTGCAAACGCAGATCAACTTCAGTTTTCTGCCATCTGTTTTCATCATTCTCAGGCATTCTGTTTGGATAAAAAATATTTATACTGCAATATCAAACGGTTATTTTCTTCCCAAATACCTCATTTTTTGCAGTCAGTTGCTTCAAAAATTGTAGCAAAAATAAATATATATAAATATCAAAATGTTAAATCTGCATAAAAATATGTGTTAAGAGCGTTTGTTGGGCGTTTTTATACATAGTTTTTATAATCAGAGAGTTAATACCTATAAAAAAATTCTGTCCCTTTATTTTTTTCAAAATCCCAAAAAAACATCTCTTCTGCAAAAGAAAATTTTTTGTAAAAAATGAAATGTATTAACAGACAGATAGAGATATACTCCAATTTTTGGAGATGAATTTTTGTTTTTTGATGCCAGTTTTCTCTCCTGAAAACCGGTCTTTGGTTTGGCAGTTTGCCAGTTTAATCCGAGTTTATGGTATTTTCAGATTATAAATTATAAAAAATCAGACAGTTAACTTTTTGTTGAAAAAATTGTGTCCAAATCTCAAAATCTGAAATACTGGCTGCGTGAAAAGAGACATGAAATATTTTTTAATTTATAATTATTTGAAATTAAATAATTATCCTCTTTAAAACTGTTTTCTCCCAAATATTTTTTCAAAGAAAACTGTATTCTGGCATGTATTCTGCATAAGGAAATTTCAAACCATGTTTGTTTGCATCTCATGTTTTCAGAAAAAACGAATCCAAAACGCAGCATATCAAAGCAGACAGAAAGGAAAAAGCCATGAAAAAAATATTGTCAGTTATCTATACAGTTGTCATTGTTATTCTGCTTTCCGGAATTGCCGGAGCCCTGCCAAATCCCGCAGAGACATTTACGGTGACAGAATCTGCTTCCATGCTGATCCTGGGTTTCGGACTGATAGGGGTTGCGGAAGTCAAGAAAAAATTTGGGAAATAAGTGCGGGAAGCAAAGAAATGGTTTTCAGATTTTGTTTTCTGCAAAAAGATTTGCCTGAACTTGGCTGTGTTTGATTTTGTTTGTCTGAATTTCCGGATACTTAGGCGGTTTTATGAAAAAAATGTACAGAGGAGTGCCGGACTGAAAGTCCGGCCGTGTCTGACAGCCCGGTCACAAACTTTCAGTTTGTGACTCCTTCAA
This sequence comes from Desulfobacterales bacterium, assembly GCA_041390465.1. Classification (GTDB taxonomy): domain Bacteria; phylum Desulfobacterota; class Desulfobacteria; order Desulfobacterales; family Desulfococcaceae; genus JAABRU01. The sequence goes on along the minus strand of JAWKPW010000007.1, from coordinate 38,134 downwards.
ATCCGGTACTGCATAAACATGTTGAATTTTACAGAATCAAAAACTGAATTTTTTCAAAAATTCAGTTTTTTCATTCCCTGTTTCATCCTGTAAAAACTAAATTGGTCAGGCAGTACATTTATTTTCAGAAATCACCTTAAATCAGGCCAGTCAGAAAGTTTGCATTTCTCTGCAATTTCCGGGTTCCGCAGGGAACAGCGCGATTCTTCAAACGAACAAAATCTTCCTGTTTCTCTTTTCAGATATTCTCGCCAGTGTGATGATTCCTATGTGAAATCTCAAAAAATTTCAGCAGAAAAATTCCGGTTTTTCTGCCACGCAGGCGCAAAGACACAAAGCTTCACGAAGGTTTAATGCCCGGTTGGATTTCAGATTTCATATGATCAGGAAAGGATCGTGGATCAAATCCGCTGATCTGATCCTGTCACCGGGGCTGCAAAAATCCGAAAGGATTGAAATTTTTACAGCAAAAAATGCAAAAAACAGATCAGAATCCCGGAAGGGATGACATTGTCAGCCGGTTTGACCCACTATCCAGGAAAGAGTTTCCGATCAGCATTTCTTTTATCGTACAGACTGCCATATCCGCAGATATGCGGTTCAGGCAGGCAGAATCCGCACAGTTTTCTCTTTCTGTTTCAAAGCAGGGAGGGCATTTCAAATCAGAGGGGCGGAGAATTCTCACATTTCCCAAAGGCTTCCAGCGCCGGGGGTCAGAAGGTCCGAAAATGGCTGTCACTGGCAGTCCCAGAAAAGCTGCAAGATGCGTGAGTCCGGAATCATTTCCCAAATAGGCTGAGGCATTTTTCATAATTTCCGCAATCTCAGACAGGGCTGGGGTGCAGTGAACCAAAAGCCCCTGCATGTCCTCTGCCATAAATTCCTCTGCCGGACCGAGAATAAATTCAGCTTCAATTCCCTCAGATTTCAGGATGTCATAAACTTGGATAAAATGGTTCAGGGGCCAGTTTTTTCTTGGACTGCCGGAACCGGGATGGATCAGAATTTTTTGGGAGCCAGTCGGACACTTGTATTTTTTCTCCTCAGGCAGAGCCCTGTTTGGCGGAAGCACACCCTGCAAAGCAAGCTGGTCCCAAATGAAATGGGTCACATGGATTCCCTGATGCACAGGAGGGCGGGGCGGAACCCGGAACACAGGGATTTTTGACATTTTTTTTATGTTGTCTTCCAAGTTCCGGGAAAAAGAAAAAATCAGGATTTGGTCATATGAATCCAGGAGATGGAGAACACGCGGTTCCGCAGGGGATGAATCTGACCAGAGCGAAGCAAAGCCTGCGGATTCCAGAGGAAAAAATCTGTCAAAAATATGCAGATCACATGCCAGCCTGCCAAGTTTTCCCTGACAGATGCCGTCTGCAACTGTGCAGCCTTTCCGCAGCTCGCGCAGTGCCGGAAAGGTGAGGATCAAATCCCCCAGCGCCCCCTGATGAAATACCAGAGTTTTCTTTCTTTCTGTCATTTCTGCTATTGCTATTCAGAAACAGCGTATTTCGGCCCGGCAATGAGCATGGGATTGGCAATCAGAATCTGCAGTTTTTCCGGAAAACTGCCGCATATCATATCATGGATCAGACTGTTGCCGGAGCCTCCCAGTATTACGAGCGCATCATGAGGAATTTCATACAGATTTTCTTCCAGCAAACCGCTTTCAAAAAACTGCCACCTGCCAGCAGCCTGTTTTGTTTCTGTCTCCAGTTTTGCCTTTCTGAGAACTTCTTCATATGCCAAAAGGGCTTTTCCGCCGGCCTGTGTGAAGATGTCCATCTGCACTCCGGTATATTTTTGTATGTGAATCCCCAGTTTCAGGGCATTGACACAATGGATTGATCCATTGAAAAAAACCGTGATGCTGTTCCATTCTTTGTATGCCGGACTGCACAGCAGCAGGGGAAAATATGCGGCATTGACCATGCGTCTTATCCGGAGAGCCGCATGTCTCCGGGTGACTGAAGAGAAAATTTCTCTGAGATTCCAGGGACAGGTCATAAAATCAAAGTGGGTGGGAATATCCGGCAGCGTAGCGGATGTAAAATTTTTGGGAATCAGAAAATCCGGTTCAAAACCGCTTTTTTTCAGCAGATCCCCGGCATGTTTTCTGGCAGTTTCCCGTGCCAGGAGCCAGGAATCATCCAGATTCACCTGCATGACCTCATCTTCAAAATACATAAGAAATTTGTTAAATTCAGGAAGATATACAATGGGTGACGCCCCGGTTTTCCGGCAGAAATACAAAGACTGAAGAAAACTTTCCCTTCCTGCGGGGGTATTTTTGAAGATATGAAGCAGTCCGGCTTCCATCTGATTTTCTCCTCAATTCCTTTTTTACAGACTGGTCTGCACCCGGAGTTCCTTCCGGTACTGATCCAAAAGGGTGGCTTTTGAAATCATTCCTCTGAAACGCTTATTGGAAACTGCGGGCATGCTGAAGAGTTTTCTTTCATCCATTGTGCGCAGCACTTCAGACAGATCATCATCCGGATGGATCGTATCCACATCTGTGTCCATGATCTGCTCGAGAATAACAGCATCATACATGGCTGTATTGAAAAGATAGGGACGGATGCTGTCCAGATGAATCATGCCCAGAAATCTGCCGCTGTTTCTGTCCTCAACCGGAAAATAATTTCTCCGGGATCTGCGCACCACAGGGATAAAATCCCGCAGAAGAGTATCGGGATGGACGCAGATGCAGTCTTTCTCCAGCAGCTCCCGCACACTCAGATCAGACAGAACCCGCGCATCGGTTCCGGGCCGCAGCAGTTGGCCTTTTTCCACCAGTTCCCTGAAATAAAAAGAGGCCGGTTCAATAAAATGACAGACAGTTGAGGACAGCGCGGAAACCACAATCAGAGGCAGAATCACATCATAACCGCCTGTAATTTCAACCACCAGAAAGATGCCGGTCAGGGGAGCCTGCAGCATGCCGCCGATAACACCGGCCATTCCCAGCAAAGCAAAACATCCCTCACTGATCCAGGGCGCCGAAGGCCATAAAAGTGTGAGAAACCGGTGATAGGTCAGACCCGCAAGACTTCCGACAGCCAAGCTTGGGGCAAAGATTCCTCCGGACCCGCCCCAGCCCAGCGTAAAGGCAGTGGCCAGGATTTTTGCCAAAGTTGCAACCGCTGCAATGGCAAGACCGGGAAGAAACACGCCGTCAATCATCTGCTGAATAAAATGGTATCCCTCACCCAGCACCACCGGCAGAAATATGCCCATCAGCCCCACCGCGCATCCGCCTGTGAATGCCCGCATCCATTGGGGAGCCTGCATTTTCCGGGCAATTTTGGGCATGGTTCGCATGGTGCGGGTCAGCAGGACCGAAACCAGAGCAGTCACAACCGCCAGCCCGGCTGCGGCCAGAACATCCGGCAGTCCGATGACAAAGCCGGAGTGGTGAAATACAATATGATTTCCCGCCAGAAGCCGGAAAACCTGTGCCCCCGCGACCGAAGCAACCGCAATGGGAACAATGTTCAGACTGGTCCATTCCCCCAGAATCACCTCAATGGTGAACACCATGCCTGAAATGGGCGCATTGAAAATGGCGGCTATGGCTCCGGCCGTACCGCATCCCACAAGGGTAATCCTCTGGCGGTCATTAAGGGAAAAAAGTCTTGCCATATTCGAGCCGATGGCGGCTCCGCTCATGACAACCGGGGATTCCGGGCCTGCGGAACCGCCGCTGCCAATGGTCAGACAACTGGAAATCAGCCGGGAATAAGCAGAACGGAAACGCAGCAGACCGCCATAGCGGGAAACACTGTAAATCACTTCCGGAACCCCGTGTCCCGCGCCTTCATTGACGACTTTGTTCAGAAACAGGGAGGAAAGCGCAGCGCCAATTCCCGGAAGAACGAACGCCCACCAAAGCCCATGATGCCGGTGGCTGAATTCCAGCAGGGTTTCCAGAGATTTGCTCAGGGCAAGTGCTGCCAGTCCGCTGCAGGTTCCCACAACAATTCCTGTCAGAATCAGCAGGAGCCGATCATCTGAACGGAATATGTTCCAAATCGGAGGCAGTCCGCGCATCTTCAGTTCCATTTTTTCCAGCAACTAAAAGCTCTCCTTCTGATCCAGACGGGCTTCGGCATCCGCTATCCTGGCATAAATTTCCTCTGCCTGGGGTTTTGTTCTCAGAAACTGCACAAAAGAATCCTCCCGCAGACAGAAAGACAGGCGGGAAAGCAGGTGCAGATGGCATCTGGAACTGGGACTGAGCAGAATGAAGAGAACAAAAACCGCTTTTCTGTCCACTGCATTGAATGCCACGGGATGTTCAGGAAAACAGGTGAAAATCAGGGGACGGCCGATGATTTCCGGCATGGGCGTCCGGGGATGGGGAATGGCAATTCCCTTCCCGATGCCTGTGGAGGTAAGGCGCTCTCTGTCCAGCAGATGCAGGCAAAGTTCCGTTCTTTCCGCTTCTGTGAGATGATCCATTCTGTCAACAGCGGATTGCAGCACTGTTTCCGTATCATGGCCTGCCAGATCATAAAAAATGTCTCCCCGGCGCATCACAGGCAGCAGATTTTCCTGTTCCGGCTGGGCAGCAGAAACGGAATTCTTTTCCGAATCGGAAAACAGAAGGTTATGGCTTTCTGCCCATTTCTCCAGAACCGACTTTTTGAAAACATAGCCGTCCCCGCTTTTCTGTATGGGAATTCTGCCCTGCCGCACCCAGCGTTTCAGGGTTCCGGCAGGCAAATCCAGATATTGGGCCACTTCATCAATTGTGAGTTTCATCCTGATTCACCTGTCTGCAAATTGTTGTCAAACATTTACTATATAAGCAGACAGGTATCAAATCAAGTTTTTTTCGGAGCAAAAGCTGTTTTTGCAAAATCTGTTTTCATTTTCCGGAAAATATCGTATTATTGCATCATTCAGAAGCTCCTTCCCTCTGAAACATTTTTCATATTTGATCCTCTGCCGGGAAAGGAGATACGGGTTATGAAAACTGTTCAGATTGAAATTCCAAAAAAATTGTACTTTCCCTGAGAATACCTGTTGAACTGGTAAAAAAGAAACTCACAGAAGAACTTGCCATTCATCTGTATCAGCAGAGATTTCTTTCATTCGCCAAGGCAAGGGAACTGGCGCATCTTTCCAAATGGGGCTTTGCCGAAAAACTGGACGACAGGAAAATTCCGAGACACTGCACACGGGAAAATTTGGAAGAGGATATAAAATTTGCATATGAAGAATAAACTGCTCATCAGCAATTCCTCACCTCTGATGAAGCTGGTGAATCTGGAAGTTGCAGGACAACTGAATCTCCTGCAGAAATTGTTTGCCGGAATTACTGTTCCTGAAGAAGTCTGGCAGGAACTGACTGTTGATGGCAAAGGCAAGGCCGGGGCTGATGAAATTATGCAGGCAGGCTGGATTGAAATCGTCAGTTTGAAAAACGGAACTGGCCAGGCTGCTTAAAAAAGATTTGGATCTTGATGAATCGGCCGCTATCGCGCTCGCATGGGAAAAAAAGCCGATCTGGTTCTTCCGGATGAAATGGATGCCCGGAATATGGCAGAAATTTGCAATTTGCACAAAACAGGTGTGCCTGGTTTTTTGATTCGGGCCTAAAAATACCAAATGATAAACGAAGTCAAGATCATTATTGGAAAAACTCAGAAAACAGGCAAAATTTCGGATTGCACAGTCTTTTTATGAAAATGTTCTTATAATACCGATTTGCCATTGATATAATACAATCTGAACTGGTATAACAGTTTACAATTTTTGGAAAAATGTCAATATGACTGTATCAAACCAATGGGGAATTGGTATGAGAACAGGTGAATTGAATCCTCTCCAATCATAAACATCGCTGAGGCAGAAACGCATTGAAACGGACATCCGCACAGACAGAGGATCTTGGACAACAGGTTGTTGAACTGGTGGAAAAAAGAGCGGAAAAATTCACTCCCGTCGAACTGACCGCCTTGCTTTCCCGCTCCTTTGGTCTGGAGAAAAGAAGTGCCGGAGATCTGATCCGTTCTCTGGTGACATCCGGGCATCTGGCTTACGCGGATCGGCATGGACGCACGGTTATTGACATCTCTTTCAACCGTGCCGTGCAGATCTCTCCCCGGCTGGTGCTGGTTCCCGCAACGGTTCCCTTCACTCCGGAACCGGGCATAAGCGCTGTGCGGCTGCTGCACGGAGCCTCTTTCGGAGACGGGCATCACCCGACCACAAGAATGTGCCTGCGGGGAGTTGATTTTCTGCTGAACCAAACGCGTTTGCACTTTGGACAGGGGCGGGTTCTGGATATTGGAACCGGTTCCGGCGTGCTTGCCATTGCTGCCCTGAAACTGGGAATGAATGCGGGAACCGGTCTGGATATTGATCCCTGTGCCATCAGTGAGGCACGGGAAAATGCGCGGATCAACGCATTGGAAGACCGTCTGGAAGTATCTGAAACTCCGTTGGAAAATCTTTCATCCCGATCATTTGATCTGATCATTGCAAATCTGCGGCTTCCCACCCTTAATCATCTGTACGAACAGATACTGCGGCTGGCCGCGCACAACTGTGCGCTGCTTCTGTCCGGCATTCATGGGGATGAAGTTTCACACCTGCTCAATGCTTACACCCGGCAGGATTTTTCCCCTGTCTGGCAGAAAGAGGAAAAAGACTGGGCCGCACTGGCTGTGCTTCGCAGCATCTCTCATCCAGCCGGTGTTTCAAAGGAACGCCCGGTTCTCATATGAAATCTGAAAAAGATTTTGGCACTGATGCCCCCGTGTTCTGCAGCGAAGACACAAATACAAAGTTTTGCAGGGCGGTCAATGCACAGCCGGTTTTCAGATTTCCTGTCATCCGGCTTCCTCCTCTCACCGGGTCAGGCTGCTGTAAATCCGCAGAAGCTTGTCCGGCAGTTCCCGCACGTCTGAAATGACATTGTGATGAAAACTGCCGTAGAGTTCATCCAACTGCTCATCTCCCACAATATTGACAGTGATCGCGCGTGCATGGATGTTTTTTGCCCGTGCTTCGGAAACAGCCCGCCGGGTATCTGCAATCGCGTATTCCCGTTTGTAATCTGTGTCATTGGGAAATCCGTCACTGAGCACAATCAGAATCCGCACCTTTGCAGGAACCTGCTCCAACTGCCGGGTGGCATGACGGATGGCCGCGCCCATTCGCGTGCTGCGCAGCGGCGACATGCCGTTGATGCGGTTTTTCACCTTGTCATTTACGGGTTCCCCAAAATCCTTGATTCGGAAATAATCCACAGACAGCCTGCCGGTTCCGGAAAATCCCGCGATGGCAAAATCATCTCCGGCCACTTCCAATGCCTCACAGAACAGAACAATGGCCTCTTTTTCCATATCCATCACAGTGGCCTGGGAGCCGAAAACCCGGTTGGCCGTGGATCGGGACAGATCCGTAAGCAGGAGAACCGCGACATTGCGCTGCTGTTTGATGCGCTTGATATACAGTCGATCCGATGGCATAAGCCCGGCTTTCCGGTCAATGGCAAAATCCAGCAGAGCCCGGTAATCAAACTCATCCCCCTCTGTCCATTGCCGCAGAATGCTGAGAGCTTCGGGTTTGAGCAGTTCAAAGGCCCTGCGCATGGCGCGCACAAGGCCATAGCGCGAGTGAAGAATGCGCGGATAGAAATCTGACGGAATTTCTGTCATAAAACGCTCGGCCACCCGCACATGATCCGGCAGATAATCGCCTGTGCGGCTGTCCCATTCTCTGTAACGGAAAACCGGATGGGGGGACGAGGCATCTTCGTGCCCGTCTGTTCCCATGCTGCCAATAATTTCAGACAAATCCGGCAGCTGCAGATCAGAAACCACTGCCGGACAGGAGACTGCTTCAGAATTTTCCTCTTTCTGACGCATCAGCACGATTTCCGCAATATCCTCGCGGCTCAGGCTGCCCTGTTTTTCCAGCAGTTTTTTCTGAATATCAGAGCCATAGGCTTTCAGACCCTTTTCCTCCAGACGCACCTTTATCTGCCGGGCTTTGTCCGCAGTTTCCCGGAAAGCCGCATGCACCATGTCAGGCCGCAGTTTCCGTCCAAAGGGAATTTGCAGTTCCGGACAATTTTTTTCATGCAGCTTTTCTTTGATCAAAACAGCCATCCTTTCTGCCGCGTGCGGATAAAAACGCCATGTCAGACCTGCACATGCTTCTGTTTTTGCGTCAGAATTCACACTGTCGGCAAAACACCGGACAATTGGGAGCATTGCATCCGGACCTCTGATGTTTTCCGCTGATTCTCCCAGCGCGATGCAGCGGTAAAGAAAAAACAGAGGATTTTCAGATAAAGCAGACTGTTCCATCTGCCGGGCTTCTTTTTGCAAAAGCGGAAAACCGTGGCGGCAAATGCCGGGATAAAATTTTTTCAGCAGAATGCGGATGCGTCCCTGTTCAAAAATATGGAACAAATCCCCTGCCAGACGCGGGATGGGAAAAAGATGAAAAAATCTTTCCATATCGGAAAGATGGATGGGAAGATCGGGCGGAATTTTCAACGGACTGCCGCAATGCCGGATGGCACGTCCCAGATCAAATCAAATGTGCCGAATCTATAAAATGCGGATTCCAGTTTGACAAGGCATTTGCAGATCCGTATTTTCCGCCAGTGTTTCAAGATTGGCAAACATGATCCGGAAGATAAATATGTTTTCCGTCCGAGCAGATCAGCGGCATTTTTTTGCGGAAAAAGATTTGGGGCACGGCAGAAAGGAACGCACAGACAGCCCCGAACCGGCGTTTCCGGAGATAGCGGTTCAACTAGGTGCTTTATTTGGGCAGGGGATACGGTCACCAGCAGTTCTTTGCACGCGTCCGTTCCGGGCCTGGATTCCAGAGAAAGGAATTTTCTGCCTGCGGGTTCGCTGCGCGCAAATCTTTCCAGTCCCAGTGTCACAAAGGTTTTCAGCCCCTGTTCTGAAAGCAGCCCCAGCCCCTTTTCCAAAGCTGTGAGAAAAGGCGCAGTCAGGGAAACATCCGCGCGGGCAATCCGGCGAATCTGGGAAACCTGCCAGCTTTGCTTTTCCGGCGAGAAACTGCTGACAGACTGGGGAATTGCACGGGCAAGGGCAAGACTTTCCTTATAGGGCAGATCCCGGGAAAAAACATCCTGCAGCAGTCCCATGAAAGCCGTGACAGCCGCATGATTTTCCCTTTCCAGAAGCAGGGAGAGATAATCCAGAGGCTTTTTGAGGAGATACTCACCTTTGGCAAGCATGGCCCGGACAAGTTCGGGAAAACGCTCCAGACAGTCCGAATTTCCGTATTTCAGCACCGGAACCCAGTACAGGGCCATCATGCGGCCCAGATTCAGCCCTTTTTCGCAGGCACGGTGGAGCACATCCCGGTATATCCCCACCCGTTCCGGAGAGGCATCACCGATCAGCGCGGCATATCCTTTTGCTGCCATCTCACCCAGTTCAATGTCCTGAACAAAAGCCCAGAGAATATCCTCCTCAGCCGCGTCCAGATCCTCACGGGAAAAGGGTTTGTTTTTTTTCTCAAGACAGGACAGGAGCGTTTGTGTCAGATCAGGATCAACAATGCTGAGTTTTTCAAAACAGCCATACAAATATTCGCTCATTTTTATTCTTTGATTTTCCGGAATCCGGGAAAACAGTGCCCCATGTGCCGGAAATCTGCATAATTTTCATTTTATAACAAAATGTTGTCTGCTGAAGTTACATCCCTGTTTTATCATGATGTTTTGTCTTTCGTCAATTCAAATAGTTGTTCAAATCCGCGGGGAGAGGAAGATTGGCGGATCAGTCCGGAATTGGAAAAATTGCAGGACAGCGAAATGCCATTTTCCTTTTAAGAAGAGGCAGGCTGTGTCTGATTTTTTAAATCCGCTGATGCTTTTCCGCAGGGGCGGGTTTGAAACCATCCTCTGCCAAAAAGGAGATTTGCTCCTTTGACCTTTTTTATTTCACAGTCTTGATTTAGGTCAAAGCAGTGCACACAGTTTTATGATATTGTCCTGCAAAAATCGGAAAACAGATGCCGTTCAGCGGCATGTGACAAATGATATAAAGGAGGTTGCCATATGAGATGTCCCGGACAGGATACGCAATACTGGAAAGAGGATGCCATATATGAGGTGAAATGCCCTGAATGCGGCGGAAAAGTGGAATTTTTCAAGGATGACACAGCCCGGAAATGCGATCATTGCGGGCACCGTTTTGCCAATCCCAAAATGGATTTCGGATGTGCGGCTTACTGCAAATACGCGGAGCAGTGCATCGGAACTCTGCCTCCGGAAGTGGTGGCAAAACAGGAAAATCTTCTCAAAGACCGTGTGGCCATTGAAATGAAGAAATATTTCAAAACAGATTTCAAACGCATTGGTCATGCCACCCGTGTGGCACGGTATGCGGATCGCATTGGCAGAAGCGAAGGCGGAGATATGGCCACAGTTCTCTGTGCCGCGTATCTGCATGACATCGGCATTCACGAGGCAGAGCGCAGGCACGGCAGCACCTCTGGCAAATATCAGGAACTGGAAGGCCCGCCCATCGCAAGGGAAATACTGACGAAACTGGGCGCAAAAGAGCAGATGATTGAAGAAGTCTGTGACATTGTGGGGCATCACCATCATCCCCGGCCGGAAGAGACGCTCAATTTCAAAGTCCTTTATGACGCGGATCTGATTGAGAATCTGTCGGAACAGCACAGGGAAAAGCCCCTGGAAAGGGAGCGTCTGGAAAAGATCATCGGAAAATCCTTTCTCACGGAAAGCGGACGTGAGGAAGCCCGCAGGATTCTTATGGGAAACTGAGAATCTGTTCCTGTGATTTCCATAAATATCGGATGATTGAAATTTATTTCTTTTTTTCCCTTGAAAAATGCGGCAGAAAGATTATAATTGCAGATCAGTTGTGCTAGGTGGGGAGCTGGCGGTGCCCTGTACCCGAAATCCGCTTTATGCGGGGCTGAATTCCCCCCTGAGGATATTCTCCCGGAAAGGTTTCATTCCTGACCGGCCGCCGCGCAACAGACACTCGCGAACCTTGTCAGGTCCGGAAGGAAGCAGCAATAAGTGATGGCGTCTGTGTCGCGGATCGATCCCGGTTGGTGCATGTCACCGCCTCTGGAAGATATTCAACGGGGGGTGCACAACTGATTTTCTGTTTTTCCCCTCATCCTCAGAAAAACAGAAAAATTTCATCCTGAGAGTATCCGCCAATTCTGCTCACTTTTTTCTTTTCCGGCTTTCAAAAAACTCCAGCAGACCGTACCACAGGGCCAGCGTTGCGCCGCCTTCATCCATGTTTCCGATAAAGGGGATATTGTCGGGAATCAGTTCAATGAGGCCTCCGCCCGGATTCAGCAGATAAATCAGGCCGACCAGAGCCAGAAAATAGACACCGAAAACCGGTATTCCCCGTTCAGACAGGGGAATGGTCAGAAAATTTCTGCCGTTTTGCTTTTTTTCAGTCATGGGATTTTTCTCCTTCCGGATGTTTCCGGAATATGTGGGTTATTGGATTCTGTCAAAAAACGTTCTTTGCTGATCCCGCAAAAAGTCAGAAAAAACGTCACTCCGGCGAAAGTCTGAGTCCATAACTTATTGAAAAATATGAATTTAAATTTCCTCCGTAATGACGGAAAATTGAAAATCGGACCTTTTGCCGGTTCATCTTCTTTGCATTTTGAGGAGTCCAAACTGAAAGTTTGGCACTCCTTCGCGCGCGGATTTTTCTGAATGTGAAAGAATTTATTTGGCAGATCACCCAAAAATCAAATCTGAATTGCCGCATCTCGGATGATCGGCTTTTTCCTGCCTGTGAGCCGCTGATATTTCTCATTCGGGTATCCCAGTGCAATCACGGAATAAACTTTTTCTCCTTCCGGAATGCCTGCAAAGCGGGCAATTTCTTTGTCCCGGCGCATGGCTTCCACTGCAAAACCGATGAGACAGGTTCCCAGTCCCAGAGCATGTGCGCCCAGCAGAATGTTCTGAGTGGCCAGCAGCGCATCTTCCGCAGGGCAGCTTGCCCCGGGTTCCGATCCCGCGATAATGGCTGCCGCAGCACCGTGAAACAGGCGATCTCTGCCGGAGTTTTCGTATTCAGACAGGGCATTTTTCACAGATTCGCAATATTCCTGCCAATACCTTTCCAACTGGGGTTTTCCCATGCACCGCAGAAGTGTCCGCAGCCATTTTTTTTCAGCCATGTGATTGAGTCTGCGGAAGAAATCACCGATTTTTTCTCTCAATGCCAGCACTTGGTTACGGGAAGAGAGCAGAGTGAAGGTCCATTTCTGACTGTTGGTTCCTGAAGGAGCGGTTATGCCCATTTTTACCAAATCCTCCAGAAGGGCTTTTTCCACCGGTCTGTCTGTGTAATTCCGGCAGGAACGGCGGGAGCGCATCAGGCGCACCAGCGCGGCTGTGTCAAAATCCCCAAAGGAAAGCCAGCCATCCTCCTGCCGGAAGGTCTGAAATGTCAGGGCATCATTTTCCAGTGCCGCAACCCGTACCGCACCTGCGGGACAGACAGCCGCGCAGTGTCCGCAGTTCAGACATTCCTTTCCGTTTACCGCAGCCTTGTCCCCCTGCATGGAGATTGTGTCTGAGGGACAGACCCGTATGCACAGTCCGCAGCCGGTGCACAAATGCGGATCAATAAGGGTTGTGACGATCTTCATTTTGCTTGTTTGTCTCCTGTAAAAAGCTGATATAAACCTCGGATGCGGGAAACAGATAAGGCAGCCGCATCTGAACCGATTCCCTGGCTTTGTCCAGAATTCCCTCCCGGATGGCTGCCTGACGGAGTGCGGCTTTGGCTTTCATCAGAATCAGGGTATGCTCTTCCGGCGGAATGTCTCCCTGAATGTCATAATAGCGGTATTCCGGCTCCACCGAAATGATTTCCGGCTGCGGAAGCGTGATATGGACCGCGTGTTTCCGGCCTTCCCTGTCTTCCACAGTGACGCGGATGCCTTTGTCAAAATCAAAACCGGCCAGCACTCTGGCTTTGGCAATAATCAGCATTTTTCTGTCAAAAAAAGGCAGATACTGTTTCTGTGCATATTCAAGAATATCTGCCATGTGGTATTCCACACTCACAAATTTGGCAATCTGCCGGACCCGATCAATCACCATATCCTCCCGCAGTTCCGGCTCTGTTTTTTCCCACACGGGCCAGACGGGGCCGGACATTTTTCCCAGAAAGAATGCGCCTGTGCCCACAGCAGCAAGAAGCAGGAAAAATAACATCCAGAGAATTGCGGATCGAGGGAACATGCCGGATTCGCGCAGGGCTGGAGGGACAGGCGGAGGCATCTGCCTGTCCGCATTGGGTTCACAAGGATGTTCAGGAGGGTACATTTTTTTATATCCTTTGATTCCGATGAGTTGTCCTTCAGTAAGAGCGGGAATTGAATTTTTGACAAGATTATCCCACATTGTCAAAAAAATTGCAATATGTCCCGGTTTCAGATTATTTTCCCAGGCTGCATTCCATCCGGCAGACCGGAAACAAAAACAGGAGGCTGTTGTCTCCCCGGATCTTTTTCCTGTGTTTTTCTGCCTGATCAAAGGTTGAAACACGGGGAAAAGAAATTATAATAAATATCTGTATGATTGTATGCCGCTTTGGACTGGTGAAAATCTGCTGTTTCAGAAAACGATGGGGAAACGGCTGACACACGGAGTTTTTGACCGCAGTGAATGTGCACAGCGCCCGGACAAAACGCGCAGAAGATTCACCCACCAGACAAAAATAAGGGAAAGGAGGATATTTTAATGCCAAAACCCAAAAATGCAATGGAAATCTTCAAACTGCTGGATCAGTCCAACTGTCAGGAATGCGGACTGAAAACCTGCCTGGCCTTTGCCGGTGCGGTTGTCACGGGGCAGAAAAAGCTCAGCGAATGCCCGAAACTGGATGCAGAAACCATCCGGAGTTTTTCCGATGAACCTGCCCAGGAAAACGGAATGGATGACACCCGTGCTGAATATATGGAAGCGTTGAAAAAGGAAATCCGCAACTGTGATTTGGCCGAAGCTGCGGGCAGAACCGGAGGACAGTGCACGGACGGAAAACTGACAATACCGATGCTTGGCAAAAATTTCACTGTGGATGCGCAGGGAAATTTTTTCACCGATATTCATGTCAATGTGTGGGTGGTGGCTCCTCTGCTCCATTACATTCTTCATGGAAAAGGACAGGATGTTTCCGGTGACTGGCGCTCTTTCCGGGAATTGAAAAACGGCAGGGAAAAATACCCGCTTTTTCAGAAACGCTGTGAAGAGGCCATGAAGCGGGTGGCTGATATTTATCCCGGTTTCTTTGACAATATTGTGCATATGTTCAGCGGAAAAGAGGTGGAAAAGCAGTTCGAGTCTGACATATCGGTGGTGCTGCATCCTTTGCCCAAAGTGCCGATTATGATATGCTACTGGAAACCGGAAGAGGGACTGGTCTCCAATCTCAATGTGTTTTTTGACAAAACCGCAGACGAGAATCTGGGCGCGGATGCGGCATTCAATCTGGGAACCGGACTGGCACAGATGTTTGAGAAATTCTCACACCGGCACGGTTTTGCCGAGGGAGACATAAATATCAATCCATGAGCATTGCAAAACCCGAACTTCTTGCTCCGGCAGGAAACTTTGAAAAACTGGAAACAGCCATACACTATGGCGCGGATGCCGTGTATCTGGCCGGAAAGGATTTCAGTCTGCGGAATTTTTCCGGCAATTTCACTTTGGATGAAATGAGGCAGGCCATTGCCTTTGCCCATGAAAAAAAGGTGAACGTGTATGTGGCCTGCAATATCTATCCCCGGAATGAGGAATATGAAGCAATCGGGGAATATCTGCACAGTCTGGGAGAAATCCGGCCCGATGCAGTTATTATTGCAGATCCGGGAATTTTCATGCAGGCACGGGAGATTATACCGCAAATCCCCATTCATGTCAGTACGCAGGCCAATACCACCAGTTTTCGCACTGCCCAGTTCTGGAAAGATTTGGGCGCAGTGCGGGTGAATATGGCGCGGGAACTGAGCCTGGAGGAAATCCGGGAGATTGCAGAAAAGACCGGCATGGAGATTGAGGCATTTGTCCACGGGGCCATGTGCATTTCCTATTCAGGCCGCTGTCTGCTGAGCAGTTTTATGGCAAAACGGGAAAGCAACCGGGGCATGTGCTGCCATCCCTGCCGCTTCAATTACGCACTGATGGAGGAAAAACGCCCCGGGCAGTATTATCCGCTCATGGAAGATGAACGGGGCAGTTATGTGTTCAATTCCAGAGACTTATGCATGATTGCCCATATCCCGGAAATGGTGGCGGCGGGCATCCATTCCCTGAAGATTGAAGGACGCATGAAAGGCATTCATTATGTGGCCACAGTGGTCAAAGCCTGCCGGGAGGCCATTGATGCGTATGCGGCAAATCCGCAATCCTGGAAAGTGAAAGAAGAATGGATCGCGGAACTGTCCAAAATCAGTTATCGGGGATACTGCACAGGTTTTTATTTTCATGATCCGGATGAGGTGATTCCCAATTATGCGGAATGCGTGTATGACACAGAATATGTTTTTGCAGGCAAAGTGCTTGAAGATATGGGACATGGCCGGTTTCGGGTGGATGTCCGAAACAAGATTGTCACAGGTGACAGGATTGAAATTCTTTCTCCCGGTGAAGAATTGAAACAGGACCGCATCAGGAGTATGGAAGATGACAGGGGCCGACCCATTTCCGTTGCCCAGCCCGGCAGTATAGCGATCCTTTCTCTGAATGCACCATGCTGGGCCAATGATCTGATCCGCAAATCTCCGCAGGAAAGCAGACCGTCACAGGATAATTTGACAGTGGATCAGAATGCTTGACAATGTCATCCCTTCCGGGATTCTGATTTGTTTTCTGTATTTTTTTTCTATAATAATTTCAATGTGTTCAGATTTTTTCCAGTCCTGAATCAGCGAAACGCTGTTATACCGATTCGCCGTTGATTTCATACGGTGCTGCCAGTTTTTTGTGACCTTTGCGGAAAACAAATCCGGCGGCAGGCATGGGTTTCAAAGGAGAATCGGTATTACCTGCAAAAAAACCGGATTTTTTGGAAAAATCCGGTTTTTCCTTACAAAATCAAACTTGACAGTCTGCCAGACTGCTTATTTGCAGACTGGAAAGGAGAAAGAAAATGCCTCGCGCTGCCTGTGCTTCTGCTGGAAACGAAGCGGAAGAAAAAATCATCAGTCTCAACCGGGTGCTTTTTCAAATGTACGGCGATCAGGGATGGTGGCCTGTGACAGAGGAAAAAGGAAAAGCGCCCGTGTATCATCCGGAAGCAGAAGATCGGCAGATAACAGATTCAGAAGCTTTTGAAATCATTGCCGGTTCCATTTTGACGCAGAACACGGCATGGCGGAATGCGGAAAAAGCCGTCATGAATCTGAATTCACAGAACCTTCTGAACATGGAAAAAATTGCACAATGCGATGAACGTCTGGAAACAGCCATACGGCCTGCCGGATATTTCAATCAGAAAGCAGCGCGACTGCGGGAAATTTCCCGGCATATCATCAACTGCGGCGGAATTGCAGGACTCCGCATTCTTTCCACCGAAACACTGAGGGAAATGCTGCTCTCATGGAAAGGCATAGGCCCGGAAACCGCGGATTCCATTCTGTGTTACGCATTTGGCAGACCGGTTTTTGCTGTGGATCGCTATACAGTGCGTCTGTTTGAAAAACTGGAACTTCCCCGCGCATCCTATGCGGAAATTCAGGAAGCCGTGCATACAGCACTGCCGGTTTCCGCATATGAATACGGCAATCTTCATGCCTGCATTGTCCGGCTGTCCGTACAGAAGGAAACAGAGCGGCTTGCGCGTCTCGTGTCAACTGAAAGTGTGACAGGCAAAAAACAGATATGCAGGGAATTTCAGGTGATTCCGGGGGTGGGGAAAAAGACGGCAGAGGATTTCTGGGATATGGGATACCGATCTGTTGAAGAATTCAGAGACCGGAATCCCCAGGAAATGTATCAGCACTTGAACCGCATCAGAGGAATTCAGACAGATCCCTGTATGCTGTATGTGTTCCGCTGTGCGGTTTATTATGCTTCCCAAAAGAAGCATGATCCGGAACTGCTGAAATGGTGGAACTGGAAAGACAGGAACTGATCACGGCCTTCCGGAGTTCCTGGGTCTTCTCTGACTGCGGGACGGTGCGCGCCGGGGCGGATATTTTCTTTTTTCCCCGGTCTTTTTTTGGGGGGAGGCAAGTGTCGGAGGAACAAGCCATTCCTCTTCGGGCTGGGTGCAGGAAAGGGAATGACCGAGAAATTTTTCAATTTCCGGAAGATAAAAGGAATCCTCCTCACAGGCAAAACTGATGGACGTGCCGGTGGCTCCGGCCCTGCCGGTTCTGCCAATGCGATGCACATAGTTTTCCGGTTCATGGGGAAGGGAATAATTCACCACATGACTCACGCCCTCAATATGAAGTCCCCGGCCTGCCACATCGGTTGCCACAAGCACCCGGACAGTTCCCGAACGGAATTTTTCCAGTGTGTGCATACGTTTTTTCTGGGGCACTTCGCCGGAAATCACTTCACAGTTGATCCCGGAACGCTTGAGCAGATCCGCAATTCGCTGGGTTTCTGCCCTCTGATTGCAGAAAATAATCACCCTCCGAAGATCCTGACGCACGATGATATTGTAAAGCAAAGCAAATTTCTCTTTGGATGTCACCAGATAGACAATCTGCTCCACAGAGGCCACTTCCACCTGCTCCGGCTCCACTTCCACAGTGAGGGGATCCGTTGTCCACTGGGAAGCCAGCCGCTCCACCTCTCCGGTCATGGTTGCACTGAAAAACAGGGTCTGGCGTCTGTCCTTATGGGGGGTTTCCCGGACAATGCGCCGCACCTGGGGAATGAATCCCATATCCAGCATCCGATCCGCCTCATCAATGACCAGCACTTCGACTTTCTCCAGATGCACATCATAATGCTCGCAGAAATCAATGAGTCTGCCCGGAGTGGCCACAACAATGTCCACTGCCTGATCACTCAACTGGCGACGCTGTTTCTGATAATCCATGCCTCCGAAAATGCTCACGATCCGCATGGGGCAGTATTTTGCCAGAAGTTCGGCTTCTTCCGCAATCTGCATGACCAGTTCCCGTGTGGGAGCCAGCACCAGGGCACGCGGGGTGCCAAATTCTCTTCTTCCGGAAAGGGGATTGCGCAGAAAATGCGTCAGCACCGTAATCAGAAACGCGGCTGTTTTTCCTGTGCCGGTCTGCGCCTGTCCTGAGGCATCTTTGCCATTGAGGGTGGCAGGCAGGATTTCGGCCTGAATGGGGGAGCAGTACTGAAAGCCCAAATCTGCAATCGCATGCATGATTTCAGGAGGAAGGTTCAGATCATGAAAACGCATTTTCCCTTCGGCAGGAGGCATCTCAAACATGGAGATGTCCCAATGCTCTTCCCTCTGCACGCTGTCATGTGCAGGAATTGCGGCCGGAAGTGTCTGATCCTTTGTCTTTTTTCTGCGGCGGCGTTTTCTGGTCCGGGATTCTGCCGGAATTTCCTCCGGTGCTTCACCGTTTTTTTCAGTTTTCAGCCCGATCTCAGACCGGGATTCCGGAGAGGCTGTGTCCTCACCGCCCCTTTTTTTGTCCCGTTTGGTCAGATTCCGGATTTTGTTCCGGATTTTCTGAAAAATGGATAATACCATAGACTGTCTTTATTCTCTTCCTTCCTTTGAAATATCGTTGCACTCCGGACAGGTTTCAGATGCGGAGCTCTGCTTTTTCTGCCAAAGTTTTCACTGCCTTCATGTATTCTGAAAAACCCGCATGAAGCAGCGTGTTGTGATCCGCACCCGGAATCCGCAGCAGAGTTTTGTCTGCTGATCCGCAGGCATCATACAGAGTCTGGCCATCAGAAAAGGGAATGATATGATCATGCGCCGCGTGGATAATCAGCACGGGCCTGTCAAAATTCCGGATTTTTTCCAAATTTGCAAAACCCTGTTTTTCTTCAAAAGATGTGGCTGTGAAAGGAACCCCCAGCCGCCGGAGCAGAGGAATGGCAAAGGCAAAACCGCTTTCCACAATCAGCCCGTGCATCTGATCTCCGCAGGCATGTGCCAGTTCCAGAGCGGATGCGCTTCCCAAAGATCTGCCCATGACAATCAGCGGCCCGGTATATTCCCTTTCCTTCAGCCAGTTGCAGGTGAATGCAAAAATTGTGTGACTGTCCCGCATCATGGCACTGACACTTGGGGAACCTGTGGATCTGCCATATCCCCGGTAATCCGCAGCCAGAAAATTGATGCCCATGCGGTTGTATATTTCCCCCATTTCCTGATAATCCGCCACGATCTCCCCGTTTCCGTGAAAAAAAAGGATATTGGCCCCATTTTTCTGACACATGTGGAAACAGGCTCCGATCACGGCATCGTCTTTCACCGGAATGAAAATATCCCTGTCCGGAGACATGCCGTGCAAAATCAGTTCCTCGGAGCGGGGATGAAAGAGGCATCGCGTGATTTCCGGTCGATCCAGCAGATCCCATGCGTTTTCCGGCATATTTTTCATGATAAGACCTCGGGCGTGAAGATTCTGCGGAAATTCATATCACCATACAGGACGGATGACAAGAAATATCGGACTTTCCTGGACAGATTCTGAAACAGACTTTTCTCAAAGTCCGCCTGTTCCTGTCCGGATGAGTTTTGAAAGGGAGACAGCAGCAGGGCCGGGAATTCTGCCGGCACCGGCAAATCTTTTCTGATAATAGTTTTCACTGAGGCTGCTGATGATAACGCCATGTTTGCGGCTGGCATGAACAAACTTGCCGTCTTTGAGATAGATTCCCACATGGGAAATCCGTTTGCGGTTTGCAAAGCACAGAATGTCACCTTCCTGCAAATCCGTTTTTTTCACGGGCGTCAGTTCCGCAAAAATCTCACGGGAGGTGCGGGTCAGCCGGATTCCGTAAACTTCCTCATAAATGTTTTTCACCAGACAGGAGCAGTCAATGCCGTTTTTGGAGCATCCGCCCAGCCGATAAGGGGTTCCCAGCCATTCATCAATGGCTGCAAGAAGCTCAGGGTCTTCCGTGCCGTCAAGTTTCATGCCAAGAATGCGGGAAAATTTCTCATAAAACCGGTCTGGCCCTGCACGGTCTTCCGAAAGCGCTGCAAAACGTTTTCCTGCATCCCGGAAATCGGCAAGTTCAGACAATTCTTCTTCTATATCACTGAAAATATCGGCAAAACGATCATCCATGCACGCAGAGCAGGGAAGATCGTCCTCCATGTCCTCCTGTGCGTCAGAGGAAGGTTCTGTGAAATCCCACAGCGTTTTTTCGGTATCAGAAGACAGGAGAAAAGGAAGACCGGGCTGAGATATTTCTTCCCGGGTCTCAAAATGGAACCAGGCGGCAAAGATGTCCTGGTAAGAGTTTTCGGAAGACAGGTCCGACACAGTGGATGGCGCCTGTGTCTGCCCGGTGTTTTCCTCAATGATTTTCTGCGCGGATTTCCCCATGGAAGGGCCGCTCCAATCTGTCATCCGGTTTCCTGTGGAGCAGGATGAGAAAAGGACGAATGTCAATGTGCTGAAAAATATAAAAGAAACTGTTCTGGCTTCCAATGCTTTCTGTTTCATATTCTTACATGTTCCGATATTCCGTTTCCAAGTCAACTGTCAGTCTGCAAACCATTTTCGTGCCGGGTCAAGCCGGTTGATGATGCAGAAAAAACTCCCGTTCCCTGAGCGGAGGATTTGGGAATCCGGGGATCTGAACCGCGTCACCATTTCTCCGCGGACAGCCTGTCTGCCATTGCGGAATAATTTGCAGGCTCCTCTCTTTCTGCTTCTGCGGACGGACACAAAATTCCGTGAACCGGATGAAAAACGGTGCTGCATGAATGGGCGCAATTTCTTTGCACACCGCCTCTGCTTTGGCGGATGAAAAAATTTTCTGACTGTCCATAAATGACAGCATGGGGATTGTATCCGGCAGAAACAGCATTTTCAAACTTGGACGTTATATATGAATCGGGGAAAATGTTCAAGAAAAATTATTTTGTGTAAAATCAGTTAATAACAGAATATTAAGAAATAGACCGGAATTCAGGGGTTCACCACCACCAGTTCGCTGATGGACAGCCGGGCAAGACTGATTTGCAGGGGACGGATGGTCCGTCCTGCCATAATCAGCCGTTTTTTGAAGTAATTTCTTTCAAGGCTGCTGATTCTGACGCCGCCGGACTGGCTGGCATGGACAAATTTGTTGTTCTTCAGATACAGTCCCACATGGGAAATGTCATCTTCCTTTGTGCCAAAGCAGATAATATCCCCCTCCCGCAGTCTCTGCTTTTCCACAGGCATGAAATCTGCATTGCACATCTCCACGGAGGTGCGTCTGAGTTCAATGCCGTACACGTCTTCATAAATATTTTTGACCAGACAGGAACAGTCAACGCCCTTTTGGGAACAGCCGCCCCACAGATACGGCGTTCCCATCCATTCTGCCACAGCTCTGATGAGTTTCCGGTTTTCCGTACCGTCCAGTTCCATGCCCAGTTTCCGGGAATATTCTTTGCAGAAATCCATATCCGGCAGAGAAACGGATTTTTTTCCCGCCAATTCTGTTTTTTCGGCTTCGGCCTCGCAGACGGCATCTTCTGCTGCCTCATGCGGTTTGGCAGGAGGCGGTTTATGCGGCGGAGCACTGTCCGGCGGATAAGATTCGTCCGGCCGGGAAAAAGAGTTTTCAGCATCTTTCCGGCTCTCTTCCTGATTTTTTTTCATATAAAAAACAGGATCGTAAAAAGGGAGAGAGCATTGGGCTTCTCCTCTCAGAATTCCATAATCTGTAAAGGATTCTTTCCGGTTTACTGAACAGGAACATATGACAAACAATATCTGCGGCATCACTATGATAATCAAAATTCGCGTGATAAAAAATCTGTCCGGCATCTGCTTTTCCTCCCAAATGATTATCTGTTCTTTCAGATTATAAAACTGTTGGCAGTGAGTCAAACCGGCTGACAATGTCATCCTTTCGGGATTCTGATTTTTTTTATAAAAATGTCAATCTCTTCGGATTTTCAGTATTTGTGCCGTCTTTGTGACCTTTGTGGTTACCATCCGTCAGAATACATGTTTTCAACAGCGATTTTGGCATAATGCAGTCCCGGCACGGCCCGTCTGAACGGCAAACCCGCAGCAGCAGGAATGTGATCTGTCAGTTGTTCAGTTTCTGTGATTTGTCTGCGTTTCCGGTGATTATGGCTGTTTTTCCTGTCATCCTGTCCAATTCCGGGCACAGAAAAAGCTCCGGGATGATGTGCATGATAATTTGATAGGAAAACAGATACAATGGGGAGGGTCGGGTATTATGCGGTAGGAATATGCTACTTCTGCCGGGGTTCCGGGAGAAAATGGATTTTTGCGGTCATAAGCAGCCGTTCATAAGTTAAATTTTTAAACCCTGAGGGTTTTGAAAATCCTCAGGGTTTATAACAGTCGAAAATATATGAACGGTTACTTACCCTATCGGTATCCGGGTCTGTGATTTATGCCTCATATACCGTTACTTAAAACATTTCTGTTATGCTGCAGTCAGCCTGATATAAGTTGAATCAGCCACGAATGACACGAATCTGCACGAATTGAACAAACCGTAATTCGTGTAAATTTGTGCAATTCGCGGCTTTACCATCAAATCTTCTGAGTAATGGTATATGCCAGACAGCGGGAATAATTGACCGGAGAATGGGCAGCAAGAAAATGCGGCGCACGACTGAACTGTCTGAGGAAGGAAAAGGGAAACAGTTCTGCCGGATTCAGCAGATTTTTTTTGTAACTTGTTTTGCTGCTGTGCAGGAAAGAAAGACGTTTGCCTTCTCCTGCATGGCAGAAATAAAAAGGAGTTCGGGAAGGGGGGAGGGTTGTCACAATGTCATTTTCCATTGCAATGCGGCAGAGATTCACAGATGCAAGGGAATCTCTGAAATCCGCATTGCCCACGCGCGGAGATCCGAAGGTGTAAACCGCATTCGGCGGCAGGAAAGAGGCAGTCAAAGTGGCAAGTGCTCCGCCCAGGCTGTGTCCGGTGTAAAACAGAGGAGCTTTTAGCGAGGGAAGTATCTCCGCAAGTTCATGCGCAATTTTGTCAAATTCATATTTGAAGCCGGTATGAACCATTCCTCCGGAAGGCCACAGGGTCTGAATTGCATTGAGATTTGAAAACCAGTGCTCAAATCTGCTGGTTCCCCGAAATACGAGAATGGCAAAACTTTCTTTTTCATCTGAGACAAGTGCACAGAAAACGCCCTGTTTTTTCATAAAAAGGCTTTCCTTCAGACCAATGCGCCTGAGAATGTCATTCCGGCTGAGCGGATTGGCCCATATACCGTTTTCATCCTCTCCCCTGCGGTAAATCAGACGGCTTATTTCAGACAGCCACCAGGCATTTGATGGACTGTAATCCGCGATTTCAGGACGGAATGGCTCTGTTTTTTCTGTGCAGCAGAAAAAATCATGGGCCTGTCCGGGACGGAGCAGGGCGTTCCAACTGCAGTCGCAGTCCAAATTATCCACAGTTATGCAAAATTTCATGAATTTTCCTGATGAATATCGTCCTCAAAATCCGGTGATTATCTTGCTGTTTGCATGGGATTGGCTTAAAATCTGAAAAGCGGCTGCACATTAAATCTTTGCGAAACTTTGCCTCTTCGCGGCAGAAAATGCCGGTATCCTCGCTGAAATTTTTTTCAGATTTCATACTGCCTGTGATTGCGATTCATCTGTTTCTTCTTCCGCAGTTGGCAAAACCCCGGTTCCGTGCTTTTTCTTTATTTCCGAAATTTTTCCAGAGCACTGTCCACAGCACCGTCCGCATTGAGTTTTCTTCCGATGCGTCTGGAGTCGCTTTTGGCTTTTTCCAGCCGTTTTGCCAAATCCATCCGTACATTGAAGATCACTCGTTTGCTTTCCGTATCTTCTTTGAACACACTTGTCATAAGGCATTCCTGAATAAAAAACTGTTTGCATTCTGCACATATTCTGTACAGAATTATCATGTATCTTCTGAAAGTGTCAAGGGAAAGCCGGCTGCGGACAGATTTGCACGCAGGACAGAAATTCTGAGCTGCTTACTGTTAGTTTTTGATTAAATCCCTGTCATCATCTTGAACAAATTCCTGTTTCCCTTATAATTGAAAAAAACATACGCCAAACCTGCAGAGATGCAGGGACGGAAAGCCACGGGTCTCATGAGACAGCCGGGTTGCAGGGATAACATATGCCGGATTGTCTCCAATGAAGACAATCCGTTTTTTTATGAAGAAAGGAAGGTTGTTATGCCTTTTTGCAACAGAGCAGTGGACAGCCGCGGTTTTTTCGGACTGAAAAGCGAATTTTATTCCGGGCCTGTATCCTGTGCCTTCTCAGAAGCGGGACTGAAAACGCTGGAAGGCATTCTCGGACACGCTGATACAGGCATTGTTTCCGTTCAGATTTCAGGATATTTTGAGATAACAGTAAAATACGGAACAGAAACCGGACTCCTGCTGCTCAGCGGTCTTGAGGAGGGAATCAGAAACATTTTTTTCAGATATTTCAGAAAATGCGATCCGGTTCTGACAGAACATTCTGATATGAATCATACCATTCTCTGCTTCCGCGCCGGTGGGGAAATGCTGTTTCATTTCAGGGATCGGGTCAGAGAGTTCCGGGAGGCTTTGTCTGAACATCTGACAAAGACATTTTTCACCCTTGTGGGAGAGCCGATTCAGATATTGTGCGGTTATGCGTGGATACCGCAAAATTACACCGGCGGATTTTATGAAAACCTTTTCCGGGCCCTGTGTGAAATCCGCGTCTCCTGCGCTGAAACCGGAGACAGTGCAGATGAGGAAATGGACAGGCATTTTACGGAAATTTTTGAAAAATCTCTTCTTTCCTGCGTGTATCAGCCCATTGCGGATAGGGAAAAAGGCAGGATTCTGGGATGGGAGGCTTTTGTGCGGGGACCGGAAAACAGTTATTTTCATCAGCCTGCCGCGCTCTTCGGCTATGCTGCGGAAAAGGGAACAATCTGTTTTCTGGACAAAAAAATCCGCCAGACCGCAATGGAAAATCTGGGGCAGGTGGCCCCGGATCAGTTTCTTTTTATGAATGTCCATATGAAAGCCCTCAGTGATTCGGCCTTTGTGCCGGGACTGACACGGAAAATGAGTCAGGAACACGGACTGAAACCCGAAAATATTGTGCTGGAGTTTTCAGAGGATTCCGGTATGCACAATTATCATCTGCTGCTCAAAAATCTTGAACATTACCGTTCCCAGGGGTTCCGGGTATGCATTGACAATTTCGGCAGATCCACGCTGGCTTTTCTTGCACAAATCAAACCCGATTACATCAAAACCGATCCCATGATGATCCGTGGCATCTCTTATCATCCCACAAAAAAAGCCGTGATGGAAGGCGTTGTTTCCATTGCGGAAAAAATTGGTGCCAGGGTGGTGGCTTTGGGAATTGAAACTGAATCTGAATACCGTGCCCTGACAGAAATTGGGGTTCGTTTCGGACAGGGGCATTACATAGCGGGATCAGCTTTTCCCAAACAGACGGTTATCACAAATCCTGCTGCCGGAAATTCTGCCGGAAGAATCCGTGACAGGCACTTTCAGACCGCCATACAGTCTTTGGTGCAGGATGCCCTGCAGGTTTCGCCCGGCACTTCGGTGGCTGAAGTCAAAGCCATGCTCAGAGAAAAACCGCCCCTGTGCAGTGTGATTGTCACCGAAAACGGCAAACCCGCCGGTTTGGTGATGAGTTATCATCTGGATCGCCGACTGGGTACGCAGTTCGGGGTATCGCTTTTTTACCGCCGGGACATTTCCCTGCTCATGGACACAGATCCTTTGATTGTTGACGCGGATCAGCCTTTGGGCGATGTTGCCCGTGCAGCCATGAACAGGGAAGATGCCAAAATCTATGATGATATTATCGTCACCTGTGACGGTGAAGTGATGGGAACCGTTTCTGTGCAGGACATGCTCAGCCGGCTGGCACAGACGGAAATCCGGGCAAGAGAGGAGGCAGAGGCTGCCACCCGCGCCAAAAGCGAATTTCTGGCCAATATGAGCCATGACATCCGGACACCCATGAATGCCATTTTGGGTATGGCTGATCTGCTGTGGGAATCGTCTCTGAATGCGGAGCAGAAAAAATATGTCAGCATTTTCCGCAGCGCGGGGGAAAGTCTGCTGGAACTCATCAATGATATTCTGGATTTGTCAAAGGTGGAGGCCGGACAGACGGAACTGGAGGAAGTGGGGTTTTCTCTGCCGGATTTGGTGAAAAAAAACTGTGAAGTGCTGGAAGTGAAAGCACGGCAGAAGCAGATTGCCCTGATTTGGAATATCAGCCCTGAAATCCCCCCTTTTCTGAAAGGCGATCCTGCACGCTTACGCCAGATTCTGTCCAATCTTATTGGAAATGCAGTGAAATTCACGCACAAAGGTGAGATTGTGCTCAGCATTCAGACAGCGGAAGACACGATTCCGGATGAGAAAGCCGTGAAACTCCTTTTTTCTGTGCGCGATACAGGCATCGGCATTCCCAGAGACCGGCTGGAAAGCATATTTGAGTCTTTTGCGCAGGCACATTCCTCCACCAGCCGGGAATACGGCGGAACCGGGCTTGGGCTGTCCATCTGCCGGGGATTTGTGGAAAAAATGCAGGGAAAAATCTGGGTGGAAAGTGAACCGGGCATTGGCAGCGATTTCCGTTTCACAGCCATCTTTCCCGTCTGGGAAAATCCGGCAACGGAAAATGCAGAACCGGATTTTTCTGATATTTCTGAGCAAAATATTCCACCTGTGCGCATACTGCTTGCTGAGGACAATGAAAACAACCAAATGCTTTTTTCCTTTTATCTGAAAAACACTCCGCATCATGTGGATATGGCGGAAAACGGAAAAATCTGTCTGGAAAAATATCAGAAAGGAGAATATGATATTGTTTTCATGGACATTGACATGCCGGTGCTGGATGGTTGCAAAGCAGCCGATGCCATCCGGAAATGGGAACAGGAGAATGACAAACGCAAAATTCCCATTGTGGCTCTCACTGCACATGCTTTGAAGGGAAAAGAGCGGGAAAGTCTGGACGCCGGCTGCACGGAGCATATGTGCAAACCCTTTAAAAAAATTCAGTTGCTTCAGATGCTGAAAAAATATGCAGATCCTTCTGACAATCCGCTCGCAGATATTCCTCTTTCCTGTCCCAAATATCATTTGGAAAGAAAAGAGAAATCAGACAGCAGAAAAAAGCATGTTGTCCGCGTGGATCCGGAACTGAAAGAACTGATTCCGGAGTTTATGAATGTGACCCAAAAGGAAATCAGCAGTCTGCAACATGCTTTGAAAGCAGGAGATTATGAAATGATCCGCCGTCTCGGACACCGGATCAAAGGCGCATCCCTGTGCTACTGTTTTGAGGAACTGGCCGGAATTGCACATGATGTGGAAAAATCCGGACAGGAAAAAGACTCTCTGGATTATATCTGGAAACTGGCAGACCGTCTTTCCGGATACATGGCGCAGGTGGAAGTGGTGTACGAATGATATCGCCCGTGCAGAACCTTCTTCACAACCTCTGTCAGTTGATTGGGGCGGAACGGTTTGGTAATCCACCCGTTTGCTCCGCTGAGCCGGGCCAGTTTTTTTATTTCTGCATCTGAATGTATTGTCAATAGAATGATCGGCATATTCCTGTATCGGGGAATCGCTCTGAGCTGACGGATCAGTTCAATTCCGTTCATTTCCGGCATATCCAAATCCGTAATCAGCATATCCACATCTGCCTGCAAAAGTTTTTCATACGCGTCCTGACCGTTTTCCGCTTCCATGACTTCATAATCCCCCATCCTCAGAGAAAAACTGACCATCTGCCGTATGCTTTCCGAATCATCCACTGCCATGATTTTCTGTGTCATGTTCCTGTCCTTTCTGCAAGTTATATTTTTTTCATATTTGCATGTCCTTTTTATACCGGTTCCATGTCAGATTCGGATTAGAACTCTGTTAGAATCTGATGAGAATATATTTTTTTCATCCTTTCCGCAGTCTGTCCGGATTGGCCTTGCTCGGTCTTTTTGGGGATTCACCATTTTTTAACAGATTCTTAATCATCTGCTAACAGGGGAAGGGTATGCAATGTCATAAACTGAATGGGTTTTATCAGACAAGATTTTCTGTAAGGAGCAAAATCAAAATGAAACAGCTTTTTTTGAAAATACGAATTATTGTCATCAAAAGGGAAATTGCCTTCCATTCATTGATATGCAATGAATGTGCAGACGGTGTTCTGCTTTGTGATGAAGGCTGGAAACTTCGCATGAAGCATGCCTGTCTGACAAAACATCTGCGGCAGATTTCCGAATCCGGCACACAAAAGACTCTTTCATGGGCAGAATGAATCCATAAACAAATCTGAAGAGCGCAGCAATTTGCCATTGTTGAAATTCATGAAGGGATAAGCAATCTGAAAAAAGGAGGCATTATGAAGGAACGGCAGGTTCACCGCAATGGTTTTACAGGTACAGAATCCTATATGAATGAAAATCAGTTGGCCTATTTTCAGGACAAACTGCTTGGGATTATCCGGCAACTGTCAGAAAAAGTGGAAAACACGCGCAGGCAAATGCAGCAGGCAAACAGCAGGCGTGCGGATATGGCAGACAGAAGTGAACTGGAAACATGGAGGGAAAATCTTCTGCTGAACTGTGAGCATTGCCAGAAAATCATCCGGCAGAGTGAAGCCGCATTAAAGCGCATCCGGAACAGAACCTTTGGTTACTGCGCACTGACCGGAGTCAAAATCGGTTTGCAGCGTCTGGAAATCCTTCCCTGGACACATTTGTCGGTGGATGCGCAGGAGCTTTTTGAAAGCAGTGTCGGATATTCCCGATGGAACTGAGGCAGGAGGCATCCTCCGGGCGTTCCCGGGCAATCCGGCTCCCTGTCCAAAATTGCGAAACAAGTCTCTTAACAAAAAAAAGTTGACAATATCCCCAAACCCTGTTATGAAGTGACAAAATTTTTATCTTCAAATCTGGAAAAACATGAACGGTATATTTGCCATTATTATTAACCTGATTATTCTGGTCCTTCTGCTGGGTGTCCTTCCCCTCAGAAAGGAAATGGGTTGATAATGGCCTAAATTTGCCGTATTTTTATAAATCTGTAAAAATCCGTTATCAGCCCGAAAAGGCTGGTGACGGATTTTTTTTTGGGGAGATTTTTGCATGAAAAGTGACATCGCGAAAAAAGGAATCGAAAGGGCTCCGCACCGCGCTCTGTTCAAGGCCATGGGATACACGGATGAGGAAATCCGGCGTCCCCTCATCGGCATTGCCAACTCTGCCAACACCCTGGTTCCGGGTCATGTGCATCTGCATACCATTGTGGAAGCCGTGAAAACCGGCATTTCCATGGCCGGAGGC
Source organism: Desulfobacterales bacterium (assembly GCA_041390465.1). Taxonomy (GTDB): domain Bacteria; phylum Desulfobacterota; class Desulfobacteria; order Desulfobacterales; family Desulfococcaceae; genus JAABRU01. The sequence continues at coordinate 8,616 of JAWKPW010000007.1, read as the reverse complement.
ACGCCTGTGGAATTCGGGGTGATCGGTGTGTGTGACGGCATAGCCATGAACCACACAGGCATGAAATATTCTCTGGGAAGCCGGGAGATTATTGCGGATTCCATTGAAATCATGGCAACAGCCCATGCTCTGGATGCTCTGGTCATGGTTCCCAACTGCGACAAGATTGTTCCCGGCATGCTCATGGCAGCAGCCCGGATGAATCTCCCTGCCATATTTGTCAGTGGCGGCCCCATGCTGGCCGGACGACATCCCCGCAAGGATCAAAAGGTAGACCTGATCACGGTTTTTGAATATGTGGGCGCAGTCAAATCCGGCAAAATGAGTGAAGAGGAACTGTATGAAGTGGAGGACGCTGCCTGCCCCACCTGCGGCTCCTGCTCCGGCATGTTCACGGCCAATTCCATGAACTGCCTGACTGAGGCCATTGGCATGGGACTGCCCGGAAACGGAACCATTCCCGCAGTCATGGCCGCGCGCATCCGGCTGGCAAAAATCGCAGGAATGCAGATTCTGAAGCTGTGGGAAAAAAATATCTGTCCCAGAGACATCATGACGGAAAAAGCTTTTCAGAACGCGCTGGCTGTGGATATGGCACTGGGATGTTCGACAAATACCGTGCTGCATCTGACAGCCATTGCCAAAGAAGCCGGAGTGGAAATTGATCTGAATCTTATCAATGAAGTCAGCGCGAAAACGCCCCATCTCTGCTCCCTGAGTCCGGGAGGGAAAGATCATATTGAAGACCTGAACCGGGCAGGGGGAATCGGTGCGGTATTGAAAGAACTGTCTGAAATCGGGCGCATTCATGGGGACTGTATGACTGTGACCGGGCAGACAGTCGGAGCCAATATCCGGAATGTCCGTGTGCTGGATCCGGATGTGATTCGTCCGCTGCGCAATCCTTATCATGAACAGGGCGGGCTGGCTGTTCTTTTCGGCAATCTTGCGCCCGAAGGCTGTGTGGTCAAGCAGTCAGCCGTGTGTGCAGAAATGATGCAGCATGAAGGCCCGGCACGGGTGTTTGATTCCGAAGAGGCGGCAAGTCAGGCCATCATGGACGGCAAAATTCAGAAAGGGGATGTGGTGGTTATCCGCTATGAAGGGCCTATGGGCGGGCCGGGGATGCGGGAAATGCTGACCCCGACCTCGGTAATTGCAGGCATGAAACTGGATGCGCATGTGGCTTTGCTTACAGACGGGCGTTTTTCCGGCGGAACCCGTGGCGCGTCCATCGGTCATATTTCTCCCGAAGCCATGCAGGGCGGCCCCATCGCCATTGTAAAGGAAGGCGACCGGATTGCGATTGATATTCCCCGCAAAAGCATCACACTCAAAGTGCCGGATGAGGAAATCCAAAAACGACTGGCAGCATGGAAACAGCCGGAAGCGAAAATCACCACCGGATACATGGCACGGTATGCCAAGGCAGTTTCATCCGCGAGCCAGGGAGCGGTTGTCAGATAATTCAGTGAACAGCTTTCAGTGACTGTATTTTGATTCTTTGTCAACTTTGCATTGCCGGTTTTAACCACAAAGGACACAAGGCATGCACAAGGGACACAGAGAATCTGCATCAGGCAGCCTGATTTGGCAAAACCTTGCTGTTTTGTCAGATTTGAATTTGTGTGCACAGAGTTGAGAGCATTGTGTCTCCTTTGTGTCCTTTGTGGTTAAAACTGCAAAATCAAAACTGACAAGGTGCAGAACCGTCATTCACGAAAAAAAGGGAGATGATTATGAAACTCAGAGGTACACAGATTCTCATGAAGGCTTTGCAGGAGGAGGGGGTGGATGTCATTTTCGGTTATCCGGGCGGAGCCGTGATTGACATTTATGATGAACTGGTGCAGACTGACATCCGGCATATTCTTGTCCGGCATGAGCAGGGCGCGGTTCACGCTGCTGACGGTTATGCCAGAGCCAGCGGAAAAGTGGGCGTGTGTCTGGTCACATCCGGGCCGGGTGCGACCAATACCGTTACCGGCATCGCATCCGCGTATATGGATTCCATTCCCGTTGTGATCATTACCGGACAGGTTCCTTCCCATCTGATCGGCAATGACGCTTTTCAGGAAGTGGATATAGTGGGCATTACCCGTCCCTGCACCAAGCACAATTATCTGGTGCAGAATGTGGAGGATCTGGGCAGAATCATCAAAGAGGCATTTTACATTGCCCGATCCGGACGTCCGGGACCCGTGCTGGTGGATATTCCCAAAGATATTGGCAAGGCAACGGCTGTTTACAAGGTTCCCAAAGAAATCAAACTGAAATCCTACAATCCCACATACACCCCCAATATCCGGCAGTTGAACAAGGTGGTGGATCTGATCAAAGTAGCCAGAAGACCCATGATTTTTGCAGGCGGCGGGGTGATTCTGTCCAAATCCCATATGGAACTGCGGGAACTCGCATACAAAGCCCAGATTCCGGTTACAACTTCGCTGATGGGACTGGGCGCGTTTCCAGCCACAGATCCCCTGTGGCTGGGCATGATTGGAATGCACGGAACCTACCGCTCCAACATGGCAACAGCCGCGTGCGATCTGATGATAGCCATCGGAGTCCGCTTTGATGACCGTGTCACAGGCAGAACCGATACCTTTGCAGCGCAGGCGCAGATTGTGCATATTGACATTGACCCCACGTCCATCCGCAAAAACATTCCGGTCAGTGTGCCGGTGGTGGGGGACTGCAAAATCACCCTGACCCAGCTCAACGAGTTGCTGAAAGAAGCGGATTTGGGAGATTTGAAGGCAAAACGCAGCGGGTGGCTGCACCAGATAGATGGATGGAGAAAAGCCGCTCGGCTTTCCTATACGCAGGATGAGGAGACCATCAAGCCCCAGTATGTTGTGGAAAAACTCAATGAAGTCACACAGGGAAAAGCCATTATCACAACAGAAGTGGGACAGAACCAGATGTGGGCAGCGCAGTTCTGTCATGTGGATGAACCCGGACATTTCATTACCTCCGGCGGGCTTGGGGTTATGGGTTTCGGTCTGCCTGCCGCGATTGGCGCACAGATGGCACGACCTGACAAACTGGTGGTGGATGTGGCCGGAGACGGCAGCATTCAGATGAACATTCAGGAAATGGCAACAGCGGTGCAGTACTGCCTTCCGGTGAAAGTGGTGATTCTCAACAACGGATATTTGGGAATGGTGCGCCAATGGCAGGAACTTTTTTATGAAAAACGCTATGCCTGCACCTGCATGGAACACGCGCCGGATTTTGTAAAACTGGCAGAGGCTTACGGCGCAGTAGGGTTGCGTGCCACAAAACCGGCAGAGGTGGAAAAGGTACAGGAAGGACTTGCGATTGGCGGTCCGGGTGATTATGGATTTTGTTGTGGCAAAGAAGAATGTGTATATCCGATGGTCCTGGCAGGCGCGCCCATCACCGGTAAATAAATGCTGCTCGTATAAGGTGTCAGGTGTCAAGTGTTCGGTGTCAGGTGCAATACCGAACATCTGACACCGAACACTGAACACCGAACACTGAAACCTGATAAGAGGTATTCTATGACTGATGAAAAACATGTTCTGTCCCTTCTGGTGGACAACCAGCCCGGTGTCCTGTCCCGGATTGCAGGGCTGTTCAGCGGACGGGGTTACAATATTGAAAGTCTGTGCGTAGCGGAAACAACTGATCCCAATATTTCCCGGCTTACGGTTGTTACAAAAGCCAACCAGCCACTGGTGGAGCAGATCAAAAAGCAGTTGAACAAACTTATTAATATCATCAAGGTGCATGAACTCACCGGTTCCAGCTATGTTCACCGGGAAATGGCATTGATCAAAGTGGCAGCCAAAGCCGAAAACCGGGCGGAAATTCTGCGGATTGTGGATATTTTCCGGGGCAAGATTGTGGATGTGGGACCGGAGCATTACACCATTGAAGTGACAGGAGATGAAGGCAAAATGCAGGCCTTTCTGTCCCTGCTCAAGCCCATGGGAATCAAAGAGATTGCCCGCACAGGAACCATTGCCCTGTTCCGGGAGTCCAAGTAAGACAGGAAAACCTTTTATGAATCAAATCACTTCAAATTTTCTGCTCAAAAGGAAACAGGAGAAAAGTGATGAAAAAAGATATTTTTCCTGAAAAAGACATTGAAGAACTGAGAATAATTCTCATGGATATTCTCAACAAATCAGATTGGACAGGGTCAGCGCGGGGATCGCATTATGAGGCCATAGCATGGTTACGAAAGCACGGTATTCATAAAGGATTTACGGGAGGCAGGGAAATAGAGGATTATATCTCGCATATCGTAACCTATAATCAGATACCGGAGGAAGATTGAACAATGGATGATATTGAAAACATCATAAGTCGCATACAATCTGGAAGAATTTATGACACCACCGGCAGAGGCGATTATTGCCGGGTCATGGATGTTTTCCAATCAGAAACCAGCGGACGGTATATCATCATAGCCCAGTTTCTGTGGAATATCGGACGGTATGCCAACGCGTTCAACGGGGATATGCTTCTGATTGAAAAGGGACGGACAAGAGGAATTGAGACCTGGAAACCTGTTGATCTTTTCAATCCGGAGTCAGCACAACTGCAAAAGGCAATTCAGGCAAAACAGCAAAGCATTCTGCAGGAAGTGGGAAAATTTGCGGAGACAGTCACTTGATTGAACATTGATAAGATAAGATACATAAATTTTTTCGTGTAAATTCGTGTCATTCGTGGTTAATGACAATCCAAATTCCAATTCATTTGCATCTGAATTTTATTTGAAAGATAACAACACATAAATCAAAGGAGAATAACACCAATGGCAAAGATTGATTTTGGAGGGGTTCTGGAAGAAGTGGTCACATCCGAGGAGTTCACTCTGGAGAAAGCCCGTGATGTGCTGAAAAACGAGATCATCGCGGTGATCGGTTACGGTGTGCAGGGGCCGGGGCAGGCTCTGAACATGCGGGACAACGGCATCAATGTGATTGTGGGACAGCGCAAGGGCGGCGCATCCTGGGACAAGGCTGTGGCAGACGGTTTTGTGCCGGGCAAAACCCTGTTTCCCATTGAGGAAGCCGCGAAAAAAGCAACGGTAATCCAATATCTGCTTTCTGATGCGGGGCAGGTGGCCATGTGGCCTGCAATCAAAGAATGCCTGAACAAAGGCGATGCCCTGTATTTTTCCCACGGCTTCGGCATTGTTTACAAAGATCAGACCGGCATTGTTCCGCCCAAAGATGTGGATGTGATTCTGGCAGCTCCCAAAGGATCGGGACGTACCGTGCGCACGAATTTTCTGGACGGCAGCGGCATCAATTCCAGTTTTGCGGTGTTTCAGGACGCGACCGGACGCGCCAGAGAAAGAACACTGGCTCTGGGCATTGCCATTGGTTCCGGTTATCTGTTTGAAACCACATTTGAAAAAGAAGTTCTCAGCGATCTCACGGGCGAGCGCGGGGTTCTCATGGGATGTCTGGCCGGAGTCATGGAAGCCCAGTACAATCTGCTGCGCAAACACGGACACAGCCCCAGTGAGGCATTCAATGAAACGGTGGAGGAACTGACCCAGAGCCTGATTCGTCTGGTTGCGGAAAACGGCATGGACTGGATGTTCGGCAACTGCAGCACCACGGCCCAGCGCGGGGCTTTGGACTGGGCTCCCAAATTCCGTGATGCCGTGATTCCGGTTTTTGATGATTTATATGAAAGCGTCAAAAGCGGCAAAGAAACAAAGCGGGTGCTGGATGTCAACAGCAGGCCCGATTACCGGGAAAAACTCAACGCGGAACTTAATGCCATCAAGAATTCCGAGATGTGGAAGGCAGGCGCGGCTGTGCGTGCGCTCCGTCCGGAAAACCGGAAATAAGCAGGGTTCCACAGATTTTCGGGTATAAAGTTTTCTCCCCTCCCTTGAGGGAGGGGGCAGGGGGAGGGTGAATCCCGTTTTTTTTATACCCGAAAATTTTCGTTGTTCTGTTTAGCTTTTGTGTTTTGGAATCAGCAGTGAATTGCAGAGGAGATCATGGCAGAAAGAAAAATATACATTACGGAATTTGACAGAGACCGGCTTGAGGAACTTATTGGCGTGGCTGAAAATTTCAGCACTCAGGCCAGGAAAGATTTGGAGGCTCTGGCAGAAGAACTGGAACGGGCGGAAGTGGTGCTGTCCAAAGATGTGCCTCCGGATGTTGTCACCATGAATTCAAAGGTGGTGCTTCGTGATCTGGACACTTCTGAGAAAATGACCTGTGTTCTGGTATTTCCCAGAAATGCAAACATTGACATCGGAGCGGTTTCTGTTCTTGCACCGGTAGGCACTGCCATTTTGGGCTATGCCAAAGGCGATGTTGTGTAATGGCCGGTTCCGTCCGGCATACGCCACATCTGCATTGAAGACATTCTTTATCAGCCTGAAGCAGCCGGTGATTTTCATCTGTAGAGCCAGCAAAAACCCTGAGGGTTTTCAAAACCCTCAGGGTTTATAGGCAAATATTTTTTTATTGGACAGTAACAGCAAAAGGAGAAAGCAAAATGGAACCGGTATATTTATATGACACCACTTTGAGAGATGGAACCCAGGGAGAAAATATCAATTTCACTGCCGAGGAAAAGATTAAAATCGCCAGGCGGCTGGATGATATTGGGATTCATTATATTGAAGGCGGGTGGCCCGGTTCCAATCCCCGTGACAGGCATTTTTTTGAACTGGCAAAAGAAGTGGAATTCAAAAACGCCAAACTCGCGGCTTTCGGTTCCACACGCAAGCCCGGCATTCTTCCGGGAGATGATCCCAATCTGCGGGCATTGATTGAAACGCAGACACCTGTTGTAACCATTTTCGGCAAAACATGGGATTTGCATGTGAAACTCATGAGCAACACGCTGGAAGAAAATCTGTGCATGATTGAGGATTCCGTTGCATTCCTGAAAAAACACGGCAGGGAAGTGATTTATGACGCGGAGCATTTTTTTGACGGATACAAGGAAAATCCCGCTTATGCCATCCTGACCCTGCAGGCCGCGCACAGGGGAGGGGCGGATGTGATTGTCCTGTGTGACACCAACGGCGGAACCATGCCCTTTGAACTGGTTCCCATTTTCAGAGAAGTGCGCAACAGCATCAACGGAAGCGGGATAAGGCTTGGCATTCACACCCATAATGACTGCGGCATGGCAGTTGCCAACAGCATTGAGGCTGTGAACGCGGGTGCAATCATGGTGCAGGGAACCGTGAACGGATACGGGGAACGATGCGGCAATGCAGATATGATGTCTCTCGTTCCCATCCTTGCACTGAAAATGAACTGTCCCTGCATGTCTTCGGAAAATTTGAAAAAACTGCGCAGTCTCTCCCGCTTTGTCAGTGAGACCGCAAATATGATTCCTTTGAACAACCGGCCTTTTGTGGGCAGAAGCGCGTTCGCGCACAAAGGCGGAATCCATGTGAGCGCTGTGATGAAAAATCCCAGAGCATACGAACACATGGAGCCGGAACGGGTGGGAAATGCCCGGCATGTGCTGGTATCGGACATGGCAGGAAAAAGCAATATTGAATACAAGGCAAGGGAACTGGGTGTAAATCTGACAAACAACGGATGTGACAGCCGCAAGATTGTGGAAGCCGTCAAAATCATGGAAGAGGACGGATACCAGTTTGACGCGGCAGACGGTTCTTTAAAGATTTTTCTGGAAAAATATACGGGGCAGTTCCAGCCGGTCTTTGATCTGCAATCCTTTCGAGTCACCATTGAAAAAGACAAGCAGAAACCCTGTTCCGCGCATGCCACTGTCAAGATTTCTGTGGGATGCAGGGATGAAATCATGGCAGCCGAGGGAGACGGCCCGGTGAGCGCGCTGGACAATGCCTTACGAAGAGCATTGCACCAGTTTTTCCCGGAAATTGATGAAATGCACCTGGTGGATTTCAAAGTCCGGGTCATTGACGGACGGGAAGGCACGGCAGCAAAGGTTCGCGTACTGATTGAATCGCGGGATCAGGACAATATCTGGAGCACAGTGGGCGTATCTGATGACATTATAGAAGCCAGTTGGCAGGCTCTGGCAGACAGTTTTCAGTACAAACTGGCCAAGCAGAAGAACCCGGTATGCGGGTAAAAGACAAATATTTTTTATGACAGCATTCAAATTTTTCTGCGGACGATTAACAAAATTAGCCGCGAATAACACGAAACACACGAATTTTTCAATTATTTTTTTGTGTATATTCGTGCAATTCGTGCAATTCGTGGCTAAAATAAAAGTGCAGATTTTATTCCTGTAAAAAGACTGATGATAAAGGATGAGAATATGTTCAAATTCATACTGACAGGATACATTGATTCTGCCCTGTCCGGAGCAGAATACGACAAACTGGAAGACGGAACCTTTGCCGGACGTATTCCCCTGTGCAAAGGTGTGATTGCCTTTGGACAGACCTTGCGGGAATGTGAAAAAGAACTGCGTTCAACACTGGAAGACTGGATTCCTGTGGGACTGAAATTGGGGCATTCCATTACCGTAACAATTTGATTTTATTTTATGTATTATTGATTTCCTTATGCCAACAAGAAACGAATTGAAACAGCTTGCAAAGTTGCGACTGAAAGAGGCCGAAACTCTTTTTGCAGCAGGTTTGTATGA
>JAWKPW010000006.1:0-97883 GCA_041390465.1 Desulfobacterales bacterium | reverse complement strand
AAGATCACAGCAAACTGACAGCACTGTATAAAATGAACGGCGAATCAGTATTGCCTTCCGAAAAATATGATTTCAATGGAGAATTGGTATTGTTCCTGATCCTGTTTTTGCCATTCTGTCAGAATTTTGCGGGAAAGTCAAAAAATATTCTGAAATTCTGAACGAAAGATGTTTGAAATCATGACGGAACATGCTGTTTTTTTGGTATCTTCTGTCACTGATGTTCGAAACCCGCAAACATTCCCTCTCATTTCCATCCGGACTTTCCGGGATCAGCATTCTGTCTTTCAGCAGGTTCCTGTGCCGCAGTGAAAAAAATGCTGTCATACCAATTCGCGATTGAAACCGTGCCTGTCTGATTCCTGCAGGATTTCCGGATCATTTCCGTGTCCCTGACTCTCAGTCCGAGACTCCGGACATTGCACAAATTCAATGTCGATTTGGTATAACAATCTGAATTTGAATGAATATACTGACCAGCATCCCGGCAGTGATGTGATCGTGCTGTCAGACAGCGGATTCGATGACAAAAAAAATACAGAGGGCCGTGCTGAAAAAAAGTGGCATTTCATCTGTGCACTGAAGAGCACCGCGGAGTGAAATCCGATGCAAAACATGCCAAAGACCCGAAATCGTCAGACTGGGACAGTATTGAAGTGTTTTTTAAAAAATTCAGTAAGCTGTCATGACCCACTGTCCGTATTTTGGCAGTGGGTCTGCACGTACTGATAAAAAATAATCAATCAATATTATTATATTTTCAAAAACATGCTGATTTTGTCTGCATATAACAGATACAATATGTTAAATGATACATCCATAATACTGATTCTGAATAATATATTGAATTATAAATTAAAAAAATCAGCATGGGAAGTCCCTCTGCCCAGTTTGCACCTGATCGGAGAAGTGCAGAAATTAAGCGAAGCGGTTTTTTCCACAGACAGAACTGGCGAATCAGCATTATGGGAATTTGACTTTTAATTTGCACTGCAAAATCTGCACCATCCCAAACATCCTGTCTGTGCAGCATCAGACGCGCAGCCGACAGGATGCCTCCGCTTTTTTTGTTCCCGCCAATCTCCGGCTTGGCTGCTCCTTTTCTCATTCTGTCCAAATTGAATCCATTGATTTCAAATACTTCTCTCTGCCCTGCCGATAATGGGACAATATTTCCCTAAGCTTTTATATTAACAAAAAATATTTTTCTTTTGACAAATCCCCTGTCTTTCCTGTAAAGAGCTTTCCGCATTTTTCTCAGACAAAAAAGTGGAACAGGCTTCCCGCCTGCCGCATTTTAACAACAACCTGTGGAGAGGTGTCATGAAATATGACAAATGATTCCGTTTTTTCGGATAGTTCCGGACTGGAGGATTTCTATCGTGAAATTCACAGACAGACAACTGTTTTTAAACTTGCCACCGGTATCCGCTGTCTTGGCGGATGCGGAAGCTGCTGCGAAAATCCCAAAGTGGAGGCAACGGTGCCGGAAATGTATCCTGTGGCAGTAAAAATTTTCCGTGAGAAAAAAGAAGAGGAGCTGATGGCAGCCATTCAGACCAAAACCCTGCTGGGCGATAAAACCTGTGTGTTTTATGTTCCTGACCCCAAAATTCCCGGAAACGGCAGATGTGCACAATATTCCTGCCGGGCGCTGGTCTGCAGGCTTTTCGGTTTTGCTGCCCGGAGAAACAAATTCGGGAACAAAGAATTCAGCCCGTGCAGAAAGATCAGAGAAAGATTTCCGGATCTTGTTGAAAATGCGCAGAAAGCCGCAGCCGGTGGCCTTGAAATTCCCGTGTATCAGGACAGTTTTTTCCGTGTGGCCTCCCTTTTTCCGGACAGGGGAACCCGCATTATGCCCATCAATGAGGCCATTTTGCAGGCTTTGGAAATCATATGGTGGAGAAAACCCCTTGACTTTGAATATGCAAAGGCATCCTGAACCTCCTGAACCGGAATCAGAGGAAAGAAATTGCTGTTTTTTTCATCATTTCCTTGACAAAAGTTATGAAAAGACTATAATGACATGCCAATCAATAAAGGCCAGTCAGTTCCGGCGGGCCGGTTTCGTTCTGAGGGGAAAAACCATTTATCATGTCTGTCCCTGAAAGTGGCAACCTGAGGTATGAAACTGAGAGAATTTTCTTTTGAAAGGAGGGTATGTCACAATGGCAGATGGTGTGGTAAAATGGTTCAGTGAGAAAAAAGGCTACGGTTTCATCGAACAGAAGAACGGGCCCGATGTTTTCGTTCATCATTCCGGAATCAACGGAAGCGGTTTCAAATGTCTGTATGAAGGAAACCGTGTCACCTTTGATGTTGAGCAGGGCAAAAAAGGGCCGTCCGCAGTGAATGTCACTGTATTGGCCTAATCATTTCACGTCACAGCAAACCCTGCCGGTTTTCCCAGCCGGCAGGGTTTTTCTTTTAACAATGGGAAGCAGTTGTCAAATTTATACCAAATCGCCATTGGTTTGATCCAATATGCACCGGCAGAAAATTTGACAACTTTTGGAAAATTGTCAAATCTTTCAGGTGACTGAACAGGTGCATTCATTTTCAGAAATCACCCGGGTTCTCCGATTTTTCCGGGACAAATCCCCTCCTGAGAGGGCAGGGGGTGCAGAAATCCCGTCCTGAAACACGCTCCTTTATCCTCTCAGGAGAGGAATGGGGTGGGACTTTTCAAACACCCTCTTACGAAATCTGACCCTTAGGTGATTTCCGAAAAACAGGTTGCCAAAGGAATGCCAAACGGAAAGTTTGGCAGTTTCACAAACTTTCCGTTTGTGACTCCCTCAGATCCGGTAAATTCATATTCGGAAATCACTTAATTCGCATTGCCATCCCTGAATCTTTAAAGAAGGCATCATCATTGAATGCGGAAAACCTGTCTGCCTTCCGGCAGAAACTCAAACACTGGTATGAAAAAAACAGCCGGGAACTGCCCTGGCGGGGAACAGGGGATCCGTACCGGATATGGGTGTCAGAAGTGATGCTCCAGCAAACCCGTGTCACTGCGGTCATCCCCTATTATGAAAGATTTGTCCGCAGATTTCCGAATCCGGAATCTTTGGCCGCCTCGGATTTGCAGGAAGTCCTGAAACTTTGGGAAGGATTGGGATATTATGCCCGTGTCCGGAATCTCCGCAGGGCAGCGCAAACGGTGATGGCGGAACATGGGGGGAGCATTCCGCAGGATTTCAGAACATTCAGACAGCTTCCCGGAGTGGGGGATTATACGGCATCCGCTGTGCTGAGCATTGCCTTTGGCAGGCCCCTTGCTGCGGTGGACGGAAATGTCAAACGGGTGCTGGCACGTGTCTTTCTCCTGGAAGAGCCTGTCAATCTGGCCGCAGCCCGCAGCGTGTTCCGGAACAAAGCTGATGCCCTTCTGGACAGGGAAGATCCGGGTGTCTTCAATCAGGCCATGATGGAACTGGGCGCGCTGGTCTGCACGCCCCGGAATCCGAAATGTGAAAACTGTCCCCTGTCTTTGCTTTGCGCAGGTTTTCAATCTGCAAAAACAGACAATTATCCCAAACGCAAAGCTGCTGTTTCAGTTCCGGAATACCATATTGCCGCGGGTGTGGTGCACCGGGAGGACAAGATTCTTATTGTTCAACGTCCGGCAGAAGGTTTGCTGGGCGGACTGTGGGAATTTCCCGGAGGAAAGCGGAAAGAAGGGGAAAGTCCGGAACAGGCCTGCATCCGGGAAATTCGGGAAAAAACCGGAATCACTGCCGGGATCAGCTCGTTTCTGACCCATGTGAAACATGCCTATACCCATTTCAAAATCCAAATGGATGTGTTTGTCTGCCGCTATGTTTCCGGAAAGATTCACCTGTCCGGCCCGGCTGATTTCCGCTGGATCAGAGCAGAGGAAATCCGGAACTGTCCTTTCCACAAATCCAATTTGAAAATTGTTTCCATGCTGAAATAAGTCCGGTCTCTCTATTGTAAAGAATCAATCAATGTGTTATACGGGATGACAGTGCTTCCGGCACAAAGTTTTCAGCAAATCCGGCTTTTTGCAGCCGGCAGTTTTCCTTTTTGTGCCTGGGGATTGCGCTTTTCAGCAAAGGCTGTGCAAAAACAGAAAAAACGGAACTTCCCCGGTTCCGGGATTCCGGTCTGTTTTTTGGAATTTTTCTGCAAGAAATTATTTTCCTTAACTTTTGTCCTTATGAACAGCAGATGCGGAAAACCGCTCTGCTCAGTTTTTGCACTCTTCCATCCGGTTTTGATTTGATCCGCTGTCAACCATTTCAGTGAAGGGAGCCGGAAAATTGTTTTCTCTCAAAATAAAATTCCTCAGCATTTCTTTCCTTCAAATCCGTACCCAGAGACTGTGCTGCATCTGTCTTCTGATGCTGCTTCCGCACACGCATGAGGCCAATGCTTCAGAAAAAATTGTTCTGCAACTGGCATGGAAGCATCAGTTTCAGTTTGCAGGATATTACGCGGCCCTGCACAAAGAATATTACCGGCAGGCCGGTCTTGATGTGATCATTGCCGAGGGCGGGGAGGGAAAATTTGCACGCGAGGAAGTCCTCAGCGGACGGGCGCAGTATGGCATTGCCGGTGCAGAACTTCTTCTTCACCGGGCTGCCGGGGAGCCTGTTGTTGTGCTGGCCGCCATTTTTCAGCATTCCGCCTCCATTCTTTTAACCCGCGCGGATGCAAAAACAGCCCATCCGCAGGATCTGATCGGCAAACGCATGATGCTGCTGCCCGGGAACAAGGACGCGGACATTCTGGCCATTTTTCAGAATGAGGGAATCCCCCTTCACCTGATTCACCGCATGGATCAGTCCTACAATCTTGATGATCTCACAGAAGGCCGCACGGATGCGGTCAGCGCCTATATCACCAATGAGCCCTGGCTTCTTGAACAGGCAGGCATCAAACCCGGAATTCTGTTTCCCCAGACCTATGGGGTTGATTTTTACAGTGACTGTCTTTTTACCACAGAGCAGGAGATAAAAAAACACCCGGAGCGTGTCAAAAAATTTCTGAAAGCATCCCTGGAGGGATGGAGTTACGCCATGGAACATCAGGAGGAAATCATTGATCTTCTGATTCGAAAATATGCTGCAAAAAAGACGCGGGCTCACCTGCGCTATGAAGCCCGGACCATGGAGAATCTGATTTTTCCGAAACTGGTGGAAATGGGACATATGAATCCGGGCAGATGGCGCCACATTGCCCATACCTTTTCCCGTCTGGGAGAACTGCCGAAGAATTTTCCTCTGGAAGGATTTCTTTATGATCCTGATCCGAAACTGGATGTGAAAAAACTGAAACTTGTTCTTTTCACATTGCTTTTCATCCTGGTCTGCACCGGTCTTGTTCTGCTTTTTTTTGCCAAAATGAACCGCAGACTGAAAACAGAGGCAGCTCAGCGGGAAAAAACAGAAAAATCCCTGCGGGAAAGCGAGGCGCAGAAAGAAGCCATACTCAATGGCATCACAGCCAATATAGCCTATGTTGACAGGGACCTGAAAATTTTGTGGGCCAACAGGACAGCCGCAATTTCCGCAGGCAGAACTCCGGAGGCACTGCTTGGTCACAAATGCCATGAATTCTGGGCAGATCCCGCAAAACCCTGCGACAACTGCCCGACACTGAAAGCATTTGCCACAAAAAAATCCGAACATGCCATTATGCGCACGCCGGACGGACGCATATGGGATGAAAAAGGGGAACCGGTTTTTGATGCACAGGGCAGGCTGCTGGGGGTGGTTGAAATTGCCCAGGATATTACAGACAGAATACTGGCCGAGGAAAAACTGCGGGAAAATGAAAGCCGTATGAAAACCATTTTCGATACTTCCCCCGCAGGCATTATTCTGGTGGACTCCCGGGGGATCATCATTTTTGCCAATCAGGGCATGGCCGATATGTTCAGGATTCCAATGGAGAACCTGATCGGTTCCGCCTATCCGGAACATGTTCATCCTGACCAGAGATCGGTCGGAAAACAGAAAATGGAGAAGCTGATTTCCGGTGAAATTGACTATATTGCTGGGGAACGGCATTATATCCGTTGGGACAGAACCGATTTCTGGGGCTTTCTGAGCGGCAGGCGGCATGAGGATGAGCAGGGAAACCTGATTTCCCTTGTGGGCATCATAGCGGATATTACGGAGCGGAAGAAACTGGAGCAGGAACTTCGTCACGCGCACAAAATGGAATCCATCGGCACGCTGACAGGCGGGATCGCCCATGATTTCAACAATATCCTCGGCATCATCATTGGAAACACGGAACTGGCCCTTGAAGATGTGCCGGAATGGAATCCGGCCCGCTCCAATCTGCAGGCCGTTATGACAGCAGGACGGAGAGCAGCAGGCATTGTAAGGCAGCTTCTCAATTTCAGCCGCAAGAATGAGATGAATCTCAAACCTGCAGGAATTGTCTCCCTTATTGAAGACTGTCTTGCCCTGCTGCGCCCCGCAATTCCGGCCGGAGTGGAAATCCGCACACACCTTCCGGAAGCAGAGGCGGTCATTCTTGCTGATTCGGTTCAAATCAGGCAGATTCTGATCAACCTCTGCACCAATGCTTTTCAGGCAATGGCGGAAAACGGAGGCATTCTGGAAATTGCGGCTGAAAAAATGACATTGGGAAAGCAGGAGGCAAAAAAATATCCTGACCTGGTTCCGGGCGATTATGTCACAATTGCCATAAGGGACACAGGATCGGGAATTGATGCCAAAATCAGAGACCGCATCTTTGATCCCTATTTTACAACCAAAGAATTTGGACAGGGTTCCGGCATGGGCCTGACCATTGTGCTCGGCATTGTCAAAAACCATCACGGAACCATTGCTGTGGACAGCCAGCCCGGAAAAGGAAGCATGTTCACCCTGTTTTTTCCGGCAGTTGCGGAAAAAATTATCCAGCCTTCTGAAATTTCGGATAAAATTCCAAAAGGCTGTGAAAGCGTGCTTTTTGTTGATGATGAAGAGCTTATTGCGGATATGGCACAGGAAATGCTGGGGCGGCTTGGCTACCGGGTGACAGCGGTGCAGAATCCATTGCAGGCATTTGAAATATTTCAGACAAAACCGCATGACTTTGATCTGATCATTACGGATATGACCATGCCGCAGATGACCGGTCTCAGCTTGTTTGAGAAACTCAGGAAAATCCGGCCCGACATTCCGGTCATTCTCTGTTCCGGTTACAGTTTTCTCATGGATGCGGAAAAAGCCGAAGAAATCGGATTCGGCGCTTTTGTGGTAAAACCTGCCACCATGCGGGTGATCGCGAAAAGTATCCGGGATGTGCTGGATAAAAAAGGCTCCGGCAGTGCATGATCATTTTATAACGTGTGTTCAGAGCGGCATCAGTGCTTCTTGCAGATTTTCAGTTTTTGGGGGGATAACATGTGCGGGCAGCCGGAGCAGGGAAGAAATTTGTCACAAATCCGAAACAGGCCTTGTGGCCGCAGATTGTTGCTGAAGTAGCCTCGGTGCTGCCCCAAAGATTCAGTTCATCCGGAAAAGCACAGTCTATTGCACATCCACAGTTGTCACATGCACAGTTGCATCCGCTGCAATGGTTCCGGTGTAGGTCTTTGTTTCCCCTTTGTTGACCACACGGACTTCATAGGATGCGGAAGTCAGAGGGGTATCGCAGTAACTCCACCAGTTGACCTCCACCCTGTAATTTCCGGTCGGCGGATTGGTCCAGAAAATGTTTTCCGGTCGGCCCGCGACATAATCATCGCACTGGTTGTCAATATCCAGTCGGCCGCCGGTTGCGGATGTCATATTGTCATAGGAAATGACATTGCCATTGGGTTCTGTCACCCACAAATCCAGATCCACCGGCACAGAGGAATGCCATACCAATGTAATGCCCAAATCTCCGGTTCCGACTGAAGGGGTCGGCACAGAGGAACAGGGGCATGGTCCATCCTGATCCATTGTCAGTTGTCCAAGATAAACTGTTTTGGAAATCTCATACTGCGGATAGCGGTAGGGTCTGTTCACATCCGCAATTTCAGGCAGAATCTTATGACCCGCGAGTCTGGGAAGATCACTCTGATAATCCCTTGTCCATGTT
Organism: Desulfobacterales bacterium; assembly: GCA_041390465.1. Lineage (GTDB taxonomy): Bacteria > Desulfobacterota > Desulfobacteria > Desulfobacterales > Desulfococcaceae > JAABRU01. The sequence continues at coordinate 89,804 of JAWKPW010000006.1, read as the reverse complement.
TCCACACACAGCCGGTATCTGCCCTGGGGCACAATATAATTGATCCGGTTGCACCATCCGCTGGTGCATCCGTCCGGACTGACCGATGCCGATCCTTCAAAGGGAGCAGCTCCGGGAAAATAGAATTCCAGTATTTCAGCAGCACAGACATTCCGCCAAGTGTACGGGGAGGCACCCGTGTTGTCCAGCAGAATGCATCCTGCCGCAGTGTCCCGGAGAGGAGAGGAAGCCGCGAAAATCGGGGAGAAATGCGCGGTCTGACCGGTAACGGTTCTGGCAGCCGCATCAAAAACACCGCCAAGCAGTTCCACGGCATTTGTTGTTTCATTAATGCGGTACAGCACTGCATTCTCAACCGCCTCTGCACCGGTAAGGGGAATCGTCACGGTTACAGCCTGCTGGAAATTGAACCCCCCCGGGCCGAAACGGTAAATGTCAGAAATCCGTTTTTCCCCTTCGGGCAGAACCGGGGTGAGGCTGTTGTCTTTTTCAATGGAGAAAACAGCCGTTCCGGCCTGTCCGTCCAGACCGGGCGCAACAGATCCCTCGGGAACAAACACGGCTGCGCCGGACGCAGTCTGAACAGACACACTCGAATTTGTGCCGGCAGTGCCGGATGCCATAAAGGATTCTGCTGCCGAGCCCTCTGCGGCACCGAAATTTTTCAGCACAAAATAAAAATTGTTTCCTTCTGTTCGTGCCGGGTCATAGGCCATACTGATCCAGTAGGGAGCGCCGTTTATCTTCAGGGAGGGGATAAATATTTCCAGTTCAGGGGAAAGAATCACGGGGTTCCCATATCCGGGATTCTGAATCTCTGCAAAATCCTTCATACGGAAAACAATGGCGCCGGGATCAGGCGTATATTCAAATGATGCCCTCAAAAAGAGACTGTCCAGCTTTATCACGGGAAGAATCAGATCCAGACTGTCTGTCAAAAGAGGTTCTGACAAAACCGGATCCGCACACACATTGTCAAAGGCAAATGCGGAGTTTGGGCCATAGGCCATAATCCACAGCGTGTCCATCACACTGCCTGCCAGAGCAAAATTTCCGGACAAAGTGGCATCTGTGTCTGACTTGTTGATCCGGATGGTGATGCGGTCTTCTGCATATTTGAGTCCCACAGCATTGACCGGAGTGTTCAGCGGATAGGGATCGGAAATCCACCACTGACCGTTATTCAGATCCCAGGCACCGAAAAACATGCTGCCAAGTCCCGGAAAGACAAAAACGCTTACGCCATCTGCCGTGATTCCGTTCACATTGAGAAAAACATCCCCGTTTGTAAAAGGATAAATTCCGAAAGCCCCGTCTGCATCCTGCATGTCCGCCTCAACCTCCACATCCACAGCAAAGGGTCCGGCCGGAAGAAAAGGCACGGATGCAACTCCCATACTTCCGTCAGCAGGACGGGAAAAAACCAGTTTTTCATTGTGAATCTGCATGGCTTCATAAGTCCAGGAATGCGCAGACAGACCGGAAAAATCCTCGTGAAACAGGGTGCAGGAATCTGCCACTGAGGTCGCGCCCGCAGACAGCGGAAAAATCAGCAGGCATACTGCACAAAAGATTGCAGGCACAAAATTTGCTTTATTTTTCATTGCATCCTCCTTTGTCAGGAAATTGGAAATCCGGCATAATCCCTTTTGCACTGTGCATTGGTTTCCGCCGGCAGTTGCTGAAAAAAAATTCTAACACAAAGCACGGCAGAATGCAATATAAATCATATGGTCAAAATTATATTTTTATAATATAATTTATATATAATATCCTTTTGTTTTTTTTCAGATTTCCGGAGTGCCAGATGCAGGATAATACCAATTCGTGATTGAAACCGTGCCTGTCTGATTCCGGAGTGCCGAAATGCGGTGAAACGGAATTTCGGCCCGGTTTCCGGATCATTTCCGTGTCCCTGACTTTCAGTCCGGGACTTCTTCGCCCCTGCCCATCCTGTGGGGCAGTTAAAACCCAATGCCTTCGGTCTGTATGACATGCACGGCAATGTGTGGGAATGGTGTGAAGATACGGACGGTTCAGACCGCGTGCTTCACGGCGGGGGCTGGGGCTACGGGGCGGACTGCTGCCAGTCGGGCGACCGGAACTGGGGCGGCCCCGGCAACCGGCGCAACTCTCTGGGCTTCCGTGTCCTCGCAGTTCCGGCAGAAATTGTCCGAACCCGGATTCACAGGATTTTGAATTAACCGGATTTTCTGTGTCTGTAATATCCCGGTAAATTCGTTAATCCTGTGAATCCGGGTTCGGACAATTTCTGAACAGGATTATGCAGGATGGACAGGATTTTTTGGGGATAACTGCGAGGATTTCAGATAAAAAGTTGGTGACTGTCTGAACTGTGATGATTGTGATTTCTGTGATGAACATAAGGGAAAATCAGGACAATCATACGAATCTATGAATCACAGTTCAGGACAGATGAATGTCCTGAACCGGGATCCATGTAATTTCAGGGAAATCATGATTTATTATGCCTGTAAATCCGGACACATCCAGAATTCATCATTAAACATTAACCATTGAACATTAAAGGAAGAAAATGAGCGGAGAAAAACGCACCTATGTATCGGTGGAGGAACAGGAACTGCCGCGGCTGCGGGAACAGGAAAGCCGTCTGCGGACCGTAAACCGGGATCTTCCGGAACGTCTCAATGCCATCCGTGCCGAGGCGCAGAGAGAAATGCAGAGCCGGTTTGCACCTATGGAAGCCCGGCAGCAGCGTCAGGAAAAAAATGGTGAAAGGACTGCAAAGCGATCTGTGCCGTCTGGAAAAGACACGCACCAGCGTATGACCCGTCAGCAAAGGAATTCACAGACGTCTGCATCAGCAGCGGGGAGAATACCTGCGCCTGTTTGAACAGCAGGATCGCAAATTCACCGGCATGATGGAAAACGAGCGCAGGGAGCGTCAGGCCGCTGTGCGGGATTTGCAGAACCAGATCCAGCGCAATTGTGGCCGATGCCAACCGCAAACAGGCAAGCGCGTCCGCTTTTGTCTCCGATCTGTCAAAGATCTTTTGCAGGAGGACGGAAACTCTTCCCCATAAGGCGGTTTGCACCCGGACGAATGGACAGCATCCGGAGCCATGCCGAAGATGCCAAACGCAGTCTGAATGCGGGAATCCCCGAAGCCTGTCTCAGCACGGCGCAGAAAGCCTACTGGGATTTGGCGGATCTGCGGGTGATGGTATTGCAGAAGAAATTCCTGCTTCTCCGTCGAGCGTATTGGTGAAAGAGCCATGCATTCTGAAGATGGGGCCAACAAGTCGTTATCAGTTGAAGTGAAGGTGCCGCGGGCGGATCTTTTCGCGCAATACAGTCCTGGACGGCGGGGATCTGTCCGCATATGAAGAAACAGGTGCCAAAGGTTGGAAAAATCACTGCGGGGGAAAACTCCCCTGAGCAAGATCAGGTTCAGGACATACTGGGACAACTGGAAACCTGAAACCCCGATTGCCGGAAATTGTGGAACATGCCCGGCAGAATATCCTGGCCTCCCAGTTGCGGAGCAATATTGCGGAACTGGCCGCCGGAGCCTTTCAGCGGGAAGGCTTTGCCGTGGAAGATGCCGCGTATGAGGGAAATGACGAGCGCAACGCCTATGTGGTGAAAATGAAAAACCGGGCAGGCAGCGAAGTGGTCACGGTCATCAGCCCGGTGCAGGGCGGAATTCGGCAAAAATACCGTGTCCGTGCATTCCTATGATGAACTGTTTACAGATGAAATCACCTTATACCGATTCTCTATTGTAACGATCCATTAATTGCATCCAAAATATAGGAAAAACCCGTAAGAGATGCTGTCATTTTGTTGGAACATTTTTTCAGAATGTTTGCCATAATCTTTCATTTCCGGGAGGCCGGAAAAAATTTTTCCTTTTGTATACGCCTTTATATATTGCCAAAACCTTTCAATCGGATTCAGTTCCGGACTGTAAACCGGCAGAAAAAGCAGACGGATATTTTCGGGAATGATCAGTCTTTTCGCTTTGTGAATTCACATTGTCAATCAGCATTACATTTATACTGTACTTAAAACATTCTGAAAATTTATCAAGAAAACATTGGAAGCAGTCGGTGTTCATATTTGAAAATTCAAGAAAAAAATTTTCTCCGTCTGATACATCCGCAGCTCCATAAATGTAATAATTTCAAATGTTCTCTGTATGTTAACCAAAACCGGTCTGACTCCGCAGAAGGTGATTCTTTTTCCAGTGATGTTATGAGTCCGAACCTTGTTTCATCATATGAAAAAATTTTGACCTCCATATCATTATCATTATTATATGTTATTTCAGATAGTTTATCAGAAAATGACTCTTTGAATTCCCGCACTTCCTCTTCGTTTTTTTTATATGCAGAAGGACATATGGCGTTTAGGTCACTGCCTCAAGATAACATTTGACAGTTTTATGCACAGTTTTATAACGTATATCAAGATCATAATTCTCTTTTATCCATATCCGTATTTCATCATGCCCGATCCAAATCCTTCCGGTTCGGAAAGACGTTTTTCAGACGTTCCGCGACATCAGCAAAGGAACAGCGCGACTCCGCCCAAGCACTGTTTTCAGACGCATAAGTTCAGTTATTCCAAATGTTTCATAACGGCAGAACCACCTCTTAACGGTATGACGGGCAACACTGCAAGTTCTGCGGCATCTCCATGGTCTCCGCTTTCCGCTTTTCGAAAGCCACAACAGACGAGGACAGTCGAAAACGTCCCCGTTCCTCATTTTTAATCATATATCAAGAAGTTCCTCTTCACTTTCCAATACTGTCCAGTCTTTTTTCGGCATTTCAGAAAAAGCCCTCCTTTAAAAAAATTGCTGTCTGAAAAATTGTCACCTGTATAACACATTAATTGGATCAATACAATAGAGAATCGGTATTATATTGTGATTCTGTCCCGGAGCGGGATGAATTTCAGAGGATTTCCCGGAGGCATCCACTGCGACATGGATTTTTGGAGTAGTGGGACTTTTTATGCTGATTTTTTTATTTTATAAATCAGCATATTAGTTAAAAACAGCATGAGCAGTATCATGGATGTATCATTTAACCGTTTGTATTTATTATGTATAGACAGAGATCAATATTTTCTGAAAAACATAATAATTTAAAAGAATTAGGTTTTAATCAGTTCGTGCAGACCTACTACCCCGCTGCGCAGTATCCAAAACACGCCTTCAACAAACAGGCGAGAAGCCGAGTTGTTTTCCGCAACAAACATACGAACTCTTCTTTGAAAGCAAGCCTCTTCAATATTGATCTTCTTTTATTAATGTTGTCATAGACTGAAAAAATATATTACAAATTTAAGGCTATTTATTGAAATAAATATACCAAACTGTATGAATTAAAATCTGACTGATTTTGAACCTGATTTGAACATCATTATATAATATTGTACAGACAACTGTCAACTGCTGAACAAAAAACAGACAGAAAAGGAGTGCAGAATGAAATGTCTGAAATTATTACATACTGATTATATTGAGGATATCCGTTCCGCAGCCAAAAAAATGCATGGTTCTGGGTAGTGGGACTTCCTATGCTGATTTTTTTAATTTATAAATCAGTATGTTATTTGGAATCAGTATAAGCAGTGTTGCAGATGTATCATTTAACATATTGTATTTATTATATATGGAAAGAATCAGTACGTTTTAACAAACATAATAATATTGGTTGGTTATTTTTATATCAGTATGTGCAGACCCACTACCTGGTTCTGAACGGCGTTCATTCATGGCTGAAATGACACTGAAACACTGCGGAGGTAATCCGCAGAAGGGCAGAAAATCAGAAAACAACCGAATACAAAAAGGTTAAGCATGGACTGCAAAGCAACTGCAAAAAGTGAAATTTTCCGGAGGAGCGGAAAAACTTCGCGGTGACAATTGAGTACTGTGATCTTCGGCTGCGCAGGAAAATGCATTCCATGCGGTATTCTCAATGAAAACAGCGGTGAACTGCATATCAACCCCGGCAGTTCACACAAAACAGTCGATTTTTATTGTCGATATTGCTCATAATATGGTGGAATGATTTGGATGCTGAGGAACAGAAATCAACAGATCTGATACAAATCCATGACAGCGGTCCTGAAAGCAGCGGTGTGCGGGGCGCGGTTTCTCAGCCGCATGGCCGGTTTAAAAAAATCGGCAAATCCTTCATTTATTGCATTATCCTCCGTATCACAACAAATGCGGGTCCACATTGGGAGATGCCGGGGAATTCTCGAAGAAAACACTGGAACGGAACAAACCTGACTGATGCTGAAACCATGCTCAGACGGGCTGCAAACATGACATGGACTGCATCCTGCTGCAAAAACAAATAAAAAAATTATAACAAGGGAGTTTCACTGACAAAATCAACCATGCGTTCAGTTGAAAAATTTTTGTCAGGAAATCCATTGTTACCCAAATGGGACATTTTGATCCGTCCATATGAGGTTGTCTGACTTGGTATATTTTTTTTGATAAATAACCTAAAATGTCAACAGAACCTAATGTTGTCATAGACTGAAAAAATATATTACAAATTTAAAATGTCAACAGAACCTAAGCACTTATATCAGATTTCAAAAAATTCCTCCCTGCAGTGTTTCTGCTTCAGTTGCATTCACCATAAAAAATGGGCAAAGCAAATCAGTCTGTTTTTATTTCTTTTTTTCAAACAAAGGTTTGTGAAAGTAAAATTTCTGCTTGTGTTTTCAGCCATTGTGATTATAGTTTTTTCATGAAACGAAAATAATTCGTTTCCATCAAAAAAACAGCAACCCAAAATCATGAGGTGACAATATGACACATTCATCTGAAAAAAGGGAAAAGGCTTGCATTGACAACTGCTCTGCATCATACAGAAAATGTATTGACAGCGGAGAGCATGAATCTGTGTGCAAAATGAAACGGGTTCCCTGTCTTTGCAAATGTTCCATTGACTGATACAAAAACAGCGGCAGAAATTTTTTGCATTTTCTGCCGCTGTGTCATTCTTCCGTGCAAAGCTTCTCCCATCCCGCAGGCAGTGTATGCGGAGAACTATCGAGTTGTGCTGAAAATTTTTTCACCTGTTCAGCCGGGCAGTTCACGCAGGATGTTCGCAAACCGGAGCGGACATCTGCCTGTTCCTGTTCCAGAAATTTTTGCAGCATCCGGGCAGTTTCTTTCCGCAGTGCCTCCAGATTCCGCTTTTCCCGGAAACAGAACCGGGCGAGCCTGTCCCAGTTGGCAATGCACCTTGCCAGTCCCCGGTATATGCTGCTGTCCCGGTTTTCAGGTTTCAGATCCCGGCAGAGGATTTCCGCATAACGGTTCACCACTTCGTCTTTGAGCAAATCCATATCCGCATCCGTGAGGACAAGCTTCGGGCCTTGCGGATCCTGACACAGATAATACAGGGACGTATGCAGAGTCACTTCCGGAATTTCACCGGAATGCCGGATCAGGAATGCCTCTTCCTCCAGTGCCGCATCCTTGTCTTTCATTTTTCCCCTTCCCCATTTTTGACAATGGCATCTATGGATTTGAAAATTTCCTCCTTTCCCGCATCCGGATGTTCGGACAGATAATGCGCAATGCTGTTGGCCACATAGGCCGTGGCAATGGAAGTTCCTGCATAGGCTCCGGCCTCACCTTTGTACCCCACAGGCAGAGAGGCAAATCCGGGCGCGGATACCGTGACAAAACTGCCGTAATTGGACTGCTCCCATGCTTTGCCGTCCGTTCCCAATGCGCCCACACCGATGACGGATGAATAGGCCGCAGGCCATACTTCTTTTCCCGTGGGTTCATTTCCCGCAGCAGCCACCAGAATCAGGCCTTTTTCATTTGCATAATCCAAAGCCTGCTCCAGAAAATCGCTTTTGGTGTCCGATCCCCAGCTCATGCTCAGCACCTTTGCATCATTTTCCAGTGCAAAATCAATGCTGCGCATCATGCTGAAATTCGTGGTGATGCCGTTGTCATCAAACACCCGTATGGGAATGATGGGAACCGTTTCATCTTCCGGAGATATGCCGTAAGGGCTGACCGCGCCCGAAGCAATCAGGGCCATCTGGGTTCCATGTCCCAGCCCGTCCGTAAGGGAATCCTCGGGACTGACCGCATCCAGGGATGCAGCCACATTTCCCTCCAGTCCTGAACCGGGCAGCAGACCGGAATCCAGCACAGCCACCCGGACTCCGCGTTCCGGAGGGGAAGGATTCACATATCCGGCATCCGGTGCATCCGGGCTGATATTCCGCCAGGGCAGGAGAATGGGATAGGCATAATTTGGCTCGGCTGAGGCTATGTTTTTTGATATTTGTGAGATCAGAGCGGACACATCGGTATTTTCCGGCAGCCCGATCCGGTACACACCGCTGCGGCTGTCATATGCCAGGATGGTACCCCCAATGCGTTTGAGGAATTTTTCAAATTCTGCACGGGAAACACCCGGAGCAGGGCGCAGCAGAACCTCATCTTTGATATAAAGCGTCCCGGTTTTCGGATCCCGCAGCACCCTGAAATTATGCCCGGTTTCCAAAGGCCGCATCCGGGATTTTCTGCCCGGTTCAAATATCTGTATTTCTGCAAGTCTGATTTGGGATTTTCCCGGCATGGATTCCCAGATCAGGGCATAATCCAGAGACTGCAGCACCGTGCGCAGTCCTTTCTGCATATCCCGTTTTTCAAAGGACGCGGAAATTTCAGGATTCAGATCCGGATCCACCTGCACCCGGATTCCCTGCGCGGCAAACCGTCCCAAAACCCTTTGCAGCGGAACCTGATTTGCATGAAGACTCAGCCGGTCCCCGGATATGCGCACATCCAGTGCCAGTGCGGACAGAGAAGTGCACAAAACTCCCAAACATATTGTTATCAATGCTGATATTTTATAAAACATGACTTTCTCCGGATTTCTTCGTGTATCAGGTGAATTCTGAAAGTAAATATCTCTGTGTCACAAAAACCGGATTTTTCCAAAAAAATCAGGTTATTCTCACAGTTTGACGCAAAGTCAGTCCCTGCTGTGTTTTGCATTTTCCAACAACCGGGTTTTTCGCAAAAATCCGGTTGTTGGGAATAATACCGATTCTCCATTGAAAACATGCTTTCTGTCAGGTTTGTTTTAACCGCAAAGGACACAAAGATGGCACAAAGGTCACAAAAGAACTGACAGGACTGCATAAAATCAATGGCGAATCGGTATAATTGAGATCATAAAATCAAAGTTGGCAGCGCACCAATACATAACCAACTTAGTTTTTATAGGATGAAACAGTGATTAACAAACTGAATTTTTTGAAAAAATTCAGTTTTTAATCCTATAAAATTCAACGTGGTCATGTACTAATTCCCCTCAGCAAATGCTTTCTCATCAACAAAATACATCTTCATCTCGCCTTTGCCCTTTACGGAAACAGGCTCTCTTTCCACAAAGGGAAACCGGTCGCTGAGAATCTGCCATGTGGCTTCAGACACATTGATTTTCATGGGTTCGGAATTGGATTCCATTCGGGAGGCTGTATTGATGGTATCCCCGAAAACATCATAGATGTATTTCTTGATTCCCACCACACCGCCCACCACCTTTCCGGTGTGAATGCCGATGCGAATCTGCCACTGTATTGCCGATGCCCTGTTCCTCTGCCGGACATAGCGGATGATTTCTATGGCTGACAGCACGATGTTTTCCGCATGGTTCGGATTTTTCACCGGCATTCCGCACACACAGAGATACGCGTCTCCAATGGTTTTCACCCGCTCACAATGATGTTTTTCAACAATATTGTCAAAGGCCGTGAAAATATCATTGAGTTCATCGATGAGAACTTTCGGATCCAAATGGGAGGACAGGTTGGTAAATCCAACAATATCGGAAAAATACACAGTGACATTTTCAAAAGATTCCGGCTCGGTTTTTCCTTTTTCCTTGAGATCATTTGCCACGCGCACCGGCAGAATATTGAGCAGCAGTTTGTCGGACTTGGCTTTTTCCTCCATAATCAGGAGATGGGCTTCCTCCAGTTTTGCATGTGCTTTTTTTTTGAATAAATAACGGTTATATACGACCAAAGCCAGCAGCAGGACAAAGGTGAATCCGCCCAGAAAGGAATTGCGCAGGAGTTTCTGCCTGTCCAGTTCCAGCCGGTTTATTTCATTGTCCTTTTTCAGCAGTTCAATCTCCTTCTGCTTTTTTTCCGTTTCATACTGGGTCTGAATATCTGAAATTTTTGCCTGACTTTCCGCTGTAAAAATGCTGTTTCTCACCTCCTCTGATCTTTTGTAATATTCCAATGCGTTCTGATAATCTGCCTGTGCAATGTACAGATCAGAGAGAAAGGAATAATTTTCACGGATCAGCTCTTTGGCTCCGATTTTTTCAGCCATTTGCAGGCCTTTTTCAAGATGCGACAAAGCCTTGTCATATTCTTTGGTGTCTGTGTACAGTTTTCCGATATTGTTTGAGATGTTTGCCACTTCATAATTCTGCCCGATCTCCGTGAATATCTTCAGAGAATCAAAGAAATACCTCAGGGCCTCAGGATAATTGCTGATGTCCATGTACAGCACGCCAATATTGTTTGTGGACGCGGCCACACCCTGTCTGTCCCCGATTTCCTCGCGTATCCGCAGTCCTTCCTTGTAATATCTCAGAGCCTCATCATGACGGCCGGAAAGATGATGAATAATGCCAATATTGTGCAAAGATGCCGCAACACCCTCCTGATATCCGATCTCTTTGTTTATGTTAAGGGCATTATGATGGTATTCCAGGGCTTTTTCAAAATTGTTCAGATAATCATACACAATTCCCATATGGTGCAGGGAATCGGCAATTTCTTTGGAATCCTCCATCTCCTTGCGGATTTTCAGGGAATTGAGAAGATATTCCAAAGCCTTGTCATAATCACTGAGATTTCTGTGCGCCACACCGATATTTCGCAAAGCCGCTGCCTCCTGTTTCCGATCTGCCAGTTTTTGGGCAAGCATCAGTGCTTCCTGTCCGTAAACAATGCTTTTTTTCGGCAGAGTTTCCCAATATGCGGCAGAGATTTCATTCAATATGGCAAGTCTGCCGGTTTCATCCGCACGCAGCAGCTTCCTTTCCAGAATTTCAATATCAGCGGCGGCCCAAAGCACCTGTGGGAAAAGAAGAAGAAAAAAACAGATAAACAGTTTCATATGCTGTATTTCCGGTTACAGGTTTAAGGGATAAAAAGCAGTATGGAACACTTGGTAACTGATAACTGACAACTGATATCTGATTCATACAGGAACTTTTGTCCGGTGTCAAAGCAAACCATTGCCTGATCCGCTCTTCCGGCAATGTTTATTGTGGACAAAATCAGACAGACGTGTTTTAATTTTGAATCTGTCCGGAATTGAGGCCGGAAAACTGAATCATAAGGCTGTTTCCGTGAAACAGATTCGGGAAGATACCGACCAGGATGTCTCAGCAGAATATCTGCACAGCAATGGAAAGGGAGAATATGAACTTCATCAAAAGACTTTTCAGCAAAAGCGCCTCCGCGGATGATACGGAAAAAGAAAGAAAACGTGCAGTTGAATACTGGGAAAACGGTCAGTATGAAGAATGTATCCGCATCTGCCTGCATATCCGTGACAAAATCATAAAACGCTGTGCAAAGGGAAAAAGTGACGATTTCAGCCTGCCTTTTGTCAATCACTTCATATACCTCGGACTTTATCATCTGGAGAGATGGCAGGACGCTTATGATTTTATGCTTGACGGTTTTTTTGTTCATCATCCCAAAGATCATGCCCATTTCACGTCCATCGCGATGGAACTTGCCTGGAAGGTCGGCGAACCGGCTGAAAGAGTGATTCATTTCGGAAAATTGTGCTACAAAGCCAGAAAAGAGGCTGAAGACAGGGAAGGCATGAAGAACTGCGCATTCACCGCGTGCAATATCCTCTCCATGATGGGTGAATGCAGTCAAAACCGTTTTTTTGCCGATATACTCATTGAGATGGGAAAAGAGCACCGGATCCCTGAATATCTGATAATGGGATACGGTTATCTGGCAGACAATTTTATGGAAAATCCCGATCCAGTCATCGGGAGGATACTGACGGACGCAAAAGCCTTTCTGGAATCCCTGGAAATCCCTTCTTCCCATTGGACTGACAGGGCGAAAAAATCATTTGAAAATTACGTCAATTATTATTCCAAATGGAAAGACGGTGAAAACCCTTACGCGGAATACAAAGCCCTGCGCGATCAGCTTCAGCCTCTTCTCGACACGGAGAATCATGAAGCCGTGCTGGATATTGTAAAAAAATGTCTGGCAATCGCGGAAAACAAATTCGGCAGACATCACCGGCTGACAGCCATTAATGCCAAAGATACCGGGATGAGCCTTTCCAGAATGCAGCGTTATCCGGAGGCTCTGGAATATTACCTGAAGGAACTGGCAGTATGGGAAGCGGATATGCCTGCTGAAGGGCCTGCCCTGTATATGTTCTGCCTGATGAATATCGCGGAAACCTTTATTGAGACAGAAGATTTCCGCATGTCCGAAAGTTATTATATGCGGTTACTGTCGGAATTTGAGGAACACTTTGATCCCTATGATTCCACTTTTCACTTTCCTCTGAGCAGGTTTCCGGATGTCTGCAGCGTGCTCGGCAGATTTGACCTGGCTGTTGAATGGCTGCAACGGTTTATTCATGCAAAAGAAAAAGAGATGGGGAGCAGTGATCATCCTGATGTGCTTGAGCAGCAGGTGCGCCTGGCAAACGTATATATCCGCATGGGGAACTATGCAGAAGCGGAACATATTCTCAAATCTGCGCTTGCTTTTTACACAAAAACCAAAGGGAAAGACAGTAAAGAGGCAGGAGACGTTTTATATATACTGTCACAGAGGTATATTTACGCAAATCTTTATTCAGATGCATACACTTACGCATATCCGGCATTGAATATCATGTGCTCGGTTTATGGGGAAGAAAGCCGGGCTGCCTATCAGTCTCTTGAGAATATGGGAATTATCTGCCAGCATCTGAACCGCCGCGAGGAAGCAGAAACATATTTCCGGCGCGCAAAAATCATTCTGGATAAAATATTTCCGGGAACACATCGGGCGCACGGGAATTACCTGAACAATATGGGGGGATTCAAAATGGACACAGATGAACTGGAAGAAGCGGAAATGCTTCTGAAAAAGGCTGTTTCCATGAGGGAATCCCTTTATGGCCGCAATCATCCCGACACAGCCACAAGCCTGCACAACCTCGGACTGGTGTATGCAAAAAAGGGGGAAAATGAAAAAGCCCTTTCCTGCCTGGAAGAGGCTTTGGCAATCCGGACAGAGACACTGGGGAGTGCCCATCCGAGAGTGCAGGGAACAAAAGAATACATTATGGATATTCACAGAAAAACCGGGAAAATGGACTAACCCATCTTCGGAATGGAACGGTTGCAGGATACCGGCACTCGCCGGTGTCAGGGCAGTGCATACCATCTGTGAAATTATATCAGCATTAGAGGAAGACACATGAAAATGGATATTTCTTTACTGAACAGAATCAAAGGTTTTCTCGATGAGGAAGAAGGCCGCAAACTGTATGACACCGCTCTGGAAGCCTCAAAAATGGGGCCCTGTCTGGAAATTGGAAGTTACTGCGGCAAATCCGCTGTCTGGCTGGGGACAGCCTGCCGGGAAAACGCTCAGGTGCTGTTTTCCATAGACCATCACCGTGGATCGGAAGAACAGCAGCCCGGAGAGGAGTATTTTGATCCGGAACTCTTTGATCCCCGCACCTTTCACACCGATTCCTTTGCCCTGTTCCGGCAGACCCTGGAAATGGCCGGACTGGAAGACACAGTGATTCCCATTGTCTGCCGCTCCGATTTGGCTGCCCGTGCCTGGGGAACCCGTCTGAGTCTGGTCTTTATTGACGGCGGCCACAGCTTTGCCACGGCCTTCACAGATTACAATTCCGGGCCGGACGGCATATCATGCCGGGCGGATATCTGCTCATCCGCGATGACATTTTCCCAATCCGAAGAGGGGGACAGGCTCCGTATCAGGTGTATCAGTTTGCCCTGGCCTCCGAGCTGTTTGAGGAACTGCCCATGTGCAAAACTCTGGGCATACTCCGGCGCCGGAGCTGCGGGGATATTCCCAAGCCGGGTATCCTGCCTTGACAGATGTGCCATTATTGTTTATTTACATCAAAACCAATTTCGCGCAGACCTTTCAGAAATCAGCGGATTACTGTACTTTCTGTCCGTTCCGCGAAAGCCGGAATTCAGTTTTTCATTGTGTTTTGCACCCCGGCTTTTTTCGGTGTGACAGTTTCGGTCTGGTTTGAAATCATATCATCCGGCAGGAATTTCGGGAGAAGCGTTCCCCGCTGCCGCAGCATTTCAGACAATGACTGTGCCTGCTGCCTGCGGGAATTTCCGTACAGGAACGGAAATTGTCTGATTTTCAATCAAAGGAGATAAAAATGGAAAGAGAAAGAATTCAAAAAAAACTCCTGAAAATCCTGGATACGGTTCCGGCGTTAAAGGCAATTCTGCTGTCACCGGATGATCTGGAGGAAAAACGCCAGAAAATCAGGTATTTTCTCTCTGATATTCTCATGATGACCTTTGATGACAACCCCACCATTCCCCCTCTGGAATGGATACTGACACGCAACGCGGTCAATGTCTTCCGCAGCATTCTGTCCACCCGGAATGAACGTCTGGCCGGTTTTGCTCTTCTGCAGTATATCAATGACATTCTTCACAAACAGGCGTTGAAAGAGGGGATGGAGGAACCCGGTCCCGGATTTTTTGCGGAATTTGAGCGCCTGGTCAGAGCCACTGTGGGCAATACCCGGCTTTATACGGGAAATGCTCCGGCCTTTCTGAAATATGAAGGCCGGAAAGCGGCAAAAATGCGCTCTGCGGATCTGTCCCGCCTGTCAAGAAACGCCAAAGATTTTACAGACAGATACGCGTGCGGACTGGACAGCGACATTATCCGCACCCGGAGCAGAAACAAAAGCAGAATCCTGAAGTATTTCAACGCAACCGAACTGGAATGGGGAAGATGGAAATGGCATACCAGCCATATCATCCGGGATGTGAAAACCCTCAGTGATCTGATAAAACTCACAGACAGCGAATACCGGGCTGTGGAAATGGCCCGCAAAAACCGGATTCCCTTTGGCATCACCCCCTATTATCTTTCCCTGATGGATTATGAGCCGGGACAGGGAAGAGACACAGCAGTAAGAGCGCAGGTGATTCCGCCTGTGCCTTATGTGGAAAAAATGAGGGAAAGCCGGGACAGGGCAGACTGTTCCATGGATTTCATGCTGGAAAACGACACCTCCCCCATTGAGGGCATTACCCGGCGCTATCCCAATATTGTGATTCTCAAACCTGTGATGACCTGCCCCCAAATCTGTGTTTACTGCCAGCGCAACTGGGAAATCGAGGATGTGTATTCCCGTCATGCCGTGCTGCCAAAGGAAAAACTGAATCTGGCCATACAATGGATTGCGGATACGCCGGAGATCAACGAAGTCCTGGTCACCGGAGGCGATCCCTTTCTGCTTTCCAATGAAAGAATTGAAGATATTCTTTCCCGGCTGGCCCATATCCCCCACGTGGAAAGAATCCGCATCGGAACCCGCACCCCGGTCACCCTTCCCCAGCGGATTACGGATGCTCTGGTGCGGGAAATTCACCGGTTCCATATTCCCGGAAAGCGGGAACTCATAATAGTGACGCATTTTGAGCATATGTATGAGATCACACCCGAAGCCATGCAGGCAGTGCAGAAATTCCGGCAGTACGGAATGGATGTCTATAACCAGATGGTGTTCACCTTTTACAATTCCCGGAAATTTGAGGCCGCGGCCACGCGGCACAAACTGCGGCTGATCGGTGTGTCCCCCTATTACACCTTTAACACAAAGGGAAAAGAGGAAACCGATGAATACCGGGTTCCCATTGCCCGGCTCATGCAGGAACAGCATGAGGAGGCACGTCTTATGCCGGGAACCGTGCGCACGGATGAGATTGTGTTCAATGTGCCGCGTCTGGGGAAAAATTACCTGCGGGCAGCCCAGCATCATGACATGATTTCCATTCTTCCTGATGGGCGAAGAGTGTATGAATTCCATCCCTGGGAAAAGAAGTTCTCTCTGATGAACACCTATGTTTACACAGATGTGTCCATTTATGATTATCTGCAGAAGCTCCGGGCGGCCGGGGAGAATATTGCGGATTACCGGAGTATCTGGTATTATTATTAACTGATGCTGCACAACATCGTCATACCGGCGAAAGCCGGTATCCGGAACTCGCTGAAAATACTGGATTCCGGCTTACGCCGGAATGACAGTCAGGGAGATCAACCTGCTGATTTTTTAAAGGGCTGCATAACATCCGTTATTCAATCAGTGGGAATTTTTTAAAATATCGGATAAATCAGGTTTCAGTGTTTGCCTAACCCCGAACCCTGATAATCTTTTGCAGAAAGGAGAAAAGAATGGAATTGGACAGAGACACGCACAGCAAGACAATCGGCTATCTTTTGTGGATATTCGGCTTTACCGGTTCCCACAGGTTTTATTATGGCAGACCGATTACAGGAACCATCTGGTTTTTCACACTGGGGCTGCTTTTCATCGGCTGGATTATTGATTTGTTTCTGATTCCGGGCATGGAGCGCGATGCAGAGCGAACATTCACTCCCGGAAAACTTGATTACAATTTTGCCTGGGTTCTGCTGACCTTTCTGGGGCTTTTCGGCATCCACCGCTTTTACATGGGCAAATGGATTTCCGGGCTGATCTATCTGGCCACAGGCGGACTTTTCCTTGTGGGAATTGTTTATGATTACTGGACCCTCAATGATCAGATCCATGAAATCAACCGGGCAGGCTGAAAAATGGCGGCAAAGGGCAGCGGGTTCCCCGCCTTGCAAGGGGGGAGAGCATCAGCAACGAATTTGAACCACTGTTCAGCAAAGACATTTGTGAAATCAAAATGGCCATCCCGGATTGCGCTGAGACCGGTACGACCTGCTTTGATTCTTCAAAATGCAGCATAATCGTGTACAAGAAGATTTATGATCTCCGATAATTGACAGGCAACCATTAACCATCAGGCAGTCTTTATGCAGGAATTTTTGCAATATTTGTTTTCAGGCATTACCAACGGCGCGATTTATGCTGTTATCGCTGTGGGTTTTTCCATGCTGTACAACGCAACGGAACTCATCAATTTTGCACATGGTGAATTTGTCATGCTGGGCGCTCTGGGGCTGGTGACATTGTGGACAGGTTTTCATCTGCCTTTGCCGCTGGCCTTTGTGCTGACAGTTGGCGCAGTGTCTCTCATCGGACTTCTGTTTGAGCGTCTGGCCATCCGCACCGTGCGCAGACCCCATCCCATTGTCCTGGTCATCATCACGGTCGGAGCCTCCATTTTTCTCCGGGGCATTGCCATGATCGGCTGGGGAAAGGATTCGCACAGTGTGCCCCCTTTTTCCGGACACGAACCTCTGGATATTGCGGGCGCAAAACTTCTGCCCCAAAGTATCTGGATTCTGCTTATAACTCTTGTTCTGGTCGCGGGACTGTGGTTTTTCTATCAGAAAACCCTGACCGGAAAAGCCATGCAGGCCACAGCCATCAGCAAACGGGCAGCCTGGCTTATGGGCATTCCGTCTGAAAAAATGGTGCTGCTGGCCTTTGTCATGAGTACAGGGCTGGGCGCTGCGGCCGGTATTATTATCGCTCCCATTACCATGTGCGGCTATGATATGGGAACCATGCTCGGTCTCAAAGGATTCTGCGCGGCAATGCTGGGCGGCATCGGCAGCCTGTGGGGTTCTCTGCTTGGCGGATTTCTGCTTGGGGTGCTGGAGTCTTTGGGCGTGGGCTTTTTTTCCTCTGCCATAAAAGATGCCATCGCGTTTGTCCTGCTGCTGCTGATTCTCTATTTCCGTCCCGGAGGAATCATCAAATCAGCAGATGTGTCGCGGTTTTGATTTTTTTGTGACCGGAGCATCCTGCCTCCGAACCTGAACCGGCATGATGCATGATGCCGGTTTTCAAAAAAAGGATTTATCCCACAAAAGGATTTGGATGATGACAAAAAAAATCAGTCTGCTGTTTGCAATTCTTCTTTTTCTTTCTGCCTGCGGATACCGCTTTGCCGGAGGAGGAAAACTCCCTTTTGACATTCAGACCGTATATGTGGAAATTTTTCAGAACCGGACAGCGGAAACCGGGGCTGAGGTGATGTTTGCCAATGATATGAGTTATGAATTCTCCCGGAACGGTTATGCCATCACAGACCGGGAAAAGGCTGAGGCAGTTGTCAGCGGGGAAATCGCATCCATCAGCATCAGCACGGCTTCCCGCCGGGGTCAGATCACGTCATTGGAGCGAAGGGTTGCAGCCACGGTGAATATGCGGATAAGAGACAAAAATGGAAAGGAACTGCGGAATCTGCCGGGAATATCCCAAAGCGAGGTATTTTCCGTGACATCGGAAAGCAGCACGGATGATTACAGCAAACGTCTGATCCTTGAACGCATTTCCCGCAGGATTGCCGAGGAGGCATATGCACGTCTGTCAGATGAATTCTGATTTTGCTCAGGGCCTGTCCGCGCAGTATGGATAATCTGTCTGAACATGCAACCGGAAGGACACAGCATGTTCTTCCGGTTGCATGTCACATCATCACGTGAGGCTGCTGCGATTTCCCCTGTATCATCAGGCCGAAAGGGTATTCACCAGTCTGGCAAGGCGGGAAATTTTGCGTGAGGCTGTTCTTTTGTGGATGACGCCTTTTTTGGCCGCCTTGGCGATGACAGATTTGGCTTCATCCAGCTTTGCCATGACAATATCCTGAGAACCTTCTGCCACAATCTGGCGCACATTTTTGGTGACATTTTTGACACGGGTTTTTACAGCCCGGTTGCGGGCATTCCGCAACTCACTCTGACGGGCACGTTTTATGGCTGATTTATGGTTTGCCAACTTGAATCACTCCTTTCTGTGTCTTTCATTCAATAGCGGATTATATTGAAATCCAATTTTTTTATCCTGAACCTTTTCTTATACAGAAGTGAATGAAAAAAGTCAAGCAGTATTGTGCGTCAGAGAATGGACAGTTCTGAGGAAAGGGGACAGTGAGACAGCGGTCTCCTTCTCTGAAGCGGATCATCAGAGAGCCGGAGATGGATTTTGCGTTTGATCGGCGCACGCTCCTGCTGACAGGTCCTGCGCATTTTTTGACAACACTTCCCGTATCACCTTTGCCAGTTCCCTTCTGACCACCGGTTTCATCACGATTTTCCGTATGCCGACCGCGTTTTGCTTTTCTTCGGAAATCATTTCACTGAAACCCGTGCAGAGAATCACCGGCAAGTTCTTTCGGATTTGTGTCACTTCCCGGGCCAGTTCCATTCCGCTCATATTCGGCATGGTCAGATCCGTGATGAGCAGATCAATCTTCTCAGGCCCTGCCTGAAACGCGCACAAGGCCTCCACACTGCTGGTTCTGGTTTTTACCCGGTATCCGAGTTCCTCCAGCATGGACTCCAGCATGCGGGCAATGACAAGCTCATCGTCAACGAGCAGAATGCGTTCCCTTCCTCCGGGAACAGGCCCTTCGGAAACCAGAAGGGGGGGAGCGGGATATTTGTCCTGCCGGGGCAGGCAGATTTCAAACACAGTGCCTTTTCCGGGCTGGCTGTAAACCGAGATATGGCCTTCGTGTGTCTTCACAATGCCATGCACAATGGCAAGTCCCAGACCTGTTCCCTTTCCGGTTTCCTTGGTGGTGAAATAGGGATCAAAGATTCTTTCCATCACCTCACGGCTCATGCCGCAGCCGGTGTCTGTGACGGTAAGTTTCAGATAGCTGCCCGCAAACATGTCAGGGCAGGGTTTCCGGTCTTTTTCTCCGATGCAGATCGGTTTCAGCCCCAAAGTCAGAATGCCGCCCCTGTCTTCCATCGCGTGATAGGCATTGGTGCACAGATTCATGATGATCTGGTGAATCTGGGAAGGATCAGCAGTCACATGGGGGCATTCCTGGGCAATATCTTCACGAACCCGTATATTCGGGGGCAGAGTGGCACGAAGCAGTTTTGCGGTTTCTCTGATAATGGGATCAATTCTGAGAGGTTTGCGTTCCTGACGGCTCTGGCGGCTGAAGGTGAGGATCTGTCCGACCAGGTCTCTTGCCCGGTCTGCGGCTTTCAGAATTTCTGTCATATTTCGGCGGGCTGAGCTCTCCGGAGGCAGCCCATTGAGGGTCATTTCCGCATATCCCATGATGGGAAAGAGAATATTGTTGAAATCATGTGCAATTCCTCCTGCCAAGGTTCCGATGGATTCCATTTTCTGGGACTGGAGCAGTTGGCTCTCCAGCATTTTTTTCTCCTCTGTTTCCTTTTTCAACTGTGCATAGGCGCTTTCCAGCCTGGCTTTGCTTTGCCGCAGTTCCGCAACAAAGGTGTCTGTCCGTTCCCGGATCATGGCAGAAACCGATTTCATGATGGAAAAGGAAATGGGGGCGGATTTGGAAATGACTTTGCTGAAGTCTTCCCGCCGGATGGACAGCAGCCGGACAGGGGTTTTTGCAACAACGGTGGCACTGCGGGGAAAATGATCGATAAGAGCCAGTTCTCCGAACAACTGCCGGGGACTGTATATGGCCAGCAGATCCTTTTGTTTGCAGGAATAGTCTTTCCATATCTCAACATTTCCTTCCAGAATGATAAAACAGCGGTCTCCCATGCTCCCTTCAAGGAAAATGACCTCACCGGCATCAAAACTCTCTTCCCTGCAGACCTCCTGAATTTTCAGAATGTCTGTTTCGGAAAGACTTTCAAAAAAATAAATGTCTTTGAGGAACTGACAATAATTGTTCATTTGCAATTCTCTTTCAGGATTCATGAAGATTGGATACGGGAAAGCCGGAAAAACGCAGAGTCCGAAATGCAAATCTTTTTGTTTTTATCGCAAATCCGGCTGAGAAATCAATAAGGAACATACAGTATTTTCCGGTAGAAATATCCTACTGCATAAACATGTTGAATTTTACAGAATCAAAAACCGGATTTTTTGGAAAAATCCGGTTTTTTCATTCCCTGTTTTATCTTAAAAACCAAGTTGGTCATGCACTGCTGCCTTGTCAGATTTGATTTTATGCGCTGAAGTGTTCAGAAAAGCCGGATTTTTTGGAAAAATCCGGTTTTTGCATTTCACAGACTCAGGGCAGACAGCGTACTGCTGCGGGAACAGTTTTTCCCGCTTTTGGAATAAAAAATATTGAAATACAATTTTTTCAGATGTATATACAGTCATATTTCAGATGCTTCTCCCAAATAGGCGGAAAGCAGAGCCTGCGGCCGGGACATCCTGAAAAAATATTTCTTCGGACATTTTTCCAAAACAAAAACAGAAAGCGGAAACAGTTTCTATGCGCATCACACTGGTACATCCCACCGGATCCAACTGGATACCCGGAAAAAAAGACATTACCGCAACAGCAAACCGCATGGCTCCTTTGGGACTGATCTCCATTGCTGCCTGGCTGGAAAAGCAGGGACATCAGGTTTCTGTCCATGACTGCCTGGGGCCCGGAGCTGTGGCCGACAATGCCATAAACACGCGGCAGATTCTGGTTCAGAAACCCGAACTGGTGGGGTTTTCAGCCACCACTTCCGGTTTTCTGGATGGCTATGATCTGGCCTGCCGGATCAAATCCCTTTGTCCGCAGATCCGCATTGTGTTCGGAGGCGTGCATATTTCCGCGATGGGTTCCCAACTGCTCAGGGATTTCCCCCAGATTGACTTTCTCTGCATGGGAGAGGGGGAGCAGACACTTGCAGAACTTGCTTCCGGCATGGAACCGGGAAAGATTGACGGCCTGATCTGGCGGGATAAGGAAGAAATTGTCAGCAATCCGCCCAGATCGCATATTCCGGATTTGGACAGTCTGCCTTTTCCGGCCTATGAAAAACTGCGCGGATTTCCAAAGGGCTACAATCTTCCGCTTTTCAGTTATATTCTTTCTCCCGGAGCCACAATGGTGACAAGCCGGGGCTGTCCCTACCAATGCTCCTACTGTGACCGCTCGGTTTTCCAGCGGGGATACCGTTACAATTCAGCGGAATATATTTATGAACATATGCGTTATCTGCGAACACGATTCGGCGTGCGGCATGTCAATATTTATGATGACCTGTTTACGGCCAACCGGAAACGCATTACGGAACTCTGCAATCTGCTCATCGCCAACCCATTGGGAATGCAGTTCAACTGTGCCGTGCGCGCGGGCCATGCGGATGATCAACTGCTGGAAATGCTCAAAGCAGCCGGTTTTCTGCAGGTTTCTCTGGGCATTGAGACAGCCGACCCGGATTTGCTGAAAACCCACAAACCGGGCGTGTATCTGGAAGAGGTGCGGGACACGGTGCGCCGCATTCAGGCCAAAGGACTTAGGGTCAAGGGGCTTTTCATGATGGGGCTGCCGGGTGAAACTGTGGAATCTGCCCGCAAAACCAGCAATTTTGTCATGGCCTTGGGGCTCGATGACATGAACATGTCCAAATTTACACCTTTTTACGGCGCACCCGTGTGGAAAACAATTTTGGAGGAAGGCAGTCTGGACAATGACTGGCGGAAAATGAACTGCCTGAATTTTGTTTTTGTTCCCAAAAGCATTGATTCCAAAGAAACTCTGGATCAGTTGTACAATGAACATGTCAAGCGTTTCTATTCCGACAAAACATGGCGCAGAAAATTTGCCAAAAGACTGTGGGAACACCGCAGGAGCATTTTTTACATGCTGCGGCACATGCCGGATTTCTGGGCCGCCAAGCAGAGCTTTGAACCCAAAAAACAATCTGTAACAGAATAGGGGGTCAAATCCGCTGATCTGAGTCTGACACGGGTGAAAAAATCCGAAAGAATTGACATTGTTATAGAAAAATTCTGAAAAAAACAAATCAGAATCCTGCAAGGGATGACATTGTCAACCGATTTGATCCACTGTCTATTGATTCTAAATAACATATTGATTTATAAATTAAAAAAATCAGCATCGGAAGTTCCGCTGCCAAAGAATCCTTTGAGAAAGGGGAATGGAAATCGGTTCTTGCCCCTGAAAGACGCAGGCATCTTGAATCCTGTGCAAAAAACACCTTCAGCACAGAGAGGCAGGTGAATATCAGAATTTCCTCCAAAGATCTGTATGATACCGAATCGCCATTGATTTGTTCAATATAAGTATAGATTCAGAATGTTGGGGTTCACTTCGTTCACCCCAACCTACACAAAAATGTTATCTGAAAGTCTGTATGTTTTCAATGGGGAATCGGTATAAAACTGTTTTTTAAAATTACCGGAATATTGGTTCCTGAAACAGCAAAAAATGCATATAAAGCATTTATATCTGAATCTGCAGAGAAATTTCCGGATGATCAGACTGTTCTGATTCATGACGGAGCTTCATGACATAATCCCAATTCACCATTGAAACCGTGCCTGTCTGATTCCGGAGTGCTGAAATGAAGTGAAACGGAATTTTGGCCCGATTTCCGAATCATTCAGTGTCCCTGACTGCCGGTTCGGGACTCCTTCGCCCCTGACTTAAGAGTAAGCATTGCATAAATTCAATGGCGATTTGGTATTACATGACCAACTTGGTTTTTATATGATAAAACAGTGATTAAAAAACTGAATTTTTTTAAAAAATTCAGTTTTTGATTCTGTAAAATTCATCGTGTTTATGTACTACCGATATATTTATATAAAAAAATTTCAGAATATGGTGATTACAATTGAAAAATGATGGGAAAAAAGCAAATATCTTTGATTTTTTTGCATTTTTTTTAGTTGCCATATTTGTTGTATATTTAATTATTTTTTTGGGAGAAATTTATTTCGGTATAAAACTGCTGGAAAATAAAATTGAATATGAATGGGGCTCATTAATCTGGGTAATTATGCTCCTTTTTACAAATTTAACGTGAGTTCGATGAGTTAATCCAGATTATCAGTGACATAACTTCAAAATTGTTGTATATACCGCTTTCATACAACTTTAACCTTTTCAAACCGGAGGAAAAAATGAAAACAATCGATCCGAATCAGGAAAATATACAGATTTTTACCGAACTTTATTATGAAATCAGTGAGTTCATGAAAACATTCGGTCCCCTTCTGAATGCACATCTCATCGGAGCCCGCCGTCAGCGTCCTTTCTGCCGGATGTCCGTCTGTGAAATTATGACAGTACTGATCGGATTTCAGATAATCGGAGGTCAGAATTTCAAACAATATTATAAAGATATTGTCTGTCAGTTTCACCGGGCGGAATTTCCCGCTTTGGTGTCATACAGCAGATTCACAGAGATATGTCCGGCTGTTGCAATTCCCATGATGCTGTTTCTGAAATTCCGGATGGAAATGAGTCTGCATACCATGATATATGTAATTGATTCAACACCTCTTTCTGTCTGCATAAATCTCAGAATCCGGCATCACAGAGTTTTTGCGGAAACAGCAGCCCGCGGCAAAACTTCAGCCGGATGGTTTTACGGTTTCAAACTTCATTTGGTAATCAGTCACATCGGAGAACTGATGTCTGTTTACATCACAGCCGGAAATACTGATGACCGGAAACCGGTGCGGAACATGGTCAAACTCCTGAAAGGAAAGCTTTTCGGAGACAAAGGTTACATCAGTGCAGCACTCGCGAAAGATCTCGCGGAACACGGTCTGCAACTGATAACAACACTGAAAAAAAATATGAAAAAACAGGATATTGAAGCTGCTGATCGTATACTGCTCCGCAAAAGGGCTGTCATTGAAAGTGTCAATGATCTGCTCAAAAATTATTTTCAGGTTGAACATTCCCGGCACCGTTCATTTTTCGGATTTGCCGCAAACCTGTTCAGTGCTCTGATCGCGTATACTTTTTATCCGACAAAACCTCGGATGAGAGGAATTGATCTGGAAAAAGCACTGGTAACATTATAAAACTCATCGAACTCACGTTAGGATGAATTACAGTGAATATATTTCAGAAAAATATCCTGTCGGATCGGGAATAACAGAATCTGCATGCAAAGTGATTATAAAACAGCGGTTATGCAATTCAGGCATGAGATGGAAGGCTTCAGGGGCAAAGTCAATTTTATGTTTAAGAACGTTGAATTACAGCTCAACAAGATGGGCAGGCATGGGATAAAATCAATAGATATGGAGCATGGGAAGGATTTATAATACATCATATTTCATACACACCCGTTGAAAAACCCTGAAGGTTTTCAAACCCCTCAGGGTTTATATTGATTTTTTTCAGATTTCATATTAACCTGCGGACTGAAAGTCTGAGTTAAAACTGACAATGCTATATTCAGGAAATTTACATTATGCTGACAGAAAGAGAAATTTTGTCCACGCTGGAAATGCTCCGCAATGAGCATCTGGATGTTCGAACCGTCACTCTGGGCATCAGTCTTCTGGAGTGTGCGAGTCATGATCCGGAGAGATTCAAGGCCAATATCCGTGCAAGAATCACGGGACTTGCGAAAAATCTTGTGGCCGTGTGCAATGAGGTGGGCGACAAATACGGCATTCCGGTGGTCAACAAACGCATTTCCATCAGTCCCATTGCCGCAGTTGGCGCTCCCTTCTCTGCTTCCCAACTGGTGGAAGTGGCAAAAACCCTTAATGAGATTGCCAAAGAAGTGCAGGTGGATTTCATCGGCGGGTTTTCCGCTCTGGTGGAAAAAGGCATGGCCAAAGGAGATCGTGCGCTCATTGAGGCCATTCCCCAGGCTTTGACGGAAACCGACCGGATCTGCGCGTCCGTGAACGTGGCATCCTCCAAAGCCGGGATCAATATGGACGCGGTGCTGCTCATGGGCAGAACCATCAAAGAAGCGGCAGCGCTGACAGCCGACCGGGACGGACTGGCCTGTGCCAAACTCTGCGTATTTGCCAATATCCCTCAGGATATTCCTTTTATGGCAGGAGCTTATCTGGGCATTGGGGAACCGGATGCGGTGATCAATGTGGGCGTCAGCGGCCCCGGAGTGGTAAAAAAAGCCATTGACCGTGCCCTGGCAGCGAACCCGGAAATGTCTTTGGGGCAGATTTCGGAACTGATCAAGCGCACAGCCTATAAGGTCACACGGGTGGGAGAACTCATTGGTGCGGAAGTGGCTGAAAATCTGGGCATCCGTTTTGGGGTAGTGGATCTGTCCCTTGCTCCGACCCCGAATGTGGGCGACAGTGTGGGAGAAATTTTCCAGAGTCTGGGCCTGCTGAGCATCGGGGTTCCCGGAACCACAGCCGCGCTGGCTTTGCTCAACGATGCTGTAAAAAAGGGAGGCGCGTTTGCCAGTTCCTATGTGGGCGGCATGAGCGGCGCATTTATTCCGGTAAGTGAGGATCTGAATATTTCCGAAGCAGCGGAAAAAGGGTATTTAAGTCTGGAAAAACTTGAGGCCATCACCAGTGTCTGTTCTGTGGGACTGGACATGGTGGCCATTCCGGGGGATACTTCCGAAGACACAGTTGCGGCCATTATTGCGGATGAAATGGCCATCGGGGTCATCAACAAAAAAACCACCGCTGCACGGCTGATTCCGGTCCCCGGGAAAAAAGCCGGTGAAAAGGCTTTTTTTGGCGGACTGCTTGGCGAATCCGTGATTATGCCGGTAAACAACGCGCAGGGAGCCAATCCCTTTATCCGTCACGGAGGACGGATTCCCGCACCGATTCACAGCCTGAACAACTGATTCATAACAAGCGCTGGATCACAGCAGAGGGTTTGGGAACAATATGCTCCGATGGTATGACCTCTTGGCAGGGACCTTTCCGCACTACCGGAATATCTGCCCCAGAATACTCTGTTTACCCCATTGATTCCTGTTCATTCTTCTGGCATTACAGTATCCCGGAAGGCCTCAGACATGCACACCGGGCCGATTACGCCAAGGGGGATACCAGGCGGGGTATCCCCCTTATTCCGTCCCGGCAATTCTTCTCACCTCAGATTTCCATTCCTCCGGGGGGCGCACAGCCCTGCCTTCCGGTCTCTCGGAGCAGCTTCATCCGGAAACAGGGTTCTGCCTGCGCCATAATCAAAAAAACGGGTTTGTCCCTTCCAGCACCTGCAAAATTTCCTTTGCGTTGTCCGGAAAACTTATTTTCCGAATGCTTATCCCCCAGTTTTTCCTCAAGACTTTTCAGCATTCTTTCTGTTTCATTTTTTTTCATCTGCCCGGATTGTTGCGAAAATTGCATGGAAAGTCAAACAGATTGCTTTTGCATATCGGGGAAGGGGGAATGGGGCGGCACATGCCAAATTGTGATAACTGCCACTGAAATATCCGCCTGTTTTCTTTATTTCAAAAACCCTGTCCGGGATACTTCGTTGTTCCTTCGGGTTTTCCTTATACCAAATCGCCATTGAATTCATGCAATGCCTGGAGGGAATCCCGAACCGAAAGTCAGGGACACTGAAATGATCCGGAAACCGGGCCGGAATTCCGTTTCATACCAATTCTCCATTGAAAACATGCTTTCCGGCCAGTCTGTTTTAACCGCAAAGGACACAGAGAGGGCACAAAGGTCACAAAAAGCTGACAGAACTTTGCGAAATCGCCGGAGAACTGGTGCTGTCTTCCGCAAAAACCGCTTTCCATAAAGTACATTTTCAATGGCGAATCGGTATCACTTCATTTCGGCACTCCGGAATCAGACAGGAACGGTTTCAATGGCAAATCGGCATAATACCAATTCTCGATTGATTTGACCCAGTCACGGGATGATCCGGAGGAATGCAAAAATTAGGCGGAGCGGTTTTTTGCACACGGAACCGCAATATTGGATCAAACCGATGGAGAATCAGCATAAGATCATTCATGGAAGATTTCCGCAGGAACATGTGGGAGAATCTTCCTTTTTCCCATTTCTTTTGACATTTCATCTTTTTTCATCTAAATTTACAAACCAGTGTACCAGACAGGCAGTGGCATGGCAGAAAAGCAGGGAAAAAGAAAGCACTGTAAACAGATTTGACCCACTGTGCATGCAGGATTTGACGACCTTTAAGGCGATTTCAGGAAAAGAACATCCCGCAGATTTGACAATGTTTCAAAAGTTGTCAAATCCTTCAGGTGAGTGAAAAGGCACTGCATGACCACGTTGAATTTTATAGGATCAAAAACTGAATTTTTTCAAAAAATTCAGTTTTTTAATCACTGTTTCATCCTATAAAAACTAAGTTGGTTATGTAGTACGTTCATTTTCATAACGCACCTGAAACGTTGTCAAATATTGTCGGAATCTGAGTCCTGACTCACATTGAAAATGAATGCGGAATGCCGCATAAAAAAACTGTGGACGGACCGGCCGGAAAAGTGAATTATGACGCGCTTTCCTCTGTGATTTATACCAATTCCCCATTGAAACCGTGCCTGTCTGATTCCGGAGTGCCGAAATGAAGTGAGACAGAATTCCGGCCCGGTTTCCGGATCATTTCAGTGTCCCTGACTTTCATTTCGGGACTCCTTCGCCCCAGATCTGAGGGTCAATGCCGTTAACTCAAGCGGAAAACGATCCGCGGGAGCGCCAAATCTTGCAGTCCGGAATACGGAAACAATTCGGAAAAAACCTGCCGGACTGCAGGTTTGGCAGTCCAAAAAATCCTTAACCAGTGCCATTGGATCTGAGGGCAGGCATTGCACAAATTCAATGGCGATTTGGTATTGCACCCTGCTCAAACTGAGCCATTATCCAGAACGCAAAAGGAGGAAAAAGATATGAATGGAAACATGATGAGCGTCCGGGTAAAAACCGGGCAGCTCCGTTCCGCGCCCAGCTTTTTGGGAAAAATCGTTCAAAATCTTCCCTACGGCACACAGGTGCGGGGGATTGGTGAAAATCAGGGATGGTATCATGTGAGCGCTCCGGACGGCTCTAGGGGATGGATGCACAGTTCCGCCCTGACAGAAAAACATATTGTATTAAAACCCGGTGCGGACAATGTGGGACAGTATGCATCAGGTGAGGAACTGGCACTGGCAGGAAAAGGCTTCAGCAAACAGGTGGAAGACGAATTTCGCGCCAGAAATCCGCATATGGATTTTTCCTGGATAGATCGGATGGAAACCTACAGGGTTTCCCAGCGGGAAATGGAACAGTTTCTGAGACAGGGGGAACTGCATCCGGAAGGAGGAGTATGATGATGTGCAATGAGAGACGGGAATTTCTGCGCACCGGATTGAGGACCGTCATGGGGCTGAGCATGGCTCCGGCTTTTTCCGCTCTGCTGAGCGGATGCGAATCCATGGGGGAACTGGCAGCCATTGGATCTTCGGTTGCAGCTTCAGCCGGTCTGATCACACAGGATCAGGCTCAGTCCCTCACCAGGGGAGCCAAAGCCGTTGCCAAAACCTTTCAGGACATTACCCCGGAGCAGGAATATTACATAGGCCGGAGCATCGGTGCGGTGATTGTGGGCAAATATCCGCCTTGCAGAGATTCACAGGTCAACGGTTATGTCAATGTGCTGGGACAGACTCTGGCGCAGGCTTCAGATCGGCCGGAAACCTTCAATGGATATCGTTTTCTGGTGCTGGATTCGGATGACATCAATGCACTTTCCGCTCCGGGCGGTCTGATTTTTGTCACGCGGGGACTGCTCCGCTGCTGTGAGCATGAGGACGCTGCAGCAGCGGTTCTGGCCCATGAAATCGCGCATGTCCAGTTCCGGCACGGTCTTCAGGCCATCAAAGCCTCGCGGATTACCGATGCCCTGACCGTTATCGGGGCTGAAAGCGCAAAAACTTTCGGCGGACAGAATCTGGCAAACCTGACCGCCTTGTTTGAGGATTCCATATCAGACATCACCCAGACCCTGATCAATACCGGCTACTCCCGTTCACAGGAATATGATGCGGATGCTGCCGCGATCACCATCATGAAACGGGTGGGATACAGTCCCGCAGGTCTGACAGACATGCTGGAGGTGATGAAAGGCAGTCTGCGTCCCGGAGGCTTTGACTTTGTCAAAACCCATCCCGCTCCGCAGAACCGGATTGCCCAGGCCGGAAAACTGCTGACCGGAGGTGAACCCCTGCAGAAACCGCCCCGCAGACAGACCCGCTTTGAAATTGCAATGAGACAGGTCTGAAATGGCTGCGCATCTGCATCAGACAATTGTCCGGATTGCGGGAACAGACAAACGGATACAGTCCCTTCTTGTGGGAATTGCAGGAGCCCTGCTTGCTTTTGCCGTTTGGGAAATGGGCTGGACCCAGGCATGGGAAGCCCGAACCTGGGACTGGCGGGTCCGGATTCTGGCAAAAAAAAGTGAATTCACGGATCAAATCTGCCTGATTCTTGTGGATCAGAACAGTCTGGACTGGGGAAGCCGTGAAAACGGATGGTCCTGGCCCTGGCCCCGTGAGGTTTACGGCGTCATCAGCAATTACTGCAAACGGCAGGGAGCCAGAATGCTGGTCATGGATGTGCTTTTTACCGAGCCTTCCCCTTTTGGCGAGGCAGATGATGAACGGATGGGGGAATCTCTGGCGGATTACGGCCGGGTTGTCAGTGCCATGTTTGCAGGAGAAAAGACCGGCAGTGAGCAAACCTGGCCTGAGTACCTTGCCCCTCCGGAACTGCGGGTCAGAGAACTTGATCAGTGGACAAAGGAACATCCGGCGGTTCAGACCGTTTTTTCCCGCGCCACCTTTCCCATTCCGGAAGTTTCCCGCAATTCCCGGAGTCTGGGCAATGTGCATCTGAACCCGGATCATGACGGTGTTTACCGGCGGACCAGGCTTTTTTCGGTTTTTGACGGAAAACATCTGCCCTCTTTGGGCCTTGCCGCGTTTCTGGCTGACAATCCTGCAAAGGATGTCCGTATGGCAGACAGCATACTGGGCTTGGGCGCGTATGAAATTCCGCTGGATCAGGAGGGAAATGCGATTCTGCGCTACCGGGGGCCTGCCGGTACACACAGAGCCTGGAGTGCTGCGGCTGTTTTGCAGTCTGAACTTCGTCTTCTTTCCGGGGAAGCACCGGTGATTGAAGAGCAAAACGCATTTAAGGACAAGTATGTGTTTCTGGGTTTTTCCGCTCCCGGTCTGTATGATCTGCGAACTTCCCCCGCAGGCGGTGTATATCCGGGTGTGGAAATCCACGCGACCATGCTTGACAATCTTCTGGCCCGTGATTTTATCCGGGATACACCTGCATGGGCAGCGGTTCTGCTGATTGGGGGACTTTCCCTTGCCTGCGCGCTGTCCGTGTCTCTTTTTGCCGAACCTTTCGTCATTGTGGGCATCTGCCTGCTTTTTATCTGCATTCCGCCTCTGATGGCCCTCAGTTCCTGCATCAAGGGCATATGGTTTCCCTTTGTGGTCTGTGAACTGGCTGTGCTCAACACCATTTTTCTGAGTCTGTCCCTCAAATATGCGACCGAGGGAAGGCAGAAGCGTTTCATCAAACTCGCGTTTGCCCAGTACCTCAGTCCTGCTGTCATTGAACAGATTATTGCGGATCCGGACAAACTGCGGCTGGGCGGAGAGCGCAGGGAGCTTTCCATTTTTTTTTCCGATCTGGAAGCCTTCACCTCCATTTCCGAAAAACTGGAACCCGATGCTTTGGTTGCACTTCTCAACGAATACCTGTCTGCCATGACCGATATTATCATTGAAGAAGGGGGGACGGTGGACAAATATGAGGGGGATGCCATCATTGCCTTCTGGAATGCACCGCTGGCAGTGCCGGATCATGCCGTGAGATGCGTAAAAGCGGCGCTGCGTTGTCAGGCCAGACTTGCACAGATGCGGCCCGCTTTTTTTCAGCGGATTGGCAGGGAACTGAACATGCGCATCGGCATGAACACAGGTTATGCTGTGGCCGGAAATCTGGGTTCCCAGACCAAATTTGACTATACCATCATCGGAGACGCTGTCAATCTGGCCGCACGGCTGGAAGGGGCCAACAAGGAGTTTGGAACCTATACCATGATTTCGGGAAACACACGGAATGCACTGGGGGAAAGTTTCGGTTTCCGGGAGATTGCCCGTCTTGGAGTTGTGGGAAAAGTGGAACCGGTGACAGTGTTTGAGCCCATGTATCTGAAAGAATATGAGATGCGCAAAGAGATTTTCAGAACATTTGCCCATGCCAGGGAACTGTATTATCAGGGGAATTTTGCCGCAGCCGCGGACTCTTTTTCAGAAATCGCAAAATTTGATTCCGCGGCTGAAGCCTATGAAAAAAAATGCAGGGAACTGATGGACAAGCCTCCGGAAAACTGGAAAGGCATCTGGATAATGACAAAAAAATGAAATACAGAAAGCAGATTCAGTTTCTTTTGAGTTCCACCAGCATCGCGCCCCATCCGCCTGCATTGGCCGGGGCTTCTGAAAAAGAAAGCACCAAGGGATTTTTTTTCAGAAGTGAGCGCACCCGTTCCCTCAGAAAACCTTTTCCCCTGCCGTGAATGATCCGCACGGAAAAAATACCTGCGGCAATGCACTCGGAAAAATAGTCCTCCAGCAAATCCGGCACTTCTTTGGGATTGAAGGTGTGCAAATCCAGCACATCCTCAACGGGAATGACAAAAACTTCGTCCATAATTCCAAAACATACTGATTTTTCCTGTTTTTTTGTCAATCTCTGCGAGCGTTCGCTTATTTTGCATATTGGTCCCTGATTTTCTGAAGCGCTCCCTCAGCTTCCAACTGCTCCATGAACCGGCTGAACTTTTCGGCAAGCAGTTCCCCCTCAGGCCCCATCTTTTTCTTTGAAAAGCCGACATACACAGGATTTTCGGTAATCACATGGACAAGTTCAAATTTGTCCTCGTCAAGTCCGAATTTCCTGCACATAAATCTGAAACAGGCTTCAGAATCTATGGCCGCGTCAAAACGGTTTCTGTCAAGCATTTTCAGCAACTGCTCTTTGTCTGTGCAAAAGGTTTTGCTGAGTCCCTGCAGGGAATCAAATTCTTTTCCGTATTTGTATTCCGTGAGAACGCCGATGCTTTTATCCTTCAGATCCGCCAAAGAAGAGATTTTGATGCCCCTTTCCTTTTTTGCCCAAACCGACGTTTTTACCGTGTTGATGGGAACAGATGGAAAATACATGATTTTTTCCCGTTCCTCTGTGCGAAACAGGGTAAAGATCGCATCTGCTGAACCTTCTTCAATATTCTTCAGCGATCTTTTCCAGGGATAAACCTCAAATTTGGGTTCCACGGCATTGCGTTTGCAGAATTCAGCAATTACATCCACATCCATGCCCCTGATTTCATTATTTTCCTCAAAAACCAACGGCGGAGACATTCCTCCGGTGACAAAAATCAGTTGCTTTGCCGCAGTGCAGACAGGCATAAAAAAAACCATCATCAAAAGAAATACGGCTGATTTTTTCCCTTTCATAATACTCCTTGTTTTGCGCAATTGCAGGCAGTGGGGCAGCCGCTGATGATCTGTTTTTAACCGCAGCAGAGTCACACAGAATTTTTTTGTGAAAAATTCAGCGGTAAAAAAATCAACCGGTTTGCCCCACAGCCCGTTTTTTTATACCCGAAGATTTCTGCAACGCTGCTTATCATAAAAATCTGTCTCTTTGCAAGAGAAAAGCAGATGCAATCTGTGCAGTCTGAATTTCGGAAATGGCCGCTCCCTGCATACGGAGAAACAATTTTTCTGCAAATTGGAGACGCTGAAATGATTCGGAAAATCCGGTCAAAATTCCGTTTCACTTCATTTCGGCCCTCCGGAATCTCCCTGCAAAAACTGACGCCCGCAGTTTTTTTTGTGATCTTTGTGCTGCCGCTGTGCCCCTGAGGTTAAACTCCGTCAGAATAACGTTGACAAGGCACCTCCAACTGTTTCTGCAATCACTGAGCAATATTTTTTTTATAAATGATCAAAAAAATTAATCCTCTGCCAGCAAAGAAACTGGTGAATGAAATCCTTTTGCGCTTTTTCCGCAGAAGCTGCTGTCCGGAATGGTATGGATATGCATAAAAAAATGATTGACAATTACTTATAAGAATGATATGGTATATTAATTGACTGAGCGCTCGTTCAGTTTTTTGTCCGCAACAGTTTCTCTGTGAAGGAAAAGGCATGAATTCTGAACGGGAAAAATCGATTGGGTACAGCTTTCGGGCGTACCGAGGCTGAGGCTGGAAGGAAGCTTTTTATTTACTTGTGCAAGTTACGGGGCAAACCAAAACGGAGGAGGTAGTTTTATGTCGCTGGAAAGTTTTTACAAAGAAGCAATGGCCTTGAACACCATGAAAGACATGGAACAGCGGAAAAATGCCGCAAAGGCTTTTTTTGAAAAACTCAACAAAACCCCCATGCCGGAGAATTTCAACTGGGCCGCAGAGATTTTTGAAGGGCTGCATGTAAAGGAAAGAGGGGATCAGAAGGCTTTGATCTGGACAGACCTGGATACAGATGCCGAACGTCAGTTCACCTATAAAGAACTGGCGGCCAATGGGAACAAGTTCCTTAATTTCATAAGAAAAAAAGGGGTTGAAAAGGGCTGTAATCTGTATATGCTGAGCCCGATTGTTCCGGAAACCTGGTTTGCCTCTTTTGCAGCCTTAAAAGGCGGTCTGGTTGCGGTTCCCACAGCCACGACCATGACAGAAAGAGAGATTCAGTTCCGCTTTGAGGCATACAAACCCGATGTGATTGTCTGTTTTGACAAACTGACAGGTCTGGTGGATGATGCTCTGAAAAAAGCCAACTGCACCCCCAAAGCCAAAATTATTCTGGGACAGAAAGAGGGCTGGATTTCCTATACCGACATTGACAAAGAATCTGACAAGGCTGATGCAGCCCAGGTGAAAAGCACAGATGTTCTTTTCTGCTTCTTCACCTCCGGAACCACAGGACTTCCCAAACGTGGGTGCAGGTGCAACTCTATCTGTGGGACCATCTCAACCTCCATCATGAGGAATTGAACCCAGCACGACATTCATCACAATCTGAGCGCACCGGATGGGCGAAATGGGCTTGGAGCAGCTTCTTCGGACCGTTGAACGTAGGCGCCGCCACCATTTACGCGTTCACCGCACTCAATGCGGAAAAATATCTTGCCACAATAGCCAAATACAAAATCAATTCCTTCTGCGCACCGCCCACTCTTTGGCGCGCGCCTTTGTGGGACTGGATCTGGGCAAATATGATTTCAGTGCCATCAAGTATTCCCTCAGCGCAGGCGAGCCGCTGAACCCTGAAGTGATTGAAAAATGGAAAAGGGCAACCGGGACAAGAAATCCGGGATTTCTACGGTCAGATTCGGAAATCCTGCACCGATGATCGGCAATGCGCCCTGGATGGAGGCAAAATGCCCTTTGGCTCCTTCGGCTATCCTCCTACATGTATGATGCCATCATTGCGGATGATGACGGCAATGAAATCATAGCCGGATGAACCGGTCATATCGTGATACGTCTGAGCAAGTGGAGGGCTCACAGGACTTTTCCACGAATACGGTGATGATCCGGGAAAGACCAACGCCGCTTTCAAAAACAACCTGTATTTCACCGGCGCAAGGCATCGGCGCTTTGACAAAGACGGATACTGGTGGTTTGTAGGCAGGGACTGATGGTGTCATCAAATCTTCCGACTACCGCGCTAGGCCCTTTGAGGTGGAAAGTGCGCTGATTGAGCATCTGCTGTCATGGGGCGCTGTTGTGGGGACTCGGACGGAGCGCTATCAGTTGGTGAAAGCCTATGTGATTCTGGCAAAAGGCCACAACCACTCAGAACTTGCCCTGGAGCTGTTCCAGCATTCCATCAAAGAGCGCTGGCCAAATTCAAAATTCCGAAAATTATTGAATTTGTGTGGATCAACTGCCCAAAACCATCAGCGGCAAGATCAAGGAAGGATTGAACTCAGGGAAAGTGAGGAAAAGAAGAAGAAACGCCCATTTGCACCAATGGTATTTCTACCATCCAGTTCCCGGGACAGGTTCCCAGGAAAAAATAATCGCATTCCATCAATCCCGCTGGAAACAGAACAAATTGCGCTATGCAAAAAATCTGTTTCCAGGTGCGGCATCTGCCATTGACATAAGGCAATTCCCGGACTCATCCAAATCCGCCGATTCCCCATATTTCTGTAACAGTCTGATATCAAATAATTTTCAGGAATTTCTCAATATCTGCCCGCCTTCAAGGATAAAGCGGAGATAGTCGTGATTCTTTTCTGTTCTGCCTCAGCGGCCTTGACGGCATTGTTCCTGCGAACAAAATGCATTGCAAAGGCGAAACCGGTGGGAAAGCTCTTTACATTTGGATCATATATTGCTATAATAAAGGATTATGAAAAAAATCCATAAATGACAAATCTTGTACCGGGGAGTTAAAGATGAAAGAGAAGATATTGAATATTTCAGGGTTCTTTTGAACAACCGGCAGAAAGAGCTCTGAGTCGGGCAGAAAACACGGTTTCCGGCATGACTTCCCTGAAAGAAAATTATCGGACAGCCCCACGGACAGGGCATATCCATGGAATCAGATCAGATTTTCTGCCACCATCCGTGACAAGGAAAACAAACTTATCAAAAAATCAAAAGATATGAGCATAGAAGATGGAACCTTCAGCATCTGTGAAACCTGCGGAGAGGATATTTCCATTGAGCGCCTCCAAAAGCCCGGCCCAATGACGACCCAGTGCATTGACTGCAAAACCAAAGGAAAATATGGAGAAGGCTCTTGGGCTGTGATTCCAGCATGAAGATCGTTATCGCCATTCATTCCACCGCCTCGGACGGGGTTCACACGCCTGCGGAAATCCTCCAGACTGGCGAAATAAATTGGGTACCACTCATTACCGATGTGGTGGTTGCGGATAAAGAAATTCTTGGCATGGGGGAATTCCCCGCCGAATGGTTATCCTGGTCTGAAATCAGTGCACAATCTCTGACAGTTTCCCTGCCGGGCGTTTTCATATCTGGGATACAATGGATGTGGATGATTCTGTTGCAGATCAAACTCTGGAAGTCCCTGCGCAAACCAGAAGAAACCGCAACCCCGGGTATCAGAAATCTCTAAAAGGATGGGCTTTGATCTCAGCATGGAGGAACTCATCCGCCATGCCGGGATAACCAGATTGGCGGGTTTCCATATCGCAGGGCTCATGCTCAAAAAAGGATTTGTGCAGTCCATTGATCGGGCATTTGACAAATATATCAGAACCGGCAAATCGCGCTATGTTGACAAATACCGCATCAACAGCACAGAAGGCCATCACCATGATCAGGAACGCTGGAACTGCGGTACTGGCACATCCGGGGCTGCTGAAACCGCTCATCGCTATCCTTTGAGGAAATGATCCTGCATCTGCGGAAAATCGGGTCTGTGCGGGATTGAGGTCTGGTATCCGGGGCATTCGGCAGAACAGACAGCGTGTTATACCTGGAGTGGCTGATCGTTGCGGTCTGATAAAAACCGGAGGGCACGGATTTCACGGTGCGGTAAAACCGGTTTGCAGATGGGGATCGGACGGAAGTTCCGTGTGCCGTATTCCGCAGGCGGGCAGTTGATTCTTTGCTCCAGCATGAGATATATTTTTTTGGCAGTGGAACAAATCTGTTCATCAGTATCACATTGCACAAAAAAAATTCTGTGCAGACTCTGGGTTGCTCTGCAGTTAAATATAAAAACTGTCAGTTTGCCCCCATACTTATTTTTTGTCACTCCGAGATCATCTGTAAAAGATGCACCATCCTGATTTTATTTTTTCCACATAACAGGATACAGACGTGCAATATGTGTAAAACTGTGGTGCGGACTTTGAGAAAAAATATCCGGCAAAGCCCTTTTTACTGGAACATCGGATATTTTTTCCGAAAGTCTGTGATTTACATCAGCGGCATCTTCCTGTTATTGCATATTTTTTATTGTCATGGACTTTTTACGGTGAAAAAAACTCCTACAAATTCAGGGACAAATCCCTTCTGGCCTGCGGGCACAGTTCCTTTGTCAATAGCTCAGCCCGGACTGGACATGCGCAACAATGAACGGCTGGGGATTCCTGGGAGATGCTGTGCTCAATCTGGTGGTCGGACATCTGCTGATGCAGAAATACCCGGATCTGCCCGAAGGGCACGCTTTCCCACTGTCGCGCCGGTCTGGTCAATGAAAACCAGTTGTCAAAGATTGCCCGAAGCCTGAGTCTGGGCATGTTTCTGGAACTGGGAAAGGGAAATCCAGACCAATGGAAGAGAAAAGAATTCCATTCTCGCAGATGCGTTTGAGGCTGTCATTGCCTCAATTTATCTTGACGGAGGTTTTTATGCAACCTTCAAATTTGTCAGAAGCCGTTTCACGAGACGGTTCCTCCTCATATGTTCCCTTAATTCTCAACTGTGATTACAAAAGCAAACTCAGGAACTGATACAGACCAGTCACAGAATGCAGGCGAAGCTATACGGTTGTGGGAGAAAGCGGGCGGATCATGAGCCAAAACCTTTGTGGTGGAAATCCCGGCTCGACAGCACGACAGTAAAGGAAACGGCAAAAGCAAAAAACGAACTTGAAACAGGATGCGGCCCCAAAGAACTGGAACTGCTGGTTCCGTCTTCTGGCGGCAGTGAGGCGTGCATGAAAAGTCCCTTATCCGTCATTTCCCCATTTTTGAAAGGAAAATTTCTGGGAGGATACCCTGCCCTTTTTGCAAAAGAAGAAAGCAGACTTTTCAAACACCCTTTGAATACTTTCCGAGAAACACCAGCGCATTCATGGCCTGATTCCAGGTTGGAAGGGGAAACATTGCCGTCCGCAGAGATGGGTAAGAAACTGTCCGATTTTGCTTTCCCCCTCTTTCAGGTCATCCTTGATTTCATTTTGGATAGTGGGACTTTTCATGCTGATAAAATTATGCTGCGGAGATCCGTCTTTTTTCTCTGTATGCCATTGTCAAAAGGGCAGAAAAATGATTGCAGCAAAATGCCGACGGCTGCGGCGTGAAAATATCCGCAAAGCAAGAGACAACACCGGCTGGGACGCCGAAAAGATTCACTGCAAAAAATGCAATTTTACAGCATATTGGACATTAAAACCGAAGAACGGAATTTCGTCTGAGAACCGCTGAAAATCTTCAGACAGAAAGACTTTCACAACGGGATGCTTTGCAACTCCGGATGAGCGGGACAACAATCTGAAAAAATTTAAAAAAAGTTATCATCCCAATTTCTGAGACAATTCCTGTATCAAAAAACGCCCCGTTTTGGAGATGGATGAAATATGGTCTTATACCGAATCGCCATTGCTTTGATCCGATGCTGTCAGTTATTCTGTTTTCTTAGGCGGCGCCGTTCCGGAGTCTCTGTGCTCCATATTGGACAAAACCAATGGAGAATCGGTATTACGTTGGAAAAAAGTCAAATCAGGTATGGATTTGGCCTTGCATGGAACGTCAAAGACGCGCCTTGGTGCCGGGATCGCATTCGGGGACCGTTCCAACCAAAACATGCCGAAATTTATGGAAATCTCTTCCTGCTGATTACCGTAAGCGGGCTGTCTGCTGCACAGATCGCCTGGAAAGTTATTATAGCGTTCTTCCCTCAAAACGTCACAGGGCATCAGGAAAGGAGAGCGGGGAAACTTCGCACATTGAACGGTTCAACTGCACACTGCGTCAGAGATGCCCGAATTTGGTAAGAAAAACGCTTTCTTTCAGCCATAGAACGGAGATCTTCACGAATCACATCCGAAGTTTTGCTGATCGTATAATAATTCGATATTATCGAATTATCAGCATGAAAAGTCCCACTATCTCATTTTGTGAAACAGAATAAACCGTTCAATCCAGTCGCGAAGTATGATCGCTCCGTGCGGATGGAGCAATGATGAAGCCGCATCCTCACGAATTTCATCCGCGATTTTTCTGTTTTGCGCTTGACATAAGCCGTCCTTGCAGAGTATATGTATTTGTATAGACAGAGAGATATTGAAAAAGGAAAATTTGTCAAGGCGAACTTTTCCTGATAAGTGATGTTTTTGGATATTATCAGGGCGAATTTGTCAGAACAAAACTTTCCCTGACAAGTGGCATTTTGGGGTATTATCAGGGAAAATTTGTCAGGACGAACTTTCCCTGATAAGTATTTGGGCCACAGGTATTATCAGGGCGAATTTGCCCTGATAAGCGGTGTTTCAAAGGGTATTATCAGGGCAAAATCGCTCTGATAAGTGGCTTTTTTAGCAGGTATTATCAGAGCAAAATCGCTCTGATAAGTGGCTTTGGGTATTATCAGGGCAAAATCGCTCTGATAAGTGGCTTTTTGGGTATTATCAGGGCAAAATGACCTGATAATCAATGGTTAACTGCCATAGGATGTGTGCAATGATGACTATTGAAATAACGACTCTACGAAATGACAAAGGTTAGCACTTTGGAACAACGCAATCTATTTGGTGAAATTAGACCATCTACAATAGCCATTGGAAAGATCGGCGAGCCGCTTAGGTGTATCCACTGCCACAATTCGGAATTGGATTAAAACGAAATATCTGGGACAGGCGGGAAAAGAGAAGAATCACCCTTGAGTCGTAGAGAGGTTTCCGAAAGGAAGTTTCCGGAAAGAAAGAAGCTTAATCAAAGAGCAAACAAAGTCTTCTGAAAGATACACACGATCACGAAAAAACTACTTCAAGATTCCTTGAGAGAATATCGGCATCTGACAACGTGTCGGAAAAGATTGGCATAGAGTATGAGGAAAGCCTATCAGACTCTTACCGCAACAAAGAGCTATCTACTACACACCAAGCAAAGTAGTCGAGACCTTTTTCAACTCGTGCTGGAATATCAGATTCCACATTTTGTGACCCATGCTGCGGCTCAGGTAACTTTGTTGTTCGTGCAATAGAGTTGGGGTTTAAGCCAGAGCATATATGGTTACGACGTTGATCCGATTGCGGTAGAAATTACAAAACGAATTACAAACTCACTGGACCAAAAGCAAAAATATACAAGTTGCCAACTTCTTGGAAATAGCTTCCGGAAAAGAAGCTGCAAAATTCGATTGCATTTACACGAATCCGCCCGTGGGGTAAAAGGCCAAAGGAGGAAAGAGCGTTAATCGGATCAATGTCGGGCAGGAACCAGTATAGATACTTGTTCACTTTTCTTCTTTGCCTGTATAAGAAGCCTTAAGG
Source organism: Desulfobacterales bacterium (assembly GCA_041390465.1). Classification (GTDB taxonomy): domain Bacteria; phylum Desulfobacterota; class Desulfobacteria; order Desulfobacterales; family Desulfococcaceae; genus JAABRU01. The sequence goes on along the minus strand of JAWKPW010000006.1, from coordinate 48,569 downwards.
AAAATGGAGAACTTGGATTGTGCCAAGAAGCATTTTTTAACATCGCATCTTTTGAAGATGCTTGAATAAAACGCTACAGCTTTCAATTGAACGGCTAATAGACTATGGAAAGGCATTCAAGGGTCTCGTAACAAAGGCGCAGAGCTATCGTTCTAAGAAGCTTATCGTTTCTAAGCACAACTCAGGGATTTTATGCGAGGTTAATGGTGCGACCTGCAAAAGATCAGCTGACTCATTCAAATATAATCCAAAATCAATTTTGAATTTTATTCTGATGATGAAGATGCAGCTACATTACAACACTTACTGTCGATACCATATATCACATTAGACAACAAAGCATCATGGGGATTGGGGATTGTTACAGGAAATAACAATAAATTTATTAAGCCAACTCTGAAAAAGGTTATATCCTGCTTATAAAGGAGCGGATATTCAGCAAATGGGTTGAAAAAATGCAATAGTTTATTCCTTCCGATATGAGTCTATATCAACAGGTGGCACCGCTTAGGTTATATCAAGCCAAGGAAAAGCTAGTATATAAGTTTATTTCATCAAAACTTTGTTTTTTTTACGATGATAAGCAGCGTTTTTCTAAACAACTTAGTTTTAATACTCATACCGGATGAATCCTTTAGTCTGGCAAGGTTGTAGCAGGACTCTTAAGTGGTGATTTCATAGATTGGGTGTTTTCAGAAAATATTCAATACACACAAAATCCTAAGAGGGATTTAGAGTCGCTACCTATTCATAGTCAGTTTCTCAAAGTCATAACCAGGTTCGATAAGGGAAGACTATTTAACAAAACTCTCAATAACAGAAGGTCCGAGAATGGAACTTACAGAATTAAAAGATAGAATAGTTGCCACATTTTCTGGAACAGAAAGTGACCTGGAGGATGTGCTGGCAATGGTTGAACAGGATCAGTCTGTATTTCCTTTCAACGAATACGAGCATCTGATATGCAACCTAATTAACAAAGGCGGCATGAGTTATGATCAATATATTGAAATAAGAACAGAATATATCAGTGAAAATCCGCATTTGTGGATATTTGAAATATCTGCTCCAAGAGGGTTCGGAGAAAAATTTGCACAAACCTATGTTCAGGGTAAGTCGCTCAAAATTGAAAAAGCCTTTCAAAAGAAATTAGACTCGAATTACTCCGTTGAATATGATCTATGGTTTTAGACGGAATAACTATCGGAAGTAAAGACATCTTTCGCGCCGTAGATAGTGATAGCGATGAGCCTCTTTATATGAAAGCCCTTTCACAGGCACCTGAAAGAAACGGTTTTAATGAATTTTTCAGCAACTAAAGCCGCAGTGCTGCGATGTTTTTATTTGGGTTGCGGTCTTCGCGATGGAAATCGTCCTATGGATTATGAGTTCAGATGAAGTGTTAAATCACCCTCTTTACTCAAGGGACAACATCGAGGAAATAAAGGAAACGAAGGCCAGCTTCATGTAAAGGATGATAATGTGAGCCGGTTAAACAGGTTTGAATTGGAAGAGATGACAACATTGAAAAAGCAATCCGTGATGCAGCAAAAAGGAAAAGCAGCTAACAAGGCGCTGCACCGGACGGCAATTCCGCTACGCTCCATTGCCGCCCGGTGAGCTTGGTCGTTATGCTTTAATAAAAATGACAAACAAGGAAATTGCCGATATGACATATCGGGAAATATCAGAAAACTGTGAGGCACTTGGTTACAGAGATAAACTGCGTCTTGCACAACTTCTTATTCAGTTGGCAAGAAAAGAAGAAGAAATTCAGAATCCGCAAAATCGGAATGACCTGAAAACAGTTAATAAACAAAAATGCAGTCAGTGAAGACCCGACAGATGATGATTCAATACAGTATGTGACAGACAGACTTGACAGACTGCGTCCTTCAAAAGAAAACTTTATTGAACTCGATTCGGGCAATGTATCAGTTTCAGGCGGGCGACCATCATGAAACTGATCTGGAAAACTATAATTGCGAAGTTGGAAAAACAAGTTTTTGAAAATAGAAAACAACAAAATAATTTATCTGGAAGGATTATAAATCCACATAATACCTGAATTATTCATAAACTGATTCCGGCACTGAAAATAAAGAGTGTCGAAGAAACTGAGTTTTTTACCGGTTTTTCTGTATCATCTTATTTATCAGGATAAGCCGCTTTTCCGAGGATTTGTGAATAATGCAGGAATAGAAAAGGAAAACACATGCCCAGAACACAAATCAGAAAAATAGGTAACTCATTCGGATTATTATTAACTGATGAAATATTAAAGTTAATGGATATCCGTGCAGATGATGAAGTTGACATAACTGTTGAAAACCGCATACTGATAATATCTCCGCTGAATGAAAAAGAACGGGAGCAGAAAATTGAAAGAGCGGTTCAGAACACCTTCAAACGAAGAAAATCTGCTTATCGGGAACTTGCAGAGGGTGTCTGATCATCTTTCTTTATAAAACTGAAGTAATTGAAATTCATAAAAAACTGATTGAAGAATCGGCGGGGTCACGGATTGCGTGATGATGGAGCATTGGAGTCGCACTGGCAGCGCTGAAAACCGTGCATATTATGAAAATGCTGATATTGCAATATGTGCGGCAACCTATGTACTTATCATCTTACTCAGGCTCATGCTTTTATTGACGGCAATAAGCGTATAGCGGCGGCGATATCGGAAATGGCTGTGAAATCAACGATGTAGAAACTTGATATAGTCGAAACAGAAAAATTTATAAGTCTGATTCTGAGAGAAAGTTTTGACTATACAGAATGGCAACGGAATCTTTGGAAAGATAAAACTGTTGATGAAATTTTTTATGCTGCAAAAAACTATGATGAAAATATAAACAAAGAGGGCTAACCCGTCACTCCAGCGGATTCGGTTTTGCTTCGCTTCGCTACACAAAACCGAACCGCTGAGCTTGACGTTAGACATTATGTTCTGTTGATATTTATATAAAATTTTGAATTTATTGAAAATAACATCTCAGTTCTGAAGTTTGCGGACTTTCACGGAGTCTTCCCAAAATGAGGCACGGCACGGTGCACGGTTCAGACCTCAGACCGGAACCGGCAGCATGATCTGAAATGTCAACAGAACCTGAATCAGTTCTTTCAGATAAATTGTCAACATGAGGTGGCGGGTCTGTGCCGGGCCAACAAAGATGAGTTCTTTCAGATAAATTGCCAACATGCAGACAATCGGGTTTGGAGTCAGTTGTCCAGGCATGGACAACCTGTCTGTTACAGACAGGTGTGTCCGATACCTGAACAATCAACTGCGCAACCAGGCTTTAAGATAATATTTTTGGGGGTTTTCTGCAGGTTGGGTTGAGGAACGAAACTCAGCAGATTCAGAATGTTGGATTTCACTGCGTTCAACTCAGCCTACCCATCCCTTTCAAGGTGAGTCACGGGCCGGTCAGGGCAGCTCCGCAATGTCCGGCGGTTTTTGCAGCAGATCTCAACAGGCACCGGCAGACAGCATCAAAAAAGGCTGTCCGCAGCAACCTGATGTCAAATGATTATTTCTCACACCTTGAAAGGGCAGCTCAGCCTACCCAAAACAATTATCTTAAAAGCTGCAATTAAAATCAGTTTATCAAAAACACAGCAAAATGGAGGTTATCTTATGTTAAAGTCAAAGAATTTTGTTTGCCTTGTCGTTGCGGGTCTGCTTCTGCATGGTTTCCGCAGTGCCCCTCTTTATGCTCAGGAAAAACTGTCATCTGTGGCCCAAAAGGCGCAATCCATTGTTGAGGCAGCTCATGCTTATATTTCTGAAAATTCAGAAGATATGGATGCCGTCCAAAAAGCGCTTGAAAAAGATCCCAGATTTCGTGATGATGAGAAAGAACTGTATATTTTTATGCACCGCTATGATATTGAAAAAAAAGAAGCTGTCTGCTGCGGTCAGGGAATCCGGCCGGAACTGCTTGGCAAAAATATGTGGCAGCTTCGGACACCCACCGGACGACTTCTCTTTTATGAGATTGCTGAACTTGTTGAAAAAGAAGGGAAAGGCTGGCTGGAATATGAATGGCTGAATCCATACAAAAGGAAAATACAGATCAAAGTGTCATATGTTATGAAAATTGTTCTGAAAAACGGACAGAAAGCATGGGTTGGATGCGGATTTTGGAAGGAGTGACAAGTGAATATAACAATCAAAAAAAAGATATTCCTTCTGGGAGGCATGACAGTGCTGGTTTTTGTTCTGCTTGCGCTGGTGAATATCCTGACCTATCAGCAGGTAATGTTGAATTTGCAAACACGGGACAATGTAAATCGGAAACTTGCCAAAATCGAAGCCTTCGCGGAATGGAAAAATTCTTTTATCATTTTGGTATCAAACACAGTCGCTTCCGGAAAGGTGCCGATGTATGCAAAATCTCAGTTTGACAATCCTCCGGAACTTCCGGCCGGAGAAAGCAATGCCTTAATCAATGCAGGGATTGAATTGATAAATCTGATTGAAGTCAAAGAAAAAAAAATTCTTGAAATTGAAGGAGACTTTACCCATATCAGAGAGAAAATCAATGAACTGTATTTTAAACTTGATGAAGCAATTGCCACTGTTCTGGCAGAATCCCAGATGGAGCAGGTGCTGGGAGCAGACACTGCGGATAAAAGCAATCTTTCCGCTTATATTCTCAAGACCCTGAATCAACTGACCCTGGTTGCAATGAATGCACTTGTTTCACGAAGTTTCACGGAAGAGCAGAAAAGTGTGATAGCCAGCAATGCAAAATTTGTCATGTCTCAGGTACCGGATATTGACAAAGACAAAAAAATTGTTTCCCAGTTCCAGACTTTGTTTTCACTGACGGATCAGCTTGATGTGCTGATAACAAGTTCAAAGAAGGAATTGTCTGAACTTGACGCCCGGATTTCCAAAGCCCAAAAAAATTTTTACAGTGCAAAAGACAGCGATGGAATTGATGCTGTTATTTCATCTGCAAAATCCGAGGTTGGGGAAGCCAACCAGAAACTTCAGAAAGCCGGCAGATTTAACTTGATTACTGTACTGATTTTTCTGATCATTGCCCCCCTTGTAATCGGAATCACAATATTTTCCCTCAACCGCGCAATTATTCAGCCCATCAGCAGCCTCCTTGCGGCTGCCCGCAAAATGGCAGATGGAGATTTAACCGGTGAAATCCTCATACAGCAGAAGGACGAAGTTGGAGAACTGGCAGGGGCATTTTTGGAAATGGTGACACAACTGAGTGTTGTTATTAGGAATATTCGTGAAGCTGCCGACAATGTGGCAGCCGGCAGTGAGCAGATCAGCACCATCGCCAAACAGGTTGCCGAAGGTACAAGTCAGCAATCCGCCGGAGTTGAAGAAATATCCAGTTCCATGAACCAGATGAGCGCGGTTATCAGTCAAAATGCCTTAAATGCACAGGAAACAGCCCTTATTGCAGAAAAAGCGGCCAGCAGTGCAAAAGAAAGCAGCCAGGCTGTAAGGGATACCATTCAGGCCATGAAAAAAATTTCTGAAAAAATTATGGTTATCGAAAAAATTGCGAGCCGGACCAATATGCTGTCTCTGAATGCGGCCATTGAAGCAGCCCGCGCGGGAGAACATGGAAAAGGTTTTTCCGTGGTTGCCTCTGAGGTGAGAAGTCTTGCCAAAAACACGGAAAAAGCTGCCAGGGATATCAACAGGCTCTCCATATCCAATATTGAGATTGCGGAAAATGCAGACAGTCTTTTGGAGGAAATGGTCACCGGAATTCAAAAAACATCCGAGCTTATCCAGAATATGAGCGCATCCGGTGCTGAACAGACATCCGGCATTAATGAAGTGAATGATGCGATTCATCAGTTGGATAAAGTCATACAGAAGCATGCAGCATACACAGGTCATATGGCAACAGCAAGTGTGCACTTTTCATCCCAGGCCGAAAATCTCCGGAAAATGTCTTCATTTTTTAACATACCCAAAGTCACAAAAACACAGCCTGCAAAAAACTCTGAGCAATTGCTGTCCGCTTTCAGTTCCATGTCTGAATCTGCAAAACAGACTTTGATTGATTTCATCATGTCCTCTTCTCACACAGAAGAAAAAAATTTGAAGACAGAGTTCTCCGGAAAAATAAACACGGAAACCGGGAAGGAAAGTGAATCTGCTCCTGAACAGGTTCAGAAGAGAATAGAACTTGTCGATAATGGTTTCGAAACATACTGATTTGACTGCCATACTGCCAACTGATTAAAGGGCGTTATACCAGTCCTTTCAAGGTGTGAAAAATAAGCCTTTAAGATCAGATTTTTACAGACAGCCTTTTCTGATGCTGTCTGCCGGCGGCTGTCACGGTCTGCTGCAAAAAACGCCGGACATTGCGGAGTTGCGCTGACCGGCCTGTTGCTCACCTTGAAAGGGCTGGTCCTTTGCGGTTAAAAAAAGCATGATTTCAACAGCGAATCGGTATAATTTCAGTTTTCTGCTTCAGATCGGAAGAAGATGTTATGGAAATACGGATCTGATTTTCGGTCTCACAGATCTGCTCCTCAACAGCGGAGATAACCGCCCCGATGTTTTCCCTGATGAACGCATTCCGGATGTGCTCCATGCGGTTTTTTTCAGCATTACAGACAGTTGTCAGTGGCGCTTTCGGACTGTCAGGGCTTTGATTTTACGGGTTGTCTCATCGGCGGCCTGACTGGCCAGGAGGTTGCAGTGCCGCACCGAATTCAGCTATGACACGGGCGTCGATTTTATCTGTTTTGGCAGTCTGTCCGAGAGCTTTGGCAAAATTTCTGATCCGTTTCGGATTGACAACCGCAACGGGCAGACCGGCAGACTGAATTTCGCCTGCCAGATCTGTTTCATATCCGCCGGTGGCCTCCATGCTGATAAGATCCGGAGCGGCCTCACGGAATATGCTGACAGCTTTGTCAATGTTTGCAGGATGATAATTAAAGCGATGATCAGAATGCAAGGGTGGGCGGCGCTCCGGACATTGAGCCTGCCGAAATGCGCTTTCATCCACCCTGTGAGGTAATATAAAAAATTGTTTTTTATAATATTCTGCAATATCTGTCAAATGAAGGACAATGCGGGAGATTGTGGCATCAGGGAATCCATGTCCTGCGGCTGAGCACTTCCTGCGCGCCTTTGACGGTCTCCTGAGCCAGGAGAATTTCCGCATGTTTCTGCGCGTCGGAAAGATTCAGACCTGATATGTATTCCTGAATCATGGGAAGATACAGGGGATCCACGCTCAGGGTGCGAATGCCGATGCCCAGAAGAAAAGGGATGAATTCCGGTTCATGCCCCATTTCCCCGCACACGGCAATTTCCTTTCCTGCTGCGTTCACGGTGTTCACAATCCGGGCAAGTCCCCGCAGCACAGAAGGATGACAGGGCCGGTAATAGGATGCCACTTTTTCATTGGTGCGATCCACTGCCAGGGTATACTGAATAAAATCATTGGTTCCAATGGAAAAGAAATCCGCCACCCGGGTCAAAGCCTGCATGATTTCCACCACAGACGGCACTTCCACCATCATGCCAATGGCCGGTTCCGGATGAAAGCCAAGCCGGTCAGTCTTCAGACTCTCCATGCAGTCATACACCACCTGACGGGCCTCCAGAAATTCATCCACAGAGGAAATCAGGGGAAACATGATCCGCAGCCCCTTTGCTCCGATGCCTGCTCGGAGAATGGCCCGAATCTGCTGTTCAAAAATATTGCGGTGGTGCAGGGAAAAGCGGATGGAGCGCAGCCCCAGTTCCGGGTTTGCGCCGCTGGTGGCATCTGAATACACCAACGCCTTGTCTCCGCTCACATCCAGAGTGCGGATGGTGACATCCCGATCTCCCATATCTTCAAACACGCGTTTGTAAACCAGATACTGCTCCTCCTCCGAGGGAAAGGTGGGCCGGACAATAAAAGGAAATTCGGTACGGTACAGCCCAATGCCCTCAGCATTGAGTTCTTTTGCGGCCTTGAGTTCGCTGAGCAGATTCACGTTGGCCATCAGACGGATGCGCACCCCGTCTCCGGTATGCGTCATGGTGCACATTTTTTTGGAAACTGCCGCGGCCTTCCGCGCGGCTTCATTGCGAAGTTCAAACTGCCTGCGCACCTTTTCATCCGGATTGATATGGATATTGCCAATGTCCGCATCCAGCAGCAGGGGCGTGCCTTCCGGCAGCGTCGGCAGTGCGCTGTGATCCGCTATCACCATGGGAATCTGCAGGGAACGGGCCAGAATGGACACATGTGAGGTCACGCCGCCTTTCATCACAATGATTCCCTCCACATCATCGGATGCCAGTTTCAGTATTTCCGAAGGATACAGGGTTCTGGCAATGACAATCCTGCCTTTTCCCCGCACCTTTTCATCGGGCCGGCCTTTGAGCATGTTTTTCAGGATGCGTCCGCCCAAATCTTCCATGTCACTGGCTTTTTCACGGATATAGGCATGGGTGCTTGCGGAAAAGATGTCAATATAATGACGGGTGACAGCCCGGACCGCATCCGGAGGGGAAATGCCGGAGCGGATCTGCTCTGCGATTTTGTCCACAAATTTGGGATCCTTGAGAATCATGAAATGGGCTGAAAAGATAAGGGATTCGCTTTCCGGCAGACGTTCAGCCAGCCGGGCCTGCAATGTTTTCAACTGGTCCACAGTTTTGTGCAGCGCCTCCCGGAAATCTGTCAGACTGTAGTCTGTGCTCTGATCCGTATGTTCCGAAAGCAGGGAACCGTGACTTTTTTTAAACAAAGCCGATGGCGCAAAAGCATATCCTTTGGACGCACACTGGCCTTTGATGAAGCGGAGATTTTCCGGCACGCGGTTTGCAATCTGCCGGTATTCGCCGATGTTCCCGCTGATTCGGTGCAAATCCATGAGAAGCCGGGCATTTTCAATGCTTCCTGCAAGCTGGGACGCGGCAGCGCGCAGGGCCATGACATCATTTTCATCAAAATAGTCACGAAGTTCATGCTGCACCGCCAGCACACCGATTTTCTGCACGCCCCGGTGAATGGGCAGTGCCAGAAAGGACTCAAAGCGATCCTCATCCGCTTCCTCAAAGTATTTGAAATGCGGATTGACACCCGCAGAAGCCTCGCGCACGGGCAGCATGTTTTCAAACACGGTTCCCACCAGACCTTCGCCCGGTTTCATCCGGATTTTTCCCACAGCTTTGGGATTGAGACCAATGGTGGCCTGCAGCACCAGTTCCCCGCTTCCCTCTTCATACAGATAAATGGAACAGACATGGGCCCGCAGATGCCGGGCCACCAGTTTTACGGCCTCCTGAAGAAAACTTTCGATATTTGCGGTTCCGGCCAGCAGATCGGCCAGTTCTCCCATATCGCAGAGGAGGCTGAAATGATCCCGCTGTTTTTTGCTCATATGCATTTCCTTTGTTTCGCTTTCCTGGGATGGCTTCAGACTGCCTTCACTCTTTGCTTTTCCCTTATTCATTCAGAAAAGCTGCCATGCTGAGACCGATACGCTCCGCAGCCTTCCGGATTGCTTCCGAATCCCCTGTCATCAGAAGTTTTTTCCTGTCTTTTTCGGCTTTTTTCCGGGTTGCCGCCAGAAGCTGCACTCCGGTGGTATCGCAGTCCGTAATTCCCGCGATATCCACAAGCAAATCCTGATCCCTTTCCAGAGAGGCCAGCAGCACCTCCCGCATTTCTCCCACTTCATACACCGTCAGCGGACCCTGCAGCCGCAGAAATGCCTGTCCGCCTTTGTCTTCTTTGATGAAAGCCATGTCACCGCCTTGTAAAAAATGTGATTTCAGAATGTTGAAAAAAATATTCCCCTCATTCTCCGGATTTCGGACTGTTGGGAGAAATCCGGAGGAAATCTTTTCAGCCCCCCTTGAATCCTGCCGGTTTCCATTTGTCCGTGCCGGGTCTGTTTTCACTGCCATAATACAGCCTTGTGCAAAAAATCAACAGAAAGGCAAAGCGCAAAAGACATATTGCAAATTCTTTGCATATAATCAGCAATACCGGATCGTTTCTGAATAACTCATTACGCTGTCATTCCAAAATCAGCAGGCTGGAATTTCAGAAAAATGATTTGCTTTTCTGAAAAGAGAAACATTATAACTTTTCAGTCAGTATAAGTAAAACAAAATATTCACAGATTCACTTGCAAAGGGAAAAATTCGGTTCTGCTTATTCCCACTCCTCCAAATCCGCACGGATGATCCGGAATCGTTTCAAAATTTCCTCCCGCCGGATGCTGAACCAGATCATGGCCGACATGATGACCGCACCCACAGCCACCAGCACAATGCCTTTTCCCAGTCCCTGCTCCGGGTAAAAGCGGAACATCTGCGCTGTGACATTCATGACCATGAAAACGACCCCGCCGTAAAGAAAAGCCCGCACTCTCATGGCAATTCCGGCTATGATTCCCCCAAGACTCAGTCCCAAAGCAAGAATGAAAACAGACAGTTCGGGGCGAAGAAAAAGATCCAGAGAAACTGCGGCATACAGCACGCATACCGCAGTCAGGCGGGATGCGTTCAGCACACTGCGCCGCAGCTCCTTTCTGTGCAGATGCAGAATTGCCAGCACGGTCAGAGAGGCAGGCACGGCATACAACTGCATCAGACTGCTTTTCTGAGACCAGAGGGGAATCCACAGATACAGGGCAGCATTGATCAGAACTGATCCGATGTAAAGAAAAAGAGATTTTTCCGTGGCATGATACTGGGAAAGATACAGCAGTCCGGTAAGCATCAGGATGCTGCTCGCGTGGACAGAGCCTGTCTGCCAGGGAAATGTGAAAAGCAGAGCCAGTGAAAGCAGAAAGGAAATTCTCTGCATGGGAGCGGAAAGAATTTCTGATTCTGTGAAACGGCTCCAAATTGCCAATATCCATGCCCCGGCCAGGAGCAGTGCGCTGTCCCAGATGCACAGCGAAACCGGGCCGAGTATCAGGAGACGCAGATAAAATCCTGTCAGTCCCGCGATTGCAGAAAGTGCATAAACCCATGCAGATGCGGGAGAAAGTTTCATCTGCCGCAATCCCAGTGCAGTGAGCAGAAATGCGGTTGTCACAAATGCAATTGCCTGAATTTCTGCATGGGGAGCATTTCCGGAAAAGGTCCGGTGTGCAAACAGATACAGATGCAGTCCCCATTCACACAGAGCCAGGGTGGCAATAAAATGAAAGCGAAGTTTTATATTTCTCAGGAAGGGATATTTTTCCCCTGCCTGTCCTGCTGCAATCCTGCGGAAAGCCAGTATTGCCCATGCCAGCAGCGCCAGTTCCAGCGCATACCAGGGAAAAAGTATCTGAATCCGATGGAACTGTGCCATCAATATCGGCCACAGTTGCCAAATGGTAAATGCCGCTCCTTTTTTCGCAGGAAGAAGTGCCAGAGGCCAGATATGGAGGAACACCAATCCCAGAATTCGGGACATCTTTTTCATAAAAGGCTGATGCCGGAAGTGTCCCCAAATTGCCATGACAATGCTCAGCAGAGCAATGGTCAGAACGGTTTGTGCAAATGATCCCAGAGGCAGGAAAAGCAGGGTTGTCAGCGCGATAAAGGGACTGAGGCACGTCCAGTCGGAAAGAGCGGAAAATAAGGGATTGGAGATTGGGGATTGAGGTTCCTCCTGAGTTTTTTTCTGTACGCGATACCACAGAATGCCGGCTGCTGCAAGCAAAGCATTCCACAGGGTCAATATCAGGGAAAGAGAAGGCAGAGCCGGAATTTCAATTTTCAGTGCCAAAACAAGACAGAAAAGGGAAAGAAATATGCCCTGTGCCTCTGCTTTGCCAGGACTCCGGAGATACAGGTGCAGAAAGGAAAGACTCAGAAGCACAGTTGTCAGCAAAAGATAAGATTCGGAAAGAGAGGTATTTTTTATCAGCATCAGAGCGCAGTTCAGATACGCGGACAGCAAAAGTGCAATACCAAAAATCAAAGATGGAACGGTACGCAGGGCAGGAATGGGATCAAAGTTTTTCCATCCCATCCACAGCAGCAGACTGCGGCAGTGCGGCCAGAGAGGTATCATTGCCAGCAGGACATTTCCCCATGCAAGACAGCCCATCATCAGCATGTGCAGATTTTCTGTGTCCGGTATCAGATGATGCAGGAAAGTGAATGCCGCAAAAGTCATGCAGATCAGACTCAGCCAGACCAGTATGCTTTCTGACTGATTGCGCAGCATGAGGAAAAAGAAGACCGAAAGCCCGATCCAGTAGGACAGGTTCAGCATTGCTGTGAAAATGCCTTCTGTGACAGGCAGATAAAGCACCGCAAGCAGCAGTCCTGCCCAGGGCCAGAAAACAGTCTCCACGGACCAGAGCAGGAATTTTTCATTCCAGTATGGCAGAAGAATCGTACCGAAAACAAGTAAGGTCCAAGCCCAGATGGGAACTGCGGTGTTCATTCCCACAGGCAGGCCGGTAAGCGGAACTGTGCTGAAAAAAATGCCGGTTGCCAAAAACAGAATGACAATTCCCCGCCAGTTGGGTGCATGGGAAATTTTTTCTGTGAGAGGGAAAAAGCTGATTGCCATTACTGCGAAAAAGCAGGGAATAAAAGCGGAAATCGAATGCTCCATGAAAACATCTGCAAAAAGCGCTACAGCTTTCCATGCAGACCATGCGTAAAAAATCCATGCTATCTGCCGAAAAGAAGAAATATAAATTGCAGAGAAATATGTTGAAATCCCGGATGAAACAGACAGAAATGCCAGTGTCATGCTCATAAGGGCAATGGTAATCCACAGGTCGCCCTGAGATGGCCAGAAATCAAACGCGCTGCCCGGATGGAAAACAAAAATTTGCAGGCAGAGCAGGGAAAAGCATATCAGCACAAGTCCGCTTATATTTGGCAGAGAATGCTTTCGGCAATGATGCAGAGCCAGCAGTCCGATTCCGGAAATCAGCAGCCCGGCAATGAGCATGGAACTGATTTTCATGCCGGATGCGGTCAAAAACAGTTCTTGGGAACCTGCGGTAAACAGCAGCAAAGCGGAAAAGTTGAAAAAGGGGCGGATACGGGCATCGGGACGCTCAATAACGCATTCACCCTCCCCCGTCCCCTCCCTCAAGGGAGGGGAGACAGTTTCTTCTGCATTATCAGGCGAATTATCCATACCCTGTTTTTTCTTCAGCCAGATGCTGACTGACATCATGCCAAGTGCAGCAAAGGTCATCAGCATACCGGTGCGCGGGTCAGTGAGAAGAAGACTGGTGTTTTTTATTTGCAGGAATTCCACATGTACCACCAGAATGATCATAAAAATCAATGCCAGCACATCATAGGTATAAGCAGGTTTGCTGTATAATTTTCCGGACAAAAATGCAAAAATCAGGGAAATCGCCAGCACAGGCACTATGGCAAGTCCGGTCTGATCCATCCAAAACAGAACCGCAGCCGCTGTACTGCAAAGTGTCAGCAAATATCCGGTTTTATGCGTCATAAATCCAATTTGTTCACGTCCTCCGCCGTTATGTCCCCCGGTAAGAAGCAGAATCTGTGCAAATCTGAAAAGTCCGGCACTTTCGAGGCATTGTCTTACAAGAATCCAAACCGCAAGCGCATAAGAGGAAGCAGCCAGACTGACAGCGGGAATTTCCCATGAAAGAAAAGGTTCCATTACAGTGAGCAGTATTCCCATCCCCATGAGAACAGGAATCGGGAACAGATACAGGATACGGAAGCGCGCAAGAAAGAGAATGGTCAGCACAGTGGCAAAGAATGCGCTGATGATCCAAATAAAATTCGGGCCGGTGTGAAGCAGATACCATCCTGATTTGAAAAGTCCGATTCCCCATAAAAGAATCATCGCGCATGTCAACGGCGGGCCAAAGGCTTCCGGAATGCTGCGAGGGCGGATTTCATGGATTCCCATCAATGTGAAATGAGGCTTTTCCTGTGAATTGTCCGCTTTCAGCACAGCACGAATCTGACGCAGCCGCTCCAGATGCCAGGTGACAAACCACAGACTCAGGGAAATCAGCATGGATGCCATTCCCACAGAGAATCCGGGGAAAAAAGTATGCTTTATGAATGCGCCCGATGATCCGCCCAGAATCAGGGCAAGGGAGAAAAGAAAACGGTCACGGAAAATCAGACTTTGCCGGAACACAATCACACTGCCCATTGCCATTACAGGAATCAGAAAAAGAATCTGTTCTGAACGGGGCATGAAATGGTGCATCACGGCAATTGCAGAAAAGACAGACAGCAGGGACGCATTCAGCAGCATGGGAACGCGCGGAGACAGGTTTTGATTTTGTCTGCGGAACATCCAAAGAGCCAGTTCACTCCATACAGCGGACAGCAAAATAAGACCTGCTGCAAACTGTGTCTGCCACAGAATTCCCGGATATAACGGTGCATAAAACACTGTCAGAACCGAGCAGAACAGCACAGCATAAAACAGATTTGTATCCCGCAGATCCCTTTGGTTTTCCGCAGGCTGCTTTTGAAAAACTTTTACGGATTCCAGCAGATATTCCGGCGCATGGCGCAGGGAAATATAAACAGAAACCGTGAGAAACAGACAGGTGGCAAAACCTGCAAAACCGGGACTGCTGTTTGCAAGGCTCCAGACGGCAAGGCCGGTTCCCAGTGCGCCCCGGATGCGGAAAACTGTCAAGGCCAGAGAGCGGGCATTGCGTTTCACTGCCCATATCTGAATGCCCAGCAGTCCCGCCAGTCCCGGAAGGGCTGCAAGAAAATGCGTCTGTGCCGGAATGTGCTGCAGAATCAGCAGCGCGTACAGAGCGGAAAAGCAGGCTGTGAGCAGCCAAAGAGGTGTGATGGTGAGATACCGCCATATCACCGTGCCGTAAACAGCAATCCCCAGAGAAAGCGTGAGCACACGGGAAAAGGGATTTCCCAGAGACAGGAAAATGGCTGTGACAGAAAGGGCATACACAGCCACAGTGAAACGGGAGAGAAATGTGTATTCCTTTGCCCACTGTTTGCATTCTGCATCGGTATAAAACAGCAGTGCGGAAAGCAGCATGAGAAACGGGCCGTAATATGCGGCAGACAGGGAGCCCGGATAAGACCAGGTGATATGAAGGAAAGACACCGCAGCAGCATAACCCAGCGTTCCTGCCGCATAATATGCAGTTTTCTCTCTGTCAAGAAAGATGGAGCGGAACCAGCCTTTGCTGAAACGGATCAGACTGTATCCCAGCACAAGCAGAAGCAGGAGGTGAAACAGGGCCATCATATGCCAAAAGGGGAAGCGAATCACAGCGGGAACAGCCATCTGCACTGCTGTCATCATCATGAAAAGACGGGGATGAAGTCCCTGCAGAGAGCGAACCATTGTGCCGGAAGCCAGTTGCGCGCAGTACCAGAAAATGCCAAAGCTGAGCAGCGTCAAACCCGTGCCCGCAGGCAGATGAACATTTGCCAGCCGTATGCCGGATGCAATGGTGAGAGGAATCAGCAGCATTCCCAGCGTGGTGAGAACATTTGCGGCTGTGCGCAGTTCCGGTTTTTTTCTTCGGATCTGCCATGACCCGAAAAGTGTCAGCAGCGTATAGGTCAGAAGACACAGACAAATCAGCAGCAGCCTCAGAAATCCCTCGGAATAAGAGATCAGAAACACAGAACCGGACACAAAGGAAAAGCAGCTTACAAACCAGCCGATATTCTGAAGCAGAAAGGGAATCAGCAGGCGTGACCAGCCTGTGACTTTCTGCATAAGCTGTTCCAGTTGACCGGGCTTTTGAACTTCCCAGGCAAAACGCGCAGTGTCGCGGGGTTTTTCTTTCTGAACCGCTTTCGGAGCAGCAGGAGGGGAAACTTTTGCCGGTGTTTTTTCCAAAACCGGTTTTGCAGGAGATTTCGGAAGCGGACGGGCCGGAATCCCTGTCGTCTTCACCGGAGCAGATTCCGGATCCGGTGTTTTCTCAAGTGCTTTTGGCAAATCATCCGGGTGCTTCACCGAAGCGGACGGAACCGGCTGCGTTTTCACAGAAACAACGGTTTCCGTACGGATACTTGCAACCGCTTTTTCCGCATGAACCGGCAGCGGCGGAGGCACGGGTTTGGAAACCGGAGCAGGTTTCACAGGCGGAACCGGCCGTGTTTTAACCGGAGATGTCTGCTTGGATTCATAGTGTTTTTCTTCTGATCTTTTTGCTCGCCAGGGAGCTTCCTGAGAATCAAGATTCAGATAGGATGCAAGATTTTCCCAAGCCTCATTTCTGCGTTTGAGCCACAGACCAATCCCCGGCTGCAGTTCCTCTTCCTCAACAAAAATGCGGACAATGGCATAATCAATTTTTTTTCTTGCATAATCAAAGGGTTTTTTCTCAAAATTCCCGTTTTTCTGCAAACGATCCAGTTCCAGCCGCAGCAGAGCAAGGTCCGAAATCCTTTTGTATCTCTTCATCCGCTTGCGGGTTTTCAGGAACAGAATCAATCCGATTACAGCAAAAAGAATAATCCAGAGCATACTGGCCTCCTGTGCATATGGATATGAAACAGGCAAATGAAATTTTTCGTGTATTCAATATCCGGTTTTTCCGAAACGTTGTACCAGGAAATTTATGCTGACCTGCTTGTACTGTCTGTTTTGATGAAAAGCAAAGGATGTGCCAAAGGATGCTGCGGAATTCTGGATGAAAAAAATACAGAAATTACAGATGCCTTATAATGGAATACAATAATTTCATCCAATACGACAGCCATTTTTTGTCATTTTTGTATGCATAAAATGTATGGATATGTCTGCTGTTCTGTTCCCGGTGAATCTCCTGTTTGTCAGCATATCAGATATCCGCGTGCTCTGACAATCCCTGTTTTTGCAATCCTCTGCCGGACAAAAATGGCAAATAAGAGGAGATGGAATTCCGGCACCTTTTTTTGCATAAGATTTTCGGCAGACAATGTAACGTGAATTCGATGATTTTTAAAATGTTATCAGTATCTTTTTCAGATCAATTCCTCTCATATGAGGTTTTTTTGGATAAAAAGTATACGCGATCAGAGCACTGAACAGGTTTGCAGCAAATCCGAAAAACGAACGGTGACGGGAATGTTCAGTCTGAAAAAAGTTTTTCAGCAGATCATTGACACTTTCAATGACAGCTCTTTTGCGGAGCAGTATACGATCAACATGAGTTCGATGAGTTTATCCATATTATTAGTGACATAACCTCAAAAATACTGCAAAACGGTTTTCATGCAGTCTTAACCTTTTTAAATTGGAGGAAAAAATGAAAACCGATTGTGGGACTTTTCATCCTGATAAAATTATACCGATTCTCCATTGAAAACATGCTTTCTGTCCAGTCTGTTTTAACCGCAAAGGACACAGAGAGGGCACAAAGGTCAAAAAAACTGACAGGACTTTATATTTTCAATGGGGAATCGGTATTCTCCATTGAAATCATATTTTGCGGAAGGCAGTGCCGATTCGCCGCTGATTTTATACAGCCATGCAAATTTATTGTGACCTTTGCGGTTAAAAAAAGCATGATTTCAATAGCGAATCGGTATTATGCTGTACTGCTGCTGTCTTTTTTCAGCATGGCTTTTGCCGGAGGATCAACAGAATCCGCATCCGAAAGTTTTATTGATCATTGCAATTCGGCATTACCGGGATTATCAGCATGAAAAGTCCCTCTACCCGTTTTCCAGTCAACTTGGCCTTTGTCAGAATGACAGGAAATTCTGAAAAAAACTTTGGGATACTTGGCATATATTTTAATTAATTAAAAATTATCTGAACAACAAAGGGAATAAAGGCAAAAAGAGGGTAATGCCGGAATCTTCCAGACGGTTCTACCGGCATGAGATCAGCAAGTTCTCTGCATTCCTTTCTGCGCCGGGAAAAGACCTGAGCAAAGCCGGGACTGCGGATTTGGACGCGTAGCACAGGGACATAATCCGGAGAAACCTGACACCTGCGACCATGAAACAGTCCTTTTCCATACTCACCGGGTTTCTGAAATGGCAGGCAAAACATCCCCGCTTATCATTCCCCGGTAAGTGCACGCGGGAGATTGTCCGGTATTCTGCCCAAAGCTATGCGGAATCGGAAAATTTTCAAAAATTTATTGAAAAATTAAACGGATGGATGGATACAGACAGACAAAACCCGTGCAGAGTATCTGCAGTCCATATACCGCTTCTTTTCCGTCTGCGGCAAAAGCCCGGAAAACATCATCCATGATGACATTGGTGTCCCTGGGGCAGGCGCACGGGCACTTCATTTCACAGGGATAAATCACGGGAGTTTGCGGACAAGGGTTTTTCACAGATGGCTTGCCAAAGCCGGACTTGAAAAACGGGGACTTCACGATATCCGGCATAGTTATGCAACCCTTCGGATTCAGGCCGGAGACAATATAGCGGATGTGTCAAGGCAGCTTGGTCATGCAGACATCAAGACAACCATAATACTGATTCGCTGTTGAAACCATGCTTTTTTTGACCGCAAGGGACACGAAGACGGCACAGAGGTCACAGCAGATTTGCATGGCGGCATAAAATCGGCGGAGAACCGGCACTGCCTTCCGCAAAATATGATTTCAATGGCGAATTGGTATAACTACCTATTACCACTGGATACCCGGCAAAAGCAGAAAGGAAATCCAAAAACTGGACGGATACGGCTACCTGCCTGAACTGAGCGCAAAAAAAACCGGATGAAGACCGGCAGGAGACCGGCAAGAAACAAAAAAGGGATCAGGCATAAATGCCCAATCCCCTGATTTCATTGGTGGAGCTGAGGGGGCTCGAACCCCTGGCCTCTTGACTGCCAGTCAAGCGCTCTCCCAGCTGAGCTACAGCCCCGAAAAAGTGTGAAGTCATTTAGCAAAAACCCGGGCAGGTGTCAACACATTTTTCCCTTTTCTTCTGTTTTTTCCTCAGCCCCTTCCTGTTTTTTGCATCTAATATCCTGATATAAAAAATTTAAAAAATTATTTCCGCTTTCAGTATGCCGGTTTGGGATATTGGTGGGGAACTCTCCGGAAAAAGAAAAATGCTGGTAAAGAAAAAACTGAAAATACCGGCATAACAGACAGAAAGGAAAAAATTTCCCGGAAAAACTGAGAGTTTTTATTGACATACACAGCAAAAAAGGATTATTTATCATCTTTTAAAATAAACAGTCCGGAGGATAATTCCCATATTGAGGATAAAGCATCTTCCGGCTTGGGCATACACCTCCGGGTATGGCGAAACACAGAATTCCGGCAGGTGAAACAAAATCTTTTATACGGATACACCAGGGTTACGGGGCCATGCAGATTCCCCTGCCCGCAATCTTAATCGAGAGGTAATTCAACATGAAATCAGGAAGTAATTTGGAAAAGGTTCTGAAAGCCGGACATTTTGCCTTTACGGGAGAACTCGGTCCTCCGCGCGGATCCAATGTGGAGGCTGTAAGGGAAAAGGCCGCCCACCTGAAGGGCATGGTGGATTCTGTAAATATCACGGATAACCAGACAGCCATGGTGCGTATGTCCAGTTGGGCAGCATCTTTGATCGCAATTGAGGAAGGCCTGGAACCCAATTATCAGATGGTGTGCCGTGACCGCAACCGGCTGGCCATGCAGGCCGACATTCTTGGCGCATCAGCACACGGCATTCGGAACATGCTCTGCCTTTCCGGAGACCATCAGCAGTTTGGCGATCATCCCACTGCCAAAGGGGTTTTTGACATTGACTCCATGCAGTTGATCAGCATGACAAAGCAGATGCGGGATGAAGGCAGATTTCTCAGCGGTCAGAAGATCGATGAACCTCCCAAAATCTTTATCGGCGCGGCAGCCAATCCCTTTGCCGAGCCTTTTGAGTGGCGGGTTCACCGTCTGGCAAAAAAAATTGCCGCAGGCGCAGATTTCATACAGACCCAGTGCATTTACAATATGAAAAAAATGCGGGAATGGGTAAGACAGGCCAATGACATGGGACTTACGGAAAAAGTCTATATTCTTGCCGGTGTAACCCCGCTCAAGAGTCTTGGTATGGCCCGATACATGAAAAGCAGCGTGCCGGGCATGGATGTTCCCAATGAGCTGATCAAACGGCTCCAGGGCGCAGGCAAGGGCAGGTATGCTGAGGAAGGCATCAAAATCGCGTGTGAACAGATTCAGGAATTCAGGGAAATGAAAGGTGTTGCAGGTGTCCATCTGATGGCCATTGAATGGGAGCACAAAGTGCCTGAGATTGCAAAACTGGCAGGTATGCTTCCCCGTCCCACCTTTGCTGAGGCAGAATAGGCAGTTCCGCTTTTCTTTGGACAGGTGTGCGGGGATATCTCCCCGCACCGGTTGTCTTTACAGTTCTTTTATCAATTTTTTGCACAAATATGCGGAAGACCGCTCTGCCCAGTTTCCGCACTCCCTGCCCGCCTGACCCGGAGGAGTGCAAAAATTAAGCGAAGCGGTTTTTTGCACATATGCTTTACAGACTTTCTTCCTGACCGGATACGCTGAAGATGGCCCTTGCCTGACGGCATAAAATCTCAAACTGCTGCGGATACAGGGACTGCGCACCGTCACTCAGGGCTTTGTCCGGTTCGTGGTGGACTTCCACCATCAGACCGTGCGCGCCCACAGCCACCGCTGCCCGGCTGAGAGGGATCACCTGATTCCGGCGTCCGGCCGCATGGCTGGGGTCCATGATAATGGGCAGATGGCTTTCCCCGCGCACCACAGGAACGGCAGACACATCCAGGGTATTGCGGCTGTGGTTGACAAAGGTGCGCACACCCCGTTCGCAGAGAATGACATCACCGTTTCCCCCTTCCATAATATATTCCGCTGCCATCAGCCATTCTTCAATGGTCGCGGCCATGCCCCGCTTCAGACAGACCGGTTTTTTTGCTTTTCCTGCACGGCGCAGCAGACTGAAATTCTGCATGTTCCGGGTTCCAATCTGAATAATGTCCGCATATTCCTCCACAGCATCAAAGGTTTCCATATCCATAACCTCCGTGATGACCGGCAGTCCGGTTTCCGCGCGCACCTTTGCCAGAATCCGCAGTCCCTCCACCCCAAGTCCCTGAAAGGAATAGGGGGAGGTGCGGGGTTTGAACGCACCTCCCCGGAAGATATGCGCCCCTGCCTTTTTGACATGTTCGGCAATGGTCAAAGCCTGCAGCTCACTTTCCACAGCGCAGGGGCCTGCCATAAGAACCAGATGACCGCTGCCAATGGAAACATCCCCCACATGAACCACCGTATCCTCTTTTTTGAATTCCCGGCTGACCAGTTTGTAGGGTTTGGTTACGGGAACTACATCCTTGACACCTGAAAGTCCCAGAAAAACAGAGGCATCCACAGCGCCCTTGTTGCGCAGAACCCCTATGGCAGTGCGGTCTCCGCCTGGAATGGGACGGGCCGTATATCCTCTGCTCTCAATCATCTTTATCACGGAACTGATCTGTTCCTCTGTAGCGCTTTTTTCCATAACCACCAGCATTGTCTGATCCTCCTGCAAAGAAATTTCTCTGTGTATGTAAATAAAATCAATCCCTGTACAGCCCCTGTAAGCCGCAGAGAAAGGATTTTGCAGAAAGAACAAAAAATTCTCCCAATCCTTTGCGGCTGAAAGCTGCACATCACCTGAAATTGCGCAATAAAAAAGGGGCAGCGTGGAAAAATCCCCGCAGCCCCTTTTTTGGCTGAAAAAAAAGAACTGCGGACCGGGCGGCCCGCAGTTCCTGACAAATATGATCCTTTGGTGTTCGGATGTCTGTGTCAGGGAATCCTTTGGCCCCCCCCTTCATTCAGACGCCACCACCAGTATCTGCAAATTGTGTGCATTTCTTTTTTCATATGAATATTCCTCATCGTTGCCTTTCAATAACGTTTCCTGCCTGCGCTGTCAAGAAATTTTTTCAGGAAAGAGCATTGCGGATCACCGGACTGACAGTCAGCATTCTTCCGACTGTCAGCAGAGAGCCTGGAGGATGCCTGTTTTGCAATGTGCAGAGCAATTGACAGCTCAGCCCTGTCTTCATATCTTGTAGATAATCCGTTCATCTGTAATGATGATATCCACATGTCTGTCATGGGGTTCCATGGGAATCTGCGGAACAATCTGCTTTTCCAGACACAGCGCCACTTTTCGGGTTGTTGCAGACAGTTTTGGAATCAGCCGGTCATAACAGCCCATGCCGGAACCAATCCTTCCGCCTTTTTCATCAAAGGCAAGCCCCGGAACAATTGCAATATCGACCTTGTCAAGGGGAATTTTTTTGCACTTTTCCGGGTCCGGCTCCGGCACTCCCCTGGGCCCGCCCGGCTTCAAATCACTGTCAAAATCATCCACCTTCAGCAGTCTTACGTTCCGTCTGTCTTTTTCAAAAAGAGGAAGCACAACGATTTTATGATATTTGTAAGATCTGCGGATAATGGATTCACTGGCTATTTCAAATCCCTGACTCATGTAAAGCAGGGGAATTCTGGATTCCATGAAATTGGCAAAGTCAAACAGCCGATCTTCAATGATCTTTGTTTTTCTGTCCCGTTCCTCAGCAGAAAGTTCTGCCATCATCTGCTCCATTTCCTGACGCATACTGAGTTTTTTTTCTCTGATTTCGTCCATTGGATTCTCCCGGATATTTTTTTCTTAATCAGTGCAACACATTGCAAGCAAAAGTCAACTTATAATAATCATTGACCAAAAAAAGATGCCGTGCTAAAAAAGGCTTATCATCGGCCTTGGGACAAGTCTGGGATCAGAACAATCCCGTGCACAGACCCAAAGGGATTTGGAAATTCTAACTCCCATTATTTTAAAATACTTTTTGGAATATAGGAATTGTTATGCTGGAAATCAAGTTTGTAAGACAAAATTTATCTGAGGTTCGCAAGGCGCTGGCAAAACGGGGGGATACAGGGAATCTGGACAATTTTCAGAAATGTGAGAATCAGAGGCGGGAAGTGCTTCTGGAAATCGAAGGTCTGCGCCATCGGCGAAACACGGTTTCCGAACAGATTGCCGGGATGAAGAAAAAAGGCCAGGATGCGGAAGAACTGGTGCGGGAAATGCGGGAGGTCTCCGCGCGGGTCAGGGAACTGGATCGGATACTGGCGGAATCCGAGGACATGGTGCAGAATATTCTCCTGAATCTGCCCAATATTCCCCATGAGTCTGTTCCTGTGGGAAAGGATGAAAAGGACAACGCGGAAGTCAAAAAAGCGGGAACCCCTCCGGTTTTTTCCTTTGGGGTCAAAGACCATTGTGATATTGGGGAAAAACTTGGCATTCTGGATCTGGAGCGGGCAGCAAAGCTCGCGGGCGCACGCTTTCCCCTGTATATGGGGCCCGGCGCGCGAATGGAGCGGGCTCTCATCAGTTTCATGCTTGACATCCACACGCTGGAGCACGGATATACGGAAGTCCTGCCGCCCTTTATGGTCAACCGCAAAACCATGACCGGAACCGGTCAGCTTCCCAAATTTGAGGCTGATCTTTTCAAACTGGAAAACTGGGACTATTTTCTGATTCCCACTGCCGAGGTTCCTGTCACCAATATTTACAGCGGGGATGTGCTGGATGAGGAAAATCTGCCTGTTTACTTCACGGCCTATACACCCTGCTTCCGTTCCGAGGCCGGTTCCTATGGAAAAGACACACGGGGACTGATCCGCCAGCATCAGTTCAACAAGGTGGAGCTGGTCAAATTCACGCCGCCGGAAACTTCCTATGAAGAGTTGGAAAAACTGCTGAAAAATGCGGAAACCATACTCCAGCGGCTGGAACTGCCCTACCGGGTCATCACCCTCTGCACAGGAGATATGGGATTTTCCGCAGCAAAAACCTATGATATTGAAGTCTGGATGCCATCCCAGAACACCTACCGGGAAATCTCCTCTTGCAGCAATTTTGAGGATTTTCAGGCCAGACGCGCCAATATCCGCTTCAAACGCAAAGGAAAAAAGGGAACCGAACTGGTGCACACCCTTAACGGTTCCGGGCTGGCAGTGGGACGCACCTTCTGCGCGATTCTGGAAAACTGCCAGCAGGAAGACGGATCTGTGCTGATTCCCAAAGCCCTGCGGCCATATATGGGCGGTCTGGAAAAAATCAGTCCCAAATGATTTTAAGCAAAAAATGGCATAAGCTTCCGGTTTGTGCTGTGGCTTTGGAAACAATCAGCAAGCCTGTTCTGCGTTGTCTGTGCTTTTAAAACAAGCTGGAGTGTTTTTAAAAGTGGCATAAGCTTCCGGTTTGTGCTGCTTTTTTTCATTCATAAAGGAAAATCATATGAAACCCCAACATTTCCCCAAAGAAATACAGCCTTTTCTGATTCCAAGTCCCAAAGGGAAGCTCATCTATCGCTGTCTGGGATGCCAGTCGGAATACGGCATTGAAAAACTGCTTTACACCTGTCCGGACTGCGGACAGGTGCTGCTGATTTATGATGAAAATTTTGACCGGTTAAAGGAAATCCCGGCACAGACCTGGCGCAGGATTTTTGATTTTCGGAAAATGCTGCGGATTCCCGCTCTCAAAGGCATTTATCTGTACCATGAATTCATCGGGCCGGTCATTCCTCTGGATGCGGTTGTGTATCTGGGAGAAGGCCATACCCCCATTGTGGAAGCCAACGCGGCTATGCAGGAAAAAGCCGGAGTGAGATTCTGGTTCAAAAATGACGGCCAGAATCCCAGCGCGTCTTTTAAAGACCGGGGTATGGCCAGCGCGATGAGTTATATCCATTTTCTGGTCAACACCGGGCTGGTTTCGGATGTGCTGGCCATCTGCGCGTCCACCGGAGACACGTCTGCTGCCGCGGCTCTGTATGCGGCCTATCTGAAACCCCATATCAAATCCGCTGTGCTGCTTCCCCACAAAAAAGTCACGCCCCAGCAACTGTCCCAGCCTCTGGGCAGCGGCGCGTCCGTGTTTGAAATTCCGGGTGTGTTTGATGACTGCATGAAGGTTGTCGAGCATCTTGCGGACAATTACAATGTGGCCCTGCTCAATTCCAAAAATGCTTGGCGCATTCTGGGTCAGGAATCCTATTCTTATGAAATCGCACAGGATTTTGAGTATGAAATGGAAAACAAAGTCGTGGTCGTGCCCATTGGCAATGCAGGCAATATCACGGCTGTGATGAGCGGTTTTCTCAAATTTTTTGAAACCGGCATCATCCAAACCCTGCCCAAAATCATCGGGGTGCAGTCTGAACATGCCAATCCGGTATACAAATACTATCTGGAATCTGATCCGGAAAAACGCAAATTCATTCCGGTAACAGTGAAACCCAGCACGGCCCAGGCAGCCATGATCGGCAATCCGGTTTCCATGCCCCGCGTGATTCATCTTGCGGATCAGTACAACCGCATGGCAGGGCAACAGCGGGTTTTCTTTGTGCAGGTTGCAGAGCAGGAAATCATGGACTGGGAACTCACAGCCAACCGCAACGGCCATATCGCCTGCACTCACGGCGGCGAATCCCTCGCGGGGCTGGTCAGAGCGGCAAAGCAGGGCATTGTGGGCAAAGATGAGGAAGCGGTTGTGGATTCCACAGCCCATGCCCTGAAATTCGCTGGTTTTCAGGAAATGTATTTTGAAAACCGTTTCCCGCCTGAATTCGGTGTGAAACCTGATCCCCTGCTGCAAAACCGGCCTGTGCTCATGCATCCGGCTGATCTGAAAAAAGTCCCCGCGCCCGGAGCACCCATTGAAGGAGCGGATTTTGATCTTTTTGTCCGCCGGGTGTCTGAAGAAATTGCCAGGGAACTGGACCTGAAAGCACTGACAGACAGATAAGAAATATTGAGGATTGCTGAAGGGAACGCTTTGGCAAGGCTGCCGAGTCTCAAACGGAGAAGGTTTGGGACTCAGGCAAATCTGCCTTCCACCTTCGCCAATGGCATTGCGTCTGCATATTGGGAATACTGCGCACAGTTTTTTCTGCATTTTTGGATAAAACCGCCGCAGAGAACCGGCGCTGCAAACAGACAGAACAATATGATTTCAGTCGATTTCCGGAAAAGAACATCCCTCAGATTTGACAACTTTCCAAAAGTTGCCAAATCTTTCAGAGGACTGAACAGGGAGGACATTCATTTTCAAAAATCACCTTGTTGTCTGTGCGAATTAATACCGATTCTCCTTTGAAACCATGGTTTCCGCCGGATTTGTTTTGCCGCAAAGGACACAGAGAGGGCGCAAAGGTCACAAAAAACCTGCAGCACCGTACAAAATCAACGGCGAATCGGCATAATGCCAAATCGCCATTGAATTTGTGCAATGCCTGGCTCTTATGTCAAGGGCGGAGGAGTCCCGGACTGAAAGTCAGGGACACTGAAATGATCCGGAAACCGGGCCGAAATTCCGTTTCACTTCATTTTGGCGCTCCGAGGCAGATTTTCAATGGAGAATTGGTATAAGAGTTAAAAATTTCAGAATGAAAAAAAACAGACTTGTCATATGTTCATGCACAGGATTTGACGTTTAATTCGCTTTTATAAAGTCAGCAGAGAGATGGTGTGGGAAAGGCGTTGGAGGCATATCTGCCATGATCATTGTAAGTGCCTGTCTTGCAGGTGTCCGATGCCGGTATAACGGCGAAGGATACGCTATTGAAAAAATTGGACAACTGCTTTCAGGGGGAAAGGTTCTTCCGGTCTGCCCGGAACAGATGGGCGGACTGCCCACCCCGCGGCCGGCTGCGGAAATCCGGGAAGGACGGGTTGTAACAAAAGAAGGCATGGATGTGACTGAATTTTTTTGCAAAGGGGCGCAGGAAGTCCTGCGCCTGGCGGAACTGGCAAACTGCAAACAGGCCATCCTCAAAGCCCGTTCCCCTTCCTGCGGATACGGCCGGATTTATGACGGCACTTTTTCCAAAACTCTGGTATGCGGAAACGGGATACTCGCGGAAATGCTATCGCGGAAGGGAATCCGGATTTTTACGGAGGAAACGTTTGATAATCCGGACTGTCTCAGATAAGACAGAAAAATTTTCCGGGCAGTTGATCTTGCATAACTCGATTCCGGAGGGAATCAGGCAGTGGGTGGGTATGCCAGCAGTGTCATTACGTTAAGGTCGAAGGAGTCCCGAACTGAATGTTTGGGGCACTGAAATGATTCGGAAAATCCGGACAGAGTTTCAGTCCGGCACTCCGGGTGCGCCCGGCCGAAATTCCGTTTCACTTCATTTTGGCACTCCGGAAATTCCTTAACTTAATGGCATTGGGGTATGCCAGTACCCACCAACCATACTGAAATTACTTCGAAGTCATCACCCATACCCCGTTCCAGTCCTCCGCGGGCGGATTTTCTTTCAGATATGCGCATCGTTCGGTATACATTTCTGAGAGCCGGTCTTTGGGATGCAGACGCAGGGCTTCACGGAATGATGCAATGGCACTGTCCCACTTCATTTTCCGGTACTGGTGCAGCCCGTCCTCAAACAGGCTCAGTGCCCCTCTCATATTGGGAAAGCTTTTTTCCGTGTGATAATCCAGAATTTCATAAATGCTGACCGGTTCGCTTTTTCCTTTGACAACGACCCGATCAATTTCACGGGACCGGTAAGTTCCCTTCAGTCTTTGGAAGGTGTTTTCGCTGACAAGAATGCGGGTGTGATACTGCTTGCACGCACTTTCCAGCCGGGAGGCCAGATTCACGCCATCGCCGATCATGGTGTAATCCATGCGTTTGGGAGAACCGATATTGCCGGTGACAACCGTGTCTGTGTTGATGCCAATGCCCATATCCACAGTTTTTTTGCCGTGCCCCGTGCGTTCCATGTTCCATTTGTCCAACTCCCGAATCATGGCAATGGCCGCTTTTACGCCCCGATCCTCATCATCCTCGCGGGCAATGGGCACACCAAAGGCTGCCATAATCGCGTCTCCGATAAATTTGTCCAGAATCCCGCCTTCCTTCTGAATGCACTCGACCATGATGGTGAAATATTCATTGAGAAGGGCAACCGTGCCCTGGGGCCCAAGTTCCTCGGTAAGAGAGGTGAAGCCCCGAATATCAGAGAAAAGGCAGGTGGCAACCACGCTCTTGCCGCTGAGAACATCCTCTCCGCCCGCGAGCAACTGATCTGCAATCTCCGGATTCATATACCGGGACATGGTGGATTTCATCCGTTTCTCATTGCTGATATCCTCCATCATAATCATGGAGCCCAGTTTTTTCTGTTCCGCGCTCATCAGGGGCAGAACCGTGATGTTCACGGACATTTTTTCTCCCCCGAATTCAATTTCCGCATCCATGATCACTTCGGATTTCTGTTTTTCCTCCACTTTTTTGATTTTGTCGAGAATCCACGCGTTGGGGCCGGTGAAAAAATCATCAGCCTGGCGGTCAATGATGTCTTCTGCCCGGATTTTCATAATCCGCATACCGGCCTTGTTGCAGGTGATGATTTTCCTGTCCTCATTGAGTGTCACCACGCCGTTGCTCATTGATTCCAGCATGCTCTCATTGTAATTTTTGGTGTTCTGCACTTCATTGAAAAGCTGCGCGTTTTCCAGAGCAATGGAGATTTGACCCGTGAATGTGCGCAGACGGAATTCATCCTCTTTGCTGAAGGCTCCGCCTTTTTTGTTGAGCACCTGGGTCACACCAATGATTTTCCCGTTTTTGTTGACAACCGGGACACAGAGAATGGATCGGGTGAAAAAGCCGGTTTGCTTGTCAAAGGTCGGGTTGAAACGGAGATCCGCGTATGCGTAAGGAATATTGACAGATTCTCCCTTAGTGAAAACCGCTCCCGCAATGCCCATCTTGTTGGGGAACCGGATTTGGGTGGCTCCCAGTCCCTCTCCGACCTGGGAAAAAAGTTCTTTTGTCTTTTCGTCATTGAGAAACAGGGTGGAGCGCTCCGCGTTGAGCATTTTGGTTGCCTGGGACATAACCTTGTTGAGAATGGCTCCCAGTTCAATTTCGGAAACCACGTCAGAAACCACATTGAAAAATTCCTTTTCCTGTTCCCGGCTTTTTTTGACTTTTTCCACAAACTGTATGGTCTGCAGAGCCACTGCGGCCTGTGTGGTCATAATCGTGAGCAGTTCCAGGTCATCCTCTGTGAACTGCCCTTTTTTCCTGTTCAAAGCCTGGGCCACACCAATGATTTCCCCCTTGACGGTGCGGATGGGCGCGCAGAGAATGCTTTGGGTGACAAAACGGGTTCTTTCATCCACACTGCGATCAAATCTCGGATCCTTGTAGGCATCATGGACGATAGCGCCCTGTCCCTCCTTGAACACGCTTCCGGCCACGCCCCGATCTTTCTGAATCCGGATCTCCCGCTGATACGTTCCTGTGGCCACACGGGAATAGAGCTCATCGCTGTCCCTGTCATAAAGATAAATCGTTCCCCGTTCTGCATTCACCTGTTCAATGATAATGTTCACAAGGGCT
Source organism: Desulfobacterales bacterium (assembly GCA_041390465.1). GTDB lineage: Bacteria > Desulfobacterota > Desulfobacteria > Desulfobacterales > Desulfococcaceae > JAABRU01. The sequence goes on along the minus strand of JAWKPW010000006.1, from coordinate 19,219 downwards.
TCGAGCATCTCATCCAGGCTTTCAAAAGCAGCCATTGTCTGGGTGATGTTGAGCAGTATTTCAGCCTGATCCTGTCCCGGATTTCCGGAAACACGGGGTTCCTGAACTTTTCTGTTTTCATCCTGATTCTGATTAGCCATGACATTCCTCCAGTCTGTGGCGGAGAGATATGATTGTCTGCTGCAATTCCTTCATTTCATCCCTTGCAGCACTTACAGCATTCCGCATTTCCTGATCATGCTTCATTTTCATGCCATCCAATTCTTCCCGCAATCTGCTGATCGTGTCCCTGAGATCACGCTTTTCCGCTCTTTCCTTTTTGTCGGCTGCCTGTATTTCTTCGTTTTTCTCAACTAAGGCATTATCCAGTGCGGATCGCAGTACAAAGATTTCTGATTTGAGTTCATCAATTTCCTTTTTCATTTCCAGTGAGACAGTCTCTGCTTTTTCGTCTTTTGCAAAATCGGCATGCTGCAGTTCTTCCCTCAAAGAAGCCACAGTTTTTTTCAGTTCAGACAGATGGGCCTGAGCATCTTTCCGGGTTGTCTGCTCAGCCTGATCTTTTTCATATTCTTTCTGTTCCAGTTCCGTGCGCAGAGTGCTGGCCGTCTCTTTCAACTGGCGAATTTCTTTTCCAGTCGACATGACAACTTCCTGCACACGTTCCTCTATTTCCCGATCCTTTTTCTCCAGTTCCGTGCGCAGAGTGCTGGCCGTCTCTTTCAACTGGCAGATTTCATTTTCAGCCTCCATGACAGCCTGATGCACGCTTTCCTTTATTTCCCGATCCTTTTTCTCCAGTTCCGTGCGCAGAGTGCTGACCGTCTCTTTCAACTGGCGAATTTCTTTTTCAGCCGCCTTGACGGCCTGATGCACACTTTCTTTTATTTCGTGATCCTTTTTCTCCAGTTCCGTGCGCAACTCGTCAATCATGGATTTCAGCAGTTTTGCCTCTCTGTCTGCTTCCTCTTTGGCACGTTGCAGACTTTCAGTCCTGTCGCTGTCCATTTGTTTGATTTTTTTGCGCTGAAATTCAATTGTATTTTTTAATTCTTTGTTTTCACTAACTGAATTATAGACAGCTTCACTGATTTTTTCCTTTTTTTCCTGTTCCGCCCTCTCCAGATTTTCCCGCAGAGCAGTGATTGTCAGATAAATCTGTGCAATTTCCCTGCCTGCTTCATCTTCCGCCTTCTGAATTTCCTTCGGCTATCCTCTGTTTGTTTTTGAGTTTTTCACGTAAAAATTCTAGTTTCTCTCAGATGACGGTTTTCCTCCCCAGTTTTTTCCCATTCCTCTGTTTCCAAATGAGATGCCATCAGAATGCCTCCAGAATGTTTGAAAATGCAGGGTGTTCAAAACATGACACCGGCACTGGCCCCTGGCAGCCGTATGCCGGAACTAAGCAGAGTTCCATAAATTTTCAAATATAAAAATTTAAGGATATTGTTCTAACATTTCCTGCTGCTGTTTGCTGCCTCATCTGTCAGACTGATATAATGGCCAGATGGTTCTAAGCGGCAAAACAAAGCATTTCCAGAGTGATACCTTTGCGGGATTCCTCTCTGGCACGACACAGTATCGCCCTGTTGACCTGAGATGAAATATATTCTTCTCCGCAGTTGCTGCAAATCTGAGCCGGCATATTTTTAAAAATTCGTGTTTTATACCAATTCTCCATTGAAATCATATTTTGCGGAAGGCAGTGCCGGTTCTCCGCTGATTTTATGCCGACATGCAAATCTGCTGTGACCTTTGTGCCGTCTTCGTGTCCCTTGCGGTCAAAAAAAGCATGGTTTCAACAGCGAATCGGTATTACAATCATTTTCCAGAAGAACGGTTGAGCAGCCGCTTTCTGTCATGCCATTTCTGCATATTGCACACTTCAGTTTATTCTCCTTGTTCTCTCTGAAAAACCGGATCTCCATCTCTGTATATCCGGTTCATAAGCTGTAAGTCGATTTCCGGAAAAGAACATCTCTCAGATTTGACAGGTTTCCAAAGTTGTCAAATCTTTCAGGGGACTGAACCGGTACGTTTATTTTCAGAAATCACCTAACAACCACAATACGTTGCTTATAATGAGACAGGAGTGAAAAACGCTTCCTGCTTATCTCTCAGATTTTCTGTCCGGTTTGGCGTCTGCACCGGCACGGATGACGAAACAACGGCCCAAATGATCGGAGAGCAGATGGTCAAATACCCTGTATTCTGCAACGTCAAATTGATTGGCAATCAGAATCCAGTCCAGCCTTTTTCCAGGTTGGGAATGGGGATATGTTTCCAATCCCTGTGCAGTTTTCTGCCAGACTTTCAGATTCAGCAAACGGGCAGCCTCTGCCACAGCCGATTCCCCATTTTCCCATCCGCAGTTGAAATCTCCCATGACAATGAGCGGGATTTTATCTGCTGAAGTTATCAACCATGTTCCGTATCTGCTCTTTTCGCACAGATTCACGGGAAAAGTCAAGATGCACGAGAACAATCCGGATTTTCCCTGCGGAACTGCCGGGCTGTTTCGAAAACTGCGCCACAAAACCTTTGGATGGTGCAGGCGGAGATGGCGGAAATGCCACAAAGCGGATTTTCCAAACCAAGCCCCGACAGTATGGCGGTGCCATAGGAAAATCCCGGCATTTTCACCTGCTCGCCCCGCATCCAGTATAGAAACCCTGCTTTTTGCGCCAGATACCACATGATCAAAATTTCCGCTCCATGCGCACGGTCCGTCTGCTTCCTGCAAGGCGACAATATCCGGTTTTTCCCGTTTCAGCACCTCCGCAATGTCATCAGATGGGACAGGATTTCTTTTTCTGTCTGAAAATCTGACTGAACCGTCTTTTCTGCCATGCGCCATGTTCAGGGTCATGAGTTTCAGATTCGCACCGGCTGCATTTTCCTGAATCTTTCCAGAAAATTCCGGATGCCGGTTTACAGTCGGAGAAAATTCTGCCGGACCCCGTGCGAAATATGGCAGTGCAAAAGCAGTGCAGAACACAACCGCCGATCCAATTATGCACAGCAGAACAAGTTTCTTTCTGATTCCTGAATTCTGCTGATTTTCTGTGCCGTGTTTCTCTGTATCTGTCCAGTTTTTCTGTAACATATCAGAAAAAGGTTCTCAATATTTTTTTGTCTGCGAATTGTGGAAGGATGCCATTGAACAAAGCAAACAGGAGCCTCACCCTGCTGTTCGATGTCATATTCTGCCTGATTTGTTCATATCCTGCGGACTGTATCAGTCCTATATTTCTCCTGAGCCAGTCATTTACAATTTCACTGAGATCCACATCCTTTTCATATGCAATTTTTTCTATGAATCCAGCTATATCCTCCTCCAAATAAACAGGAAAGTTGAAAACGGCATGGGAATGATAAAATTTCCCCCGTTCCCCTTTTGAAAAATCATATTTTTTTTTCATGGATTAAACACCTTATACTGTTTTATCTCATCCTTTGCTGTTTTGGGGGCCGAGATAATACGAATACTGCACTGAAATTTGTCAATCGTCTCAAAAGTATGTGAGACAATCTGCACAGCACCTTTTTCATCCATGCCTGCGGTTATCCAGCGTTCCTCTGTGTCGCTGTGTTCATCATCAAAGACGGAAATCATGCTGGGATCCCGAAAAATTGTTGCAGCGCGCTGAAAATTCACTTTATGTTTTTGGATATTTTCCCGCGCTTTTTTCGGATCCCATTCAAAAAAATATTCCAATGGATTTTCCTCTTTCCATGGCGTTATTTGGTGCAGCAGATTCTGCACCAAATAAAAGACTGTCAGTCTATCGATATTTTCCTTTATCTTCTATCCCCTCAGCACTTCCGCAGCCTCCAGGGCAAAATAGGTGAGAATCATATCCGCTCCCGCACGCTTAATCGAGGTAAGGGTTTCCATCATCACTTTCTTGCCATCGATCCAGCCCATTTTTTCTGCGGCCCTGATCATGGCAAATTCGCCGCTCACATTGTAGGCTGCAACCGGCAGATCAATTTCCTGCCGCACCCGGCAGATAATATCCAGATACGGCAGCGCGGGTTTGACCATAATGATATCCGCGCCTTCCTCTATGTCCATCGTGGCTTCCCGGATGGCCTCCAGCGCATTGGCCGGGTCCATCTGATAGGTGCGCCGGTCTCCGAACCGGGGTGCGGAATCTGCTGCCTGGCGGAATGGGCCGTAATATGCTGAGCAGTATTTGACCGCGTAGGACATAATCGGTGTGCTGCTGTAGCCGTTTTCATCCAGCAGTTGGCGGATTTCCGCCACCCGGCCATCCATCATGTCGGAAGGAGCCACCATATCCGCGCCTGCATTCACATGGGAGAGAGCGGTGCGGGCCAGCAAATCCAGACTGGCGTCATTGTCCACCACACCTTTTTCCACCACACCGCAATGCCCGTGATCCGTATACTGGCACAGGCACACATCGGTAATCACAGCCAGCCCCGGGACTTTGTTTTTCACTTCCCGGACAGCCTTCTGCACAATGCCGTCTTTGGCATAGGCACGGGTGCCCAGCGGGTCTTTTTTGTCCGGAATGCCAAAAATCATGACAGCGGGAATTCCGGCATCATGTGCCTGTCTGGCAATTTTCACAAGATTTTCCACAGAAAAGCGGAAATGACCGGGCATGGAATCAATGGGTTCCTGCACATTCTTTCCGCCAATGGCAAACAGCGGAAGAATGAAATCATCCACGGAAAGACTTGTCTCACGCACCATGCGCCGAAACGCCTCATTCATGCGCATTCTTCTGCCGCGATAGTCGGGAAATAACATGGCAACTGCTCCTTATGAAAAAATAAAAAATATCTATGTGTTCTCCGTGAAAACCTCTGTGTCCTCTGCGGGAAACAAAAAATCTCTTAGAGCGTCTTTGAAAAGTCCCCCGGTCATCATTTCCCCCTTTTTTAAAGGGGGATTAAGGGGGATTTTCCGGGCGGATGCATAAAAAATCCCCCCCGCCCCCTTTTGGAAAAGGGGGGAGAACAGACTTTTCAAACACCCTCTTAAACTCTGTCATATCCGCTCATGCCTGATCCATTGCAGATATTCGTTTATACCTATTTGATGCCGATTTCCTCATCCGTGAGATAGCAGGCCGGGTCCGGAGCCCATACATCATCATAAATGGCCTCGGCACGAACGCGGAAATTTCCCCCGCAGATATTCAGCCACTGACACTGCGCGCAGCGTCCTTTGACATGCTGTTTTTTGTCCTTGAGTTTGGACAGGAGCGGATCAGACATATCGCTCCAGATTTCGGAAAAAGGCCGGTGCCGGATATTGCCGAAACTGTGATGACGCCAGAACTGGTCCGCATGAACCTCGCCGTCCCAGCTTACGCACCCGATGCCCCGTCCGGAATTGTTGCCTTCATTCATCTGCAAAAGTTCCAGCACCTCTTTGGCCCGTTTCTGATTTTCCTTTTTCATGCGCAGATACAGATAGGGCCCGTCCGCATGATTGTCAACGGTCAGCACCTCTTTTTCAATTCCCCGGTCATACATCTCTTTGGTTCGATCCATAATCAGATCCACCACTTTCCGCGTTTCCTCATGGCTCAGATCATCTTTGACCAGTTCCGATCCCCGGCCTGCATAGACCAGATGATAGAAACAGATGCGGGGAATATTGCGTTCCTCCAGCAGATCAAAAATCGCGGGAATTTCCCCCGCGTTGAAACGGTTGATGGTAAAGCGCAGTCCCACCTTGATGCCGGCTTCCTGGGAATTTTTGATACCTTCCATGGCTGCTTTGAAGGCACCCTTCATCCCCCGGAATCTGTCATGAACCTCTTCCATGCCGTCCAGACTTACCCCCACATAGGAAAGTCCGATGTCTTTGAGAATCTTTGCCTTTTCCTTTGTAATCAGAGTTCCGTTGGTGGAAATCACCGCGCGCAGACCTTTGCGCACAGCATATCCGGCCAGTTCCGGCAGATCCCTGTGCATCAGCGGCTCACCTCCGGAAAAAAGAATCACAGGCACACCGAACTGTGCCAGATCATCAATGAGTTTTTTTCCCTCCTCTGTGCTGAGTTCATTTTTGAAAACCTGATCCTTTGCATGGGCATAGCAATGCACGCATTTGAGATTGCATCTGCGGGTCATGTTCCAGACCACCACCGGTTTTTTGTCTTTGGAAAACTGAAGCAGATGGGAAGGCAGTTGTCCGGAATGACGGCCATAGCGCAGCGCATCCGAAGGTTCCACTGTTCCGCAGTAAAGTTTGGATATTCCGATCATTGCAGTAACACTTTCCTGAGTTGAATAATGAAAATGAGTTATACCAATTCGCCATTGAAAATATGCTTTATGGAAAATAATTTTTGCGGAAGGCAATACCGGTTTGCCGCAGATTCTGCAAAGTCCTGTCAGTTTGTTTTGACCTCTGAGCCCTCTTTGTGTCCTTTGCGGTCAAAGGTTAAAGGAAAGCATGGCTTCAAAGGAGAATCGGCATTGTTTCCGGGCTGTTCTGATTTGATGGCATTGAAAAGCCAGTGAAAGAGACAAAACCGAACCTGCTTCCCGGCACTGAAAACACAAAAGGACACGAAAGCATGATTCCGTGTCCTTTATCACGTTATGAAAAAAAGGGAAAGAATTTCATTGCGCAAACAGGTTTCACCCTGCTTTCAGCATCGTGCTGATATAGTCTTCCGGATTTGCCAGGGCCTCACGGGTAATGAAGAACGGTTTTTTCCGGTTTTCTGCCGCACCAGTTTCAGGCCGTATTCAAAATCAAGATTGAGTTTTTTGTAAAACTTATCCATATGTGATTCTTCCCTGAGAACCTTTCCGATAATATCGTCAATGGCATCTTCCTCCATGACTATGTTAATGTCATGGCTTTTGTAAAAATACAGTTCCATTTTCTTGATTTCATCGGAACAGAGTTTGACTTTCCGGATGATGTTTTCCACATCTGTTGCATGTGCGGAATAATAATCAGCCACAATATCCGCGCGTGATGGTGTAAGCGGCAGGTTGTATTTTTCAGACAGATGGCCTTCATCGGAATAAATATAGGCATGAATGAAGTCCTTTTCCTCAGATTCCAATTTTTCAAACAGTTGCGTTATACGGCTCTGATCCGGATTTTCTGTCAGTTCCTCCAGAAAGTCATCCGGATTTTCTGTCAGTTCCTTTGTCACCGGAAATAACTTTGTTTTGGTGGAGGGCAGAATTTTTTCAAAAGGAAGGAGCGCCCGTTCCACCGCACTGACCAGCCCTCTGGCCCCTGTATTTTCCCTGAAAGCCCGGGCTGCCAGACTGCGCAAAGCCTCCTCCTGAAACTTTATGCGTATGCCGTATGCGGAAAAATCCAGTTTTTTCCCCAGAATCACCGGGTTGTTCGGATTTTTCAGAATCTGAAACAGATCTTCCTCGCTCAGACGCTCCAGTACGGCATGAACCGGCAGACGGCCAATAAATTCCGACTCAAAACCGTATTCAATCAGGTCTTCGGATCGCACATGCCGGAGAATCTCATCCGGGCTGCGGCTTCCCTTCAACTGCGCGCCGAAACCAATGCCTTTTCTGTTCATGCGCCGGGTAATGATTTCCGGGAGTTCGGCAAAGGCTCCGCTCATGATGAACAGAATATTCCGGGTGTTGACCACCCGTTTGTCCCGTTTGCCGGTTTTGCGGAAACGCTCGATTTCCTGAATCATGGAAATGGGATCATGGGGCACTTTCAGTTCCACATCTGTGTCTTCCATGGGCTTGAGCAGTGCCCGCTGCACACCGGTGCGGGAAACATCCGCGCCAATCATGTTCCGGCTGGAGGCAATCTTGTCAATTTCATCTATATAAATGATGCCGTGCTGGGCCAGTTCAATGTCATCATCAGCCTCCCTGACCAGATCCCGCACCAAATCCTCCACATCACCGCCCACATAACCGGTTTCGCTGAATTTGGTGGCATCCCCCTTTACAAAGGGAACCCCGATTTTTTTGGCAATGAGCCGGATCATATAGGTTTTGCCAACGCCCGTAGGCCCAATCATGAGCACATTGTTTTTGATGCGTCCCACAGGCTGCTCCGCCTCATCCCCCATATTTTCACTGTAACGGATCCGGTTGAAATGCGTGCAGATTTTGGTGGCAAGGATGGCTTTTGCCTGATCCTGCCGCACAATGTACTGATCCAGATAGGCTATCAGATCACGGGGTTTGAGATCAAAGCTGATTTTTTTCTTTTTTTCCCGGATCCTGCCTTTTTCCATCACAAGTTCCTGGGGAATGCTCATGGGAGATATGATTTTCACTTCCCCCCCGAATTTTTTGGCAAGAAATTCGGCGAGCTCTCTTTCAATTTCCTTGGGATCGGGTATTCTTTCGTTTTTTATGGGCATGTATGTATTTCCATTGTTTGATATTATGAGGATAATGAAGTCATAATAATCATGGCAGCCGGATGTGCAAGAACAGAGCAAAAGAAATTCATGAAAATCAGATGGGAAAAACTGTGAGGCCGGATATGGTGCGCCCGGCTGGAATCGAACCAGCGGCTTTCAGCTCCGGAGGCTGACGCTCTATCCACTGAGCTACGGGCGCATTCAGAAAGTCCTTATAAACGATTGACGCGGATAAGTCAAGACCAAAGAAAGGCGGGAATTTCGGAAAAAAAATTTTTTTTCTGGGGAAAGCAGCGTATGAGTCTTTTTCGCTCTCCGGATCCGGGACTATTCTTTTCATTTTTTTGAAAATATTTTTCATTCAGCCGAAAAAAGGGATTTTCCCGCAGCTCTCTTTTTCATTGTCTGTTGCTCAGAAGTGAAATTCGTGGTATAGGAAAAAAATCTGGAATTCAAAACTTCTGTCTGTCACAGAAAAGGAGAAAAAATGAGCAAAAAGAGAATACTTGTTGTGGATGATGAACCGGATTTTGCTGCCATTGTCCAGAAAAATCTGAAAAAAGAGGGCTTTGACGTTGAGGTTGCCTATGACGGCGTTCAGGCCATTGAAAAGGTGAAAGCAAATCCGCCGGATGCCATTGTTCTGGATGTGATGATGCCGGAAAAGGACGGATACGAAGTGTGCCGGGAACTGAAAAGCAGTGATGCGTACCGCAATATTCCCATTGTCATGCTCACGGCTGTGGCAGATCATGTGTCTTCCACCCGTTATTCCCATTCTGACGGCATGAGCATGGAGGCCGATGATTATCTTCCCAAACCGGCCTCAGCGGAAGAAATCACGGACAGCATCCGAAGTTTGCTGGAATAAAGGATTTTTTCAAAAACAGACGGCCTGTATCATCATTGCCGCAAGCGGTATGTTGCATTTTAAAAATTCTCACGAACCGGGGCCCGGAGATTTCGGAACCCGGTTTTCCCAATGCGGAAAACTCCGGCACAGAATCCGTCACATCCTGTGGCAAAATCCGGCTTCCGGCTGCCCGTGAACCATTCGCTCCAATCAAGGAACCTGTTGCACCATATGGAAAAAAAAACTGATGAAAACAGCAGAAATCTGACATTCCCGGATATTGAACGCGCCCGGCAGCTTTTCGGGGAGCACAACCGCAATCTCCAGAGAATTGCCGATGCCCTGGAAGTGCATATCCATGCCAGAGGCAGCAGTGTATCCATACAGGGAGAGGCCATTGGAACCAGTCTGGCGGAAAAAATTCTCAGCCAACTGTATGATCTCATCAAAAGCGGTTATCCTGTCTATCCCAATGACATTGACTATGCGGTAAGCGTTCTGTGCAATGATGATCGTGCCTGCCTCAAAGACATTTTTCTGGATACTGTCTATATCACCTCCAAAAAGCGTTCCATAACGCCCAAAAGCCGCAATCAGAAGGATTATATTGATGCCATGCGCCATTTTGACATTGTGTTCGGCATTGGGCCGGCAGGAACCGGAAAAACCTATCTGGCGATGGCCATGGCGGTGGCCGCTCTTTCCAAAGGCATTGTCAGCCGCATCATCCTGACCCGGCCCGCAGTGGAGGCGGGCGAGGCTCTGGGATTTCTGCCCGGAGATCTCACGGAAAAAGTGGATCCCTATCTCAGACCCCTGTATGACGCGCTGCACGACATGATGCGTTTTGAAAAGGCATCCGGACTGATGCAGCAGGGCGTGATTGAGGTGGCGCCTCTTGCCTTCATGCGGGGACGCACCCTCAATGATGCCTTTATCATTCTCGATGAGGCACAGAACACCACTTCGGAACAGATGAAAATGTTTCTGACCCGCATCGGCTTCAATTCCAAGGCTGTCATCACCGGAGATGTCACCCAGATCGATCTGCCGGCCCACCGCATGTCCGGGCTGGTGGAAGCCAGGGACATTCTGCAGGAAGTCCGGGGCATCAAATTCATTTTTTTCTCCAAAACCGATGTGGTCCGTCACCGGCTGGTGCAGGAAATCATCCAGGCATACGAGGAACTTGACGCGGGCAGGAAAAGTGCAAAGTCCGGCACAGAATCCGCGGCTGCTGTGAGCAAATGAAAATCGGAAAAATCAAAAACGATCTCGCCGAATTTCTGAAAACCGGGGAACCGGTCCGGTGGCTGCTGCTTTTTTCTCTGATGACCGTGTTTACTGTCATTCTGTATCCCCATATCATTTTCACAAAACACACCTGGCAGCAGGGAGACGTGGCAGACAGGGATATCAAGGCTCCGGCTGATTTTCTCATTGAAGACAAAGCCGCAACGGAAAAAAAACGCAAGGAGTCTGCCGAATCTGTTCTCACCGTCTATGATCACAATGCGGAACTGGTCTCCAAAATCACGCTGGATGTGGAAAACGCATTTCACATGATGCAGGATATACTGCGGGAAGAGGAAGACAGGATCAGGGAATCGGCGGAAACCTTTTCTTCCGACAGCGATGAAGCGGAAAATGGAAGAAAAAGTCTTAATGAACGGATTTGGGAAAAAAAAGAGGAATTTGAAAAACAGATTGGCATTGTGTTCAGCACCGGGGCTTTCCGAATTCTGGAAACCGCTGAGTTTTCCTCGTCTGTTTCTGATTTGATTCTGAAAATTCTGAAAGAAATACTGGAAAACGGGGTGGTGGCCAACAAAGAACTTCTCATGCGGGAGTCGGAACGGGGGATCGTACTGAGAACTGTTGGCTCCCAGGAAGAACGGATTGTGACAAATCTGAAGAAATTTTACGGGCTGGATCAGGCCAAAACCATGGTGCGCATTGTGGGACAGCCCATTCTCAGGGAGCAGAATTACACTTTGGTCAACCTGATTGTGGATGTCACCCAGCAGCTCCTTCAGCCCAATATCACCTTCAATCTGAATGAAACCGAACAGAGAAAGACAAAAGCCGCAGAATCGGTTCAGCCCATCTTCTACAAAATCAAGGCCGGAGAAATGCTTCTGCGGGAGGGGGAGCGGGTCACGGATCTGCAACTGCTCAAACTCGAAGCCCTGCGCAGACAGCATCGGCAGGAAAGCCGGTTTGCCAGGGTGATTGGGAACCTGGCAATCGTGATGAGTCTTCTGATCATAACGGTTTTTCTGCATACGCGGCAGCCCGGCAGACGGAGACTGCGAACAAACCGGGAACTGCTGTTTCTTTCTGTCATGCTGGCTCTTTACTTCCTTTTTCCGGGCATATCCCTCACGGTTTTTGATTCCCTGGCCCGAAGCACGCCTTTTGATCTGTCTGAAAATTCCAGATTTTTCGGCATTCCTCTGGCATCCGGAGCCATGACAGTCTGTCTTTTCATGGGATTCGGGGTCGCCATAACCTATTCAATGGTTCTTTCTTTCTGTGTTGCCGTGATCTTTCAGAGCCGCTTTGAGGTGTTTGTCTATTTTTTTCTCACCTGTCTCATGGCTGCCTACTGGATGCAGAGCTGCCGGGAGAGAAAGGTCTTTATCCGGGCAGGGTTCAAGATAGGGATCCTGAACATGGGGCTGTCTGCTGCCCTGTCCCTTTATATGGGGGATTTTTCAGGAACAGGAATCTTCTGGATCTGGTCTGCCGCGTTTATGAGCGGAATCATTTCCGGTGTAATCACAGCAGGCGTTGTGCCGCTTATGGAAATGATTTTTGGATATATTACGGATATCACCCTGCTGGAGCTGGCGAATCTGGAACAGCCCATTCTGCGCAGACTGATGATGGAGGCTCCCGGAACCTACCATCACTGCGTGGTGGTGGGCTCCATGGTGGAGGCGGCCGCGGCCGAAATCGGAGCCAATCCCCTGCTGGCAAAGGTATGCGGATACTATCACGATATCGGCAAGATCCGCAAACCGCTCTATTTTGTTGAAAATCAGAAGGATGGCAAAAACCGTCATGACAAACTGGCTCCTTCCATGTCCGGCCTGATTCTGATTTCCCATGTCAAAGACGGCGTGGATATGGCCGTGAAAAACAAACTTGGCCCGGACATTGCGGATGCCATCCGCCAGCATCACGGCACAAGTCTGATCAAATATTTTTATGAAAAGGCCAAACAGCTCAAGGGAGAGGATGCGGTCAACATTGCCGATTACCGTTATCCGGGTCCAAAGCCCCAGACCCGTGAAATTGCGCTGGTCATGCTCGCGGATGTGGTGGAGGCGGCATCCCGGACTCTGGAAAATCCCACACCCTCCAGGATTCAGGGACTGGTCCGGAATCTGATTACCAATGTGTTCACTGACGGTCAGTTGGATGACTGTGAACTCACGCTGCGGGATTTGGACAACATTTCAAAAACCTTCAACAAAATACTCAACGGCATCCATCATCACCGCATTGAATACCCGGAACAGAGGGCGGGGACAGACGGAAAGGAGAAAAATGGGAGTACTGATCACAGACAATCGAAATCTGTCACCGGAGAGGACAGAGGCGGATCCGGCAGCACCGGAAAGGATAAGGCGGATCGCGCTGACAGTCCTGCACGCTCTGGGATCGCCTGATGCCGAGCTGTCCGTGCTGATCTGTGAAGATCCGGAAATCGCTGAATACAATGAAGTCTATCTGAAACGGAAGGGGGCAACCAATGTCATCGCCTTTCCCATGCAGGAAGGCGAGTTTTCCGATATTTCCCCGTATCTGCTTGGAGATGTGGTCATTTCCGCTGATACGGCTCTCAGGGAGGCGGAAGACATGGGAATCTCCTTTGAAGAAAGGCTTGATGAGCTGCTCATACACGGCATACTTCACCTGTTTGGATATGATCATGAAAAATCCGAAGAGGAAGAACTGCGCATGGAAAGAAAAAGCGGGGAACTGCTGGCACTCATCCGGCAAAAGCATTTTTGATTTTCTCCGGAAGCTGATGGCAGGATTCATGTCCGGGCTCATGTTGTGTTCATCTGACAGAGCAGGAACTCCGGAAGATGGATTCAGGGAAGCACGGTTCCCGCTTTGGATACGGGAACCGGAGAATGAGAAATCAGAACAGACGGGGATCAGACCAGTCCCTGATCCAGCATGGCATTGACCACCTTGACAAATCCCGCGATATTGGCCCCTGCCATGTAATTGCCCGGCTGTCCGTATTCTGCTGCGGCATCCAGACAGGTTTTATGGATGGATTTCATAATTATTTTCAGACGGCCGTCCACCTCTTCCCGGGGCCAGTTGAGACGCATGCTGTTTTGGGACATTTCCAGACCGGATACTGCCACCCCTCCGGCGTTGGAGGCTTTGCCGGGTGCATAAAGGATTTTCTGATCCAGAAAAATATTGATGGCATCAGGCACAGAGGGCATATTGGCTCCCTCGCTGACGAGTTTCACCCCGTTTTTCATCAGATTCTGAGCATCCTTGCCCAGAATTTCATTTTGGGTGGCACAGGGAAATGCGCAGTCTGCCTTGTGATTCCACAGAGGGTTGCAATCCAGTGCCGGATCCACCGGGGTGTAAACAGCCCGTCGATATTTGTCCGCATACTCTTTGATCCGTCCCCGCCGCACATTCTTGAGATATTTGACATATTCCAGCTTCGATGCGTCAATTCCCTCTTCATCGAAAATATAACCGGAAGAATCTGAAAGCGTGACAGTCTTTCCGCCCATCTGCAGGATTTTTTCCACAGTGAACTGAGCCACATTTCCGGAACCGGAAACCAGACAGACTTTTCCATCCAGAGTCTCATCGCGCGTGGCCAGCATTTCCGCTGCAAAATACACGCAGCCGTATCCGGTGGCTTCGGGACGAATCAGACTGCCGCCCCAGTTGAGACTTTTGCCGGTCAGCACTCCGGTAAATTCATTGCGCAGTTTCTTGTACATGCCGAAAAGATAGCCGATTTCTCTTGCCCCGACACCAATGTCTCCGGCCGGCACATCCGTATTTGGCCCGATATGACGGAAAAGCTCGATCATGAAACTTTGACAGAAGCGCATGACTTCATTGTCGGATTTGCCTTTGGGATCAAAATCGGACCCGCCTTTGCCGCCGCCCATGGGCAGTGTGGTCAGCGCGTTTTTGAACACCTGCTCAAAGGCCAGAAATTTGAGAATCCCCAAGTTTACCGAGGGATGAAAGCGGAATCCCCCCTTATAGGGACCGATGGCACTGTTCATCTGTATCCGGAATCCCCGGTTGACCCGAACCTGTCCCCGGTCATCCATCCAGGGAACACGGAACATGATCACCCGTTCCGGTTCTGTAATTCTTTCCATCACAGCAGCCTGGCGGTATTCGGGATTGCGATCCAGCACCGGCTGAATGGTTTCCACAACTTCAGCCACAACCGGTGGGATCCTTTTCCACCGGATCTCTTTCTTTGATCAGACGCAGTATGTCGTGCATTAAAAAATCTCCTCTTTTTCATTTGTTTGAACCAACTGATTTTTGCTTCAGCATACACAGTGTTTCACAATTTTGACAAACTTCGGGAACGGCATCCGTCCATTTAACCGGCTTTGCATACTGTTTCCCGAAGATTTGACAACTTCCGGAAAGTTGTCAAATCCGGCTCAAATCCCCAAGTCCTGCTTAAAACATCAACCTTTTTTTAAGTATATATTAAAAAAGAATCCCTTTTACCCTCTTGGGAATGACATGTCAACCTCAGTTTGCAGGATGTACAGAGTTTTCTTCAGGAAAAAGCAGGGAGAAAGATTGACCAATATCCGTTTTTGCATGAAAATTGAGAATTGTTTTCCATTCGATGAGGTGTCATACCGATTCGCCATTGATTTTATGCAGTCCTGTCAGTTTATTGTGACCTTTGTGCCCTCTTTGTGCCCTTTGCGGTTAAAACAAACCTGACAGAAAGCATGTTTTCAATGAAGAATCAGTATCATACCAATTCTCCATTGAAAAGATAGTTATAAGCAGGAAAAAAGAGGTTTCCGTGTGTTCAAAAACCGGATTTTTCCGGAAAAATCGGGTTTTTCTGAAAAACGTATGTTTCAGATCAATGGGGAATCGGTATCATAGCGATTCCCCATCGAAAAACTCGTCAGCGCCATCAGACCGGGCGGAAAATGACTGATTCGGAGTTCCTGACAAAGGGTTTGGGAGTCTGCATTTTCTCCCGAATCCTGACCTTGCGGCATTGACGCAAGGTGTGGAAACAGGAAGTGAATATTTTATAAATTCAATGGGGATTTGTTGTCAGACAAACTCTGCGGCAAAGTGGGAGCAGTATCCTGCCGATTTGCGGTGTGCATTTTCTGTCCATCTTTATTCCGGATAAATCTCATTTTCATAAGTGCAGACTTCCACCCGGTTTCCCCCCTTTTCTTTGGCTGCAAAAAGGGCACTGTCCGCATCCTGAGCAGGATGTTCAGATGGAACGGACTGCTCAGGATTCGGGAAACTCCGGCACTGACAGTAAAGGAGATATGCTCTTCCCCCGCGGGAATGATTGTGTTTTCAGCCATCTCCCGAAGCCGTTCCGCCGTGATCACCGCCATTTCCGAACCGGTGCCGGGCAGCAGAACAGCGATTTCGCCTCCGTTCATCCGGGCCGGAATATCCACACTCCGGACATTGTTTCCCGCAATTGCCGCGAGCGCCTTTATCACACTGTCTCCGGCCTCATTTCCATATTTTTCATTAATGGTTGTCAACTCGTCAATATTCATAAGAATCAGGGAAACAATCTGATTGTAGCGCTTTGCACGTTCCATTTCACGTGCCGCCAGTTTAAAGAATGCTGCCGGTTGTAAAGTTTTGTAAGCGGGTCGGTCTGGCAGGCTTCCTGCATCTCATCTTCTTTCTGTTTCAGTCCGGATATGTCTCTGACGGCTATCAAAAAACATTTCAAATCATACAGAAGTACCGAAACCATCATGAGTTCAGCCGGAAATTCCGTTTTGTCCTTTCGCATGGCCTTGCACTCTGTCAGGCCGGAAACACCTCTTTTTCCCGCAGGTCTTATGTTTTCCCCCTCTGCTGCAAAGGTGTCAGGTGCAAAAAGCTCCCGGAAGTCTTTTCCCCTGATTTCCTCTTCCCGAAAACCGAACATCTTTTGCACTCCAGGATTCCAGAAATAAATTTGTGCCTGTGCATCGGCCATCAGGATGGATTCCGGCCAGGATCGGCTGAAGGTCTGAAAAATTTTTCTGCTTTCCTCCAGTTTTTCCTCTGCCTGTTTCCGGGCCTCTTTTTCCCGTGCCACTTCCTGCATCCCTTTCTCCATCGCGAGACGGGCTGCACGGCCGTTCTTTGCCGAACGTATCATGAGGATAACAATCAGCACAGTGGAAACAGGCAGGGTGATCATCAGGGAGAGGCCTTTTGTCAGGGAAAGAATGAAAAGCACCTCAAACACGATGAATATGCCCAGTTCAGCAATATTGTTCCGGATTCCTTCCTGCATAGTTCAACCGTCTTTATATATGGGATAAAAGCAATTTGGGGTTCAGAATCTCTCCCCATGCCGGGGCAGTCTTTGAAACCTTTTGTCTTGTCTCATATTTTTCATTTTCTGCAAAAGATTTCTGTGCACTGTTTCCCGGCTTATAAAGAATGTGAAGCAAGCGTCAGGTTCTGCCACGATTTGGCAACTTTTCAAAAGTTGTCAAATCCTGCATGAACAGACAGCAATCTGTTTTTTCTTCATTCTGAAATTTTTACCAAAGTAGTATTAAGAAGCTGTTTTAAAAATATCGGCGGAGTTTGTTCCGAAATTTTTTCGCTTCAACCCAGAGGCTCCGGAAAAAAAGGAGTGCGAAAATCAGGGCCGGAGGGCGGTTTTTCGCAAAACTGCAAAAGATCGCCCGCTTCGGGACTTAACTTTTGCACTCCGGAAATCCGGGTGCCGGTATTTTTAAAACAGCTTCTGACTGTTAATTCGCATAAAGGATAATATCTTTTTGATCACCCTGAATTTTCTCCAAAAAACAGGATGAAACATTTTTGCCGCAGCTTAGAAGGATGCAGCCAGAGCCTCCAGAATGGTCAGGGTGTTTTCCCGCATCATCCCGATATAGGTTTCTCCCGCGCTTCCTTTCTCCCCCATGGAATCAGAATACAACTGCCCTCCCACCCGGATGCCTGCATCCTGTGCAATCTCCCGTATCAGTTTGGGATTGACGCTGGTTTCCACAAATACGGCCGGAGCCCTGTAGCTGCGGATGGAATCTGTGACGGTTTTCCTCCGTTCCGGCGTCATGCCGGCACCAACCTCGCTGCCGGTTGACCATCCCACCGGTGCAAGACTGAGATAATCATGCGCCGCGTTGAAGCGGTATTCGCGGCAGAAATAATTGAACGCATCATGACTTGTCACCAGTACGCGTCGATCAGGAGGAATGCGGCTGACCTGCTCCCGTATCCATGCGTCCAATACGCGCAACTGCTGCAGAAAAAGTCTGGTTCCTGCCTCATAATGCCTTCTGCCGGAAGGATCGGCTTCAATCAGGGCTCTCAGAATATTGTTCACATACACGGCTGCATTGCGGGGGGAAAACCAGGCATGGGGATCAGCAATTTTTTCTCCGGAAGATTCAAAGGCAATGGGCTCTATGCCTTCCGTGCAGGTAATCAGGGGTTTTCCCGCATCTGCTGCCAGATTTGCCATCCAGTTTTTTCCTTCCAGATGAAGACCGTTCTGCAGGGTCAGATCCGCTGCCATGACCGCCTGCACATCCTTTGGCGCGGGCATATAGGTGTGGGGATCAGCGCCGGGCGCAAGAATGGATTTGACCTCACACCGATCTCCGGCCACCTGACGGGCAAAATCCGCAATCTGGGTGGTGGAGCAGACAAGCACCATTTTTTTTGCCTGTGCTTCCTCCGCAGTTGATGCCGCGTCAGCAAAAGACAGACAGAGCAGCATGATGATTGCCAGCGAACAACAGAATTTCATGGTATTTTTCTCCTTTTCAGACAGGGGGATGCTTCCTGTCGGCAGGCTGGAAATCACAGACCTTTTTATTCTCCCTTCAGGCAGCCGGAACCCGCGCGGGGCTGCCCCGGCTCCAACCGGTTTTTCTGACGCATTCTTCCTTCTGCTCTCCGCAATACTTCCAATCTGCTCAATTTTCCGATATTCCCAAAAAAATATCAAGTGAAAATTTACAGGTGCAAAAAAGAAATTTTTGCCATCCGCTCCGGGTTTTGAGACAGGGAGTCCCGGACTGACAGACTTCGGCAGGCTCAGTCTGACAGTTTGGAACACTGAAAAGATGCGGAAAATCTGGCCAAAATTCCGTTTCACTTCATTTTGGCACTTCGGAACAGAGTGTGGAAACAAGGAAACAGGGAGACATGCCAATTTGAAAAACACATTCAGAACGGTGGTTATGCGGAATCTGACTGTTGCCGGAGGAAAGCCGGTGCATGCGTATATGGCAGAGGCATATCCAATACCGCCACGCTGCCCCTTGAAAATTGCGCTGCGGATGGAAATCAAATGACGGAAATGAATCCGCACACGGAAAAATCAGGCACGGTAACCCCGCAGAAAAAAAGACATCCGGAGTTTGAAAAACTCCGGATGTCTTTTTGGGCAGACCTTTGCAAAGGTCTCCTGACACACATCTTTCAGATAGGCCAGATTTTCGCATACGCTGATGCCGTTGGCTTTCATGGATGCAGCCCTGCTCTGGCCGGTGCCGCTGTTGCCGCTGATGATGGCTCCCGCGTGTCCCATGCCGCCGTCCCGGAGGAGCGGTCATGCCCGCAATGAATCCCTGCACCGTTTTTTCCATTGGCTTTGATATAGTACACAACCAATTTAATTTTTGGATAATCAGATGTCGGGTTACGGCCTTTGGCCTAACCCGACCTGCGAGTTTAACTGTCTTGAATTATTTAATAATTAAGCAGTCCGGGT